>NZ_CP046401.1:6008700-6609570 GCF_009762775.1 Maribellus comscasis | reverse complement strand
ATAGTATATCGAATTGTAACACATGGACAGAAATGTTAACTAGGTTTGTGAAAATGCATTTAGTAACTTTAATACAATTGATTAAATAGATGTGAATGAGTAGATTATGAAAAATATTGATATATAAAACCAATAACTACCTATTAAGTTGCTATTGGTTTTTATTATTTGTTTTATTTTTTTTGATTTGTTCAAACAATAAATGACATTTCACAATACCGACCAAAAATATCTTTGTCTATTTATTATTATATGTAACAAATGTACCGTCGTTATATAGCAGTACTATTTTGTCTATTTGCTTGTTATTTAACAAATGATTTGAGGACTCTGTGCTTTTACTTCTTTTTTGAGGACTCTCTTTCTGACCGGTTTCATTTTTAACGAACTGTTCTTGTGCTTTTTCTATCATATTCCCTTCTCCTGTCAATAACCACCTGGCGTTCAACTCGGGAAATACAACAAGCATTTTTTCAATCAAAGAAGCTCCTGGTTTATTTCGGCCATTTAAGATATGAGAGATATTTGAACGCTGTACTTCGAGAAGTGAAGCCAACTCACCGGCTGCTATTCCTTTGTAATCAATAAATTTTTGAATTCGCTCTTTCATCTCTGTTTGGTTTTATGTGCCAGAAGTTGTGTTCTATCTTTAATTAAGATAGATATACAAATGTAACTATTTTATTCAGAATTGCAAATAAATTTACATTGGCGTTTTATAAATTTTATTTATAAAAGGACGTTTATTTCATTCATTCTGCAGTATAATTCAGATTAATTAAATACCATAAAAAACTGAATGATAGTAGATTATGAGTAAATATATATAAAATTTGGGTCATTTTCTGTTGCATAAAAACCTATTATTATAATTAGCTTAATATAAATATATTTAAGTAATTGATTTAATGAGTGATATACTAATTGTATAACTTATTTACAGTAACCTGAGCTACACCAAATAAATTTCTATAATTTATTGTAGAATTATTAATAATTCTGTTTACTTTTATAAAATTTTCTGCTTCTTCAGGTAAACTGAGTTGAAATTGCACCTCTGCTTAGCAAATCACATTTGTTTACATTTATACATTTAACGCTTGTTGCGCATAAGTACTTCATGTATAGATTTGTAATATTAAAATATTCTAGTTTCATATGTAACATACATAAATGCTGTTAAAGAGGATATGGAAATAGCTAATTTTCGAGGTCAACTGTCTTAATTAATGAATGCCAGCCGAGATACAATATTCGTATTAAATACGTTTTTTTATTCAAAAATTAGCATTAACATAGCAAGAACAAAAAATTGATGTACATTCAGTCATAAAAAGAAAAATATTGGATTCTCATGGACTTAAAATATAAAAATATTTGAGACAAGTTATTATTGATGTGATACTTAGTTAATAGATTAAGTGGTTTAAAATAATTCAGAAGAAAATAGAAATAGATAAATTTTAGAAAAATGCGATCGTTTCAACTGCTATACATACTCCTTTTTACAGGATTATACATCCTCGCATGTTTGGGAGCTTATTTAGATCTCAGAAAACTTCTTCGAAACAAAAGATTTAAAATTGGCTATTGGCTGTATGTTATTATGTTTATTTTCTTTTTTGTCTTTTTATATATTTATCCCAACCAGCCAAGAGAAGCAGATAACTATCTTACTTATTTTTACTTTAATGCTTTTCTGTTTATCGACCTAACATTGAAGATTGTTTTAAGTTTATTTTATGTGTTAGGGAAAGTCTTCAGAAGTAAAAGAGTCATTCCCTTTGCAGGCCTTATCATTTCAATTAGCCTGGGGATAACAATGCTTTGGGGTTTGTCAGCAGGAAAGAATAAGATTAAAACTACAAATGAAAAGCTTTATTTTTCTGCGCTTCCTGAAGGGTTTGAAAATTTCAAAGTTGTCCATATATCAGATATACATTTGGGAAGTCTAAAAAAATCGAACAAGCTACTAACAGAAGTCCAACAAAAAATCAGAGACATTAACCCGGATTTAATTTTATTTACTGGTGATTTAGTCAATAACTTTTCATATGAAACAGAGGGGTGGAATGGCATTTTTGATGAGTTAAACTCCAGGGGAACAAGTTTTTCTGTTCTTGGGAATCATGATTATGGTGATTATACGAACTGGAAAACCGAATCGCTAAAGCAAGATAATTTTGACGAAATCGTGTTCTCAAATTCAAATCTTGGATTTCAGCTACTGCGAAATGAAAACAAAGTTATTTATCGGGGTACCGACTCCATTTTTGTGGTAGGTGTTGAAAATTGGGGACATCCGCCTTTTCCGCAATATGCTAATCTGGAACGGGCTGGAAAAGGAATTCCAGAAGATGCTTTTAAAATTTTAATGACACATGATCCGGCTCACTGGGAAACTGTTGTAAAAAAAAATGGAAACTACCAGTTAACTCTTTCAGGACATACACATGGGTTACAGTGGGGAATGAAATTGGGCGGAATTCCTTTTAGCCTTGCTTACTTAACCCGAAAGAACTGGGGTGGTTTATATCAGGATGGAAACAATTTCCTTTATGTAAATACCGGACTTGGAACCGTGGGAATTCCCTGGAGAATTGACATGCCGGCAGAAATAACCGTATTTACACTAAAGAGAGCTAAAATTGACTGAGAATAATAAATCAAAGTACATATTGTTTAATTCAGGAAGATACGATCCACGCAGACCGATACTTGCAGGAGCATAAAACCTTAGAAAGTTAACATCGCCTGTTATTTCAAGTCCTACAGAAGAAATATCTTTAGTATATCTTCCTACTATTTTCCCATCATCGTAAACATTTCCTTTCAGGCGGGCAAAATCACCAAAAAAGGAAGCTTTAACACGTTGCAGATACAAGAGGCCGGCCAAACTCCATTCGGGGTAAAATATCGGAAACTTATAATCAGTGCCTACAGTATACATTTCAGTTGTACTAATTCTACCCCAGCCTCTTGGGTACCTTACAACATCGGAAAAGCTAAAAGACTCACTGACATTCTTATCCTGAATTCCTCCGTAGATTTTAATTCCGTGATTTTTCATCAAACCCGGTAGGTATAAAATTGATTGTAAAACACTTTGGTTCCCCAGATTTGTTTCTCCCGACGGCGAGTGTTGATAATAGCCGTCAAGCACAATTCCAAAATCAGGATAAACATCCATTGATGCTTGTTTTAAAAGCTGATGATAATATAACCTGTATGTAACAGACTGATAATTTCCTTTAAAAAAATTATCGGGAGTTGATGGATTGTGTTTGTAACCGGTATATTCGTATTGAACCTCTGGTTGAATGAGTCTGTTAAACGGTCCTCTTGTCAATGTAAAAGGTACGCTAATATTTGCTTGGGCACTTGTAATTTTCCATGTAAAGTCCTGCAAAGTTGTATCCTGATGTATAACTTCACCTTGCTCATTTTTTGTTTGTCGAATCTGATAGTATTGTGAAGCCCTGTTTCCCTTACTAACTTCAAAACTCAAAACAGGATACCAACCTTTGTATGTATACCTGGCATAAAACTGCCCCGTTTCTTCTGTAACATCCCATTTGTACCCTAAAATAGTTTCAGCCGTTCCCAGCTTATTTTGCGACATAATACTTGCTCCCGGCGTAATTTCATATGAATTGACATCGACAAACGCCGGCGCCCAACTATGGAAGTTAAGTAAATGTGCCGTTTTATTGTATTTTTTTGAGCGGTACCCTAAAGTATCGGGCGCATCGAAATCAGGGATACCAAGTTCTTGTTTGGCAAGTGCATCGGCAAGAAAATATTTAGCTCTTTGCACGCTTGTTATTGCAACGGGGCTTATTTCCTCCAGCTTTATCAAACTGAAACCATCGGAAGTGTAATTGCTTAAAAGGATTTTCCCATTAGCTGAAATAGCCGGGTATTCAGCTCCAAATCTTGGTTCGTATAAATAACGTATATTCTTGTCATTTAAATTATATGAATACAAACCATTCTTTCCGGAGTAGCTGCTTATAAAATATAACGAGTTTCCTTCAAATATTAATTGTTTTATTTCACCTAAATCTTTTTCAACCAATATTTCCATATCATTTGTCCGGAGGTTTATTTTGGCCAGCTTTTTTCCGTTTTTTGTTAAAACAACAAGCGCTATCTCATTTTTATTCAACCATTCAGGAGAAAAGAAATAGTTGTTATTCTTTGATTGAAAACGATGGAGCAATTCTCCCGATGGAACGGAATAAACAGAAACAAAATAGTTATTTGAAAAATCGGTTTCGACCAGTGCAACACTCGATTTATCGGGAGATATGGAAGGACTAAAACCTTTAAACTCCGGATAAAACTCAGCCTTTTTTTTATTGTTGAGATTTAAAATTCTTATTAATGATTTTCCACTGTGCGACCAGCGGGGATCAGGGACCTGTTCGGACCACACAAGTATATTTTCCCTGTAATCTACTGATTCATTAAAAATAGTTCCGGGAAAAAAAAGATCTTTCTCATTCCCGTATCTGTCAATAGATACAAACCGGCCTATTTTATCGAGAGATGTTTTGTACGAAATTATCAATGAATCGTTTAACCAATGATTGTATTTATAACTGGTAAACCTTACATTCTCTCCTGAAACTTTTTGAAATGAGGCTGATGAATATTTTTTGTCTTGTTCTGTCCAAACTGTTTTTAAACTATCAAAAACAGCGTGATAAAACTGAACTTTATTTTTTCCTGTAAATTTTTTCAATGTTGAATTAAACGGCGAAAATGCAAGAAAGCGTTGTCGTCCGACATTTGTCAGCACGGAATCCCAGATTTCAGTACCGTATTTTAAACGCCCATTTCCAACCAGGTAGTAACCTAACTTATAATGATTGGGAACAAAATCTTTATAGGCCCCATTATAGGCTTTGTCGTAAGAATAAATTCCTTTTTCAACTACCTGCGCCTTATGTTCCATTAAAAAGGAAGGGAAACGCCCCCGCCCATATTTGCTAAGTGCCGTTTCAGTAGCAACTGCATCGCCTTCGATAAACCACCATGGCAAATAACCTCCGAAAATGAGTGCTGTTCCCTGTTCACCCAGAATCGCTTTTATGAGCCCGGGGATTTCGCTGTTAATCTTATCGACCTGAACGACATGCCTGAATTCGTGTAAAGCCAATTGCTCCAGCCAATCCTGCGGATAAATATCCTGATGAGGAGTAGTATAAAATTCAGCTCTTTTAGGTGCCCAGGCTACCAGTCCGTTTGATTTTACGGTTTGCGTATGAAGAATAACAGAGATTTTTTTTGGTTTGTGTTTTAAAGAGTGGCCTCCGTAGTTATATACTTTTTCCAAAACCCACGTCAATTTTTGTGCCTGGGTTTCATAATAGTCCGGATAAATAATCTGAAAATTAGTTGTATTGATCTGTCTCCATTTAATAGAAGCAGGGTCTTCGCCTGTTTGAAAATACTGGGCTTTAGATACCACAAAACAAAACAATAAAACAACAGGGAAAAACAATTTCTTCATTCAAGTAGTTTTAGTTTTCCAAAATACGTAAAGAAGTTTAATAAAAACAAAAAGCCCGGAAAAATTCCAGGGCTTTCGTTTTGCTTGAACTTGCTTTTATACTTCGTTAACACCTAAAATGGGTATTGGATTTTCGTCATCATCCTGGTTCAAAATGGACTGATATAAAGTTGCAAACGCTGAATGTATCCACATAAACGAGAGGAGAACACCCACAAAAAATGCAATTAATCCGCCAATAAAAATAAATATTGAAATTACTCCCATCCAAAATACTTTCCAACCGTGTCCTTTTGTCATTTGCCAGCTTCTTTCAACCGCTTTCATAGGTTCAAGATTTTTATCCATTACCAGCAAAGGCACAAAAACCAACCGGCAGGCAATTATTATTCCGGGAATGATGAGCATTACAAATCCGATCATAACCAGGGCAAATACAATGAGATTAGCCAACACTATGTTTAAGTAGTTGGTTCTAAATCCTTCAAACAACAGTTTGAGGTCAGCTTCTTCATTTCTCATGGCTTTGAGAAACAGGTATTTTTCACCAAAATTTATTACCGGCATAAACATAAACGAATAAGCCAGGCCAAAAATCATTAGCGGTAATAATACTAAGGCTCCCCAGCCCAAATTGCCATCTGCTTTCCATCCTGCTCCAACCGGACCATTAAGTATTCCCGCAATTATTACTGCTACCAGCAGATAGAGAAACGCATTATCAAACATCTTTCGCCAGCCGTAGCTAAAACTCCCACCTATACTTGGAGTCAAACTTAAATATTCCTGATTGTTCATCTTGTTGTTTTTTGAAAGTTTCTGTTTTCTGTTAATTCTGAATCGAAATTACGGTTAATTGTAAAAATAACCTTCCAACTTTGGTAGGATTTTAGATATTCACTACTTTGGTAGTTAACTGTATAACAGGCGACTTTGTATTATTGCAGTATACTACTTAAGTTGAAAGAGAAATGCAAATTGAGATTCTAGCTTATATTGTTACTTTTATCATAACCGCAGGATTGGCTGTGATCGGAATCTCAATCTCATACCAACTTTACCAGGGCAACAAAAAAGTAATCTTTCAAATACTGCTTTATCAGCAAATTTTTCTTTTTTCTTTTTTCATATATGGAATTTGGGGAAATATGGTCATTCGCCAATTAATTGCTGATTTTAATCTTAATGCAGAACTAACGGGCAAACTCGCTTTGTTTATTCCCATGATTGGTATTCCTTTTCTGGTTGTTAGCTGGTTTATGTTGGTGAAATTTGGATTTAATTTGAAAGGATTTCGCATTCAAAAAGGATTTATTTACAGTTTCTTTCCCCTGTTACTATTTGTTCCGATGATTATTACCTTTTTGATACATAAAGGTAAAATCAGAACGCCGGCAGATCCCGATCTTTTTATCATACAAATTTTACTGCTGCTAAATCTGGTTGTACACACTTTGTTTTTTGTTCCCTTGCTGAGCTCAAATAAAAAAGAAAAGGGAGGAGCTCTTTTTATTCATAAAAAATATCTTGCTTTGTATTTGCTCGGTATTCTTATTTATTCTGCTTCCTTGAATTTTTTCTATATTTTCGGATATATTTCAACCTGCATATCAATCATTTTACTTTTTGGTGTAAATATTCTGGTTCCTCTTTTTTTTCAGATTGAAATAAAAGCAAATCCCACAAAGGAAGAGAAGAATATTGATTTTTCCACCTTTTGTGAGCTGTATGAAATTTCAAAACGGGAGGCAGAAATTATTCTTGAAATTTGTACGGGAAAAACAAACAAAGCGATTTCCGAAAAACTTTTTATCACTTTGCAAACTGTAAAAGACCACACCCACCGGATTTACACCAAAACAGGCGTAAAAAGCAGGGTTCAGCTAGCCAATCTGGTAAGGGAAAAAACAGGAGATTAACACTAAATTTTATTCATCAAAAAACATGTCTTCCTTTATTTTTTCAATGCGGTCGTGCGCGTAATTGAAGTTTCGTGCTTTTGCTCCACCTTCTTTTAAATATATTTGGTAATAGTTTAAAGCCAGTGTTTTATTGGCATTAAATTCTTCATAGGTAGTGGCAATCTCAAAAAGCACTTCGGGATTTTCAGGATCCATTTCATTCGCTTTTTTTAAAGCAACGATTGATTCTTCGAACTTTCGCTGCTGGCCAAAAATTTGCCCCAGATGATGATACATTTCAGGTAGGTAAGCAGGAGTTGCCGATTCGATTGCAGCTTTCATGTATGCTTCCGAATCCTCGTATTCAGCTAAACGTTTGTAGTTGAGGCTCAAATAAAATAAGACATAAGGATCGTTAGCAACCTCTTCAGCACAGATATCCAGAATTGATATCGATTTTCGTTCATCGCGGTCAAAATAAAGACTAATTCCGTAATTCATTAAAACCTTATATGCCGAGTCTCCGCCAAATGTAAAAGAATTTTCATATGCTTTTCTTGCCTCGGTATATTGTTTTGATGAAAAATAATAATCGGCCTGTTCTTCAAAAAACTGGGCATCTTCCGGAAAACTTTCCATTCCGCGCTCGATCGTTTCCTGGATTTTACCCGATGGCGGCAGCAATTTATACAATTTTATTAAATTAAAATAAGATGAATAATCACGCGGATTGGCTGCAATAACCTTCTCATACAAAGCAACGGCAGTAAAAACCTGTTTCCGCTGATATGCACAAAATGCAAACTGTTTATTCCAGTAAACGTTTGTAGTATCTACGCTATAAATTTGTTCAAATATAGAATATGCTTTATTGTAATTTTTCAGGTTAATATAGTTACGTCCCAATTTTGCGGCCAATGCCAAGTCATCAGGATTAACTTTTAGAGCTTTTTCATAATACGGAATAGCATCTACATAATTTCCTAAAATTGAATGTGTTTCCGCTATTTCATCTAAAATATCAAAATTACCTCCATCCAATTCATTTGCGCTTTCCAATGCCGAAATTGCTTCAGAATACATCTGTAGTTTATTATAAATCAGTCCTTTCCTTAGATATAAGTCTGGGGTTTTATCTTCCTTTAGTTTCTGATCAATGAGTTGCAAAGCTTTATTGTAATCTTTATTCAGGATTAGCAAATCTATTTTTTCCTGAGATAAAGCAAAACCTGGTAGAATTACAAAAAAAATGAGAATTAAATATTTACTAAGATTATCCATATCAGCTGTATTAAGAAATAATTTTACTATAATTTTTTATCAACTGTCTTCATCCATCGAAAAATTAATCGGCACTGTGTAATTAACATTTACCGCCTGGCCTTTTTGTTTTCCGGGTTCCCATTTGGGAAGACTGTTTACAACACGAAGCGCTTCTTTATCCAGGGCGGGATCTACGCCGTGGTCAATTTTTGCATTTGCGATTGTTCCGTTTTTGGTCACGATAAAAGAAACAAATACTTTACCCTGAATTCCTTTTTCAACAGCGACTTCAGGGTAAATAATAGCATTGGCAATATATTTTCGCAGCGAATTTTCACCTCCAGGAAATTCAGGCATGTCCTCAACAATAAAAAAAACTTGTTCGTCTGAATCTAACGAAGAATTTTCAAGCTGGCCTTTTTGAGGGGATAAAACAATATTGTTTCCAACGCTGTCGTACCTGAACTCAATGTTGGAACTTTCGGAAAGTAAATTTTTTATTTTTTCAATACCATCGACAGCTCCTTCAATTTTTAATTTTTGATCCAAAATAGTTACGGTCATTGATTCATTTTGCTTTACAGGAGTCATTTCATACGATTCTTTTTCTTCGCAGGCAAAAACAACAACCAATCCAACCGCAGCCAAAACACCAAAAATCATTTTCCCGTTGGCAAACTTTGAAGATCTGATTCTTGACATCATTTTAATGCGCTTTTTTATCAGCGAATAATTGAAGTTATTGGCAATTTCAAAATTATACCCAACGAATTGATTTAACAGCAATTTCTTATAAAATCCGCGCTTAACACCCGATTTTAATACCGCCTGATCGGCCAGATATTCATGATTTTCGCGAATTGATCTTCGTAACATCCACATAAATGGGTTAAACCATTGAAATGCAGAAAGTATTTCGAGTACGATAATATCAAATGTGTGTCCCTGTTTGATATGTTCCAACTCGTGCGCCAGCATTTTGTGGTAACTAATATCTTTTTCCTGCGCCCGGGAAACAAAAACATAGCTCAAAAAAGAAAAGGGGCTGGTCTCTTTGTCAAGCACAACAAGTTTAAACCCCTCGCATTTTTGAACTGGATTTTTAAGAATCATATACGTTAGGTCTCCAACCCGAAATAAAAAACGGTAGAGAAAAAAAGTAACTCCAAGCAGATATACAAGAATCAGAAAATTAGCTGAAAGAATTGCTTCTTCAATCGTCCCCGATAAGTCTTTTCCATAAACCGTAACCGCTTCTATAAGGTTTTTATACGGTGTTACGGTAATCTCTTCCAGCAAAACCGGATTTGCACCAAAAATCTGAAACTTTAAAAACGGCAGAACAAGCGAAAAGGTAATCGCTCCCAACAAAAAGAAACGGTTGAGTTTAAAAAAGGTCTCTCTTCTCAAAAATAAAATATAAATGAGAGCAAGCACGGAGAGACTAATGCCGGATTCAAGAATAAAATTAATCGCGTGGTTCATTTTCAGCAGAATTTTCGTTTTCCAAATCGCGTTTTACATCCTCTGCCAATTCATCAAAATCAGCAAGACTCATGTTATCTTCTTTGGCAAAAAACGACACCATCTCCTGGAAAGATCCACTAAAATAGTTCCTCATAAAATTCTTCATAAAAGACCGCGTATATTCCTTTCTTGATATTAAAGGAAAATATTCGTGGGTTTTTCCGTAGGCATTATGATCGACAAATCCTTTTTTCTCCAGAATCCTGATAATAGTGGAAACTGTGTTATACGCAGGTTTTGGCTCAGGTATTTTATCGATAATATCTTTTACGAACGCTTTCTCCTGTTTCCAGAGAAGCTGCATAATTTGTTCTTCCGCTTTTGTAAGTTCCTTCATACTGATTAAAAGTTTAATAAAGTACAGTTGTTCCCGTAACAAAAACTATACCTAAAACTAATAAGTTAGTTTTTAAACTACCTGTTTAGTTATTTTAATTACAATTTTATAAAAACCAAAACCTTCGGTCAACACCGAAGGTTTAGTTAAACAGGTATACATTTCCTGCTTGTATAAAAATAAGTATATGAATTTTCTAACAGTTATTTTTTTACTGAAGTTGAAAATTAATTCTTGCATGGTAATAAACTTTTACTGGCCTTCCTCTTTGTTTTCCCGGCTTAAACCTCGGGAGACTGTTGATCACCCTGAGCGCTTCCGAATCCAATGAAGCATCTACTCCGCGGAGAACCTCCGCGCTGCTTGCGTTACCCTGTTCGTCAACCACAAACTTTACAAAAACGGTTCCTTCTATACCATTCTCCTGTGCAATAACAGGGTACTTAACCGATTTGGATATAAAATTATATAACGCTTTGATTCCGCCCGGAAACTCTGCCGGCTCTTCTACAATTGTAAAAATTTCGGGTGCTTCCTCCTCTTCTTCCTCTATTGTTTCAATTACAGGAGCAACGTCAATAATGGTTTCATCGTCTGCTTCCGAATCTTCAATTTCAAGTTCGTCTTTTATTTCAACATCATCATCAACAATGTTTAAAATTTCAACAACTTTGGGAGGTGGCGGAGGAGGTGGTGGTTTTATTTCAGGCTCACGTGTTACCGGAATAAATTCCTCTTCCACAACCATAGATTGAATTTCTCCCAGTGAACCAGCTTTTGTCGGTTTTGTCGTCCATTCAAAAGCCAGAAGCGTGACTCCCAAAGCCATAACCAAACCAAATAAAAAAAACATGTTTCTTTTATTTTCAAGATCGGCCTTTGGTGATTTTTTTTGTTCCATTGCTTTAGCTTAAAAGTGTGACTGTTTTTATTATTGCAGCTGAAAATTAATTACTGCATTAAAATATACTTTTACCGGCCTTCCACGCTGCTTTCCGGGTTTGAATTTTGGAAGGCTGTTTATTACGCGTAAAGCTTCGGCATCCAATGAGGAATCCACACCACGAAGAACCTCTGCCCTGCTCGTATTTCCCTGTTCATCGATTACAAATTTCACATACACTTTTCCCTGAATTCCGTTTTCCTGAGCGATTACCGGGTATTGTACATGATCACTCAAATATTTATACAAAGCCCGGTCGCCTCCGGGAAATTCAGCAGGCTCCTCAATGATATTAAATAAAATCTGCTCCTCCTCTTCTTCCTCTTCTGCCATGGTAGAGATCACAGGATTGATGTCAATTGCAGTTTCGTCATCGATTTCACTATCTTCAATTTCCAGTTCATCCTCAATTTCAACATCATCATCAACAATATTTAAAACTTCAACAACTTTGGGCGGCGGTGGCGGTGGCGGAGGCTTTACTTCGGGTTCACGTGTTACAGGAATAAATTCTTCTTCTACAACCATTGACTGAATTTCTCCGAGCGACGAAGCTTTGTTTGGTTTACTTGTCCACTCAAAAGCGAGAAGTGTGACACCTAAAGCTGCTACTAATCCAAATAAAAAGAACATATTCCTTTTATTTTCAAGATCGGCTTTTTGCGATTTTTTCTGTTCCATAACTTTTAAATTAATGTTTAACAATTCTCTTTCCTCGTTCTAATTCTATATTCAGCCTTTGTTCGCAGCCCGTTATTTTTTTTGCGTTTCTATACGAACAAACATAAAACTAAATATTTAGTTTTCAAACTAAAATATTAGTTATTTTAAAATATAATACATAAAGAACTAACCATTAGATAGTTGTGCAACTAATCATTTAGTTGTGTTTTGCAAAAGCTCAAAGAAAAGTTCGCTTGAAAAATGGAATTGAAAAAATTATTGGCACACGATGGAATATAAATTGATATTGTATCTCAAACTATTCGAGAATAAAGAATTTATCCCTGTCATCCAGCAGTGGAAAATTCTTGCGAAATTGATGTAACTCTGAATATGATATCGAAAAAGTCCGGCTGGTTTCAGTTTCACCTAAAAAATCGCCAAAGCCTTTAGGTGAAATTAAAGTGGAATCTCCCAGGTAATTTATTCCTCCTCCATCGGTGCCAATACGGTTTACACCAACACAATACGATTGGTTTTCTATAGCTCGTGTTGTGAGTAAATTTTTCCATACGTGGTGCCGGGGCGACGGCCAGTTTGCCATAAAAATTAACACATCATAATTTTCTGTATTCCTGCTCCAAACCGGGAAACGCAGATCGTAGCATATCAAAGGGCAAAATCTCCAGCCTCTGAATTCGAGGGTCAATCTATTGTTTCCCCCGGAATAATGGTTATGCTCATTTCCCATAGAAAAAAGATGTCTTTTATCGTAGGTTCGGATGGTTTTATCAGGATAAACCCAAATTGCCCGATTAAAAATTTTTCCTCCTTCTTCAATTATTAAACTTCCGACAATTGCAGCATTTATTTGCGCGGCCACCTCCTTCATCCACCCGACAGAGCTCCCGTTCATAGTTTCTTTTAGTTTTTCTGGTGCCATAGAAAACCCGGTAGTAAACATCTCGGGTAAAACAATTACATCGGTTGACTCTATTTTGGAAATTATAGCCAAATATTTTTCCAGATTTCCCTGAATATCTTCCCAAATAATGTCGGGTTGAATAAGTGTTATTTTTAAATTTTCCATTCTGTTTTACAAATGCTTAAAAAAAAGTCAAATAAACTCCGAACGGCCTGTTTTAGATTTTGTAGTTGTATATAAATTAGAATTTACATTTTGGTTCTACTTTGATATTTAAATCTTTCTCCTAAAACTTATTAATCACGGTAACTCCCAAATTTTCAAACTCATCCATATTTACCAAGGCATCAGAAGCTTCTTCCAGCGAAATGGTTTTGCCAACCAATAACTCAGGCTTTAATTTGCCGGTTTTTATCATTTCAAACATTTCGGTGTATCTGAATGCCTGCATGCCATGACTTCCGAAAATTTCTAACTCATGTGCCACTACCATGTCCATAGGAATTTTAGGATGTTTGTGATCTCCGGTCATCAAACCGACCTGGATATGTTTTCCACGTTTTCTCAAACAGCTCACAGAATTAAAACATGTTTCCTGGCTTCCCAAAGCATCGACAGAAACATGTGCACCACGGACGGTTAGTTTTTTAATTTTTTCAGGCACATTTTCAACTTTTCTTGAATTGATTAAAACAACTGCGCCTACTTTTTTCGCCAGTTCAAGCTTTGAGTCATCAATATCAACAGCCACTACATTAGCTCCTACAGCTGAGGCAATCATAATCGCTGAAAGTCCGACACCTCCACAACCATGAACAGCTACCCACTGCCCTGCCGAAACTTTTCCCTGGTCGATGACGGCACGAAACGATGTTATAAAACGGCAGCCCAGGCTGGCAGCAGTAACAAAATCAATTTCATCGGGTAATCTTACCAAATTAATATCTGCATATTTAATTTCGACAAATTCGGCAAAGGAGCCCCAGTCTGTAAAACCGGGCTGAAACTGATTATCACAAACCTGGTAATTTCCGGAAACACATTCAGGACAATGTCCGCATCCGCTTACAAACGGCACGGTTACACGATCTCCCGGCTTCCAATTTTTAATTTCACTCCCGGTTTGCGTAATAACTCCGGCCAGTTCATGCCCCGGAACATGTGGCAAAAGAATATCAGGATCATGCCCCATCCAGCCATGCCAGTCGCTGCGGCAAAGCCCTGTTGCTTCAACTTTTACAATTACACTGTCAGCCAAAATCTCCGGGTTCCGAACCTGGTGAATCTCAACCGGTCCCCGAAACTTCTCATATAGAATTGCTTTCATTTTTTAAATTAGAATAAAACCAAGAATCTTTTATCTGTTTATTTTAAATTTCTTTTGTTACAATCGAGCAAATTCAAATGTAACAAGAAGAATAAATTATTCCGAATTCATATAAACCTTAAATTTGGTTATCAATTTTTTAATATAAAAGTATCAACCATTTTTTAATATATTATCACTAAATTTAGCCCTCTGGATCCGGAACACCTGACGGAAAAGATTTCCGTTGTTTTGTAATAAAGAATAAATCAATAAATTGAATAAATACTACTAAAAACAAAGCCAGATTGTTGTTCTTGTTCATAAAAAGCCAGAATCAATTATTATTATGTAGCTTAAAAAATCAAAGTAAGCTATTTGGACGAAATGTTTAAACTCTTATTTTTATAATAAATGGTCACCAATTTAATTTAAAAGGAAATTAAGCAATAATCCCGATGATAAATTCATGGCAAATAACTCCATTTTTCTTTTTTTATCTTATTGTGGCAATTTTGTCGTTTGTATTGGCTGCTACGGGACTAAAACTTCGCGAAGTAAAAGGGGCTAAATATTTTAGCATGATGGCTGTTGGTACCGGCTTTTGGTCGCTGGGATATCTTTTAGGTTTTTTCAATACAGATTTGACATGGAAACTAATAATGTTACGTATAGAGTATTTCGGAGATATTTGTTCAGCTTTCTTTTGGCTCTTATTTGCAATATCATATACACAGTACGAACAAAAGCTATCAAAAATACAAACGCTTTTGCTTGCAATTGTTCCTGTATTTACTTTTATTCTGGTTTTGACAATGCCACAGCATCACTTTTTTTATAAATCCTATGACGTTGTCCTGAAAGACAACCTGTTCCTTTTCGTCAAAGAATACAATATTGGTTTTTATATATGGCTGGTATATGCTTACATGCTTATTTTAAGCGGTGCATTGATCTTTATTTGGGGAATTTTGCATAAACCAACTTTATACATCAAACAAATCATCCCCATTGCAGCATCGGTTATATTAATAATAGTTCCAAATATATTGTATGTTACAAAGAACAACCCAATAGCCCCGTATGATCCGACACCACTTTCTTTTTTTGGGATTGGAATAATTTTCATTTTTATTTTAAAACACTATCAATTGTTTGATCTGGTTCCTGTTGCGCACCATTTGGTCTTTAAGAATGTAAAGAGTGGAGTGATACTTATAGATAAAAACAAGCGTATTTTGGAAATGAATCCGGCGGCAGAAGAAATAGTGGAAAAAACACAAAATGAGGTCTTGGGAAAAACCCTTTCAAAAGTTTTTATAAAATATAAAAAGCTTATCGAAGCGGTTGACGATGCCGCCAAAAAACCAATTGAAATTGAGATGGGCGATAAACGGACATTTGAACTTCAAACAACACCTTTAATTGACTATACCAGGAATGTAGCAGGCAATATTATCATGTTATATGACATCACCGAAAGAAAATATGCATTAGACGAACTTGATGCTTTTGCACGTACCGTTGCCCACGACTTAAAAAATCCATTGGCAATACAGTTAAATTTTATGGAATTATTGATGTCCGACTATTTGTCGAACGAAGAAAAAAAAGATGCACTTAACTATGTCAATAAAAGTGCAAAGGAGATGGTAGATATTGTTGATTCACTGTTGTTACTGGCTAACGTACGCGACCAAAATACGCTCAAAATTCAGCCTCTAAATATGAATAAAATTATCGACAAAGTTTTATCGCGTTTAAATATCGATTCATTTAAAACTGCTCCCCGTATTATCCGGGCAAAAGATTTCCCGGTTGTTTTGGGATATGCTCCCTGGGTAGAGGAAATATGGGGCAATTATATATTAAACGCATTAAAATATGGAGGCGCCCCCCCAGTAGTAAAAATTGGCTCAGAAAAGCATCAGTCTTGCGTTCGTTTTTGGGTAAAAGATAACGGAGAAGGTTTAACTATAGAAGAACAAAACCTTTTGTTTAAAGAATTTACCCGGCTAAAAAGACATATATCAAAAACCTCAGGCCATGGTCTGGGACTTTCCATCGTCAGGAGAATTGCAGAAAGATTAGGAGGTGAGGTTGGGGTTGAAAGCGATGGGAAAACGGGTTGTACTTTTTATTTCACTTTACAGGAATATTCAAAGTAAAAAAAATCCGGTACACAGGCACCGGATTTACTACTTCAAATATTTGAGATTACAATTCGCTAAAGAAATCATTCCCTTTATCATCAACAATAATAAACGCCGGAAAATCTTCGACTTTTATTTTTCGGACTGCTTCCATTCCCAAATCGGGGAAATCAACTACTTCAACCGATTTGATGCTGTCTTTTGCTAAAATCGCCGCCGGGCCTCCGATAGAACCGAGGTAAAAACCACCGTATTTTTTACACGCGTCGGTAACTTGCTGCGAACGGTTTCCTTTGGCCAGCATTACCATTGAGCCACCTAAACTCTGGAACAGATCCACATATGGATCCATACGTCCGGCTGTTGTTGGCCCAAAACTTCCGGAAGCCATTCCCTTTGGGGTTTTTGCCGGGCCGGCATAGTAAACCGGATGATTTTTAAAGTATTCAGGCATTGGTTTGCCCTCGTCAATCATCTTTTTAATTTGTGCATGAGCAATATCACGGGCAACAATCAATGTACCTTTTAGTTTCAAACGTGTTTTTATTGGATATTTGGAAAGCTCTTCCCTGATTTTTTCCATTGGCTGATCCAAATCAATATCAACAGCCGGTTGCATGTGAGGCGCTTCCTTAGGCAGGAAACGGGCAGGATTCTTTTCCAACTCTTCCAGAAAAATGCCATCTTCAGTAATTTTGGCCTTTATATTTCTGTCGGCGCTGCAACTCACTCCCAGTCCAACCGGACATGAAGCGGCATGACGAGGCAGGCGGATAACACGTACATCGTGAACAAAATATTTACCTCCAAACTGAGCTCCTACTCCACTTTCCTGACAAATTTTCTCCACCTTGGCTTCCCATTCCAAATCACGAAATGCCTGCCCCCCTTCGTTTCCTTCGGTTGGCAAATGATCAAAATAACCGGCAGATGCTTTTTTAACTGCCGCCAATGTTGCTTCTGCCGAAGTCCCGCCAATTACCAAAGCCAAATGGTAGGGAGGACATGCCGACGTCCCTAAATCTTTAATTTTTTCCTTTACAAATTTGGACAGATTTTCTTCTGTCAGCAACGATTTAGTTTGCTGGTACAGATATGTCTTATTACCGGAACCACCGCCTTTGGTCACAAACAAAAATTCATATTTGTTTCCTTCTTCAGCATAAATATCGATTTGAGCTGGCAGATTTGTTCCCGTATTTTTTTCTTCCAACATTGAGAAAGGAACCACCTGTGAGTAGCGTAAGTTTCTTTCGCTGTAAGTATCATAGATTCCTTTTGACAATTTTTCCGCATCGTTCACGCCCGTATACACATTCTCGCCCTTTTTGCCAACTACAATTGCGGTTCCTGTGTCCTGACATGTGGGAAGTTCTCCTTCTGCAGCAACAACCTGGTTGATCAGCATCGTGTGCGCTACAAAACGATCGTTGTCAGTAGCTTCAGGATCTTTAAGAATTTTAGCCAGTTTTTCAAGGTGTTTCGGACGCAAATAAAAAGAGACATCTGAAAAAGCCTGTTTGGAAAGAAATTCCAATCCTTCAGGGTCTACTTTTAAAATTTTCCGTCCGTCAACCTCAATTGTTGAAACATAATCCGTAGTTAATAACTTGTATGGTGTTTCATCTTTTAAAATTGGAAATGGTTTTTGATATTTAAATTCAGTCATGGTAAATATTTAATAAAATCAATTTCTTTTGACAAAGATATTACTATTCATTTTTTTTTACTTTTGATTTTCACAAAATCTGTTTAAAGTTTAACTTTTCTAAATTAATTCATAAAAACAGGTTAAACTTTCAGGTTTGATTTTTATCTTAAAAACGGAAATATTCATAAATCAACTTTACAGATGAAAAAAGCAATCATAATTTTTCTCTCTTTGTTTATCATTCTCCCGGAAATTGTTGCACAGACAAGTTCGTTAAAAGTAAACACTACCGTGTCAAAACAAGTTCGGGATAATTTTATCAACTCGGGGCGGATATTCCTTTTTATAAATCCCAATACAAGAAGTGAACCACGACTAAATACTTTTCCAAGCCAAACCAACTATATTTTTGCTGCCAATATAGAAAGTTGGGCGGCAACGTCTGCTTTTACTTTTGACGGAAAAACTGAAGTTATAAAATCTGTTGACATTTCCTTAAATTCTCTTCCGGTTGGAAAATACAGAATTCAGGTTTTATGGGATCAGGATACACAGGAATCAAGAATAAATGCACCAGGAAATTTATATAGTGATGTGGTGGATATTGACCTTCAGCAAAATGAAAGCATTGAGATTCCTTTAACAAAAATTATTTCACCACGAAAACTGGTTGAAAATAAATATTTAAAAGAAGTTAACCTGAAAAGCGATCTCCTCTCTGACTGGTGGGGAAAAGATATGTTTGTAAAAGCGGCGGTTTTGTTGCCCAAAAGCTTTTATAACAAACCCGACAAAAAATACCCGGTGAGGTATAACATTGCCGGTTACGGAGGAAGATACACGCGTGCAAACAGACATGTAGAAAACAACTCGTTTATGGATTGGCATCTTTCAGAAGAAGGACCTGAAATGATAACTGTTTTTTTAGATGGAGAAGGTCCTTTTGGTGACAGCTATCAGCTCGATTCAGACAACAGCGGTCCCTACGGAACTTCTCTCACAGAGGAGCTTATACCCTATATTGAAAAGAATTATCGTGGAATAGCAATTCCTGAATCGCGTTACCTGGACGGTTGTAGCACAGGAGGATGGGTATCACTGGCCTTGCAACTTTTCTATCCCGATTTTTTTAACGGTTGTTTTTCTTACAGCCCCGATCAGGTTGATTTCGAAAATTGCCAGTTAATAAATATCTACAAAGACGACAATGCTTTTTATAACGAATTTGGGTACCTGCGTCCTCTCGTGCGAGATGTAAACGGCGAGCCAATGGTTTCTCAAAAAGATTACATTCAATTTGAAAATGTCCAGGGAAGTTCTGACACATATCTTAATTCGGGTGGACAATTTAGTGCCTTCTCTGCCCTTTTTAGTCCCAAAGGAGAGAATGACTTACCCAAACCCCTCTTTGATCCTGCTACCGGCAAAATAGACAGACAAGTTGCCGAGTATTGGAGAAAACATGATTTAAAAGACATGGTGGAAAACAACTGGGAAACACTTGGCCCAAAAATTCAGGGCAAAATCTGGATTTGGGTGGCGGATATGGATCACTTCTATTTAAATCCTGCCATGCGCGCATTTGATGCCATGTTAAACCAAACAGATAATCCGAAATCTGATGCGTCGATACATTTTTCGCCCATGAAAGGTCATTGTGAAGAATATGATTTTATTAAAGTCTACCACCAAATCCAGGAAAAGATAAATCCAGATAAACAATAAAAGACGGTTATAAATCTCTGAAGCATTTATACAAAGTGCTTCGTGGGAAAATCTTTGTTTTTTACCAAGGCGTACCTGCCTAACATTTTCGCTTTTGCAAACATTTTTTGTTTAAAAATTTGGTTTGTAACACAAACTAGTTTAATTTAGTAAACAAAACCTATTATCATGGAAAAAACAATAGACCAAAATGAAACTTTAGACGCAAGAAAATCTCTGCAAATTATAAATGCAACTATTGAGACATCAAAAAAATTGCTTACTGATGATGGATTATTACTTATCTGCTGGGGATTTGTATTTTCTTTTGGCAACTTATGGAGATATTACAAACAGGCCGTTTTAACTGCGTGGTGGCTAAGAAATATTTTTGACGCATTACAAATCTTGCTTGGAATCGCGGTAATCGCTCTAACCGCCTATTTTATCTTTTTCAGAAAAAAGAAAGCAATAACTTACACAGCCATTTCCACGCGTTTTGTTTGGATTGGTGTTATTGTCGCTCATAACATGATGGTACTTATTACAAAATATATTTTAACGGATATAAATTTTGCTCTTATACAACCGCTCCAGTTGGTACTAATTGGATTTGCTTTTTTTGTCTCAGGAGGAATTTACAGGTATTATCTTCTTTCTGTTAGCGGAGTTATAATGTGGATAGCGGCAGTAAGCGCAGCCAGGTTTTCTTTAAACGATCAATTTTTGATTCGCGGTATTGCAGAAGTTATTTGTTTTATCATTCCCGGAATTTTGATGTATACTCCGCAAAAAAAACAAACCGCCCATGTTTAAAGATCTCGATCCTATTTTGCATTCACAGGTGCGCCTTTCGATAATGTCAATTTTGCTGCCCTTAAAATCGGCTGAATTTTCATTTTTGCTGGAAAACGTTGAAACAACAAAAGGGAACCTGAGCTTTCAACTATCAAAATTAAATGAGGCAGGATATATAAAAATCAAAAAGTCTTTTCGGAACAACTACCCCTTAACCACAATAAAAATCACCGAAAAAGGAATTACAGCCTACGAAAGCTATGTTGCGGCAATTTCTGAATATTTTAAAAAAGCTTCGGGTTCCGGAAACGACTAAAATCATTTCCTTAATTTTTCATAGATTTGGTAAAAATAAAACTTATCTGATGAAAACATTATTACATATCACACTCACTTCTCTCCTTCTTGTTTTTTTATCTCATACCGTAAAAGCAGATGTAAAACTTCCCCGTATTTTTAGTTCAAACATGGTTCTTCAGCAAGGAATTGAAATTCCGGTTTGGGGATGGGCAGACAAAGGCGAACAGATAATAGTAATATTTAACAAGAAAACCATTCGCACAAAAGCAAATACTGAGGGTAAATGGAAAGTAAATTTACCTGCACAGGAATACGGCGGGCCACATACAATGACTGTAAAAGGTAAAAATACGATTGTTTTTGACAATGTGTTAATTGGTGATGTTTGGGTGTGTTCAGGACAGTCGAATATGGAGTGGAGTGTCGACCGGAGCAAAAATGCTGAAGAAGAAATTGCCTCTGCAAATTATCCGAAAATCAGGCTGTTTACTGTTCCGAAAACAGTGGCGCAATTTCCAAAAGATGATATTTCTTCGGGAGAATGGGTAGAATGTTCTCCAGAAACTATCGGAGGTTTTTCAGCCGTCGGCTACTTTTTTGGAAAAAAACTACAAACCGAACTCGAAGTCCCTATTGGTCTGTTACATACATCATGGGGCGGCACCGTGGCTGAAACATGGACAAGCGCAGAGACAATTTCAGACGACCCCGATTTTAAAGAAATGTTGGTTAAGCTGCAACAGATGAACCTCGAAAACTACAAAGAACAAAAGTTGGAAGAAGTAAAAAAGATCCTTGGCGGTGAGTTTCCCACTGAAGACAAAGGAATGGAAAATGGGAAACCGGTCTGGTCGGCTCTTGATTTTAACGACAGCAACTGGAAAACCATTAAAACTCCAACTTACTGGGAAGCACAGGGATATATGGACATTGACGGAATTGGCTGGTACCGCAAAGAAATCCAGTTGACGGAAGATCAGTCGCAAAGTAACCTCACACTACATTTAGGAAAGGTAGATGATTCTGATATTACTTTTTTAAATGGGATAGAAATTGGTAAAACAGAGAATAAATACAATGAAGAACGCATTTATACTATTGACAAAAAGTACATACAACCGGGAAAAAATATGATTGTTGTGCGTGTTGACGATACTGGTGGGAATGGAGGAATTTGGGGCGACCCCAAAGACCAGTTTATAGCGATAGGAAATGAAAAAATGGATATTTCAGGTGACTGGAAATTTAAAATCTCAAAAGCTTCGGTGTCTGCTGTAAATATAGGGCCAAACTCCTATCCAACGCTTCTGTTCAATGGAATGATAAATCCGCTTCTTCCTTATGCAATAAAAGGAGCAATTTGGTACCAGGGAGAATCAAATGCAAGCAGGGCAAAACAATACCAGCGTGTTTTCCCAAATCTGATTGAGGACTGGCGTACGCAGTGGAATCAGGGAGATTTCCCTTTTCTTTTTGTTTCCTTAGCCAACTATATGCAGCCGGTTGAAATACCCGCTGAAAGTGAATGGGCAGAATTACGCGAAGCACAAACCAAAACCTTATCGTTACCCAATACAGGAATGGCAGTTACCATCGATATTGGCGAAGCAAATAACATTCACCCTAAAAACAAACAGGATGTTGGAAAACGGCTGGCTTTAAGCGCCTTAAAAGTTGCATACGGTAAAGAAATAGTCTTTTCAGGCCCGATGGTTAAATCGGTTGAATTTAGCAAGGGAAAATCAACTATTGTCTTTTCCGAAACCGGCTCGGGTCTGAAAGTAAAAGATAAATATGGCTATTTAAAGGGATTTACAATTGCCGGTTCCGACAAAAAATTCCACTGGGCAAAAGCAGAGTTGGCAAGTAACAATTCTGTCGTGGTTTATACCGAAGAAGTAGAAAATCCTGTTGCAGTTCGTTATGGCTGGGCTAATAACCCGGACGACCTGAATCTTTATAATAAAGAAGGGCTGCCGGCAAACCCCTTCAGAACCGATGACTGGACGGGAATTACAAAATAAAATCGTTAATGTTGGTTAAATTTCATTTTTTCTTTTTGTCGAATTTACAATAAGGACTACATTTGCGTAAAATTTGACTAAAAACAATAAAATGAGATTTGGATTTTTTGACGACCTTAACAGAGAATATGTAATAACCAACCCCAAAACCCCCTGGCCATGGATAAACTATTTAGGCAATGATGACTTTTTCAGCCTGATATCAAATACAGGTGGAGGATATAGCTTCCACAAAGATCCACGATTCAGGAGAATTACCCGTTTCAGATACAACAATGTGCCCGTTGACGACAATGGAAAGTACTTTTATATAAAAGAAGGTGAAACAATATGGTCGCCGGGATGGAAACCGGTTAAAACAGAATTGGATAATTATGAATGCCGTCATGGGTTGGGATATACAAAAATTTCAGGAGCAAAGAATCTACTTTCGGCATCGGTAACCTATTTTGTCCCACTGGGTAAATCTGCCGAAATTCAGCGTGTTCAGTTAAAGAATAATGGTCCTGTTCAAAAAAAATTCAAATTGTTTTCATTTGTTGAATGGAATCTTTGGAATGCATTGGATGACATGACAAATTTCCAGAGAAACTATTCCATTGGCGAAGTTGAACTCGACGGCTCTGCGATATATCATAAAAGCGAATATCGCGAACGCAGAAATCACTATGCATTTTATACTGTAAACAAAAAGATCGACGGGTTTGATACCGATCGGGAATCATTTGTAGGATTATATAATTCTTATGCCGATCCGGATGTAGTTCGTGAAGGCAGATCAAAAAATACAGTGGCCCACGGATGGTCGCCCGTTGCTTCTCATATGCTCGAAATTGAGTTGAATCCGGGAGAAGAAAAAGATCTCATTTTTATTTTAGGATACATAGAAAACAAAGATGAAGAGAAATGGGAATCAAAAAAAATAATCAACAAAACAAAAGCAAAACAACTTATTTCTGAATTAAATACTTCGGAACAAATTAAAAAAGAGCTATATAAACTAAACGAATACTGGACCAAATTACTTTCCAATTTCCAGGTAAAAAGCCATGATGAAAAGATGGATCGTATGGTTAACATTTGGAACCAGTATCAGAATATGGTAACCTTTAACATGTCTCGTTCTGCGTCGTATTTTGAATCGGGAATTGGCCGTGGAATGGGATTTCGCGATTCGAACCAGGATTTAATCGGCTTTGTGCATCTAATACCTGAAAAAGCTCGCGAACGAATTTTAGATTTAGCTGCCACGCAGTTGGAAGACGGTGGCGCTTATCACCAGTACCAGCCACTCACCAAAAAAGGAAATTCTGATATTGGCGGGAATTTTAATGACGATCCGCTTTGGCTGATTCTTTCAACTACTTTATACATCAAGGAAACCGGCGATTTTTCCATTCTAAAAGAAATGGTCGCTTACAATAACGACGAAAGTAAAGCACAACCGCTGCTTGACCATTTAAATCGCTCTTTTCTTCATGTGACAAATAACCTGGGACCGCATGGTTTGCCGTTAATCGGTCGTGCAGACTGGAACGACTGTCTAAACCTGAACTGTTTTTCAAACAACCCCGATGAATCGTTCCAAACTACAGAAAATAAAACAAACGGTGTCGCCGAGTCGGTGATGATAGCCGGAATGTTTGTACTTTACGGTAAAGATTATGCTCAATTATTAGAACAACTGGATAAATCTGCTGAGGCAGAATTTGTGTTCCTGGAGGTCGAGAAAATGAATCAGGCCATCGCCCGGCACGGATGGGATGGTGAATGGTTTTTGAGAGCCTATGATTTTTTTGGAAAAAAAATAGGAAGCACTGAAAATAAAGAAGGAAAGATTTTTATAGAATCAAACGGATTCTGCACTATGGCGGCTGTTGGAAAAGAAAAAGGCTGGCCGGAAAAAGCGCTTGATTCCGTTAAAAAATATCTTGATTGTGAATACGGAATTGTATTGAATAATCCTCCTTATTCAGAATACGATCTCAGCAAAGGAGAAATTACCAGTTACCCGGAAGGATATAAGGAAAATGCCGGAATTTTTTGTCACAATAACCCATGGATTATGATTGGCGAAACCGAGGCCGGAAATGGAGACCAGGCTTTTGAATATTACCGTAAAATTTGCCCGTCCTATTTGGAGGAGATTAGTGATTTACACCGGACAGAGCCGTATGTTTACTCGCAAATGATTGCAGGTAAAGATGCCTGGAAACCCGGCGAAGCAAAAAATTCGTGGCTCACCGGAACTGCAGCCTGGAACTTTTTTGCTATCTCACAACATATCCTGGGAATTCAACCGGATTATAACGGACTCGTGATTAATCCTTGCATCCCCAAAAACTGGGATAGTTTTTCAATACAGCGAAAATTCAGAGGAACGACATACAATATAAGAGTTTTAAATCCTTTACATCTTTCAAAAGGTATAAAGGAAATTTTTGTTGACGGGAAACCAACCAAAGGAAACAAAATTCCGCTACAATCGAAAAGTAGTTGCGAAGTTCTGGTAACACTAGGATAAGTTTAGTGTTATTTTTTCCGCAGCACATAACAATTTGTGCGGCGGGAATTAAAAAATCCGTTCCTTCAAACAATTTATTTATCAATAAAAAGTTGATAATAAAATCGGATTATTAGTTTTGTGTCCATAATGAATGTCAGACTATTTTTTCTCTTATTATTTATTGTCTCGCTGCAAATTAATGTACTCGGACAAAGCAACAATGCAACTTTAAAAGGAACGATAAAGGATGAAACCGGTATCCCTCTCGATATGGTAAACATTGCCCTGAAAGATTATCCTATTGGAACAAGTTCAAATCGGAAGGGAGAATTTTTATTGCGGATTCCGGCGCAAAAAGAGATAGTAGTTGTGTACTCATCGATTGGATATGTGCCTGTTTTAGATACGATTCGGGCAGGTGTGGAAGAAGACGTTTTCAGGGAAATTTCGATGAAAATTCTAAACCAGCAGTTGGGAGAAATAACAGTCCAGGAGCAGCGCAGAAATTCAGGAAACGTTACCCGCCTGGATCCCAAATTTGCCACCATTCTTCCCGACGCCTCAACTGGTGCAGTTGAAGCACTAATTAAAACATTACCCGGCGTTTCAACAAATAATGAATTGAGCTCGCAATACACCGTTCGCGGTGGAAATTTCGACGAAAATCTGGTATATGTAAACGATGTGGAAATTTACCGCCCTTTTCTGATTCGTTCTGGGCAACAGGAAGGAATGAGTTTTATTAACAGTGATTTGGTTTCAACAATTAGTTTTTCTGCCGGAGGATTTGATGCAAAATATGGCGATAAAATGTCGTCGGTATTGGATATAAAATACCGCAAACCAAGCGAATTCAGAGGTTCTGCTTCGGCGAGCCTTCTCGGAGCCTCGGCACATTTTGAAGATGTTGCATTAAAGGGAAGATTAGCACATATTTCAGGAATTCGCTACAAAACAAATCGTTATTTACTCGGAAGTCTGGATGAGCAGGGCGAATACGATCCAAATTTTATCGACTTTCAAACTTATATCACCTACCAGTTTTCTGAAAAATTTGATGTTTCCTTTCTGGGAAATGTGGCTCAAAATGAATACAAATTTATTCCGCAAACCCGCGAAACAACTTTTGGCACCTGGACAACTCCTTTAAATACAAAAGTTTATTTTGACGGACAGGAGATTGATGACTTTCAAACCTATCTGGGAGCGGTAACGGCAAACTATCATCCAAATCAGAACCTGAATCTGAAACTGATTGCTTCAGCTTATTATGCAACAGAAGAAGAAACGTACGACATTACAGGTCAATACTATTTAAACGAACTGGAAAGAAATATGTCATCAGAGGAATTTGGCGACAGCGTGCTGAACCTCGGTGTCGGAACATTTATCAATCACGCACGTAATTATCTTGATGCAACTGTTTACAGCTTATCGCACCGGGGAGCGTACAATTCGGAAAAACACCTGTTAAACTGGGGAATAAAATATCAGCATGAACAGATTGATAATAAAATAAACGAGTGGATTTACCGGGATTCAACCGGTTATTCAATTCCGTATTCCGATACAGAAGTCAGTTTATTTTACTCACTAAACAGCAAAAGCAACACAAACTCTAACCGTTTGACCGGCTTTATTCAAGACACATACAGTTTACCTGTTTCCAGCGGTGATTTATACCTCACCGGGGGAATTCGTTTTCATTACTGGGATTTTAACGACGAAATATTACTCAGCCCGCGTGCAACAATACGCTACTACCCTGATTGGGAAAATAAAATTTCTTTTAGTTTATCCACGGGATTTTATCACCAGTCGCCTTTTTTTAAAGAACTGTTAAATACCGATGGCAATATAAATTATGCACAAAAGGCACAGCGCTCATTCCAGATTGTAGCCGGAACCGATTATATTTTTAACGCCTGGGACCGACCATTTCGTTTCACTGCCGAGGCTTATTACAAAGATTTATACCGTTTAGTTCCTTATCAAATCGAGAACGTTCGGATACGGTATCTGGGAGAACAGGAAGCGAAAGGTTATGCAACCGGTTTGGATATGAAGATTAATGGCGAATTTGTAAGCGGGGTTCAATCGTGGGCTAGTTTATCCATCATGTCGACAAAAGAAGACATTAAAGATGATGGTCACGGATATATCCCCCGTCCCACCGATCAATGGATGAATTTCAGCCTGTTTTTTCAGGATTATCTACCGGGAAATCCCTCTTATAAAATGCAGCTCTCCGGGTTTTACGGAGCGCGCCTGCCGGTTGGCCCACCAAACTCGGAACGTTATATGGATACATACAGAATGCCGGCTTACAGAAGAATCGATTTGGGATTTTCAAAAGTAATCATAAGTGCAGCAAATCCGGTTAGCAGAAACTTATTGCGGCATATTAACGACATGTGGTTGAGCCTGGAAGTATTTAACCTGTTAAACATTAACAATACAATTTCGTATTTTTGGGTATCAAGTAATTCCGGCGATCAATATGCCGTACCTAACTATCTTACATCCAGGAAAATTAATTTAAAACTTACGGTTAAATTTTAAATGGAACTTACAATTTATAAAGTAGATGCATTTTCAGAACAGCCTTTTTCAGGTAATCCGGCTGCTGTTGTGCCTCTGGAGAGTTGGTTGCCCGAGGAAGTGATGCAAAACATCGCGTTGGAAAACAATCTTTCGGAAACGGCATTTTTTATTCCCGAAAAAGATGGTTTTCATATTCGTTGGTTTACACCTGCCTCCGAAGTAAAATTGTGTGGACACGCTACGCTTGCAAGCGCTCACGTATTATTCAAACATTTAAATTATAATAAATCTGACATTCGTTTTAATTCGTTAAGCGGAATTTTAAAAGTAAAAACAGATTCTGATATTCTTATTTTAGATTTCCCGGCTTCATCAATTTCTGAAATCAAAATGCCAGATAATCTCAAGACAGCATTTAATATTCAGGCCCAAAAATGTTACAAGGGAAGAGATGATATTATGTTGATTTTTGAAAAAGAACAGGACATTTATAATTTGGTGCCCGATTTTCAAAAAATCCTTGCTTCCAATACGCGGGGAATTATTACTACAGCTGCATCAACTGAATTTGATTTTGTATCACGCTTTTTTGCCCCGGCGGTTGGGATAAACGAAGATCCGGTAACGGGGTCTGCCCATACTATGCTTATTCCCTACTGGTCAAAAAGATTAAATAAATTCGAAATGACTGCCAGGCAGGTTTCCAAAAGAGGCGGAATTTTATACTGCAAATCGTCGGGTGAAAGGGTTGAAATTGGCGGAAAAGCAATCACTTTCCTAGGCGGAAAAATATTTTTCTGAATCAGGCTTCCTTTATGTTGTAAACCATCAAAGCATCGCCGTGCCGAACATACAAACGGCCATCATTGATAACCGGATGAGCCCAGTGTTCCATGGTTCCCATCGGAATTTCAAAACGATTCACAATCTCAATTTTTTCAGGATTTGCTTTCATTAATGCCATTTCACCATCTCTCTCTGCGTAACCGTAAAACATTTCATCAGCATAAATAATCGCTCCACCTCCCAAATCTTTATTTTGAACAATCATTTCACCTGTATTCCAGCTCAATACCTGCCAGTCGTTTCGCAAGTAGCCCGAAGCATAAATACAGGTATCAAGCTTTATTAAACCTCCCATAAAACTTCTCAAACGTTCATTTCTCCACAAAATCGCTGCATCTTTTCCATCTTCTGAAAGTTGGATCAGAATCATCCCTGAAGTATCGCCTCGGTCGGGAGTAGCTACCAATATCCTGCCATCAGAATAAACCGGGGTGTTTGCATGTATCTTATTTCCTTGTGTATGTTCTATCCGCCAATACATTTCACCTGTGTCAGCGTCAATTCCCATTACCGATTCAGATGTCATACCAATCACCAAACGCTGATTATTATAATTAATTAAAATCGGAGAATTATAAGTTGCCTGCTCGCCGTTTCCGGTCGAACTCCATATTTCTTCCCCAGTGAAGCGGTTTAACGCCACCACATTGTTTTCTTTTCCGCCCGGGACACAAATTAAACGGTCTCCATCAATCAAAACCGACTCGGAGTAACCAAACTGAATAATTGAATCAACCCCCAAATCATCGATAAAATCAACCGACCATACTTCATCCCCATTTTCTGTATTGAAACAGTACACCTTCCCCATTCCACTTTCAAAGTACATTAAATCATTAACAATTGTTGGTGTAGAACGTGGGCCATGGAACATTGCGTTATAATCCGGGCCGTACTCTTTTTTCCATAGCAAATTACCATTTTTATCAAAAGAATATAATGTACCGTTCGAATCAATTGTATCTTTCATTCCGCTTACAAAAATATTGTCGCCGGCAATTGCCACACTGGAATGTCCATAACCGAGTCCTTCAACCGACCAAAGTAATTCCGGGCCATTTTCGGGCCATTTTTTTAACAAGCCTGTTTCCTGATATATTCCGTCACGGTTAGGTCCCCGCCATTGTGAAAATTGCGTCTTCTTCTCAGAACACGCGCTAAATACAAAAACAAATCCAATGATAAAGAAAAAAACTCTGGTCATATTGTTTTGGTTTATTTATTAAATTTATACTGTTGGTAAATATAAGTATTACTTTCGTTGAAAACATTACATGTTATGAATGACCCTTTTGGACTAGCCATAAATGATTTTTACCGGAAAGGAAAAGCTCCCGATATAAAAGTTGACAGCAACTATACAAAGGATGAACGCATTTCTGTCTCCCATTTTTTCAGGGATGAAAATGAAATGCCGGAAATAGAAAAAGCTGCTTTAAAAAAATGTAAAGGAAAAGTCCTTGACGTTGGAGCTGCCGCCGGATGTCACTCCTTAGCGCTTCAAAAAAAAGGGTTTAACATTACTGCACTTGACAAATCGGAGTTGTCAGTTGAGGTAATGAAAAAAAGAGGAATTCAAAAGTTTATTTGCTCTGATATTTTTGAATACTCCGGAAATACTTTTGATACTGTTTTATTGTTAATGAACGGAACCGGAATTGGCGGAACACTTGAAGGATTAAAGAAACTTTTCCGGCATTTAAAAACATTGTTGTCCGAAAACGGGCAAATTCTAATCGACTCATCGGATATAAAATACCTTTTTGAAGAAGATGACGGTTCGCTTTGGATTGATCTGGCCAGTGACAAGTATTACGGCGAAATGAAATACAAAGTCAAATATAAAAACGAAACAGATGAATTTAACTGGCTTTTTATCGATTATGATTTATTAAATAAAACGGCGCTCGATACCGGATTAAAATGCGAACTGGCTGCATCGGGCAACCATTTCGACTACCTGGCCAGAATTTCATTAAAATAGTTTTTTTTAAAACCCGCTGAAATCCCCATAAAAAACCAATCTCTTTTCATAGACCATTTTGGGTCATTGGCAGAAAAATTTGGCTTATTCACAGATAATATTTCCCCATTTACCCTTGTTTCCCTAATTTGGTAAAGAATTTGAAATTCAAAACAAAGCCTGAAAACTAGTAAAGGATTTACTTCCACAAAAATGAAAAACAAATGAAAGCAATTATTTTAATCTCCTCCATTTTTTATATTCTTGGTTTAAAAATCGGGAATAAAATAGACATCGTAAAAAAAGCAAATCCGGTTGAAAAAATTATCACAAATTGTATTACTCCGTCAAAGCCGGCAAAGTCAATCCAGTTTGAACAAAAAGATATCGAAAAGGCGCAGGCTGATTCATTAAAAGGTGGCACAACTCAACAGGAAGACCCGGTTCTGAATAGCAAATAATATTGAATAACGCTTTCCGAAAACAAAAGCAAATTTTCGTTAACAGGAGACCATATTTTATGGTTTCCTGTTTTTGTTTTAGTAAATTGGTAGATAAAAAATCAATTTAGTCAACATCTCATTTATTCGCGAAATGACCTGTACAATAACATCAAACGACACGGTAATTAAAAGCTGGACACAACTGGTTGACGAAGTATACCACGATGCATGGAAACCTCAGATGGGAAGATTCAGAAGCGATTATGCATTTCGGGGCCTGTCGGATTGCAGTTACCAGTTAAAAAGCAGTTTTTTAAGAAGCTGCGGAGAACATCCTGAACTCGAATATCATATCCTGAGAAATTTTCGCAAATATGCGCGAACAAGCGAACCAAGCTTAACAAACACACAACTTCGCTCACTTGTATTGGCACAACATCACGGATTGCCCACCCGCCTGCTCGATTGGACCTACTCCCCTTTTATTGCCATGCATTTTGCAACATCGAATACTGAACATTACGACATTGACGGAGTGATTTGGAAAGTAGATTTTGTTAAAGTGAACCGGTTAATTCCAGAGCCGTTAAAAATCCTTCTGGAGCAGGAAAAATGTAATGCTTTTACTGTTGAAATGTTGGAATCGGAATTTTCCAATGTCCAAAAATTCGACGAGGAAATCGGCCACGGAAATGTGCTCTTTTTTGAACCTCCGTCCATTGACGACAGAATCGTAAACCAGTTTGCCCTTTTTTCCATTATGTCAAACCCAATCTCCATTCTCGATGATTGGTTAACAAACCACCCTGATGTATACCGCAGAATTATCATTCCGGCAAGATTAAAATGGGAAGTTCGTGACAAACTAGACCAGGCAAACATTACAGAACGTGTATTATTTCCGGGACTCGACGGTTTGGCAAGTTGGCTGAAAAGACATTATCAACCAAAAAGTATTTAATTTGTTGATATAGTTATTACTATCGATTTTTTTGAAAATAATAACCAACTCAGAAATTATGGAAAAGATAAAAATGAATCGCCGAAAATTTGTTGGTGCTTTATCACTTGGAACAGCACATCTTTTATTCTCAAACCCAATATACGCCGGAGTTTCGCAACTTTCCTCGATGGATCCACTGCAAAAAGTAAAACTTGGAAACTCGGGACTGGAAACTACTTTACTCGGCGTTGGAACAGGAGTTCACGCATCAAACAGAACCTCGTATTTAACCCGGCAGGAAGACGAAAAAAGCCTTGCATTGCTGAGACATGCGTACGAAAAAGGATTTAGAAATTTTGATTGTGCCGACACTTACGGGACACACGGAATGATGGCAAAAGTTCTTCCTGAAATGAACAGGGAGGAAATAACAATTACTTCTAAAATCTGGGTTCGTGGAGGTGGAATTCCGGAAACAGAAAGACCTGATGCTGATGTGGTTGTTGAACGGTTTCGAAAAGAATTAAATACCGATTATATTGATTTGGTTCAAATTCATTGTATGGTTGATGAAAACTGGACCGAAACACAGAAAAAACAAATGGATATTCTGGAGAATTTAAAGTCTAAAGGAATAATCCGCGCTCACGGCGTTTCCGTTCACTCGCTCGATGCAATGAAAGATGCATTGGAAAGTCCCTGGGTTGACGTTATTCATGTTCGGATCAATCCTTACGGAATAGCTATGGATAAACCGGATCCGGAGGAAGTAGTGGAGGTAATCCACAAATTACACAAGGCCGGCAAAGGAATTATCGGCATGAAACTGGTTGGTAACGGACAATTAAGGAACGATAGTAAAAAAATTGACAATTCGCTTCGTTTTGTTCTGGGACTGGGAAGTGTTGATATGATGATTGTAGGATTTGAAGAAAAAGAGCAAATTGACAATTATCTGGAAAGAGTTGAAAAAGCACTAAAAGAAACGAGAAGTTAACATGGAAGAACCAATTTTACGAATTCAAAAATTAGGTTTTCCCTGGGTGACACAGGATCCATTTCTTTTTTGTGTCCATCACCTCGATTATTACCCCAAAGGAAATGATAAACTTGGTCCTGATGCTTCCCTTCATGGAAGAAATTTAGGAAATGACTTTGTCATAAAAGATGGCTGGCGAATGTATCACGGAACAGAAATTCCAGGTTTTCCGGTTCACCCGCACCGAGGTTTTGAAACCATTACTTTTGTTACGAAAGGTATGGTAGACCACTCCGACTCAAACGGAGCAGCGGGCAGATACGGCGAGCGCGATGTACAATGGATGACTGCCGGGAGCGGATTGCAGCATTCCGAGATGTTTCCTTTATTAAAAAAGAATGAAACAAACACCCTTGAACTTTTTCAGATATGGCTAAATCTGCCGGGAGAAAAGAAATTTGTAAAGCCTGCATATAAAATGTTATGGGGAGAAGAAATTCCAATAATTGAATTAGCTGATGAAAACCACAAAAAAACATCGGTTGATATTATTGCCGGCAAAATCGGAAATATTTCCGCGCCGGAACCAACGCCCGATTCCTGGGCCTGCAATGACGAAAATGAGGTCGCCATCTGGCAAATTACAATGGATGAAAATGCTTCCTGGAAGATTCCTGTTTCAAAAGAAAAAATAAACCGTACACTGTATTTTTTTGAAGGAGATGTGATTCATTTAAACAATAAAAAAGTTGAATCAAATCATTTGTTGGAGTTGGACTCAACGCAGGAAATAACAATTCACAATGGAAATATCTCCGGCAGGTTATTGTTACTGCAAGGTAAGCCAATTAATGAACCTGTGGTACAATACGGGCCGTTTGTAATGAATTCAGAACAAGAGATTAAGCAGGCTTTTTCCGATTACAAAAAAACACAGTTTGGAGGCTGGCCGTGGCCTGAAACGGGAATGGTACACGGCAGAGAACGCGGACGTTTTGCCAAAATGGAAAATGGTGAAGAAATTCAAAAAGACTAATTACGCTAAGAATAGCAGTTATCGAACACATATAAGTAACTAAAAATGATGCTTTTATAAAATATTATAAAAAAAATCCCGGTCCTCTGACCGGGATTAAACCTATGTAAAGAAACACAACGTAAAGTTGATGATTCTCCTTTTAGACTCACCAAGTTATCCAATGTTTAAAATAAAGGAGTCTTTTTTTTTGTTTTTTATAATGAATTAAAGATTCGATAAAATAAAAGATTGTTGTAGATTCCGTTTTTTTTAATGAATTTTAGCCACCCGGAAAATATAACACAGCATGAAGAGACTATTTTATGATAACCGTTACTTTTTTATTCCTTACTTGCTTTTTGTAATTCTGTGTACCATATTATTGATTTTATTTACAAAAACAGACCTTCATATTTTATCCAATGAAGCAAATTCTCCCTTTTTCGATATTTTCTTTAAATACGCAACTTATTTTGGCGACGGGGCAGTGATTGCACTCCTTTCTCTTATTTTACTGTTCGTCAAATTCAGATATGCCCTGATATTCCTAACAGGCAGCCTGGCAACTGCTTTAATTGTAAATCTATTTAAAAAGGTTGTTTTTCACGAAATGTATCGTCCTTCAAAATATTTTGAATTGTATGAAAGCTACAAACTTCATTTGGTTGAAGGAGTGAAGTTACACTCGTTGCAAAGCTTCCCTTCCGGCCACACAGCCACTGCTTTTAACCTGTTCTTAATGATAGCATTAATGGTCAAAAACAATTTTCTAAAGTTTATATTCTTTATATTAGCGGCACTAGTAGCTTATTCACGCGTGTATATTTCACAACATTTTCTTGTCGATATCACTGCTGGTTCAATAATTGGAGTCATGTTAATTGTACTAACCTGGTTGTGGTTTGAAAAATTTGACAAACAATGGTTAAACCGCTCTTTTATCCGACGCTCAGGAGACTAATATGATAAATAAAATCCATCCACTAAAAATAGAATTGTTTATTGTTGCCGTAGCATCATTACTATTCATTCCTTTTCTGGGGGGCGTTCATCTTTTCGATTGGGATGAAATTAACTTTGCCGAAGCTGCCCGTGAAATGATTGTTACCAAAAATTACCTGACAGTTCAAATCAATTTTCTTCCTTTTTGGGAAAAACCCCCGCTTTTTATCTGGATTCAGGTTCTTTCAATGAAAATGTTTGGAATAAACGAATTTGCATCACGATTTCCAAATGCAGTTTGCGGCGTGCTTACTTTGCTGGTCATTTTTAAGATAGGCCGAAAAATTCACAATAATCTGTTTGGACTTTTGTGGGTACTCGCATTTGCTGGCTCTGTCCTTCCTTTTTTCTATTTTAAATCGGGAATTATTGATCCCTGGTTTAACTTGTTTATTTTTCTCGGAGTTTATTTTCTCATCTTATATTCTTCTCCGGAGAATACAAAAAGAAAACAAAACATTTTTTTTGCCGCCACTTTCGCCGGATTTGCGATTTTAACAAAAGGGCCCGTTGGATTTTTACTGATTGCGATCACAGCAGGAGTTTTTTTGATTCTTGTCAGATTTAAAGTGAAGGTAAAAATCACTGAAGTTTTGCTTTACTTTTTGGCTTTAGCGCTGGTCGGAGGCTCATGGTTTATTGTTCAGATTTTAACAGGTCATTACGATACGGTGGTTGAATTTATTGTATATCAAATCAGACTGTTTCAGACCAAAGATGCCGGACATGGTGGTTTTTTTGCTTATCACTTCGTAGTGCTTTTTTTCACTGTCTTTCCCACATCAATTTTGGCATTAAAATCATTCAAAAGAGAAAACATCAACGATGATTTTCACCGTTTAATGAAAAAATGGATGCTCATTCTGTTTTGGGTCGTCCTTATTCTTTTTTCCATTGTAAAAACAAAAATTGTTCATTACTCTTCCCTCGCCTATTTCCCGTTGACATTTTTGGCAGCCAACTTTGTTTACCGTGCTTCAGAAAATAAACAAATCTGGAAGAAATGGATTTCCGGATTATTAATTTTTGTTGCTGTGCTATTTGCCCTCCCGGTCATCATGCTCCCTTTTGTCGATAAAGTCAAAAACGAAATTATAGCAAAAAACTGGATTCACGATCAGTTTACTGTTGGAAACCTTCAGGCAACAGCACACTGGAATGGTTTTGAATTTATCCCCGGAATTTTTCTGGTTGCTTCGGTCATCCTTATTTTAATTCGGATTCCTAAAACCGATGTGCTAAAACGCGCCATCTATTTGTGGGGAACAACACTCATTTTTACATTTTTTGTTATTACACTGGTCGTGCCCAAAGTGGAAAAATATTCACAAAATGCCTTGATCGAATTTTTCAAATCCCATGCAGAAGAAGATGTTTATTTAAAAAATATTTATTTCCGATCGTATGCTACCTATTTTTATGGTGAAACAACACCGCCGCAAAATAAAAATTTCTACAATGAAAACTGGCTTTTAACCGGCGATATTGATAAGGACGTTTATTTTGTAACCAAAATTCACCGTGCCCAAAGGCTGGAAGAATATCAGGATATAAAAAAGATCGGAGAAAAAAACGGATTTGTATTTTTTAAGCGGGAGGCAAAGTAAACAATATTAATTTAGATATTTTTTGTAATAGTTCGATTTTTCCTCATTCCCAAAACGGGCATAAATATTGGCCATATAACCTGCATACTTTTCTTCAGGATTTATTTCCCAGAGTTTTTCAAAAAAAGGCAACGCTTTTTTAAAATCGGCGGTAACCTTTTCCAGTTCTTCTAATAAAATTCGATATTGTTTGGTGGTTTTATTTTTATTGTATTTTTCCATTTCCTCTTTGTAACGATTTTCAGCTTTCACGTAAAACTTTTTGGCATTCCACTCTAAAGCTTCAATATTCTGTGAATCTTTTTCAAGAATAACCAATGAAAGAGAATCGCACACTTCCGTGTTCTTTTTTTCCAGGTTTATTTGAAAAAATTTCTCCTGATTTGCCAGTTCATTCTTTGAAGTTTGCTCCAATTTATCCCAGACTGTAAGCGCCCTATCAAACATTTCTATTTCATAGTAAATCTCAAAAAGGCGGGCATTGATTTCACTCAGGTTTTCATTAAAATTTTCAGTATAAAACTCCAGAGCACTTAATTCTTTTGAAAGATTATCTTCTGTACGAAATATTTTAGCAAGTGATGCATACATTTCTGCACTTGAAAAATTCTTATACCGTGCCTGGTCAAACCAGTTTACAGCAAGTTCATTATTGCCAACCTGAAAAGCTGATTGTGCTGCTTTTGCATAAGATGCACCATTTATTTCTTCAGCAGGTTGTTGGTTAAAATACTGTTGCCAGCTTTCTACTGCAAGATTATGATTTCCCTGTAAAGCTGCATTTTCAGCATTATCTTTAAAAGAAGTTAACGATTTGGGCCCGCTACAGGATGCCAATGCAAGGATGCCAATGATTGCTATATATTTTTCTATTCTCATAATCAATTCATTAAAAGCCGACAAAACTAATATATTTTATTTTTCTACCATATTTTGTGCCAACTTAAAATCGATTTTCAATTTTCTGTTTCAACAAAAAGCCCTGCCAAGAAAGGCAAGGCTTTAAGTCGTTATTTTCAATTCAAACTATCTTCTCCACTGAGCTTGAGTAATACTAAATTCTTTTTCACCGGAAAAATCTGATCCGGTAATTTTTAATTTATACTTTCCCTGCTCTATCATTTCGTCTTTATTCAACATCAAATCCCAGCTAAAGAAATTTAATCCTTTGTCGGCATTAAAGTCAAAACTTTTTTCAACTGAACCATTTTCACGAACAATCTCAACTGAATATTTTCCTCCATTTCTCAAATAAAACGAGGCATACAAATCCCTAGCTGTTCTGCGAAACCACCTACCCGGCCGAACCGGCAAACGACAATCTTCAATCGTTAATATTTTCCCGGCTGTTTGCGGATCGATTTCGGCAACTTCACGAATAAAACGAATGTCCATCGCCCAGGCACCGCGCCCGTGTGTTCCAATTACTGCATAATCTTCACGTGGATGAATGACCAAATCATGAACATAAGTGGTTGGTAAATTTCCCGGCAAACTACTCCAGCTTTCACCATGGTTTAACGATATATACACACCATAATCAGTTCCCACATAAAGAATATTCTCATTCACAGGGTCTTCACGAATCACATTCACCGGCCCACAAGGAATATTGCCCGTAATATCTTCCCAACTCTGGCCGTAATCTTCCGATTTCCAAATGTATGCCGCAAAATCATCATCACGTTTTCCATTCTGGCTCATGTAAACACGGCCTTCAGCAAAACGAGATGCTTCCATTTGCGAAACCCATTTTCTGAAAGGCAATTTTTTATTTATTTCCTGCCACTCGGTTCCGCTGTTTTGGGTTACCCATACACGCCCGTCGTCTGTTCCGGCATAAATTAATCCAAATTTTAAAGGCGATTCTGAAATGGTAAAAATAGTCTGATATGGAATATCTCCTTTTTTATCAGCGTCGTTATAAGTTAAATCCGGACTGATTCTCTCCCATGTTTCTCCCTCGTTCATCGAACGGTGGACAAATTGAGTCCCGTGATAAATGATTCCCGGATTGTGTGGCGATAAAATAAACGGAGCCAGCCACTGACCTCGTAATTTGTCGACTCCGTCGGGTGTTGGCGGCATTATATTTTTGCTTTCGCCGGTTTTCATATTGGTTTTTGAAATGGTCCCGTAAAATCCTGCCGAGTATACTTTATCCGGGTTATTCGGATCGATAAAATGGTTACTACCTTCTCCTCCGGGTGCGCTTTCAAACTCAACGGGTTGAATATTGTTTCTTCCGCGGCTTAAATCAACCACTCCCCGATAACTTCCATGATCCTGCACGGAGCCGTACACATGAAACGGTTCATCCATATCAACATTAATATTAAAAAATTGCACTAGTGGAAGGTTGTCGTAAAATGTCCTGAAATTTTCTCCGTCATATGAAATTGCAACTCCTCCGTCGTTTACATTCACTATATAATCTGTATTTTCCGGGTCAATCCACAAACCGTGGTGGTCCATATGCATTCCATCAAGGGTTCGAAAAGTTTTTCCTCCGTCTTCCGAAACATTCAGATACAAGCCCAAAACAAAAATCTTATCCGGATTTACCGGGTCAACACGCATTTGTCCAAAAACCCATCCATAAGTTCCGGAAAGCCCTTCCATATATGCGTTTTGCTCACTTACCTGATGCCAGTCTTCACCTCCGTTATCCGAACGGTAAACTGTAGCTCCTTTTATTCTTCCGCTACTCGGGCGTCCGTAAGCATCAGACTGATCTTCTTCTGTTTCATTCTTTGGTAATCTTTCATAATTGTCAATGAATGCGTACAAAGTATTGGGAGAACTTTTACACAAATCAATTCCAATTCGACCGCGAAATTTTGCTTCAGGAAGTCCACTGTTTATTTTTTCCCAGTTCTTTCCGCCATCAGAAGTTTTAAAAATGTTACTTCCGGTGTAGTCGTCTTCATTTCTTGGATCATTCCATTTTTTTCGAATTCTTTGCCATGTTGTGGCATACATTATTTCCGGATTTTCCGGATGTACTATCAAATCATACGCACCGGTTTTTTCATCAACATAAAGAATCTTATTCCAACTTTTACCTCCATCTTCTGTCTTATAAATACCTCTTTCTTTGTCGTTTGTCCATTCATTTCCACCGGCGGCTACGTAAACTACGTCCGAATTTTCAGGATGAATCAAAATTCGTGCTATTGTATTTGTATTTGTCAGTCCGAGGTGTTTCCAGCTTTTTCCTGCATCTTTTGATCGATAGATTCCGGCCCCTGCATTTGAGCTGCGAAAAATATTTGCTTCGCCTGTTCCTGCCCAGATTACATTTTGATTTTGCGGATCGAGTGCCAAATCACCAAAAGCTGTCGACATTCCGTGTTCAAAAACCGGTGTCCAGGTAATCCCCTCATTTTCAGTTTTCCAAATTCCTCCCGAGGCACCAGCCACATATATCGTATAATTTTCTCCCTTGGGAGTTACTACTTCAACATCAGTCATTCTCCCACTTACATTTGTGGGCCCGATATACTGCCAGGGTAAATTTTTAAAAACCGAATTTTCTGCTAATTCTTTGTATTTCTCATACGACTCCACTCGCTGTTTAGCTGATGTTTTTTCAACCACCTTTTGAGAAAAGGCTGAATAGTTACAAAAAACAACACTTACAAAAAATAATAAAAACAAATTTAATCTTGCTGTTCTCTTATTTGTCATGATTGTAATTATTGAAGTAAATACTACTGCAATCTAATTATAAAAAATTAAATATGCTGCCACCAGTCACTCGATTTCAAAATAAAAACAATGAAAATATTTTGTTAAAACATTATAAATCTTTTTTTGGTTAAATATATATGTTCAATAACTTTAAAAGACTTAAAAACATCAGAACCACCAAATTCTGAAAAATTTATACACTTATATGGATGAAATAAATTCGATCGTTTTAAGAGGAATAAGAATAGATGAACCAATAGTTACCATTACCGATTTGCTGGTTTCTGTGCTGTGTTTTATATACGCCTATAAAATTCACAAAAGCGGAAAGAAGGAAAAAACTTTTCTGTATTTCAAGATATACTTCTTTGTAATGGGAATTGCTACCATGCTGGGAGGATTAATTGGTCACGCATTTTTATATGCTTTTAATTTTTATTGGAAATTACCGGGATGGATTACCAGTATGATTTCAATTATGTTTGTTGAACGTGCAGCCATTGAGCATACCCGGATATGGTTGAAAGATTCTCTCGTAAAGATTTTTGGAATTATTAATATTATAGAATTCCTGACATTTTTAACACTTACTGTTGTCACTCTAAATTTCTTTTATGTTGAATTTCATTCAGGTTACGGGTTAATGTTTGTTGTCCTTTCATTGGAAGGGTTCCTTTTTCTGAAAACCAAAAATATCGCAACTAAATATCTACTGGCTGGTGTAGCATTTGCGGCTTTGGCTGCAATTTTCTTTATGAACAAAATATCACCCCACCAATGGTTTAATTACCTGTCGGTTAGCCATGTTTTAATGGCTGTTGCCGCAACTTTTTTTTATCAGGGAGCCAAACGAATTGACATGTCGTCAGCAAAAAATAGCTAAATTTGGTATAAAAAATGAAACTTGAAACTAACCGCCTGCAGCTTCTTGAAATTTCATGGGATGATTTAGAAAAAATTCATGAATTACATTCAATTCCTGAAGTAGACGAGTTTAACACCCTTGGTATTCCGGAAAATATTGAAGTAACCCGAAAAATTATTTCGGCAGATATTGAAAATCAATTAAAAGAAATCCGTTCCCGATTTTGCTGGAAAGTTGTTATTAAGGAGAATTCTGCCTTTGCCGGATTGGCTGGAATGACACTCTCAAATGACCGTTTTAAAATGGGTGAGTTTTATTACAAACTTTTTCCAAAATTTTGGGGTTATGGATATGCAACAGAAATCACCAGAGAATTAATATGTTTTGGGTTCTCGGAATATAAATTGCACCGGATAGAAGCCGGTGTCGCTACAAAAAATTTAGCTTCGATAAGAGTTTTGGAAAAAGCTGGTATGACGCGGGAAGGCATTCGAAGAAAAATATTACCCATCAGAGGTGAATGGATAGACAATTTCCATTATTCCATCCTTGAGGAAGAGATGAAATAATGTAGCCATAGTCAACAAAATTCCCCCCTTACAAACAGAAAAAATGACAAAATCACAAAACCGGCATAATCCTGTAAATCAGCCACCAATGATTATCCTACCATAAATACATACGTAAATTTCACAAAAAATTGTAACAAGAAAACAATTTTTTAGTCTTACGTGAAAAGCCTTAACTTATGAAAATTGCTGTTGTTATTGTATTTTTTTTATCTGTCATTTTTGCTTCAGCACAGGAAATTAAAAAAAAGAACTACTTCTCAAAACGAATTAGCGATTTAAATCTCACCGTTGATGGCTATTTGGATGAAACAGAATGGCAAACAGCCAATTGGGAAAATCAGTTTACACAGTACGAACCTTCTGAAGGAAAACCTCCTCACCAGCAAACCGAGTTTGCAATTTTATATGACGAAAACAACGTTTACGTAGGAATAAAGGCACTCGACAAAAGTCCGGACAGTATTTCGATGCGGTTAACCCGCCGGGATGAAACTGACGGTGACTTGGCCGGCGTAATATTTGACACATACCATGATAAAAGAACGGGATTTGCTTTTATTGTTTCTGCAGCCGGAGTAAAATCAGATTTTATTCAAAGCAACGACGGGGACAACGAAGACAACACCTGGGATCCGATCTGGTGGGTAAAAACATCAAAAAACGATGAAGGCTGGAAAGCTGAAATGCGTATTCCTCTGACACAATTGCGATTTGAAGAAGGCGAGGAACAAATCTGGGGCTTACAGGTATTGAGGTTTATTTTCAGGAAAGAGGAGTTATCAGCATGGCAACCAATGAAACGAGACATGTCTGGCTTTGTATCTCAATTTGGAACAATGAGGGGAATATCAGGCATTAAACCCAAAAATACACTGGATGTAATGCCTTATGTTGTAGCCCGTGCCGAACGTTTTGAAAAAGAACCGGAAAATCCATTCAGAGAAAGTGGAAAAAAAAACGGGCTGGATATCGGATTGGATGCAAAACTGGGATTGACAAACTATCTTACTCTCGATCTTACCATTAACCCCGATTTTGGACAGGTTGAAGCTGACCCGTCAGAGGTTAACCTTTCGACATTCGAGACATTTTTTGAAGAAAAACGTCCGTTTTTTATTGAAGGCAAAAACATTTTATCATACCGTTTAAACTGGGGAGATGGCGACCAGTCGGCTGAAGGTTTGTTTTATTCCCGGAGAATTGGTAGAAAACCACAATACTACCCCGAATTGGAAGACGAAGAATATGCTGAAGTTCCTGATTTTACCCGAATTATCGGAGCGGCAAAAATTACAGGAAAAACAAAAGACGGATGGTCGGTTGGCATTTTGGAGAGTGTAACTGCCGAAGAAGATGCTAAAATAAAAGGAATTGGCGACGGAAAAAAACAAGCGGTTGAACCACTGAGCAATTTTTTTGTAAGTCGTATTCAAAAAGATTTTAATGAAGGAAATACTTATATCGGTGGAATGGTTACTGCCGTTAACCGAACAATAAACGATCCACATCTCGAGTTTTTGCATAAAAGTGCTTATACGGGAGGTATGGATTTTGTTCATAAATGGAATAACAAAAGCTGGATGATTGACGCTGGCTTTTTCTTTAGCAAGGTAAACGGCACGGAAGCAGCAATCACTGCAACTCAAAAGTCATATATTCGCAACTTCCAGCGACCGGATGCGGATTATATAAAATTGGATACAACACGAACATCACTAAGTGGCTACGGAGGTAAATTTACAGTCGGCAAATTAGGCGGCAACGTAAAATTTGCAGCACTGTTCTCGTGGAAATCCCCGGGGCTGGAATTAAATGATATAGGCTACGCACAGCAGGTTGATCAAATTTTGCAGGCATTCTGGATGGGATATCGTATTTATGAACCGTTCTTAATTTTTCGTCAGGTGAGTCTGAACATTAACCAACACACCGTTTATGATTTTGGCGGAAATCTGCTTGCACCAGGGGGTAATATTAACGGATACCTGCAGTTCAAAAATTATTGGGGAACATTTTTTAGCACAAATATAAGTGGAAACCAACTCTCCAATTCGGCACTTCGCGGAGGCCCGGCTTTGAAAAAACCTGGTTATAAAAATTTCTATTCAGGTATTTTTACCAACCAGCAGAAAAGACTCAGCTTTGAACTTAATACAGGTTTTAATGCCAGCAATGTAAAAGGATATCGGAATATCAGCGATTACAACATTTCAATCGGATACAGACCAACACAAACACTTTTAATTAGCTTGTCGCCCGGACTAAACAATTACAAAGTTGACATGCAATATGTAACACAAATAGATTACAATAACGACAAACGATATATTTTTGCCCATATCGACCGAAAAACATTAAGTATGTCTCTTCGAATGAATTACAACATTACTCCCGACTTAACCATTCAGTACTGGGGACAACCTTTTATTGCAACAGGGAAATACAGTGAGTTTAAATATATTACCAACAGTAAAGCAGATAAAGTAACAGACCGCTATCACCTTTATGCGTCAAACGAAATAGATCTTAATAGTGACACCTATTTTATTGATGACAATAAAAATGGCAGCACAGACTACAGTTTTGATAAACCAGATTTTAATGTGAAAGAATTTCTTTCAAATTTGGTTGTACGTTGGGAGTACCGCCCTGGTTCTACTGTATTTTTAGTATGGTCTCAAAATAGAAATGATTATGTTAACAACGGAACTTTTAACTTTTCACACGACATAAACGGACTTTTTGATGTAAAAGCAAACAATATATTTTTAATAAAATTTTCCTACCGACTCGGTCGGTAAGACTCATGAAGGGAAGCTAAACGTAAAAGCACAGATATTCAAATTCTGTGCTTTTTATCTTTAAAAAGATACTTTTCAAAAAACAAATCCGTAAATTTATTTCGTTATCTCATCTAAAGCCAATGAAAAACTATTTCAAGAATTATCCTCTTGCAAAAACAGGTTTCTTTGTAATACCTCTCGTTGTTTTCACCATAGTCATGGGAATTTTCTTTCCTGAATCAGCGCCTGAGCATTTTAGCAGCTTTATTATCGCATTTGAATTTGCCCAATCTCCGGATGATATAAATCTTTTACTTAGTCCGCTTTCGGCAAAAGAAATCAGGCAAGTTGACGTTGGAAATTATTTAGATTTTGGTTTTATGATCGTCTACACAGCATTACTAATCAAAGCTTTTGAGAAGTGTGCACAACTCCTTGATAAAAAGATATTGAAAACCGGAATTTTTATCGCAATAGTTGTTTTAATTAGTGATGTTGCTGAAAATATTTTTTTACTTAGGCTGACAAGCAATCATATAAATCAATCACTGAATAGTGAAATAATGTCAAATTTGGACTATCTCAAAATCTTCACATGGACAAAATGGATTTCGCTGTCGGTTTTATTCACTTTCTTTTACGCACTGGTATACAACCTGAGATGGCTTTTTAAAATAATAGGGGTTATTTTTCTGTTTCCCTTACTCTATCTTATTGCAGCTCCGGAACAAAGCCCTGAAATGCTCAGCAACTTTACCAATTCAATTTTCTTATGCTTTTTTACACTGATTATTTTTCTTTTCCTTTATAGAAAAAAGGCATAAAAAAAGTTGCCTTCTTGCAGCAACTTTTTTGTATCTTTTAGCTCTTTATTTGTGAGCAATAGGATCTGCGTCTCCGTCCGGGTCTCCATTTACATAACCGTCTGTATATATATTTCCATTTGTGGCAAGTAATAATCCGCAAACATGCGGTGCAGCCATTGAAGTTCCACTCATCGTTGCATAAGCGCCCCCTTTATATGTTGAAAGAATTGAAACACCTGGCGCACAATAGTCAACATGCTCCCCGAAATTAGAAAAATATGCCCAATAATCATTATCGTCCATTGCAGATATTGTATACAGGTTAGTTCCTTCTGCTCTCGCCGGCGAATGATTATCAGCATCATCGCTTTCATTTCCGGCTGCCAGTGAAACAAAAACGCCTGAAGCTCCAAGCGAAGCCACCGCGATATCAACTGGTTCGTATACTCCACCCCCCAGACTCATATTTGCTGCATCTCCTGCTGAAGCATTTGCTTTAACATAATCAACACCGGCAATAATTGTTGAATAAGCACCAGAACCTCTTCTGTCCAAAACTTTAACCGGTACAACTGTAGCCCCTGCTGCAACGCCGATAACGCCAACTTCGTTATCAATTGCACCAACAATTCCGGCACAATGTGTACCGTGTCCGTTATCATCATCAGGAGAAGAAGTTCTTGGTACGTAAGTTATTCCTGAGGCTGCGTCAACGTTAAGATCATCATGATCCAAATCTATTCCTGTATCAATTATCCACGCTTTATGACCGCCGGTGTATGATACACCACCTCCCACTCTTTCTATTCCATAGGGAATTGACTCAGCAGGCGGGTCGGAAGGCAATGTTCCCGGTTTTTTTAAAGTAACCATTTTATCGGGCCAAACGCCTTCAATTCCGGGGGCATTTACAATTTTACTAATTTCATTTTCGCTGACATTTACAACTACGCCTTCAACTGCCGCACTAAAAACCAATTGAGGTGCCGGCAGTTCAACTTGTGCGTTTTCAAAAATCGATTCCGCTCTGCTTAAAACAGCTCTGTCAGCCAAAACCTTAGTTTTATAAGCAGATTTTAATCCTTGATTTTCAAAATAAACAATATACTGCCCCGGAATAATTTCTTCTGTAAATCCTACAGGGTCTGTGTTTGGATCCATAATTTGAAGATCTTCAGTCTTCTCACACGACGAAAAAACAACAGCAACTGCTGCAACAACTGCGAATAAAATTTTTCTCATTTTGTAAAGATTTAATAGTTAAACAGATGGTTTTGCTTAAACAATATATCGATTATTTTACAAAATGACACTATATTTCACTCAGTTTTTATAAACATTTGATTAAATACAAAGACATAAAACGCTACATAAAAGTATTTTACAGTTAATTCAAACCATTCACTTCCAAATATTTCAACAAAAAAAGCCCTCTAAAATAAAGAGCCTCTTTTCATAATCTACAGCGAATTATAATTATTCAACAAACTTATTTTTACCTGTTAAGTTTATTTCTTTTGAAACAGAGTCAGAAACGCTCTTACCAGGCTGGCCTCCTCCTACCGAAATAATAAATTTTCCGTTTTCAATCACTCTTTTGTTTTCCGCTCCTATTAAAGAAAACTGCCGGGGTTCCAAAATAAATTCAACAATCTGTGATTCCCCAGGTTCAAGATAAATACGTTGAAATCCTTCCAGTTGAACAATTGGCCGGGGAGTTGAAGCCTCTTCATCCTTGATATACAATTGCACAACTTCATCACCCGCCATTTTACCTGTGTTGGTTACTTTGACTTTTACCGGCACATTCTTTTCAATTTTTGTTTTTGAGGGGATATTCAAATCCGAATATTCAAAAGTCGTGTAACTTAATCCGTAACCAAAAGGATACAGAGCCTCACCAGTAAAATATTTGTATGTTCGCCCCTGCATGTCATATTCATCAAAAGAAGGAAGCTGATCGATTGACTTGTAGTAGGTGACAGGTAATCGTCCTGCGGGATTGTAATCACCAAACAAAACATCAGCAACTGCATTTCCTCCCTGCTGACCAGGGTATCCGGCTGAAATTATGGCATCCAGATTCTGATCGGCCCAGTTAACTGCAAGCGCACTTCCGTTTAACAATACCAAAATGGTTGGTTTCCCAACATTTTTAATAGCTGTCATCAATTCACGTTGTGTTTTTGGCAATTTCAGATGTGTACGATCGCCACCGGCAAAACCGTCCACCTGGATAGGCATTTCTTCGCCTTCAAGCCGTTGCGACAGACCCATAACCAAAATTACTGCGTCTGCCTCTTTTGCAACTTCAATAGCTTGATCCTGCATATCCGGATTTGGCATTGTCCACATTAATTTTGCATCCCCATCGCCAAACCAGTTTTTGTATTCGTAAACAAATTTATATTTTTTTCCCGCCTCCAGTTTTATTTCCTTTTCATGGTGGAAAGCATGATGTTCGGTATTATGACTCAATATTTTTTCGCCATCGAACCAAACCTCTAATGTTGGCATCCCCCAGCAACCAATTTCGTATGTTCCTGTTACAGGTGGCACGATGTAACCCGTCCAGCGAATACTAAAATCGTCGTCTGGTAATTTTGGTGAAGGAGAGCCCGATTCCCAGTAAAAATCAATATTTGCATCTGTCCTTGTAAAAGCCGGCTCACCTTCCAGTTTTGCATTCGCGAAATATTCTGCCGTCACGCCAGGTTCTCCGTCTTTGTTCACCAAATATTGCCCTGGAATGGGATGAAGATTGTGAACCCCTTCTGCTAAATGACACCCTTCAGCAAAAAGAATTTCTGTATTTTTCAATTTATTTTTTAATCCCTGTAAAACCGTTACCGGATGTTTCGGGATTCCATTGTAATTTCCAAGTAATGCTTCCCAGTTGTCAGCATTAGGGCCAATTACCGCAATCTTTTTTGTGTTTTTTGAAAGCGGCAAAAGCGCTTCTTTATTTTTTAACAGAATGATACTTTTTTGCGCAGCCTCTAAAGCCAGCCTGTCATTTTCTTTTGAAGTATTTACAGAAAAAGGAATTTGGGCAAAGGGTACATCCGAGTCAAACATTCCAAGTTTAAAACGCGCCGTAAACAACCGTTTTACCGACACATCTATTTCACTTTCTTTAATTATACCGCGTTCCACAGCCTCCCCAAGATGAGCATATGAAACACCACAGTTTAAATCTGTTCCGTTTTTTACGGCCATCGCAGATGCTTCGGCAGCATCTGCAGAATAATCCTGAAACTGATAAAAATCGGAAATTGCCCAGCAATCTGATACCACATAACCATCAAAACCCCATTCGTTTCGCAAAATATTTTCCAGAATTGGATTTGCACAACAAGGATACCCCCGAAACTGATTGTACGCTCCCATCACCGAATAAACACCTCCATCTTTTACCAAGGTTCTGAATGCCGGCAAATAGGTTTCATGTAAATCGCGCTCGCTAACCAATGCATTAAATTCGTGACGTAAGGTTTCAGGTCCTGAATGTACAGCATAGTGTTTAGCTGTGGCTACAACTTTCAGATAATTTGGATCGTCGCCTTGTAATCCTTTTACAAACTGCAATCCCATCTGGCCTGTTAAGAAGGGATCTTCACCATAGGTTTCGTGGCCTCTTCCCCACCTCGGATCACGAAAAATATTAATATTTGGAGACCAAAATGTAAGCCCCTGGTAAATGCCCCTTTTTCCCCGGCGCACAAATTCGTGATGTTTTGCCCTGGCTTCATCGGAAATTGCAGTTGCCACCCGAAACATTAATTCTTTATCCCACGAACCTGCAATGGTTATTGATTGCGGAAAAACAGTTGCATAACCTGCACGCGCAACACCGTGCAAACTTTCATTCCACCAGTTGTACTCCGGAACCTGCAAGCGTTCGATGGCCGGTGCGGTATAAACCATTTGGTCGATTTTCTCTTCCAGTGTCATCTGAGAGACCAAAATATCAACACGATCTTCAACAGGTAGATTTGTATTTAAAAACTCAAAATTTACATCCTGAGCTGTTGCCGAAAAAGTAAAAATTGAAATAATCAGGCCTATAAAACTTTTTTTCATAATTTGGTTATTTACTGTTCTGTTCTGGTATGGTAAAAATAATGATTTGATTTTATTCCCTACAAATAAATTTGGTGTATTTTAATTCGATTGCCTAATTTTCGGCCATGAAAATAAATTCAAAACAAAAAGACAACTACAACAAACTCCGCGAAGAAATTGACTCGATTTCAGCGAAACTTGAAAATGAGCATAAAAAACACTTAAGTTGTAAAAGTGGCTGTGACTTGTGTTGCATGGATTACAGCATCTTCCCGATAGAATTTTTCTCGATTCTAGGAGAATTAAAAAAGGAGAATTTTCAACCTGATACTTTAGAGAAAAACAAGAGCAAAAACGAATGTATCTTTCTTAAAGATCATCGTTGTTCGATATACCCTTTTCGTCCGATAATATGCCGAACACACGGACTACCTCTGCTATATGCTAACAATGAAGGAGAATGGGAACTTTCAGCTTGCGAACTCAATTTTACAAAGTTTAATTTTGAAGAGTTTACTGTTGACAACACATTTCCTCAGGACAAATTTAACAGCAAATTATACCTTTTAAACAAGGAGTTTATCACTCAACTGAACAATAATAGTTTTTCAGAATTTGACCTTATTCCAATTAAAGACTTAATAAAACAATTGTAAATAATATGGATACACTTTCATTATTTAACTTAAAAAGAAAAACTGCCTTAATAACCGGCTCAGGCAGCGGGATTGGATTTGCTTTGGCCAAAGGACTGGCCGGAGCCGGTGCAAAAATAATCTTGAATGGCAGAAATAAAACAAAACTCGAAGAAGCAAAATTCAAACTAAAAGAAGAAGGGACAACGGCTTTTCCTCTTGCTTTTGACGTTTCAAATTTAACAGAAACTAAAAATGCTATTGAAAGTTATGAAAACCGCGAAGGCCCTATTGACATTTTGATTAATAATGCAGGTATCAATATTCGTGGCCCGTTTGAAAAGTTCGACGAAAGAGACTGGAAAAAAGTGCTGGATATTAATATCAACGGGGCAATGATTGCTTCCCAGGCCGTGGCACCTTTTATGATAAAACGAAAGGCAGGTAAAATAATTAATATCTGTTCCATGCAAAGTGAACTGGGGCGTCATTCGATTGTTCCGTATGCAGTTTCAAAAGGTGGGATAAAAATGTTAACCAAAGGGTTGTGTGCCGAATGGGCTAAATACAACATACAGGTTAACGGGATTGGCCCCGGCTATTTTGAAACTGAACTTACCCGACCGCTTAAAGAAGATTCTGAATTTGACAGCTGGCTAAAAAACCGAACTCCGTCGAACCGTTGGGGCGATGTTAAAGAGTTAATTGGAGCAGCCGTTTTTTTGGCTTCTGATGCCAGTAATTATGTAAACGGGCATATTTTGTATGTTGACGGAGGTTTGCTTGCCAGCGTTTAAAAATGTAAATTACATTACATTAAATCAAAACAGCATGAAAAAATTATTTGTATTATTAATCGCAATTCCCCTGTTTACAGAGGCTTTTGCACAAACAGAAGATAAGATGGAGGATAACTCAAACAAACTGGCGGTGCTTTGGACAAGTGGCGATCCGGAAGTGGCAGAGAAAATGGGATTTATGTATACATACAATGCAAAAAAACAAGGTTGGTTTGACGAAGTTGTATTGATCGTTTGGGGGCCGTCAGCAAAACTTTTATCCGAAAATAAAATGTTGCAGGACTATGTAAAAGAAATGCAAAAGGTAGGAGTAATAGTAGAGGCTTGCACTGCCTGCGCACAAATGTATGGTGTTAATGACCAACTTTCAGAAATGGGAATTGATGTTAAGGGAATGGGGGGCCCGTTAACAAATTATTTGAAAGAAGGCTGGAAGACGCTCTCTCTGTAAAATCCAAAAAAAGAAGCATCTGTCGGCTGACAGATGCTTCTTCTATTTTTTTGTTCTGCTTACTTAATACTCGTCTTCATTAAAAAAGAAATCGTCTTTGCTTGGATAATCCGGCCAAATGTCTTCAATACTTTCATACATTTCTCCTTCGTCTTCAATTTCCTGAAGATTTTCAATTACTTCCAAAGGTGCTCCGGAACGAATTGCGTAGTCAATCAGTTCATCTTTTGTTGCCGGCCAAGGGGCATCTTCCAATTTCGATGCCAGTTCTAGAGTCCAATACATTTACTGAATTTTAAGCGGTTAAACTCATTTTTAACTTAGCCGCGAATATAATAAAAAAATGAAACGAAAAACAAATGCTCAAAAATTTTTTATCAATGCTTCCAGGGAGTTTCTTTAAAACCATTATCAACAGCCAGTTTACGCGCCATAATAAATAAAAAATCAGACAGCCTGTTTATGTACTTTATAATTTCCTTTTCAACAGGCATTTGCTCTGAAAATTCGAGGATACGTCTCTCTGCCCGCCGGCACACCGTTCTTGCTATATGACACTGAGACACAATGGTATTACCTCCCGGAAGAATAAATTGTTTAAGTTCCGGAAGGTTCTTTTCCAAATCATCAATTGCAGCCTCAATTTCCATTATATCCGATTCCTTAATCGACAAAGAGAGCGTAAATTCATTCCCTTTTTTGTCGGAAGCAAGCCGTGATCCGATATTAAACAATTTATTCTGAATCTGAATTAGATATCTATTCTCATTTTCAGGCAGATGATGGGAGCGCAATAACCCAATCCATGAGTTTAGTTCATCAACTGTTCCGTAAGCCTCCAGCCTCAAATCATATTTTTTCACCCTGCTTCCGCCAACCAACCCGGTTGTTCCGTCATCTCCGGTTTTGGTATATATTTTAACTTTTTTACTCATAAAACTAATATACCGGATTTTTATTAATTGTATCCGACTCTATTTCTCCATCTTTTAATTTTACAATACGATGCGCGTGCCTTGCAATATCTTCTTCGTGGGTAACCATCACCAAAGTATTTCCTTTTCGATGAATTTCAGCAAATAACTTCATAATTTCCTCTGAGATTTTTGAATCAAGGTTTCCCGTAGGCTCATCAGCTAAAAGTAATGAAGGTTTGTTAACCAGCGCTCGAGCTATCGCCACCCTCTGTCGTTGGCCACCCGACAACTCGTTAGGACGGTGTTCCATCCTGTCTTCTAATCCAACATCAGTCAAAATTTGCTCGGCCTTATTTTTTCTTTCATGCTTCCGGATTCCCGAATACACCAAGGGCAACATCACATTTTCAAGAGCTGAATTTCGTGGTAACAGGTTAAATACCTGGAAGACAAAACCTATCTCTGAATTTCTGATTTCGGCCAAACGGTCGTCAGACAAACGACTCACATCTTTCCCATTTAAAACATATTTCCCGTTGCTGGGTGTATCGAGACAGCCCAAAATATTCATCAAAGTAGACTTCCCTGAACCCGACGCTCCCATAATTGCCACATATTCTCCCTTGTGAATATCCAGCGAAACCGAACGCAATGCCCTGACAACCTGTGTACCTACCCTGTAGTTTTTGGTAATATTTTCAATGTGTATAATTTTCTCTTCCATTCTCCAGTTTTAATTATAGGTAAACAAGTTGGCTATTTTATTACATAATGTTGCGACCGAAATTTTTTATCAAATATAATGAAGTCCGCTGTTAAAAGCTCAATCAAAATTGTCCCATCTTCTTTTTCAAGCAAAGGCTTTAAAGTGTAGTTTTCCTTTTTACCAGTCTTTTGTTTGAGAAAAAAGCACTTTGCGTATTCACAAAAGCTTCTTACCATTACATCTGGCTTTTTTCCAAAAATAAAAAAAGCACTTTTTGTTTCAATTGCTAATTTTTCTTTCTTAAAAAACTCAGCACCAACACTTTTAAAAACAGTTTCAGAATTAAATTTTTGTAGCACTCCGGTAACATCACCAGAAACGTTTTCATCGTAAAAAACATGACGAGGTTGAAAATAATTTAACAGCCGAAAAAGCAACTTTATTTGATTTTTTTCCCAGGTGCTTTTATTCATTTTTTCAATTTCATCAAAAACATAAAAACCAGCTGAAACAAATAAAACATTGGTTATCAAATCATATACAAATGGAGAATGAATTCCAAAACCCTTTTTATTACTTCTAATTGTTTTCAATCCACTTTGTTTTTAAATGATATAATTATATTTGTTTATGCCAGAATTTCTCGACCAAGATATAAAGTTTCTTCCGGGAGTTGGCCCCAAAAGAGCCGAACTTTTAAACAAAGAGCTGAGCATAAAAACGTTCAGAGATTTAATCTATTATTTTCCGTTTAAATATATCGACAGAACAAAGTTTTACAGGATTGCCGAGATTCATTCGCAAATGCCTTACATTCAAATAAAAGGTAAAATCCGCGCTATAGAAACCGTAGGTGTCAAAAACAAGGAGCGTTTATCAGCCCGCTTTTTTGATGATTCGGGAAGCATTGAATTGGTTTGGTTTCGGTCGGTAAAATGGCAAAAAGAAAATCTCAGTTTAAACAAAGAGTATATCGTTTTTGGGAAGCCATCTGATTTTAACGGCAAACTGAACTTGGTTCATCCGGAAATGGAAACCGAGGAAGAAATGCAGTTAAAACCTGTGGGCCTTTTTCAGGGATATTATGTTACCACTGAAAAAATGAAAAACAAATACCTCACTTCCAAAACGATAAACAAATTTCAACTTACACTTATTCAGCTTGCAAAGGGGAAGATAAGAGAAACACTTCCGGAACCGCTTATTCACAAACTAAAACTCACCTCGCTTGAAAAGGCGCTGACAACCATTCATAAACCGGAAAATACAATTGATTTAAAAAACGCAACTTTTCGTTTAAAATTTGAGGAACTTTTTCATATTCAATTAAAAATTCTGGCACTGAAAAGCAAACGTGAAAGTAAATTCAAAGGCTTTAAGTTTGAACACGTCGGATATAATTTTAATACATTTTACAAAGATTTTTTACCTTTTGAACTTACAGGCGCTCAAAAACGGGTGGTAAAAGAAATTCGCCGGGATGTAAACCGTAATGTTCAAATGAACCGGCTTTTACAAGGCGATGTAGGCAGCGGAAAAACGTTGGTTGCATTATTAACCATGCTTTTGGCAATGGACAACGGATTTCAAAGTTGTATAATGGCCCCCACCGAAATTTTAGCACAACAACATTTCCAGTCAGTTTCGCAATTTTTGCAGGGAATGAATATTGAAGTTGGATTGTTAACCGGTTCGACAAAAACCAAAGATCGAAAAATTTTACATGAAAAACTCGAAAGTGGGGAACTTCAAATTTTAATTGGCACCCACGCCTTGATTGAAGATGTTGTTGTGTTCAAAAATCTTGGGTTAGTTGTAATTGACGAACAACATCGTTTTGGCGTTGCCCAGCGAGCCAAACTGTGGCAAAAAAACGATTTGATTCCCCCGCATATTCTTGTAATGACAGCCACTCCAATTCCACGCACCCTGGCAATGACGGTTTATGGCGATTTGGATGTTTCAGTAATCGATGAATTGCCTCCGGGACGAAAGCCGGTTCAAACCTGGCATTTTTTTGAAAACAAACGCAAACAGGTGCTCAATTTTTTACGACAACAACTGGAAAAGGGAACACAAATATATATTGTTTATCCGTTGATTTCGGAATCGGAAAAAATGGATTTTAAAAACCTTGAAGATGGATACAAACAGATAAAAGAGGCTTTTCCTGATGTTGAAATAAGTATGGTTCACGGAAAACTAAAACCCAACTTTAAGGAAAAAATGATGCAGGAATTTAAAGCCGGAAAAACCCGGATAATGGTGGCAACAACGGTAATTGAAGTTGGTGTTGATGTTCCAAATGCATCGGTTATGGTAATAGAAAGCGCAGAACGTTTTGGTCTTTCACAACTACACCAATTGCGTGGGAGAGTAGGGCGAGGAGCAGAACAATCATATTGCATTCTGATGTCTTCGTACAAAATTGGCGCGGAAAGTAAGAAACGACTGGAAACCATGGTGCGCACCAACGACGGTTTTGATATTGCCGAAGTAGATATGAAACTGCGTGGCCCCGGCGACATTGAAGGAACACAACAATCCGGAATTGGTTTCGACCTTAAAATTGCTAACCTTGGCAAAGACGGCAAAATCCTTGAATTCGCCCGAAATACTGCCTCCGAAATTCTCAATAACGACCCGAATTTGTCCAAAGAAGAAAACCGGCTTTTGTTAAAAAATCTGCTTGCTTTAAAAAATACAGATTTCGACTGGAGTTCGATAAGTTAACCAGTTCCTAAAAACCTTTCGTGAAATTTATTAAATTGAAATATAGTCACAAGCATTTTTTGAAAATTTTATGAAGAAACAATATCACATATTAAACGGGGATTCACTTATGCAGCAATTCCCCAAAACTATTGATGGAGAAATTATTGTCGCCAGGGAGTGTTTTGTAGATGGAAGTGTGGAAGGAGAACAACTGGATGAGTTGTTTGCTTCCAGGGCCAGATTTCTTTACCAAAATTACGGAGAACCGCAACAGGCTTATTATAAAAATGTGGTTTCTGAATTTCAAAAGATTCAAAATATAGGAAACAATTCCGATATTAACCTTTGGTTTGAGGATGACCTGTTTTGTCAGGTGAATTTTTGGTTTGTTACAAACCTTTTGGAAAATACAATTGGCGCTAATAACACGGTTTATCTTATCAGACCGGATTCTCATAACCAATACGGTTTTGCAGGCTTAAATCAATCTGAATTAGTTTCAATTTATAAAAAAAGAGTCCTTCTACCCCGTTTGAACAATATAGCAAGTCTCTGGAAATCATACCAAAACAATAATACAGAAGAATTAATTGCTTTGGCCCGTCAACTAAAAACGTCATTTCCTTTTATCCTTCCTGCAGTTCAGGCACATATTGCAAGAATACCAACAAAAAACAGCCCGGGCAGACCGGTTCTTTCCTTGTTGGAAATAATGAACGATTTAGACACAAAAGAATTTGGACCGGTTTTTAGGGAGTTCTGCAAACGGGAAAATATTTACGGATTTGGCGACTTGCAGGTAAAAAGGCTTTTGGATGAAATTAACAAGCCTTCGAATTAAAAAAGTTCTGCTTTATTGTCATTAGAATAATATTATCTCCAAAAACCAAAAAGGATTGATTCTAATAACAAGACTACTTTTTTATAAATTTCTGTCTATATTAGCACGGTTAAAAACAAAAATGAATAAAAAATTTTTCTTTAAAACATAATAATGCGAAATATAAACAATCTCAATCCAGGGAGTAAAAATTGCCTTCCCTCAGTTTAAACAGACCGCAAAAAAATTATTATTAAACACATACACCTCTTATAAATTTAACTACTAAACAAAATCAAACACTAAACTTTCATGAAAAAACAACTATTAACTGTTGCGCTGTTAACGATCGTTTGTATCCATTCATTTTCTCAAATCTTATTTGAAGATGGATATTTTATCAGTACCTCAAACCAAAAAATCGACTGTTTAATTAAAAATATGGATTGGAAAAGAAACCCTGGTGAATTTGAATACAAACTCACACAATCTGCAATGATCCAGACAGCAACGATTGAGACAGTAAAAGAGTTTGGTATCGGCGGAATTTCCAAATATATCAGAGCGATAGTAAAAATTGACAGATCTTCCGATAACATAAATTCTATGAGTTCTGAAAGAAATCCTGTCTTCCATGAAGAACGACTTTTTCTCAAGGTACTTGTTGAAGGGGAAGCTTCATTATTTCTTTATGAAGATAAAAACCTGACCAGATTTTTTTTCAAGAATAAGGATTCTGAAATTGAACAGCTTGTATTTAAACGCTATAGGTTAAATAATAAGATTGTACAGAATGAGTATTACAAGCAACAACTTTTAAATAATTTTGAATCTCAGAATTTATCGTCAAATGATGTTAGATATATAAAATATAACAGAAAAGATTTAGAACAATTTTTTATAAAAGCCAACAATCAAACAGGCACTGAATATTCAAGCTACAATTCTGTTGAAAAAAAAGAGCTTTTTAATTTATCACTCCGACCGGGATTAAACGTAAGCAATTTGGCGGTACAAAATGCTTCATCAGATTTTCGTAACGTTGATTTTGGAAATAAATACGGCCTCAGATTGGGTATCGAGGCTGAGTTTATCTTACCTTATTATAAAAATAAATGGGGGATAATAACCGAACCAACTTATCAGTATTATTCTTCAACCAAATCTGAAACAAAAGATATTTCAGGAGGAGAACTCATTTCAGAAGTAAATTACCAATCAATTGAGATACCAGTTGGAGTACGTCACTATTTTTACCTCAATGAAAAATCAAAATTCTTTGTAAATGTTTCCTATATTTTTGATTTTAGTAGTAATTCATCTGTTGAATTCACTAGAAACGACGGTTCTTTACTCAGCAAACTTGAAATAGAACCAAGACGAAACCTGGCTTTGGGTATTGGTTATAAATTTAAAGACAAATATGGCCTTGAATTGCGATATTTAACTGACCGGGAGCTTTTAGGTAGCCATGTTCAATGGAGTTCTGAATACAGAACATTTTCAGTAATTTTCGCTTATTCGCTGTTTTAACAAGTATCACAAACTTTTGGGCCGGTTGTTTAGGAGAAATAAAGAATGTAGTATCAGATTCCTTGTCGCGCACTTCCTTTAATCCATACGAATCATCTTTCCTTCTTTCTGATATTCCTTTTGGATTCCGGCCATTAAATCGGTTTGCGAAATGGTTGTTGATTTATTCTCAAGCGTTTTAAGTCCGGCGTAGTGAATAACATTAACAATATTAGCACCGGTTAAATCGTATTTTTGCGCCACATCTTTCAACACAATTTTTTTATCGAGCTTTACATGTTCGGGAAGGTAATTTTCCCATAATGTACGTCGCTCGGGAACACCTGGATTTTCAAATTCAACCATGGAATTAAAGCGGCGTGTAAACGAAGAATCGATGTTGCTTTTTAGATTGGAGGCGAGAATAACAAGGCCAGAGTGAGATTCAATGCGTTGTAAAAGATAAGAAACTTCCTGGTTGGCATATTTATCGTGGGCGTCGCGTACGTTGGTGCGCTTTCCAAAAATAGCATCCGCTTCATCAAAAAATAAAATCCAGTCTTTGTTCGCCGCTTTATCGAATAGTTTGGAAAGATTTTTTTCGGTCTCGCCAATGTATTTTGAAACCACCATGGAAAGGTCAATACGATATACATCGCGGTTGGTATATTTTGCCAAAAGGCAGGCGGTCATTGTTTTTCCTGTTCCCGGCGGGCCATGAAATAACACGCGAAATCCGGGTTTTATTTTGCCTTTCATTCCCCAGGCATTCAACAAAGTATCGTTGTATTTTAGCCATGTCTCAATCTCTTTTATTTCCGACATTGTTTTTTCCTGCAACACCAAATCGTTCCATTCCAACTCGGTTGTAATTCGTTGCGCCGGAAAATCGCTGCTCATACCGGGTTTTGAGATTTTCCCTGAGATAAATAAATCGACATACTCTTCGTCAAGTAAAATGCGCCCGCTCATTTTAGGTTCGTCATGATTTGTAGGTTCGAGATACAATACACTTTTTCGTGCAAACAGATGTTCATCCTCAAAAACCCCGGCAACTTCCACCCTCTTTTTTAAATCTTTTCCGGCCAGAATGTATAGGGCTGTCTCGCCTGTAGGTAAAATACCGCGATGATTTTTACCTTTAATGCCGCCAAATTCGGGGAAGTCACCACCATTGGGAAGATAAGCTGAAATAAGCGGCCCAAAAAACCCGGGATCAATATGCGGGATAAGCGCCAGAAACAAAACCACTACTTCTGCAAAAGAAAGCTTGTTTTCAAGAATAAACTTCGAAAGTTCCGATTGCCCCATATTCTCCTGTTGAAAAACAGGTAAACGCACTTTGTTTCGTTTAAATTCCAGTTCAAAACGTGACTGTATTACTTTCTTTAAATATTCAGGAACTTTTGATGGTTTCATTTATCCGGTCTGTTTTGTATAATTCTGACAACGGTTTACTGGCACACATTGTTTTCAGGATTTACTTCATCCATCACCAAAGTAATATTCTCATCCACAACTCTGGATACATATACCATGATATCCGCTCTTCTGTATCGTTGCCAGTCATTTTGCGGATCTCCGGTTTCTGCGAGTCCTTCTTCCGAGCCCCGGCTTTCTTCATCAAAGTCAACTTCACTGGCCGGTGAACCCTCTTCGCACACGCCGGATGGATAAATCGATACCGGAGGCAGCAAATCACTGTAGGTATTTAATCCGTCGTACAATTCAAAACTTGTGTTTTGTGCCCGTTCCATCGCCAGTGACATATTTTCTTCCGCTGCTCTTTCTTCGGTTCCGGCACCGCGCCAAATTGGTGAAGCATGCCCAACTACCGAAATAGAAATAGAAGCAAGGAATGGATTATCAAGATTATTGGAGATTGCACCAACAATTTCGGCCAGTGCTGCCTCGTTATTTGCGGCCAATGCACCAGAATGTAAATCACTTCCGGCAGTATTAAAATATACAATTCTCGATACCAGTTGCTCGTTTACCTGAGCTAATTCTGCTGTATCGCATTCACCCTCGTGCTCTTGGACTTCTCCCGGGTTGCCTTCAAAACCTCCAACAGCAAACTGACCTCCACCCTGAATAATATTAATACTCGGTAAATTTAAATGTCCACCCAGTTCAAGCCCCAAACATGCGCCTGACGTATTAAAAAACAAATCATTTTTGCCGGGAATAACAAGGTATAAGTAGGCGGCATCAACACCTGCTGTTAGTCCCAGACCGGAACTAACCCCAATCGACTGCTCGATAGTGCCACCTTCAAAATCTTTCGGCCCGTACCAGTCGGGAGTAGGATCAGGATCCGCAGAGCCTGAACATAATTCCTCATTACCAAAACTAGTGGATACTGCCGGGCCAATAGAAGCGCTGATTGAACACTCTCCCGAAAGTCCCGCATTAATTTGTAGATATCCTTGTTCGAAAGTCATCCCAATATTGTTAGAGTAGCGGAAAACCACATAACCACCTCCCACTCCAACTTTCAAAAAGCAACCCAGTTTTATTTTTCCAACCGGGGTTTCCACTGCGCCACCCAAACCAGCGCCAACGGCAGCAATATCATCAGAATCACCAACGGCAGCAATCACATTCATCGTATAGTGATGTTCAACGTCACTTTCCGGATTTAAATTAAAATGATCTTGTAATTCATTTACCCGGTTTTTGTCATATCGCATCCATTCATTTACCAAATCCAGTTCATAATTGTTTATACCTGCTACAGAACCAGTGCCGTCCATAATCAGTCGTTGAATTTCGGTGTGCGTAAAGGGAATAACATAAATCATCGAATCTGTACAATAGAAATCGGTATAATAAATTGCATTAAATGAAGCCAGCAAAGGAGCGATAGTTGGTATAGTACTGCTTACTGCAGGATTATCCCAATTTTCCTGATTTCGCCACGATTCCCAATCCTGCACGTCGGCATGAAAAGACCTTAAAAAATCTTCTATTTCAATAATGCCGGATTGCTCTATGTCGCCACATTCTGTTGGCAAAGTATCATTGACATCAAGTGGAGGATCGGTATTTTGAGGCGCTTCGGTGGCCGGGTCGCCCTGCTTTTGAATCACACTTCCTTCCAACTCTTCAAAAGGACATGAATTGTCGCTGCAACTGCGCTGAACACGATCTGGTTGTTGTTGCACAACATGAGTCAGCTCATGAGCCAATAATTTCTGCCCGGATTTTGAATCAGGTTGATATTTTCCTTCATTAAAAAAAATATCATTTCCGGTTGTAAAAGCTTGCGCTCCCAGACCTTTATTTAGTTCTGCAGAATACGCTCCTGTATGAATATTAACATCCGAAAAATTAGCTCCGATGTTATTTTCCATTTTATCGCGCACGGTTGAATCCAGTTTCTCTCCGCCTCCTTTTTCAGAATTTATTGCATCTTCAGTTTTCTTCGAAACAAATTGAGATGAAGACTCCGCGCTAAACATCAAAGTTGTGTTACCTTCTCGTTTCGTCTGCAACTCTTCGTCCGAACAATCCGGGCATAATTGCAACTCATCCTCTTCCTCCTCCAACTGTAATAAAACGGGGTCTTGTTCAGCAGTCTGAACCGAAGGATTTAGCAATCCACTGGCCTTATTAAAGCTCGAATTTCCGGAAGAAGCAAAAAACGGCTGAATTCCTGTATCTTTGTTTTCGGTAACGTGTTCTGCAGCTTTGTCAGCCTCCACTTCAAACCTGTCTCCCGGTGTACCCACATTCATTTTGGGCTGAAAAAAAACATTTCTTTTTCTGTTTTGAAAAAGAGAAGGATTATTAATTTGTGTTCTACCCCTATTTTTAGATTCAGCTTTGAACATTTTAATATTTTTACAGCCACCTACAAATTTCCGGTTCTATTTATCGAAACCGACCAGATAAACGGGACATATGTATTTGATGAACCACTGACATAGTGTTGCAAGTAATACATTGCCGATAACCCAGGCAAATAGCTCCAGGCGTCGCTCACACCGGCTCCGTAATGGTCAAAAACACGATATGTAATATCCAAATCTCCATCCGACAAATCAATATTTACTTCCAAACGCTGATACCCCCCCATTACTGCCCATGAAAACAGGCTGTCGGAGCCACCGATATAATTGGGGCGTGTGCGAATCAGTTCCGCCTGGCAATCAAATCCGTGTAAAGTATGGTGTTGATTGAAATAATTTCTTACAGAATCTTCAAAAGTATTTGCAAAATCACTAAAAGCATCCGTTCCCCCAATTTCGCGTGCCATATCGCTGCCAGTATTAAAATCGATTGGAGTACCACTTCCGGTTGTAAAATTGTCAAAAAGCCGGTTGTCATCACTGGTATCAACACCAAAAGTTCCGGCAAAGAAACCAATCTGAAAATCAGAATAGGCACCATTTTCTCCCAATAAACTATCATATACCCAAATATCCGGACTTCGGTCGTCGGGACGATGGATTAATTTATCCAAATCGTGATCACCATTGTTATTGATATTTCGTCCGTCATCACAATGCATTGTGGTTACCGAACCAGAAACCGGCAAGGGGTCGAACTCCATACATGTTGCTGTCGGATAAAAAGTTACTTCCACCCGCCTGTTGTATTCCAATGTTTCATAATCCGTATTTTCGCCATGTCCCACAGGAATCAACTGATTTGCGGGTATACCCAATGCAACCAATAAATCTCTGACCTTTATAGCTCTTTGCAAGGACAATGTCAGATTATGAGATGCTCCCCCTTCTTCACTCGCGTACCCATGAATCAGAATCACGCCGTCGGTACCGGTCATTCCAATAAAGTTCTGCACCTCGTGTAAAAGTCGCATAAAATGAACATAAGAATTTACTTCGCTGTCACTTCTGAAATCATCAGTGTTGTGTTGAAACCAAACCACCGTTTGTGCCCTGTCAAGGATCTCTCCTTCATCACAATCAACATTCGGGTACATATTGATCTGATCTGAATTTCCTGTTTGTGCGGTTGGTGAAATTTCTTCTTCTGATTTTTCCTGTAAAGTTTCCTCTTCTTCACATTCTGAACATTTTTCCTGTACTCTGTTCGAAACGATATTATCCCCGATTGAAACTTCTTTGGAATATACTGAAGAATTTTGATTTTCTTCAGATCTTTCGCCTCCTTCAAACAAAATTGTTCTGTTCAAATTGCCCTCCCCGGGGGAAGAATTAAAAAACGAATCACCAAAATCCTGATTAAAAAAAGAACTCTGCTCTGCGGATCCTTTTACTACTTGTTCTGCGACTCTGTCAGCTTCCACTTCATACTTATCATCCGGCATTCCGACTTTCAATTTTGGCTGAATAAAAAGCGTATTCTTTTTGTTCTGTATATTATTCAATCGGGATTTTGACTTAATATTTTCGGTTCTGGTTAACATGTAATCAGCTATTTTGAAAACGTAGGTAAGCTTTCTCCAGTTTCACATCATACTTATTTTTGGCATATAAAGGTCCGTTATAACCACGTGCAAACGAGGCCCAGTTTTTTGATTTTAAATGGCGGATCAGATTATTTTTTTCAAGATATCTGCCAAAGGCCCCCAGATGCTCGCGCTCGTGCTCATACATTTTTGTAACAAAATCATCGACAGAAGGATATCCCAATGATTTAAAATGATACCCCATAATCTGAAAAGCCCCCCAGGAAGCGGAAGCATATGCGGCTTCTTTAAATCCGGATTCAAGTGAAATCGCCGCTGCCTTTTCCAACCGTTCATATTCACCTGTACCTCCCAAATAAAAGTCGCTGCTCCACTTTTTATACAATATGTCTTTATTTTCCTCATTTAATGCGCTTTCAGGCGACAAATTAAGTTTCACCAACTGACGCCAGAAAACATGTCCTTCAAACAATATTTTTGGTCTGCCATCATTTAAAAATCCGCTTCCCCTACTTTCCACTTCATTCACTGCCTTTACTGTTGCCAGTTCCACGTCGTATTGTTTGGCAAAATCGTTTAAATCCTGCTCCGACAATAACTTCTTATTTAAATCTCCGGAGTTATTTTCCTTCGATTCAAATTTCGCCCAGGTTTTTGGGCCTACAATTCCATCTGCCACAAGATTGTTTTTTCTCTGGAAGTCTTTTACAGCAGCATCTGTTTCTTCATCAAAATATTCTGAAACCGTAATCTTGTATCCAAGTTTCACCAGCATTTGTTGAAGAGTTCGAACTTCTTGTCCATTGGAACGGAACTTTATTGTTTTCATACTTTTATCTTCAGCTTAATTATTTATTCATTTCTTAGAAACCAGATTTACGTTTTGAGAAAATTCGATATTATCACTTTATATTACTGCGAAGAAGCCTCCTATTCTTCAACTACAATTTCTTTCTCCCTTACAAGGTCAAACCATTTTAGCTTTAGCCTGTAATTTCCTGAGCTGGAAAACAAACCTTTTCCCAAAGGCCACTCAATCCTGGCAGGTTTTCCGCATAAAATCTTAAGATTGGTTATGGTGCCGTTTTGCACTGTTAAATCCCATACAACACACTGTTCATTGTTTACAAACAGCTTGGTATCCGAAATATCGAAGGGAATACTTTCTTCTCCGTCGCAGCTAATTTTTAATCCCACTTTAAATTCAGAAAGTTGGTCGAGTTTTACTCTTTCAGAATTTACAAGTAAATCAATATGTATTTTATCGTTCATATTCAGTTTAAAAAACAGTATTGTTAATAAACCGGAGAACCGACGCACCGGCTTTATTAATCATCATTGTACCTCCCGGAAGCATAAAAAATGCTTGTACTGTATTGGTAAACAAGCGTCCTTGTGCATCCGATTCACCATCAATTTTATATCTGTTTGGAATTACCCACTCAAAAGTTCCAAAAGAGAACGGTCCCGGAACGCCATGCCAGGCAGCGTGGTCTCTTAACCCGGTGTTATTATCGTTGAAAGGCAGGTAGTCAGGATTTGGATGATGAAAAATGGTTGCTGCTGCGAAACGACTAAAATAACCGGAAACATTTGTTGCGGGTCCGGGGACTTCGAGCCACTGTGTGCGTCCGAAATTCACATTTAAGGGATTTACAGTTACATTCGTTAACATACAGGCACCAGCTGTTCCCGCAGGGATTCCGTGACGTGTTCCTACAACCATACTTAAATTATTTGGAGGAATTACAGTAAAAGGAAACACTTTTGTTCCTCCTGGAGTTGTGAGTGATATTGTTGGATTTGAAGCAGTTGATGGCGCTTCCCAAACAATATTTGAGCCGGTATTCAGACCAATGATATGCCCGTCGGAAACTGTCCAGGTGCCCGATGTATTGGCTGTAAAACGTACACGCTCTCCTACTCCAACTATAGTTCTAGTATCGGGAGATCCATCAGGGGCACTTTTTAATGTTTCTGAAGTTATAACAGGAGGAGCAGTTGGCGGCGGAACTACCGGGACCGCAGGAGGTAAGGCTGGTGCTCCACCTGAATATAATGCATCGAGTGCCGACATCGTATTCGGACCAAGAACGCCATCAGCTCCTAATGATGAAGCACGCTGAAAATCCATCAATGCCTGCCGGGTTTCGTTTCCAAAAATTCCATCTACACCAAACTGCGGCAGCGAAAAACCAGCATCGACCAGCGCCTGTTGCATAAGAGTCACAGCCGGTCCCGAGTCGCCTGCCTGTAAAACATGTTCGTCATCAAAACAAGCCTCTAAATCAGCATTTCCGGAAAAACGTGCCGCAGACAAATCATGACCGTCGCCAATTGTCATTTGCAAACGCGCAGGAATCATCCCTTTCTGCTGAATGGTATGGGTTAGTTCATGTGCCAGTAAATGTTTTCCCTCATTTGACTGAGGATTATATTTTCCTTCGTTAAAATAAATGTCATTCCCATGTGTAAAAGCTTGTGCACCGAGCTCTCTGTTTAATTGAACTGCTTTTGCATCCGTATGAATACTAATATGGCTAAAATCGGCCCCAAAACCTTTTTCCATTTCGGCCCGGGTGTTTCTATCGATTTTATTGCCACTTCCCGACTTACTTTTTATATTTTGCTCGGTAACAGAATTTACGGATCTGCCGTTCCCATAGGGTTTGGTCTGCAACATTTCTTCTTCCTCCTCTTCGCTTTGTCCGGCAACAAATAGCTCATCAACAGGGCCTTCTGCTGCTTCACCTGTCTTTGGCTGTAGTTCTTCTTCCTCTTCATCCTGTTCCGGCTGCATTTGTGCCATTTCTTCCTCCTCCTCAATTGGCTGTGTTTGTGCCATCTCTTCTTCCTCTTCTTCCTGCATTTGAAACTGAACGGACAACTTTGTCTGCAATTCTTCTTCGTCTTCTTCCTGTTTCTGAACCAAAGGTGTTACTGTTTCAGCAATTGGCTTTTCCTGTATAAGCCAACCTTCAGTATTTGAATAAGATGAAGCTCCCGGACTAAAAAAATGCTCGGTTTCGGATTGAGACTGATTAACCACTTTGTCGGCTACAGCGTCAGCTTCCAACTCGTATTTATCGCCTGGATGCCCAACAGAAAGTTTTGCCTGCCCACCGAAAAACCCCGAGCTATTCCGGGCCATAAAAAATGGAGATTTTCTTCTGAATCTGCGTTTTCCACTATGAATTTTTGTTCTCATCATTTTAACTCTAAATACCTACCAATCGACGTATACTAGCCTATCCATCCACGGAATTTTAACCATTGACAAATTCCACGGTAGTTTATCCAACAAAACATCCAGTGCTTTCCGTTCCACGACAAGATTGAAATTTCGTTCGTTTTGAATCAATTTTCCATCACGCTGCAGGAACGCTTCCCGTAATCCGTCTGGCGAAGTGTTTTTTAGAGCCTGCCAGTATTGAATTACGTTTTTTAATAAATTATCTACTTCCTCTTTGACTTTTGCCGTAAGCAAACTTTCTCTCTGAACCGTCGTATGCAAAGGGAGCCCACATAAAAACTTTTCAAAAACCAGGTTCGATTCAAAAACATTTTCCTCCCCGGTAGCCATAAAATGTAATATTTGAGTTGCCAATTCCTTTTTACTCTCTTTGAGCTTTCCCGTTTTATCAATGATGTTCAATTCACTATAAAAAGATTTTAAAAAGGGATGCAGCAATATTACACCAGCATTTTGAACCGCAATTTCGTCTTGTTTTTTATCAAAAAAATGTTCTTCGCTTTTCTTTCTTTGTTTACTAATTTTTCCAAACGGTTCAGGAAGCGTTTTTTCCATAGCCACAATGGAAAGGCTCTGGTTTAATATATTCTGAAATTTTTTATTTGACACTGTGCTTTCGCGCGTTGCAGCCAAAAAAAGTTTAAAAAAAAGAGAAGCTTCTTTTTTATCTTTATGAGGCCACCCCGAAACTGGTTTACGAAGAAACCAAAACCAATTTTCAATTGTATCAACAATTAATTCAACGGGCTGGTGAGTTGAAACAATCAACAGAATTTGCAACCATTTTGCAGCAAATAACCCGTTATTATTTTTTAAAGACGATAAAATTTCTGTTTTCCTGTCTTTTAATCCTTGATTTAAACGTACAAGAAAAATTACTACCAACTCCGGAGAAAACTGATTTACAAACCTCTCTATTGACTCGGTTTTTTGTGTAAAAATTTGGATTAGCCGATCAAAGAATATGTCATCCAATTGAACCGTTTTTACCAATACGTCCTGTTCAAACTTTACAATTTGAGTCTCTCTGCCATACCAAGGTAAATATCCATTTTCAAGAAAAAAAAAGAAAACCTCCTGGTTGTTTCCGGATTCTGAAAGTAGAACAGAATTCGAAGATTTTTTATTTATTTTAAACTGCTTAGCTGATTTTAGCTGGTGGAGCAATTGTTTTTCGAACTGCTCTATTATTTCAGTTTTCCAAAAAGATTTGTTTTCCGAGACAGAAACCCCAAAATCAATATCCAGACTTTCTATCCGCGAAATCAGCTCAGTGGGACCATATTTATCAAGCAATTTTTCAAGTTCAGGCAAAACCTCATTCTTCAAAAACAAATCGATGTTGTTTTTTATATTATTTGCCTCTTTTACATCAGAGGTATTCACCTCAACAAATAGTTTATGAATGATATGTTTTGTATCTTCCAAACTAAATCAGATTTTCTTCGATAATTATTTTAAAATGTTCTTCCAGTATTGCTTTCCCCTGAATTTTCTCGCCCCAACTTTTGATAAATTCTTTTATTCCATCGGAAAAGAAAATCTCACGTTCTCTCATATTTCTCAGCAGCGTTAAAACTAATTTGAACAGTTCAGCTAGCTGATCAGCAGAAGCATCGATAACATCGGCATTTTGGCAACCCAAAATATTGTAGAACAACTTTAACTGCAATTCAAACAACCCGAGCAGATTCTGGAATTCTTTTCCATCTCTGTCACCGGAAAGTTCGATGATCATTGATGCAGTTTGCTGCAACAATTCAAGGAACTGACTACCTAACTTTTCATTATTGTTACCCGCCAGATAATTATCAATATCGTTTAATACACCTTCTTTAAATTCATCAGTCCCACCATAAATTTTACTGGTTGACATCCAGATGGGAACTACAAAATTGGAGCCCGGAAGATTTAGTGCCTGCAAAACTTCTAAATCTTTCTGCATTGCTATTTTTGCATCTTCTACACAAGTATTTACCAGTTCTGTTTGGAAAGTAACAAAATCAGTCATATCCGACCCGCAAATTTCGCTGATGGCTTCCAGGGCCAAACGCCAGGTACTTGGCGTGTTTGGAGTCAACTCAATCGTCACCGGTGAATTATCGTTACGTTCCAGTTTTTCTCCGTTAATATTCCAGACATAAAAATCAGCCCCGGTTGAGTTATTGGTAAGAACAAGCTCATTCCCCACCTGCTCAGGTTTAAACGATGCTACCGGAGCTTTATTTACTGTGACTTTCAAGCCGGAAAGTTCTCCGTTTAACAGGAATTCTATTTCTCCCGGTTCTGCATTTGCAGGAATAAATACAAAACCACCTGTGGAAACCTGGGTAACCCCTTGTCCCTCAATTTTTGCTTCTGATCCGGCAGGCGTGATTTCAAATGGGTAATTTTTTTCATCATTTTCGCAGAATGAGTCTTCCGGCAAAGCTATCTGCACGTCAACTTCTGCAAAAACAATTTCATGTTCAACCGTTGACTGACAAACTCCGTTTTCTGCTGTCACGGTAAGCGAAACAATAACTTTATTTTCATCATTTACCGGCAATGTATATTTATGTGTCGGATTCCGTTCAGCTGAGAGATTATCGTCACCAAAACTCCAGAGGAAGCTTGCTCCATCCAGATTTCCTGTTGGTTTGAAAGTAATCTCCGTTTGAGAGGTTGGTGATTCAGGTACTTCAAAATCAAACTGAACAGCACGATAAACTGTAATTTCGCATGATGTAATCTGGTCGTTAACCGTAAAATGGATGGTATTCCCAATCATTTCATCCGGGAAAGTATTTTCATCAAAACTGAGCTTAATTCCATCAATAGTCATGCCTTCAACATCCTGATCGGCTTTAATAATGCCATCAGCGGGAGAAACATCAAATAATAAGGGACTGCTGTCCTGTCCTAAACAGAAATGGTCTTTTTCCAGGCGCAGTGAAACCGGTTTTCGTTCCACAATAAAATTCACCGGAGCACAGTCGGAACAGCACATATACGGCACAGCAAAATCGGCCACTACCGTGTTATTTGGCAAGTTTGTTACTCTTGTAGCCCTGTTGAGGATTTCCGAAATTCGTGTATTTGCCAGCAATTCTTTTTCAGAAAGTACTTTTTCTGTCAGCAGTTCTTTGGGGTTAACATTTTCTGTTCCGAGTAATGAAAGCCGGTTTACCGGATTCACATTCACAACCTCGTTTACAAGCGAAACATTACGGACGGCGCTTACATTACTTAATACAATCTCCCCTGTATCGGACTTCGCTTTATTCAGATAAATTAAAAAGAAAGTACCGCCTGGTTCAACACCGGCTTTGTGTTCCAATCCGGGGTATTTTTCAACAAACTTCGAAAGTTTGAGGCGGACAATAATTTGTTCTTTTCGTTTGTTGATTTCTTCAAGCAACACTTCCAGTTTTTTCGCCGAACAACAAATTGCAGAGAGTTGTGTGATTAAAACACCCATCAACGCTTTTAAAGCCGATGAGAGTTGTATATTCTGATAACGGGCTTTCATTTTTTCTACCCGCGAGCACAATTCTTTTAAAGTAAGTTTATATTCGTCAACTTTCACAACATCTACATTAGTCAAAATAGCAGGCATTTTTTGTGCGACAATATGTGCATAAGCCATGAGTTCGATCGATCTGTCGATTACAAATTCTTTCAGTTCAGGTTGTTCTGCCCAAACTTCATCGCTTATTTTTTCAGCAACCAAATTGTCAGCCCGGGCAATGATGTCATTTACCGAACCTCCCTTGGTTTCTTCCAGTGCTTTTTTCATCACACTTCCCAGAGCATTCTCATCAACGATCAAATGATCTGATACAGTTTCGCTGCTTTTAGTTGATGAAACAGTAAAGTCGGACGTAGCTTTAGAAACAGAGCCTACATTCACATTTTTGTTTATCAGTGTAAATGTATCATCATCGGCTTTGTTGGAGTCGGTCAACAGGTTTAGCGATGAAACTCTTTTTGCACCGATCAAATTTTCACGGATATTTTTTCCGGGTTCATCAGTTCTGAACCCTGAGAAAAATTCAGAAACTTCCCCTAAAACACAATCCTGTTCTACAGTCCACGCACGAAGCAGTACGTTTAAATCTTCAAATTCACATTCGTAATCGTCAATATTTAGTGTTTCAGTGTTTATGTTCACCGACAGTGCTTTTACATCGAAAGCCAGGCCATATTTTACTTTTAATTCTTCAATTTCTTCCAGTGCCACTTTATAGTCTTTTCCCTGGTGGCCTTCAATCCTAAAAAAATCAAAGCCGTCGATATTAAATGCCAATGGTTCCTGAATTTGTGGTGAAGAGGATAACAAACCGGTGTGATAACTCAAATTTGTATTCGATTTATATTTGTTTGTTTTTTCTGCATTCCATTGTTTTAAAAATTCATTCTGAATATTATAGTAGAAAGGAATAGCGCGATAACCTAAATCGGGCAATTTATTTGATGGCGTAACTTTAATCTCACCAGCTGTTGTCTGAAAGCGAAGGACAAGTTGAAACAAACGCAAAATCATACTTCGGCACTGCTGAATCATGTCTTCTTCACCGTTCAAAATTGGCGATTTATAAAAGCTGTGGCGGTAATTCTGTACTTCCTCCTGCATCTCATCCAGACTTCCCAGCATCAAGTGTTTTGGGAATGCATTTATATCAGGGCAACATTCTTCTTTTAAGGACAAGAGTAATGCTTTGATTTCATTATACGTGTCCACCACGTCTTTCACACAATCGTAGCGATATTGCACATTAAACGGAACGTTGTATGCGCTGAAATTGGTAATCCCTTTTAACGTTCCGAGATACAGCGAAAGGTTTGAGTTGGAGATATTAAGCTGTAACAGTGCGCCAAAATTCTTTACAATTTTTGAAATCCCATTGGTCAAATCAGTCACTAAACCATCGGAATTTAAAGCGAGATGATAAGCCCGTTTTAACTCATTGTAATTGGAAGTATTTAACTGATTTAAAACGACCCGACGAACAGCAACATCAGGTAAATCAAAATAGGTATTTACAACATTGTGTTTTGAAAAAATCGAATCGAGACTCAAAATAAAATCCGCATCATTTTTGGAAACCAGTAATATGCGGAGCCTTGCAACCTGTTCAATTCCCTGATTATCGCAGTCGATTGCAGTACACAAATCCCCTTCTTTGGGATAAGATTCCAAATACAACAAAACCACTTTATTTTGCAGGTCGGCAACCGTGCTTAACGCGTTTGAGCCCTCTATATTCTCAGGCAGAATTTCCCACATTTCAATGGGCACTTCCTGGACAGATCCATCAACAGTTTCCAGCCTTTTGAAAAAACGATAATTGGCAAAACTGTCTTCAAACTTTTTCACCCACGAGAATTCCATTTTATCCAAATCGATGGATTTTAATATGGATTCAGGAATATTTTTTCGGAGGTTAATTAAATCGCCGTCGGTGGTTACACCTGCCCCTTGCGTTATTGTGATGGAAGGTTTCGAGGCATTGAATTTCAGGTTAAAACCACAAACGATTCCAACTCCGCTCAACAATATCCGCGATAAACGATCCTGATCTTCAAAATAGTTTATAAAGCTGTTTAGCTGGTCTTTTGTTAATACCTGGTCATCGACAAACGTATTATACTGTGTGGTAATTTCGGTTAATTTTGTTGCCATAACTTTTCAATTAAAGGTTTCCAAGATTGGTGCGGCCAAGTATTATTTTGCCATCCAATTCTTCATCTTCATCATCGCAATCGATTAATTCTCCTGACGGATAAATAGAGTTCAATTCGCTCAATATTTTATTTAATGCTTTCAGTTTTGTTTCGTCCTGTTCCTGCACTGAATCGGTTTTTGAGTGCAGGAAGTCTTTATAAATTTCCTCAAACTGAACCAGATCATTTTCGTCATCCGGCACCTGCCCTTTTCTGTGTCCTACCCAACAAACACGCGCCAAAATATGCGCCGGAAGTTCTTTTCGGATTAAATCTTCCAAAAACTTCCGAAAATCGGGATTTGAAAAACGATAGGTATAACCCGGAAGGACAACGGTTACACGGAAAGAATACGGATCGACAGGTTCGCAGCTTTCGCAGTTGTTGGTACAGATGGGCATAAATTTGTCAAGCGGAATATTGCTTTTCGTAACATCCGGACGCAGCAAAATATGTTCAACCAGAAACAAGCCTTCTTCTGAAAAATCTTTGTTCATAAATTCAATGATTTCCAAAATAGCATTTTTCAACTCTTCCTGGTTTTCGTAATAAGAGTACTGGCGTGCAATAATCCGGTAGGTGCTGTAACCCGGCGCTTCCAGGTTGATCACATCAAAAGAATACTGTCCCGTTGGTGACACCTGAATTTCAAAATTTCCAATCTCGTCTTCGTCATTTACCGGTAAAAGAAATGCTTCTTCAACCACTTCCGGTGATGTTTCAATAATTCTTACAACAGCCAGATACAATTCCTTTTGCGCCAATGAGGGATAAGCATAATTTTCAGTAGCGGACAAAATGATGTCGCCGTTTTTGTTGCGAATCCGCCAACGGTAAACTTTTTTGTCATCATCTTCATCCGGATCATAAATTTCAACAAATGTATTTGACAAATTCCGGCGATAGAAATCTTTCATTCCGATTAATCGCGCAACTCGTTTTTGCACTCCGGAAACGTTGGAAGTATTCCACAAACCAATTTCATGATGTTCCGGAGATTCGGGTTCATCAGGTTGATGAAAATAGTTAAATGCACTGCCCCTCCCTTTGCTGGTTTCCGGATAATCTTTCAGAAAACTTTCCTTTGAATTCAGAATCACCTGGCTGGAGGCACTTCCGTACATCTGTTTCATCAAAAAAGCAAAGTCGCTGAATTTTTCGGCAAAACGTGCCATCAAATGGTCAAACAGCTTATTTTTACGTTCAACAGGATTATCCAGTTCAGCAAACAATTCGTCCGTTAAATTTGCATCGCTGTTTACCGGGTAATTTTTCACCAAATCTTCAAAGCCTTTAATATCTTGCACAGCCTGTGTGAAATAGGTCTTTTTTAGTTGGTTATCTACAGATAGTAAGTCTTTTATTTTAACAAGGTGAGCAAAATAACTCGCCAAAATTTGGTCAAAAAACAACAGGTAGCCTTTTAATTGTTTTGCCTGCGATTTTCGTTGTATTGAAACATGTGGAGGCAATCCTGCGCGGCCAATTCCATATGTATCCGGGAAATCATTCTGAATTGTTGTTGTTTCACCTGTATTCAGATAAAGACCTTCCGGAATTTCCGGTTCCATACCAATTTTTGCCAGTTCCTGTTCGTCTTTTTCGGCCTGTTTTATTGCATCAAGATAGCTTTGTACCTTTGTTTGATTTACATTCACAGGAAGAACACCTTTGTAATAACTAAAAGCGCTGTCGGAACACAACGCGGGCTTTTTACCTTCTTCCACACAAATCAGCCAGTTATCGGTTTCATCTTCTGCATCAGCACAATTATTTATGGAAATCTCCTTGATGTTTTTCACTCCGTCAACCGCCATAATCAATTGAATGATATCAGACAAGCGAACTTCGGTACGCAGACTGGCTGCTTCCAGTTCTTTTGTATCGATAAAACCATTGGTTAGAAACGGGCCTTCAAAAATTTCGTCAGTTGCATAGCCTTTAGAAATCATCTGTTTCAATGAATAAAATTTCACCGATGGTGAAAAATAATGGTCAAGCGCCCGCAAGACATTAGCATGAACAAGTTCTTCATCCGTTTCTGGAAACAATTCAATACTCGCACAAACGGCAATCTTATGCTCGCCTACCCTGTAAATATCAATCAAATCTTCACACAAATTCCTATTGGCATGATAAAGCTTTTCAATTTGTTTATTTACCTCTTTTTCCTTGACTTTTGTCGTTATTTCTTCAGCATAATCCACAACAATTGAATACAAACCTTTTAGTTTGAATTCTTTTTTAAAGTCGGGATGAGTGGAGGTAAAATCTTCAGAATTATATGAAAGCTTATCGTTTTTACAATCTACATAAACGGTTTTATCAAAGGTTTCTAACCAGCAGTTTTTTACTCCATCCAAATCGATAAACAGTTTTCGGTAATCCAGCTCATTTACAGGTTTCGTTGGCAAAATATCGGAAGCCGGGAAGAATTGTTCTCCTATTTTTTGAGCGGTCTCATTTTCAGGAGCCAAAATATTTTCAATTGGCATATCAAGCCGCAAGCCAAGGTCGGTAATGGCATACGATAACATTTCAAGAATTGTGATTCCCGGGTCATGCTCATTATAATCCGTCCAAATATTCCCCGAAAGTTGCTCGATATACTCCTGCCCCTTTTTTCGAAGAAATTCGTAGTCCAAATCGTCGTTGGTCGCTACTTTTTTCGGAATCGTGGTATATTCATTTAGGTCTGACATGTTTCTTCCGTTTCAGTAATTTCGGTACAACTTTTCACATCGGTGCTTAAACTGTGCTGTTTGGCGGAAACAAGAATGGCTTTTGGGCTCGACGGTGCTACGTTGGTAAGATTGTTTTCCGAACCTTTTTTCAATTTTACATCCTCAACGTAATCCACATATTTTAATTTTTCAATGTAATTGATCACCAAACTCAAATGTAAAGTTACACCAAACTCAATGCTCGCTGTTTCTTCAAATGCCCAGGGTGAAAGCAATCGGATAATATCTTTGTTCAAAACTTTCAGGTAATAATTTTCATCGTAGCCCTCATAGAATTTCACTTTCAAATCAACGGTAACCTCTTCGTAATCCGGATTGATAACTTCTGCATTTACATGAAATGAGTTCAGTTTATTAATATGATTTTGGATCTTATTCAATGTAGCTTTGCTCACACGGGGCTGATAAATATCGAATACATTTTTATTGACAATATCCGGGATAACGGCCAGCAAAACATCACCGGGAGACAGAAATGAAGTTTCTGAACTATGATTCAGGCATTTCACTTTATGAATTTCAGGAAACTCCTGCAAAATAATGTGTTCATAATCCCACAAAGTAATTGCCCGGTTTTTGTGCCGCAAACGTTCGCTTACCCGGCGGTAGTAATTCTTGTCCGACTCTTCCGGCTTTCCACCAAACGAGGAAAATGGTTGTGAAATTCCCTTTACCGTGGACACGCGGTGAATGAGCTTTGAAATAGTGTCAGCTTCCAGTCCGTTTTTCAAATGGGAAAGCTCGTTTCCATTATCTGAAAATTCAGCTAAAACTGCCTGCGCCTGAATGGATATAGCTTTGCAAACCGCGTCGTAATTTTTATGAATTTTAATTCTTACCCAAACAAAACCCGACGGTAATTTTGTATTATCCTGCGTAACTTCCCTGGGGACAGAAAACTTCACAATTCCTGATTTCAAAAAGTTATCGGTTTCATTTGAAATGATATAATTTGAATCGAGCCTTTTCCATTCATTCTGACAAAGAATCGACCATTCCGCTTTTTGCTTTCCGACAAATGAATCGGCCAGCGGATTTTCACTTCCTTCCAAAACCTGCAGCAGCAAAGAAACTTGTTGCAAATTTTTAACGTTTTCCAAACCTATATACAACTCGCCACCTTTACAATACGTTGGAACCAGGTATTCTTTTTTGTCGTTACCGGTCAGAAAATCAAACTGACTTTTTAAATACAAATGTTCCTCTGACTGCCCAAACGGATGTTCATGGAAAAGCGTGAGCGAATTATTTTTGTAATTTTCAGCGGAGGAACCCAAAATCATATTTGCTTCTGCGGTATAATTCAGAGCTATCGTCTCCACCATTGGTGTATAAGGCTCATTTGGAACCAAAACATCATCGTCATCGCTGCTAAACGCCAATGCATAAATTCGTGGGAAAAGTTCATGCAGAAAAGACTGGTTAAGAGACAATCGAACCGGTCCGTTTTTATCTTCCTCATACGAAGAATTTGTTACCTGTACATTTGTTTTGAAGATATCTCCATCTGCGTCAAACAAGATGTGATTTTCCTCAACCGTTTCCCAATCTTCCTTATTTAGAATCTGAACATCAGCTTTAAAATGTTCATCACTGCCTACAATTAAATTTGAAGGAGTAGTATTAAACTGCCAAATTTCTTCCGCTTCAATCCAGTCGAACATCCCTCCAAAAAATTTCGAAGTATTTGCCTGATAGAGATAATCTGTTCGGTAGGCAAAATACAAATCTACAAATGCTTCGTAGTCGCCTGTTTTTTCAGGTGTGTTTTTCCATTCGATCTCAAAAGTAAGGTCAGTCCAGTTTTTTTTAAACAATTCAGGGTAATTTACATAAAAACTGGATTTTTTAACCGGCTGCGTGCTGAAAGGATAAAAGGGTTTTTCGGCATTTAAAGTGCCGATATCGCTTTCCAAATCGAGACTTTTTACTCCACGGACATCGATATTTATTTTACAACTATTGATTTCTTTTTCAGCCAACTTTCTGTACAATTCAAATCCATCGGTGTTTTCTGTTTTGAAAAGTACCCGGCAAACCGGAAACTGCGAAACAAACTTTTCACCCAGATTTTCTGAATTATATGCAACCACCGAATCCTCTTCTTTTGGAATTTGGAAAGCCAGTTTCAAAACTTTTTTTGAAGCACTTAAGCCGGAAGTAAAAACGACCTGCCCCTCACTGTCCAATACAGTAGGTTGAACAGTAAAAGGGCCAAGCCATTCTTTTTCACCTGAACAGTAAACGTCAAGATTCTCCCGAAGATTACTTGCAGTGATTGATTCAATGTTGGTTTTAAATTCAACGGTTATTAGTATATTTCTTTGTCCTTCCTGTAATTCCAGAACCTCAGAAGAAAGCGCAAATCCAATTTTGGCATCAGGCAATTCAGGATATTTGTTGTCGCCAAAATATCCGAAAGGCCACCATTTAATTTTGTCGTCCGGAAAATCGCTGCCAACTCCGTCGTACGAATTTGCCACAGAAGCAGCCTTTAATTTATGGTTTGAATGGTCGTTGTATATACTCATCAAACCTGATACGACACTTTTGTTGGCAATCAGTTCTTCAGTTGTTTTGTATATCCTTTTTATTCCGGCTGCGTCTTTTCCTCCATCGAGTTCTGTGTTCCGTGCAATTTTCTCATCTACAACACTTTTTGCCAGTTCAAAAATGATGTGCACTTTATCAGGTGTAGCCGGCAGTTTTTCAATTTGCAAAATACGATGGTAATAAAAATCGAGGTGCCTCTTTGTTAATTTGTTAAACCGGTTTTTAGAAAACTCCAGCAGCTTGATAAAACTGACAAACAGTGCCAGGTGAGGTGTTACATTTTTGCCTTCATTTACCAGCTTCTGAAAATCTTCAAGGCTTTCATCTTTGATAAAAAAGTCCTGCCAGTCAGCTGATGGTTCCTCGTTATTAATTGTATTGAAATAGTTTACGTGTTTAGCAAAACGATATGCAAACTGCATCCATTCTTCAAGGCTAAAATCATTTAATTTTACTGAATCCGGATTCAGTGCCTCGATGTAACGTTGCAGTTGTCCTGTGCCTTCACGTCCTGATAATATTTCTTTGCCGCATTTAGCCATAATTTCGATTTACTTAGAGTTCGTTTCCTTCCTCTTTATAAAATGGGTAAACCATATTTTTTCGCGAGTTGGTGGTTCGTATGGTATAGTCAAGTTTAATCAGCAAAATACCGTTTAATTCGTCCGACGGGTCAATTTCAACTTTATTCAAATCAATACGGGGTTCATGGTAAAGAATAGCTGTTTTAATTAAATCGGTCACATAGGTTTTTAGAGTGAGGTTGAGCGGTTTAAACAATAGTTCATCAAGGTTACATCCATAATTTGGAACCATAACCCGTTCTCCCAACCGTGTGGAAAGCAAAATTTCAAGACTGCTTTTTATATCTGCTTCATCTTCCAGCATTTTCACACTTTGAGCTCCCCTGTTAAATTCAGGCGGAAAACTCCAGCCTCTTCCTAAAAACGATTTTGTTGTTTCCATAAACTAACCTCCAATTTGTACTGTCGGATCTCCTGCGATTATTGAACCTCCATGCCCAGTTAAATCTCCCATTCGGGCTGCAGGTTTTCCTCCAATTAAAACCGTTGCAGAGCCCTGAACAATTGTGTCCGGAGGACCGGTACAGATGGCCATGTCGCCCACTACAGCTGCAGGCATTCCGCCGATAAGCACAGTTGGCACACCGGGCGAAATAATCGGGCCACCCACATGTGGAACTCCACCCGGGTTTACCATCGGGCAAGTATGCATATCTGTTAATCGGGCTGCTGCTCCCATAATTAATTAATTTGAACGATTGAACCTTTTATTACAGCGTTTGCACTGGTTGAAACTTCCGCACCAGCTGAACCTTCGGCTTTAAACTGCGCTCCTGCTTTAAGTTCGACATTCGAACTGCTTTCCATTTTCATATCAGAAGAAGATTTATAATTAATTTCTGACGCGCTTTCAATGGTTATTCCGTTGGAATCCATTTGAATAAAATTGCCGTTTTCGTCCTCCAGTTTAATTCCGCCGTCATCATCACTGATTACCATTTTATTTCCGTTGGGTGTTTCCAGTGTCACACTCACTTCATCATCGTTAAAAATGAATTTCATCTCACTGCGGGTAACAAATCCTTTTTTATGATTATCATCGGATGCGACAATCGGGGCGGGTTTTGCACTGCTGTTCATCATTCCCAAAACAACAGCGTCGTTTGGACTTCCGTTAATAAAACCGACAATTACTTCGTCTCCAATTTCCGGCCGGAAAAAAGAGCCCCGGTTTTCACCGGCATCGAGTGTTGCCACCCTTGCCCATATCCCGTCAACTTCATTGTCAACAATTGGCAACCTGACCAAAATCCGATCTTCGCCATCAGGGTCACTTTCCAGTTGTGTAACAATCCCAATCTGCAAACCATTGACAGCTGCCAATAATCCGGCTGCCGGCTGGTCATTAATATCAAAGGTTTCGGTAAACCATTTTGGATTGATGCCAAACTCAGCATCCACCGTCCAGTTTCCTTCAGTTATCTGATGGCGAACAGCAGAAATATAAACTTTGCCATTAAAGCGGTCGCCAACGCCTTCCAACTGGATGGTCGTATTTGGCTTCACTGCCGGAATTCCCTGAAATTTTACTTTCCCTCTGGTTTTTGAAAGTTGATTAAAAAGCGATTTTGCATCAGCCCATTCCTGTAATTCAACATCGGGGGTACCTCCTCCATTTTTTAATTCCAGGTTTTCCAGATTGATTACCGATGCCAAATCATCAATCGAAACATTTCCGTTTAAACTTATTGAAGGCTCATTCGCTTCAATTTCCAACAACTCCTGATCCGATGAACTCCAGCCGTAAGAAGTTACTTTTTGAAACTGATTTCGAGCATCCATTTCCGCATCTAACTCCAAAAGTGTTGCTCCAAATGAAACGGTCTCCACCGCTTCCTGCGCAACATCAGGCTTTTTAACGGTTATTCTTCCATCGTCAACAATTAATACTTTCCCGTTTGCCTGCGCACGGGTAACACAAAAATCCCAGTCGGAAACGTTGTACTGAACCATTTCACGATGATTGACATTGGTTGACTCTACATCTTTTTCCAATCCGTAAGAATCAACAATTTCTTCAATAATATCACTGTCGGTACTTTCGTAGAAATACTTATTTTTTCTTCCAATGCTGAGTTTTACCGCCTTATCTTTACATTCAACAATTAAATACGACTGGCTGGAACGAATTTTCAGATTGTGTTTAATAACCCAACCTTTAAAAACCGTTTCCTCATCAGAATGATAACCTGCTTTTATTTCCACTTCCTTTCCGGGAACAAAAAGTTCTTCGTTGCTCAGGTTAAAATCCTGAGACGCCGGGTCACCATCCTTCAGAATGATCTTTGCGGTTGGAATCCGGTTAATTTCCTTCTCAACGATCACATTCATCACCTGGAAGGATTTTGAAAGTTCCTCTCCGTCGACCAAAATTTTTTGAGTAACAAGGTCAGCAGACTGTGATGTATTTATAACTCGTTGTTCTGGCATTAGTTTGCTTTTTGTATCGGTGGAAAAAAGACGGACTGTCCGGTTTCAAGCTTTCGGAAATTGGTGATGTTGTTCGCTTTGGCCACTTCGAGGTAATATTTTGAATCGCCGTAAATACGAAATGCCATTAGCGGAAGTGTATCACCATCTTTTACAATCCGAACGTGCGTAAGATCTGGCGAACTGTTGTTTTCCATTGCCACCCGCAGGTCGTCTTCAACAAAACCCTTAAATTTCGCATTGGCTACCGCCCGCAGCGGCGTTCCATCAGATTTAAACAATTTGAAGGTAACATCCATCTCGCTGAGCGTACCTTTAAAAAGGAGCGTTCCCCAGGAAATAATCAAATAGTTTGGTTTATGCTCATCGCCGTCATAATCCAGAACAACTTTTTTGAATTGTTCGATATCGTCGATAATTCCGCCACCTTCATCTTTGAATATCTTGTCATCGGAACTTCCTGCGGCACCATAATCCGTGATAACCCCGGTTCTGTCGAAAACAAATTCCAGATCCAAATTCTCCGGCAAAGCCTTGTTAAAACGTGGCGAAGCTGCACTTGTTCCTGAGGCCTGATCATCATTTTGTTCAATTTTATACTTGAATTTATAGGTTTCAGGATTTAGCATCGTTCGAAACTCGCCTTCGGAAACTTCCTCCGAAAACCGTTCGTCTTTATATGCTTTTATCTGCAGTTTTATTAATTCTCCACTCATATTAACGCTCCCTATTTTTTGCCAAAATTTCCATTACCTGCTCCACACAAGCCGCAATAATCTGCTCCTTTTCGATTCTGTTATTTTGAGCCGGATCTGATGATTGCGGATTATCATCCACACTTATTTTAATATGTAATTCCTTAATTTCTATGGGCATTTTACTGAATTTTAAAATAGTTATATGCCAATTCAATCGTTTCAACTACAAGTTTACTTTCTTCGGCATTAAAATCGGCCATGGCCCATTTTAACGGGTAAGCGTGAACCACATTCCATGTCATTAGCGGCTTATGTTCCTCGTTTAAAAGGCTAATCGTAACATCGGTTGGTGTGATGCTAAAATCCTCTACTGCTTCCCTGCACCATTTTATAAGCGAAGAATCGGTTACAAGGCCGCGTTTTAAGACTAAATTTGGGAAACTGGTTCTCACCGGAAGCTTGTGCTTAAAACGGTTTTCTCCCCCTTCAGCAATTTCTTCGGTGGTAAGTTCAATGGTTAAACCCGACACCGACTGAAATTCAAATTCACTCTTCAGGTTGGCAAATTCAACCTTAAAATGAAAACCTACCGGAGGATAATAATTCGCCATTTTTACTCGTTTTGAATAGTTAAACCTTCGTGTACCAACTCCAACGTTTCGATAGCCACTTCATTGCCATCTGCTTTTAAATCGGTTGACTGAACTTTTAAAGGCCATGCATTTTTCACTTTCCACGTAATTACCGGTTCATGCTCTTCATTTAGCAAACTAATAGTAATATCGCGGCGTTCGATGGTATTTAGTTTCACCGTATTCCACCAGTTGTAATATTCATTGTCGCTGGCAAAAGTTCCACGTTTCAATGTAATATTGCTGAATTTTTGCATTCCCGGCATTTTTACTTTTGAATATTCGGGACTTGCCCCGTGTCGGTATTCTATTACTTCTGTTTCAACATCCAACCCGGAAACTTCGGTAAATCCTATTTTTGTTCCACCCCATTCAACCTGAAAGTGGAATTTGACCAAGGGATAATTTGTAGCCATAACACTATTTTTTTAATTTTTTACTGATTAAGATTCCTGCATTTTGTGTGAAAACTTAAGAATAATAAACTCGGCCGGGCGAACTACCGCCATACCGATTTCAACGTGCATATATCCATTCAGAATATCCTGGGCAGTCATTGTTTGGCCTAAGCCCACGCGAACATAAAATGCTTCTTCAGGTTTAGCTCCTGCCAGCGCGCCAGCTCTCCATTGCAGCGAAAGAAAATTCTCAATCATAGCACGAATTTTCACCCACGTATTCGCATCATTGGGTTCAAAAACAAATTGAGCCGTAGCTTTTTTTACCGATTCTTCCACCATATTGAAAAAACGACGAACAGGTACATAACGCCACTCATTGTCATTCCCAGCCAGTGTTCGGGCTCCCCAAATCAATGTTCCTTTTCCTGTAAAAGCACGAATAGCATTTACCGATTTCCCGGCAACCGTATCCACATTCAAACTTGCCTGATCTTCATGCGTAACATTAACCGCAGGCCCCTTTACTGATGTAATACTTACATTTGCCGGAGCTTTCCATACACCGCGGTTATTATCTACCATTGCGTAAATTCCAACAACAGCACCACTGGGTGGAAGAACTACACCTTGCTGTCCGATGGCGTTTACAATCCCTTTATAAACCGGATCGGTCTGAAACAAAGTGTCTGTTCTTTCATTATAAATTGCTTCCAGTTCATCATAAAATGAATTAAAAAGCGCGGTTAAATTTGCCAGCAAAGCACGAAAATATGGTGCTGCGCTTGCTGCCGTTTGTGTTGCCTGAAAAATATTATTATCGTCGGTGGCAGGTGCAGCAAAAGTTAGCGGTGCAAAATCTGTATTAAAATCATTGCCAATTAAAGGTGCATCCCATGTTGGAGATGGCGCATCGCTATTTGCCGACTGACTGAAGTGATTGTAATCAAATAACAATGTAAGCAACTGGTGAAAATCTCCGTCAGCCTCAACATAACTGCTAAATGTTGCAGAAGCAGAGTCAGTGGCTCCGTTATCCGCAAAAGTCAATGCAAAAAAGTCCTGAAAAAACTGGTACAAATCGCCAGCTGCGGATTCCAGTTGTGGCCGACTGGCAATATCGCCCATTGTTGGCACAGTAACAGATGATTTTGCGTCAATGTCCAAACTTATATTTTCGATAGAACTTACCAGTGTTGTATTAAAAAGACTCGTGATATTGGCAACGGGTGCACCATTTTTTGTATAGGTTCCGCCAACAATCGTGTCGTAATTCACATTAAACGGAAGCGTAGTCTTCAAAAACGGATAATATGCTGCTCCATATTTTAATGAATTCATTCCGACGTTATCTCTGAAATCAGCAACCGGATCGACAGAAGGAGTAATTTCCTCGTCGCCATCAACAATATCCATTACAGCAAAACGATCCTGTAATTTATTACACTGTTTCAACATCGCAGCATGAATAGCTCCTGCTTTATCGAGAGCCAAATGAACCGTTTCAGGAACTACCAGCAAAGTTGGCAAATCCTCTTTTTCCAATGAATTTAATCCACTTAACAATTCTGAATCGCTAATACCGGAAGTATCGGCATTAAATGCGCCAACCGAAACGATGTAACAATCTCCACCTCCATTGGCATAAAACATGCGCACTGAGTCATACAACAAATTGATGCTTTCAATATTTGTTTTCTTTACAGAATTGTCTGAATTTAATTCTATTTCAAGAGTCGTAGGTTCAGGAGCTCCACCAAAATAATATTCGTATTCGGGAAGAGAACCTATTTTCACAGGTTTAATAACGCTGTCTGCATGATAATCCACACCGTCAACGACGGCGGCTGTCGTATATCCCACAAAAGCGGGTATAGCTGTCTCAACTTGCGCTACCGACGGCGGAAACTTTGAAATTTCCTCGACATAAACGCCTGGTGTTTTGTACGAAGTTGCCATAATTTAAATTTTTAGTTTTACATGTATATTTCTGAGTAATATTTATTATTTGGTATATCAGGTTTTACTGCCCGCACCCCGGGATTGGGTAGTTCAACTCCACCCAGTTCAATAGAAATAAATCCGTTTAAAGTGAGCGGATGCTCTGCTTTTGTGATTAAAACCTTCGAATTACCATTTTCTTTTTTTAATGCGTCACCGCCGGTTACAGTCTGGTTAGTGTCAAAAATATATCGCCAAATTGTCTCGCGATTTTTAATATTGATTTCAAAGTTCTGCGAAGGTTCCGGAATTCTACCCTGGGCATTGGTTATATCCAGAGCGTTGTTGTCTGCTTTTACAAAAATCCGAATCAGACCCATAAGATTCATTTTTTCAGAATCCTTTAATTTCTCCATTTCATTTTCAAAACCATCTTCAGAAAGAATAAAGTCTTCATCAACATGAAAATTGCCACCAGCTTTGTCAATTAATGGAAAACTGTTGGGTTCAGTTTCCAAACGGCGGTTCGACAAATAATACAACTTACCGGCATTTTCGATCTTTAGATCGGTATAATTATAAAACCCGGAATCTTTTGTCTTAAGCAAAAAAGTAAAAGCCAGATCATCCTCCAGCGCAATAAAAGGTTCGTCTTCATTCTCACCTGTAACCTTACTCCAAAGGGAAAAACCCGTTTTATACTTTTTAAAAACCAGATTATAGCCGTTTATTTTTTGCAGAGTTTTAACATCTGGCTGAATAGACAGAACAGAATTTACATCATACAATTCCAACTGATTGCTTTGTTGAGTATCAGTCATTGAATTATAATCATCAGTGCCTTTATTTAAAAAATAGTGATGAAGAAGGTTCATCTTGAAAAGTGGTAAATATTTTACTGAAAATGCCATTACTGAATATCTTTTAGATTTCCACCAACATGTGTAATAACTTCTGATGCGCCCAGCTTTTTATCTTGCTTAATTTGAATAATCTGAACTTTATAAATCACCGACGGCAATTGTCTGCCGCCAAGCGTTCCCCAAATATTGTTGAGTTCTTCAAATCCGGGAGAATACATTTCCAGGATAAACTTAAAATGGTCAAGCACGTCAAGGGACACATTTGTACGATTATAAACCGTGTTTGCCAAAGTAAAAACCTTTTTACCCTGAAAAAACTGTATGATTCGCGAGATACCTTTTAACGATTTGTCGTAAGTGTCGCAATTACCACTAAACAAAACATACAGATTCAAATTTACGGGCGGATTAAAGTATTCGGTTTTGTTGTCGGTAATCTTGTAACTGGGAACATTTTTTAATGTCGTTTCTTCTTCCAGTCTTACAAGTGTCATTACTACTTTATCTTCCACTTTTGTTGCGTCATCACTTCCCGACTCCCACAATGCGATGTTGTCCAGTGCAATAATTTTTCCCAGGCCTGTTTCGACAAAATAGGCTTCTACTTGTTCCTTTAGTATTTGTAAGGTGTCGTAAATCATTTAAAGTCAGTTCTTAGCTATCTATTTCCAAATACCTGTCAGATCTTATTTTGATTTACACGCAGACAGACATAAAAAACCCTACATTAAGACCCAAAAATCTTAAATAATAGAACTTTTTATAGTAAAACTGATTTTACTTTTGATTCTATTTCGCGTCTCTCGAAAATTTTAATCTAAACCCGAAAGTTTAGAATGATCTAATGGTTTCGCTATACAAGTTACGACTTAATATATAACAAGTCAATGCCTAAGGTTAAATCAATTTTAAACAAGACTCATTAAAGACTAAGAAACAACTAGTTACAAAAAAAAGATTAAAATACTTTTAACTAAAAATATTCAGAAAGTAATTTTTGCGGCTTCAAAAAGTTTTTGAATCTCACCAATGAGTTTTGAATGCGAACCATCAAATTGATTGACCATAAGTGAGAAAGCAACTGTTTTCCCTGAATCCACTTTCAAATAACCGGCATAACATCTTACCCGCGTCATTGAACCACTTTTGGCTTTCAAAGTATTTCCCTCAAATACCCTTGCATCAAAACCATAAAGAGTTCCGTTTGCCGCTCCCGGTAACGAGTTTAAAAAAGCCGCCGAATATTTACTTTGATTACGCATGTATTTCAAAAGTGAAATAAACTGACCAGGAGAAATTGCATTAAAATGCGACAGGCCGCTTCCGTCTTCCATAAAAAACTGCCCTTCAAGTCCTTTGGATTTCCAAAATTGTTTGATAACTGCAATTCCTTTTTCCCTGCTCCCCTCTCCTGTTTTTTGTACCGCAATTTGTTTTACCAAATGCTCGGCAATCAAATTTACACTTTCGTAGTTAAGCACTTTTGCAATTTCAGCTAAACTTGGTGATTCCTGGATATAAACAATTTGAAATTCCTTTCCATCCACTTTTTTTAATTTAACTCCTCCTGAAATAAAAATCCCGGACTTTGCCAAATGTGAAATAAAATCTGCTGCCAGCAGCTTCTCGGGATTTTGATCAGAAGCTTTTATGGTAAAAGATTTTCTGTTTTTAGGAATGGTTCCTCTGATAACTCTTTTATAATCCAGAGGACTTCCGAAAACAAAGGCTAAATCACGATTTTCATCCGATGATAATACCTCGTTCTGAATTTCCAATCCTTCAATTTTGGGGTATGTTGAAACAATCTGGGTTGGCATTCCTGCCTTTCCCGGAGAAGAAAAAGTAATGCGAAACATATTATCATAAACTGATAATGCAGATGGCCCCGCTCCATAGTAGTTTCCCATGTCTTCCCAAATCCAGGTAGGTGGTATCTTTTCCGAGTCATAAAGCGAAACATCTAAAACTAAATCGCCTTTGATCTTTTGTATTCCTGCATCTTTTATTTTTTGAACCCATATATCCAAAAAATCAGGATGTTCATAAAAGTCTCTAAAGTGAGCAGATCCAAGTACAGGATCGCCGCCTCCAACCACAACAAGGTCACCATTTAAGGTATTTTTATTAATGTTTCCGGTGTAGCCGATTTTTGTCGTAAAACGATAATGGGCACCTAAAATCTCAAGTGCTGCAGCCGATGTTACCAACTTCATGGTTGAGGCGGGTATCATTAATTTATTATTGTCAAAATTGAATAGTATCTCATCGGAATCCAAATCACTAACCTGAATTCCGATTGTAGCATTTTTATAATCTGAACCGGTAAGCAATTTCTGAAAAACTTGTTCAATGTTTTGCTGTGCCGGAGAAATTGTATGCAGAAATAATATGAGAACCGTAAAAATCCTTCCTTTCATTTTTATTACTTTTGAATGCTTAAAAATAATAGTTTATAAAGCTCCGTGGAAATTTAAGTGTTAATCTTAACATCTTTCAATCCTCGCGCTTAAAATGGCAATACTAATTTACAACAAAATGATACGCACCTTATTACTTGTTGGCACCGGCGGATTTATTGGAAGTGTAATGCGCTACCTGGTACAAATTACTGTTGAGAAGGGACTTACCAGCACTTTCCCGCTGGGAACAATGATTGCAAATATTACAGGTAGTTTTATAATTGGTATTGTTTTCGCTTTGGCCGAAAAAGGAAACCTGATGAACGCAGAATGGCGTATGTTTCTTGCCGTTGGGTTTTGTGGCGGTTTTACTACTTTTTCTTCTTTTGCCTATAATAATTTTACCATGCTGAAGACGGGCACCTTTGGCCAGTTTTTTTGGAACGTTGGAGGAAGTCTGTTTTTAGGAATTTTAGCAGTCTATCTTGGCGTAATTTTGGTAAGGGCGGTATTCTAAACACCACTAAACAGTAAGTTTTAACTCCAGACAACAAATCTCAAAGCTAAAACAAACAATTTTGTCTCACCCAAATGAAACTTATATCTTTTTTCCGTGTAAAAACATAAAAAAAAATACCATGAATATTTCAGGGAAAGCGGGAATTTTAAAGATATATATTGGTGAATCAGATAAAGTTCACGGGCGGCCTTTGTTTGAAGAGATCGTTTTTAAAGCACGCGAAGCAGGGCTGGCGGGTGCAACCGTTTACAAAGGAATTATGTCGTTTGGGGCGAGCCATTCCATTCATACGCAAAAAATTTTTGCACTTTCAGTTGATATGCCCGTATCAGTTGAGATTACGGACAACAAGGAGAAACTAAACGAGTTTCTGAAAACAGTAAACAACTTGATGGACCATAGTAAAAAAGGCGGACTGGTTACATTCCAGGAAGTGGACGTTTTACGCTACGAAGTTGGAGAAAAATACCGGATAGTAAAAAAATAGCCGGTACTCATTTGAAGTTAAAATAGCAAAAGCCGCTCCCGATAGTTGGAACGGCTTTATTGATTGTATATAACAGTAGTTATTAGGTTTCCTTTTTAAGACCTATGGTATGACATATGAAGCCTCCATCTTTTTGCTGGGATCGCTTTCTGAAACAGCTGTCAGAGTTATTCTGACATCGCTTTTTTCGCCATCTTCTTCGCTAAAATAAACAGGAATAGAAATTTCTTCCCCTGATGAAACAACCGCCAATTCATTCAGAATTTCGGCTTTTAAGCCTTCTCCTTCAGTACTTACCGCCAAACGATAAATATCATTATCAAAACAGGAGGCATCCAAACCTGCTTTTTTATCTTTGTTTTTCAGCGTAAAAAGAGCAACACTTTCCTTTGTTGTTTTTGGTGCGGTTAACTGAAAATCTCTTTTTGCAGCTCCGCTTCCATCAAGCGATTTAACGCCAATAGTATAAGAAAGGATGCCTTCCTGGTTTCTATGTAAATCAATAATATAAAAATGAAGCCGGTTATACGGGTCATCATACTCAAATTCACTGCCCGAATTTAAGCCGGCATGGAAAAGTGCATCATTCAACTGGCGGTAGTCGGCAATTGTACGCATAACCTTTTCGCCATTGGGTTTATCGTAATCCACCATATTTATGTCTTCCGGATGAGCGTCAATAACCCAGTTAAAGCAATTAAACTGATTTACGCCGCCATTTCGGCTCTCTTTGTCCCTGTTCTTTGCGAGCAATACTCCATTATCCGGACAATAAGAGTCGTAGCCAATTCTCTGAACCACTTCCAGAGAATAATAATCGTAATTTGGTATTCCCGGGGAAAGTGGATTCTCAGCAGGGTCGTCAACCGGTGTTCGATCATGCGGTTCTTCTCCGTCAAGTTCAACAATTACACCAGCATATTCTCCTTCAAAGGGTTCAACTGCGCGGGCAGTGATGTTTGCAACTGCAAGTCCCGTAACAGCCAGGCTATCACGACTCAGTCTTAAAATATCATCTTCGGTTAAAAAATCATTTTTCATCCTGTTACGAACCATAAGCCCGGCCGGCATTGAAGCTCCGGCAATTGCGGGAACCACCCAGCGTTTATGCGGACCTCCCGGACCATTAAAACAGCCGCGGTCCATCATATCCCAGGGACCGGAACCAGCTCTTCGGTAAGGTTCTACATAAGGATTATTATTATTATCTCCTATCCTAAAAGCATAATGCCCCAGCTCATGTGTAATTGTTCCTGAGTTTTCGCCCTGACGAATAGATGAAATTCCCCATTGCATTGCACCTGCTTTCCACGATGTCCAGGGCACATAACGGGTGGCTACCCAACGCGGTTTATCCGGATTCGGATTTCCCCATTCCGGTGGAATATCTTCTTTTGAATTAAATTTCATTTCGCCAAACTCCTGCCAAACACCGGTTTCATCGTAACTCGCATAAATTCGTAAAATTGCGTCGTAATTTTTTCTCAAATCTCCGTATTCTGCACGCCACAACGAATCCACATCACGTTCCATTCTTCCTTTGGGTTTACTTCCATCGGGAGTAAAATCATTTTGTCCCCATTCGTTTAAACCATATTCCCAAAGATTTTTAGGTAACTGGTAAGGTCCATATGCATCAACCTCAGTAATCCCGAATTCTCCCCGCGACTGCTCCATCCAGTAACCATTAATTGTTTGGCCATGATTTACATCTGATGGTTTGATAAAAAAATCGCGATAAAATTGAGCAACGTCCTCCCGTTTAATCGGATCTATTTGCGGATTACCAAATAAATCAGAGCCTTTGGGTTGAGTAATAACAAAAGGTTGATCAGGAAAATCAACCGCAACCAAAGCCATTTTAAAACCCCGTTTTGGTTTTATCGACGGATCAGCCCAACTTATTTCTGGAATGGGTTTGTAATCTTCCCAGGTCATATCGTCCTGATCCTGCACCATTTGCGGATCTATCGGACCAACTTTCTTCACAGATACTTTTTTCTCTTTTTGCGAACATCCCCAAAAAGCTAAAAGCAACACAAGAATAAATAATACAGGTATTTTTTTCATATCATAACTAAATTAATACAACGATTTTCAAAAAAGGCAATAATACACTTATCAAAAAATGACAAAAAACACATTTTGTCGAACACAATGAGATTTACAAAACAACACTTATAGATAATTTCTATCAGATAAAGCAAAATTCCAACATTTAGATAATTTAACAAACTGCAATATAAAAGAAACACAGACCTTTTATAGTCCCGATTTTTAAGTTAACCCTATATGAAATATTGGTAACCTTTTTGTTTTGCCTCCGTTTGACATAAAACAATTTGCTATCTTTGAGCTGCTTTTGGCAAATTAGGAGTAACAACCTGATTTTCTGATAAAAACAACAAATAAGTTAAACAATAAAAAACTACTCACAATGTTAATTAGCGACGTAAAAGCAAGAGAAATCCTGGATTCTCGCGGTAATCCGACAGTTGAAGTTGAAGTATTATTGGAAAGTGGCGCATTTGGCCGTGCTGCTGTTCCGTCGGGAGCATCAACCGGAGAAAACGAAGCACTTGAGTTGCGCGACGGCGACAAAAGCCGTTACCTTGGAAAAGGTGTTTTGAAAGCTGTTGAAAATGTAAACGAAGTAATTGCCAAAGAAATTATTGGTATGGACGCTACTGACCAGGTAGCTCTCGACAGCAAATTACTTGAATTAGACGGGACAAAAACAAAATCTAATTTGGGTGCCAACGCAATGTTGGGAGTTTCGTTGGCTGTAGCTAAAGCTGCTGCTGATTATTCAGAACTTCCGCTTTACAAATATATTGGTGGAACCAACGCAAAAACATTACCTGTTCCAATGATGAATATCATCAATGGTGGTTCTCACTCTGATGCCACAATTGCATTTCAGGAATTTATGATTCGTCCTATCGGTGCTCCGTCTTTCCGTGAAGGTTTGCGTATGGGAGCTGAGGTTTTCCACGCTTTGAAAAAAGTACTGGCAGCTAAAAACCTTTCAACTGCAGTTGGCGACGAAGGTGGTTTCGCTCCAATGTTAGGTGGAACTGAAGAAGCTATCGATTCAATTCTTACTGCAATAAAAAATGCGGGTTACAAACCAGGTCGTGCAGAAGACGGTGGTGATGTTTCTATCGCTATGGACTGTGCTTCTTCTGAGTTCTACAAAGATGGCGTTTACGACTACAGCATTTTTGAGCCAAACGGAGTAAAACGTAACTCTGACGAGCAGGCAGCTTATCTTGCAGAATTAATTGCTAAGTACCCTATCGACTCTATAGAAGACGGTATGGATGAAGGCGACTGGGACGGATGGGTAAAACTAAACGCAGCGATTGGCGACAAATGCCAGTTGGTTGGTGACGACCTTTTCGTAACTAACGTTGAGTACCTGCAAAAAGGTATCGAATTGGGTGCTGCGAACTCAATCCTTATTAAAGTAAACCAAATTGGTACTTTAACTGAGACATTAGACGCAATTGAAATGGCTCATCGTGCTGGTTACACTTCAGTAACTTCTCACCGTTCAGGTGAAACTGAAGATGCAACTATTGCCGATATCGCAGTAGCTACCAACTCGGGTCAGATTAAAACCGGTTCTTTGAGCCGTTCAGACCGTATGGCAAAATACAATCAGTTGCTTCGTATTGAAGAAGAACTGGGTGCAAGCGCTATCTACGGATACAAAAAAATCTACAAAAAATAATCTAAGATATAGAATATCAATAAAAGCCGTCTTTCTGATGAAGGGCGGCTTTTTTGTTATAATCTGCTTGTGTAATACCTTTTGAACATGCTGTGCTGAACTTGTATTTTATTATGAATAAAAGGCCGTCAATCCTAATTTAAAGAACTCCATTCCTACATATCGAATCTCAAAAACAAGGACACTCAGCCTTTCCGGAAAGCTATTACATGATGATTTTACAAGTAACTTTTCTATTAAAATAAATCGAACTTCTATTACTTTTTTGTAAAAACTTTAGCAGGTATCTTATCTTTTAATAAAAATTTTACTGGCTTTTGCTCAAAAAATTGCATATTCGATAGACTTTAGATACTATCCATTAAAATAACCAAAAATGAAACGACGCAGTGCAATGAAAATAGCAGCCGGAGCTATTATTGGAGGTGGAGCCGGCGTTTTAACACTCACCCAGGCTTTTAAACCCGAGCCACTTCCCGAAAAAAAACCTCAAAAACTTGAGCCGGGAAAAAGTGAAAACAACTGGAAATATGCTTACTTGGACCCCGCAATCTCAGGTCAAATTGCCTACGATCAATACAGTGTCGGAAGCTGCATGTATGCAAGCTTTTATGGAGTTGCTTCTCAAATTGCCGAAAAATTCGGAGGCGAATACGCTTCATTTCCTTTTGATATGATGAAATACGGACATGGTGGCGTTGGAGGTTTTGGAACTTTATGTGGTGCGCTCAACGGAGCGGCGGCTTTAATCGGCTTGTTTGTTGGCGATAAAAAGATGAGGGACAGTTTGATAAACGACCTGTTTCAATGGTATGAAAATACCCAGCTTCCGGTATTCAAACCCAGGAAGGCTGTTATGGATTACACTCCCGCTTCGTCTGTATCTCATTCTACACTCTGTCATGCCTCTACAATCAATTGGGGTAAAGCATCCGGTTTTAAAATCGACAGTGATGAACGAAAAGAAAGGTGTCGCCGTTTATCGGGCGAAGTGGCAGCCAAGGTAACCACGTCACTCAACAGTTTTTTTAATGATGATTACGTAACTGTCTATCAGAATAACGATAATGCAGGCACTTGTTTAACCTGTCATGGCAAAGAAGGAAAACTGAACAACATCAGTGGAAAAATGGATTGTAATTCATGTCATACTAAATCTGTTGCTCATAAGCTATTTGGCGACGTGCATTACAAGTATATGAAAGCAAAATAGTTTCGAAAAAAGGAACATATTGAAGATTTTATTGCCGGACTTTTGATGTTGTAAAAAAATCAAAAAAAGAAACTTCATCCTGACACAAATTAATTAAAACAAAAAATCCGTTGTCAGATTTATTGTCAAACCATCAATTTGATGGTAACTTTGCCCCACTCTGAAAAAGAAAAATAACCATCAAAAAAATCAAATATAAAAAACGAAACAAAAATATGATTTCTTCCATTATTGAAATACTTGTCATGTTAAATCCTTTTGCTTTATTTCTTTATCTCGAACCCATTCGGAAAGATTTAACACACAAAAGTTATTTGCTCGTAATTTTTAAAGCATCGCTAATTTCATTTTTTGTTTGTTTGCTTTTTTTCTTTTTTGGAGATATAATTTTCAGAAAGATATTCGCCATCAATTTTGAATCATTCCGAATATTTGGTGGTATAATCATCTTTTCTTATGCCTATATTTTTATCGTTCGTGGCGAAAAAGCCCTTATTATGATTAAAGAAAACCTGGATGATCTGGCTTCGGAGATTGCCTTGCCTTTTATGGTTGGTGCAGGAACCATTTCACTCAGCATCCTGCTCTCTCAAAAACATTCCTATCTTATAGGCTCTCTGGCTTTAATTATCATATTTACTGTTAACTTCCTCATTTTGTTTCTTTTAAAGAAGTTTAGAGACAGCATTGAAAAACGAAAGTTTAAAAAAGCTTTCGATAAAAACATGGAAGTATTGCTCCGTTTAAACGGTTTTTTTATTGGCGCCATAGGTGTAAATATGATGCTAACAGGAATAAAAAATATGTTCTTTTAGTTGGCCAAATTATTCCCCAAAAAGATAATATTAAAGCAAAAAACATACTCCCAAAATTCGTTTTAAACGTTGGAACATTACCCGGATTGCTACTCCGTATAACGCAGAATGATTAAAAAGATGTTACTTCACTTCAAAACTTTTTCTAACTTAGATACTTGTATATTGTAACAATTCTGAATCTAAGAAGTCTAATTTGGTATATCGAAAAGTACTTTCTGTAGAAACTACAAGATTTGCCGAAATGTCAGAAACCATTTATTTATGAATCATTTCATTGCTTTATCAATTAATCATTCAAAATAATTTTTATGAAAAATTTGTATTTAACTGCACTATTTGTATTTGGTATTGTTGCTATTACAGTTGCACAGGGCACAAAACTGTTGCGCCAGCCTGCACTTAGCGAAACACATGTAGCCTTTACTTACGGCAGCGATATTTGGGTTACCGATTTGAAGACAAATCAAACTAAAAGACTAACCAATACAGGTGCTGTAGAAAGCAATCCTCATTTCTCACCTGATGGAAAAACCATTGCTTTTACTTCTAACCGTTCAGGAGTAAGCGCTGTTTATACCGTATCAGTGGAAGGTGGAATGCCTCAAAGATTAACCTGGTATCCCAGCTCTGCAACTGTTTGCGACTGGACTCCTGATGGCAAATATATTTTATATTCAACGTCACGGGAAACAGCCCCAACGGGTTACGGGCGACTCTGGACCGTGTCAAAAGACGGTGGCCCTTCTGAATTGCTTACCGAACAGTGGGGCGCCGATGGCTCATTTTCACCTGATGGAAAACAAATCGTTATCGACCGCGTTTCCCGCTGGGATGGAGAATGGAGAAATTATCGCGGTGGACAAAATACGCCATTGGTTGTTTTGAATCTGAAAGATATGTCGGAAGAATTACTGCCAAATGAAAGAACCATTGATATAAAACCGATTTGGCTGGGTGACCAAATTTATTTTCTTTCCGACCGGGACTGGATTTCAAATATATGGTCGTATTCGCCAAAAACAAAAGAATTAAAACAAATCACTCATTTTTCAGAAACCGATGTAAAGTGGGTAGCCGGTAACGGGAACCAACTTGTTTTTGAACACAAAGGTTTATTAAACCTGCTCAATCTTACAAATAATAAAATTACCCAACTTGATATTACTATTGCAGGTGACTTCCCCTGGGCTGATGAAAAATGGGAAGATGTGAGTAATTCGGTTCGTTCTGCGTCGCTCTCACCTACCGGGAAAAGGGCAATCATGGAATCACGTGGAGAAATTTTTACTATTCCGGTTGAAAACGGTAATGTAAGAAACCTGACAAACTCTTCTGATATTGCCGACAGGACACCGGTTTGGTCGCCAAAAGGAGATAAAATTGCCTGGTTTTCTGATAAGGGCGGAAATTATTCGTTAATGATTGGAAACCAGGATGGCTTAAGCGAGCCCAGAACTATCTCCATCGGAGAATCAAACTTAGGATGGGAACCGGTGTGGTCGCCGGATGGGAAATATATTGCTTTTGACGATGACGATGCCAGAATCCGTGTTATTGAAGTTGAATCAGGGAATATTCAAACCATCGATTTAGCCGGTAATAACCAGGAAAGGGGCTCTTTAGGATTAACCTGGTCTCCTGACTCAAAGTGGCTGGCTTATTCTAAATCGGGAGATAATAATTTCAGAAGAATCAAATTGTGGTCGGTAGAAAACAAAAGTATCACAACGGTCACTGATGAACTGGCTGATGCGTTCTCTCCTACTTTCGACCGCGACAAAAAACACCTTTACTTTTTGGCCAGTACAGAACTGGCATTAGGATCGGGATGGGCGAACACCAGTGCAATGACTGCCAATCCCGAATACGCTGCCTATGTTGTCAATCTTCAAAAAGACGAAGCATCGCCATTTAAACTAAAAAGCGACGAGGAAGAAGTGAAAGATGACAATGAAAATAAAGAAGAAGAAGATAAGAAAGACAACAAAAAGGAGGACAAAAAATCAGAAGAAGAAAAGAAGGATGAAGAAAAAGCCGAAAAAAATGATTCTGTAAAAATCGATTTTGAAGGAATCGACCGCAGAATAATTGCGTTGCCAATACCTGTCAGAAATTATCAATATGCCTTAGCCGGGCCTGAAGGAACCGTATTTATTGGTGAAAGAATTCCAAACTCACCTGGTTTAACGCTACAAAAATTCTCTTTGGAAGACCAAAAAGCTACTCCTTATATAGAGGGCGTGGGAAGTGTTTCTTTGTCGGCAGACAGTAAAAAAATCCTCGGTAGATTAAGTGGTTCATGGAAGGTAATGGATGCAACAAAACCGAATGGGAAAGATAGTGAAAGCCTGAAGGTGGAGTTGAAAATGAAATTAAACCGCTCGCAGGAGTGGAATCAGATGTTTGAGGAAGCCTGGCGTTACGAAAAGGATTATTTTTATGCACCCAATATGCACGGCCGCGACTGGGATCGGGTTCATGCGCGTTATGCACCTCTTATTCCACATGTCAAACACAGAGCAGATTTAACTTATATCCTTGATCAGGTAAATGGCGAACTTTCTGTTGGGCACAGTTTTGTTTTTGGCGGAGACTACCCTGAGACAGAAAGAAATTCAGTAGGATTACTGGGAGCAGATTTTACTCCTGAAAAAGGATACTGGAAAATTAAACGAATTTATACAACCGAAAGCTGGAATCCAAATTTATCAAGCCCGCTTGAAGAGCCAGGTTTAAAAGTAAAAACCGGTAATTACATTGTAGGCGTAAATGGTGAAGAGGTGACTACAAAAGAAGATTTGTATCAATATTTAGATGGTACTTCAGGTATTCAAACTGTTTTGCAAATCAACGATAAACCTGATTTTAAAGATTCATGGACAATTACTGTAAAACCTATTCGGAGCGAAAGCGGATTGCGTCAGCGTGCCTGGGTTGAAGATAATCGCCGGCTGGTTGACAGCTTGTCAAACGGCAAGCTGGCTTATGTATGGATTCCGAATACCGGCGGCAACGGTTTTGTATCGTTTAACCGTTATTTCTTCGCACAGCAGGACAAAGAAGGGGCCGTTATCGACGAGCGGTTTAACGGAGGTGGATTACTGGATGATTATATGGTGGATTTAATGACCAGAAAACTCAGAGCAGCAGTAACCAACGAAGTAAAAGATGGAAAACCATGGGTATTACCTGCCGGAATTTTAGGACCAAAAGTTTTGTTAATAAACGAATTAGCGGGTTCAGGTGGCGACTTTTTCCCCTGGGTATTCCGCCATCAGAATGCGGGGCCACTTATCGGGACAAGAACCTGGGGTGGACTGGTAGCCTCGGCTGTACACTACAGCCTTGTTGACGGGGGCGCGTTAACTGCTCCGACAAATGCAGTCTATGATCCCGTAAAAAAAGAATGGATCGCTGAAAATAAAGGTGTTGCTCCTGATATCGAGGTGCGGCAGGATGCTAAATCTCTCGCAAAAGGATTCGATCCGCAGTTGGTACGGGCAGTTCAGGAAGCACTTAAACTTGTTGAAAAAGAAGGAAAAACAGATGATTCACATCCTACGTATTCAACACCGGCTTTAAAAAAATAGAATAAATTAGCAGTATAAGAAACGGGCTGTTCAACAATTCTGAACAGCCCGTTTCATTTGGGTTCATTCGAGACCAAAACATGTATTTAAAGTTCAAAAACACCGACGATGATTTCATTAAAACAAATCCTTTAACATATTGAAAACGATACCGAATTCTTCCTTTCTGTATCGCAATAAATTAAAAAGCAAAATATAGCAGATGAATCGAACAATCCGGACTTTCGTATGTCTAAATTCAAACAGTTAAAGAAAACCCAATGGAAAAATATGTTGCCTTTTTGCGTGGGATAAATGTTGGTGGGCATCATAAAGTCCCGATGGCAGATCTTCTAAAAGAGATGGCAAAAATCGGCTTCAAAAATATCATTACCCTGCTTAATTCGGGAAATATCATTTTTGAAGCAGATGAAAAAAAAGAAAAGAAACTGGAAAAGAAGATAGCAGCTCATTTGGAAAAAGCTTTTGGATTTCCGATTCCGGTATTAATAAGAAAAGCAGATGAAATAAGAAAAATTATTGATAACAAACCTTTTAAGGATATCGAAATTACAAAAAACATCCGGTTATATATCACTTTTTTAGCGGAAGTCATCCGGGCAGACATAAAACTACCGTGGTATTCAGAAGACAATTCATTTCAAATTCTAAGAATCGGAGACAAACATATTGAAAGCGTTTTGGATTTAAGCCAAACAAAAACAATAAAGGCAATGGGAATTCTGGAGCAGCTTTTTGGAAAAGATATCACAACCCGTAACCTGAATACCTTGATAAAAATATCTGATAAAATAAGTAAAACTTGAAAACCTCCGAACCTTCTCATCGTTAATGGAAAAAATTGAGCAGATTCCAATAAATTTCTTCAACCTTCAAATTCATTCGAATTCAGTTAAAAATCCATGCTTTTCAGGCAAAATATTATTTTGGGGAACAAAATAAATAGTAGTATATTCAGTGCTGGATTACCTGCATATTCAACAAAATAAGAAAAGAAACAGTGAAGCTCTCCGGCATGTTTTTGTTGAAGTGCGGATTCCTGTTTTTAGGTGATTGGTATAAAAAAAATTACCGACATTAAGAAAATAAACCAAAACAGAAATTATGAACAAAACGGAAATTATAAACCTCCGGGATGAAGCTTTTCAACACCTTACCACCGAACTCCTCCCCTTCTGGACCAATCGAATGAAAGATGAGGTTAATGGCGGATTTATCACACACTTTGATAAAGACGGAAATGACACAGGTGAAGACGAAAAATCGTTGATTGCGCAAACCCGGTGTTTATATACGGTTGCATCTGCCCATCGTGCGGGATATGGGAACGGTGAATTGGCCGAGCTGGCCAAACACGGAGCCGATTTTCTGCTGAATAAAATGTGGGATGAGAAGTTTGGCGGTTTCTACTGGATGGTTGACCGGAAAGGAAATGTAAAAATCGATGAAAAAATTATATACGGACACAGTTTTGCCATTTATTCGTTGAGTGAATATACACTGGCTACGGGCGACAAACGTGGAATTGAATATGCCGGAAAAGTGTTTGACATGCTTCAAAAATATTGCGTGGACAGTCGCTACGGTGGTTACTGGGAAATGTTTCACCGCGACTGGACACTGAAAGGACCTGGCAGCGCAGGTGGCGACCGCAAAACGTTGGATGTACACATGCATTTGATGGAAGCATTTACTACACTTTATGAATGTTCGGGGAAAGAAGTTCACCGCCGGAAATTATTGGAAGATATTGATTTGTTGTTAAATGTTATTAACCACCCTAAATATAAAACCGGGATTCCGCAGTTTTTTAAAGACTGGACCGTTGCACCGCAAATTAAGTTTGACATTATTTGGGGCTGGGATCGTTTTTCAGAGGAAGGACAAAAAGGAAATGCTACCGACAATACATGTTACGGGCATAATGCTGAATTTGCGTGGCTGCTGATTCATGCTCTGGAAATCCTGAAAATATCACCGGAATCCTATGCGGAAACATTTAAAATCATTTTCGATCACACGGTTGACAATGGAATCGATACTGAATTTGGTGGTGTTTATGTAGAAGGGCCACATTCGGGTGGCGTTTACGATAGAGAAAAGGAATTTTGGCAACAAGCCGAAGTACTTATCGGAATGCTCGACGGAGTCATTCTGTTTAACGAAAAAAAATACTGGGAAGCCTACAAAAATGTACATCGTTTTGTATTCGATAAAGTTATAAATAAAGGGATTGGCGAATGGTACCCGCTGCTTTCCAGAAAAGGTGAGCCGATTTGGACTCATATGGGACATTCGTGGAAAATTAATTATCATACTGTTCGTTCCATGGTTCAAAGTATCCGTCGTCTGGACATTATACTTGCGAAACAATAATTTTCACATACAAAGATTACTATTAAAATTCATTCATTTTTATAGTCAAATGAACAAAGTGGAGGTCCGATTTTAAAATGAATAACGAAATAAAATAACCAACATATAAACCTTAACTCTAAAATGAACTTATCACTCACCTCGCTCGACTGGATTGTATTAACCGTTGTAATGGTCGGGAGCCTTTCCTTTGGCTTGTACATGGCCTACCGGAAGAATGCCGGAGAAAACAGCAAGAATTTTTTTCTTGGTGGCCGCTCGATCAAATGGCCGGTAATTGGCGCGTCACTGTTTGCAACGAATATTGGAGCAGAACATTTGGTTGGACTTTCAGGCGATTCGTATCGTTATGGTCTTTCGGCAGGGTCAGTAGAGTTAACCTGTGCAATTACGCTTGGTTTTGCCTGCGCTATTTTGTTTCCTTATTACATGAAAAACAAAATTTACACCATTCCTGAATTTCTGGAATTGCGTTATAACCGCATGGCGCGTGTTTTCTTTTCCGGTTTAATGCTGGTGATAAGTGTAATGACAAAACTGGCTTTTACACTTTTTGCGGGAGCACTTGTTTTAAACAGTATTTTAGGTTGGGACGTTATGACCACAGCCTTGTACATTGGAATAATAGTAGCCATCTTCACCATTATTGGTGGATTTACTGCAGTAGCTTACTCTGATACAATTCAGGTTGTACTGATGATAATCGGCGCATCAATTATGCTTTTCATCGGGCTTGATAAAGTTGGCGGATGGGGAGGATTGATGGAAAAAGCGCCTGAAATGATGACCATAGCCGCGCCTTACGATGACCCGGTATATCCGTTTTGGGGAATTCTGGCAACAGCTTTTTATGCCGGTATTTTTTACTGGGGAATCGACCAGGTAAATGTACAGCGTGTACTTTCGGCACCCGACTTAAAACAAGCACGTTGGGGCTCCATGTTTGCTGTATTTTTAAAACTTTTCCCCATCTTCTTATTTGCGTTGCCAGGTGTAATTGCCTTTGCACTTTTTCCGGGTGAACTTTCGGGTGAAGAGTCAAAACAAACTTTTGTTTTGCTGCTGAATAAACTCCTTCCGAGCGGACTGCGTGGTTTAATGCTCGCAGCTTTGATGGCAGCCTTAATTACCTCTTTAATTGCAGTTTTAAACTCGGTTTCAACACTTGTGGTACGCGACTTTGTAGTAGAATTCCGTTCTTCCATATCCGAGAAAAAACAGGTAACACTCGGACGTATAATTATCCTGTTGGTGACCTTCCTGGGCATTGGAGCAACATATCTTGTTTACAAAAATGAAGAAGGTTTGTACAAGTACCTGCAAACTATTTCTGCATATCTGGTAATTCCGGTGTTTCCGGCCATATTTTTTGGTATTATCAGCAAAAAAGTCACTTTGAAAGGAGCAGCATATTCTGTTGTGGTTGGAGTTATTTTGGCTACTATTTTTGTTATCGATCAGTTGATTGGTGCTGAAGCCGGAAAACAAATCTTTCCGTTTCTTCACTATAAACTCACCTTAAATTTTGGTTATCGCGGATTGTGGGCTGAGTTTTTAATAAGCGGTGTTTTATTTGGAGTATCAGCTTTTACAAAAAAGACAGCACCGGAAAAATTGGAGAAAACAACCATCAATTACAAAATGGCCGTGGCTAAATTTGAAGGAATTAGCGACTGGCGCCTTCACCTGGGAATTCTTTCGCTGATTACACTGTTTTTGTATATTTGGTTATCGTGATAAAATATAAATTAGAATTCCAGATTTAAATCAATAATTTTATCGGCTTATTTACCGTTAAATACAAGATATCGGTAAATTTACCGTTAAACAATCATATTCACTAAAATTCCGGAAAAAGCTGCAATACCAAAACTCAACAGGGTTCCGATTAACACATATTCACTTTTTTGAACGCCGTTAAAACGCAAAATTGATTTTGCAGCAATAATCAAGCCTACTGCCTGGTATTGTCCCATAATAATTAATGCCAAAGCAAGAAACCGTTCTATAATTCCAATCAATTTTCCGGCGTTAGGAAGACTCTGCTCTCCCGGATTTTCGGAATTCTCTTCAGGTGTTTCAATCGAAAAAGCTTCAAATATATACTTTATAAAAATATTGGACGGTTTTGCACAAAATACAAATGCGGCTACTACAGCAACGATTTTCAGATTTAAATCAATTAAAAAGTCTATTCCAAAGAAGAAGGAGTAAGCGAAAACAATTCCGACAATTGTTATAATATGAATAAACTGGTCGAGAAAAAAATAGCTTCTTGTTTTATTTTTCAACACCAGCCAACTTTTAAAAATGTCGGTTAATAAATGAATTATTGTAAGCAAAAGAGCCGCTTTCCAAAAGCCCAAATCAAACGATAATCCATAACTTGCTACTCCAACAATTAACACATGATAAAAATGGCTGGGCGAAAGTACTTTCCGGGCCTTTTTCTCGCTCATCTTTTGGGTTTGAAAAATAAAATCTGCAAGAAGATGAGCAATTATTTGTAAAAGAATTAACTTAAATTCCATTATTGAAACGTGTTTTCAAAGTGGTTAACTGCCTTTTCTATTGCCAGCCATCCGGCTGCTGTAGAATGCTGGCTGATAGTAGATTGGTATTTTCCCAGTTTCTGTGCAATATCATTTTCGTTCAAATTCATTAGCTTAAAAAATATCACCTCGCATTGTTTCGATGAACATTTGGAAAGGATAGTATCCAACAACATAAAAACTACGTCAAACTGCTCCCTGAGATTGTCGTCGGAACAGGCAAAAAACATCGTATTCTTAATCACTATCTTTTGTTTGTTTGAGGTTGAATAATTTTTAATTGCCCGTCCGGACATATAAATTGCTTCACCGTCTATAATTCCTTTTTTTGTATCTAGTGTGATTAAAGGCGCAACAGCAACAGCCAAACGGATACCGTGTTCAAAAAAATATTTAAGTCGTGATTTGTCATTCTCTTTTGTGCTGAAGACAATGGATTTAACAAAGGTTTTTAACAGAAGTGCAATCCGAAGAGCAAATGCAGGCTCAGCCAATGCTATTTCAATATAATCTCCCTGCACCAGTCGACCAAAAAAACGTTGTTTTGCATAGTCTTCTGATAAATTATCAATTAACTGCCTGATGCCTGATTCAAGCTCTCTTTTTTCTGAAACGTTTAGTGATGTATAAGAAATTACATCAGCCGATATTGTTGCATAGTTCATAATACCCCACATTTATCAGTAAATATACTGATAAATACAAACTATCGGTAATTTCACCGATAATTTATCTCCTATAAAAGTCTGCTAAGTATTTTATATTAACGCCACTGAACCAAAGCACTGTTGTAGGCTTCCTCGGCTCGCCACCGGGGCTTGTGAAAATAAATCAATCCATGCCCGGGCAGCATAATATCCATTTCATGCTGAGCAAATTTCCGCAGCGATTCGATATATTTCTTCTTATCAAAATCAAACGAGCCATCCCATCCAAAATCGCCGGCCAGTAAGGTGCCAATAATATCTCCACTGACCGTTATTTTTTTGCCTTCGTAATCAAAAGAATAAGCTGTACATCCCATGGTATGTCCCGGGTAGTGCCCTACTTTAATTCTCATTCCCAGAACGTCTATTACCTCACCATCAGCTACAACCCGGTCTACAACAAAAGGATTAAATTTTTTGTGATATAAATAACCGGCGCAACGTTCGTCACCTGATTGGACAGACTCTGCTGTTTCTTTTATTGCAATAAATTTCACCCCTTTTTCTTTTAAAATGTGTCCACCCCCGGCGTGATCATAATGTGCGTGAGTAAGAATACAATATTTTATATCGTCAGGTGATAAATCCCAGTATTCTATATTGTTAAAAATCTGTTCCATGGTATCTCCGCATCCACAATCAAACATGATCAGGCCCTCATCGGTTTTCAAAACATAGGAGTTGGCATCATTCCACAAAGCGCCCTGCAAATCAAACGTCACTCCGTTCAAATCGCCACTCACCTGATATAAATTTTTTAGTATCTGCATTATCAATTTAAATTTGTCAGCTTTTTAAAATCTGATAACAAAATCAGTTATTATCAGACATATTATTTTTCAACCGTTCAGCTTCCCAGCCGTGATCGATGTATTCCCAGTTAAAATCATCGCCATTCACTTTAATCAGCACAAAACCTTCTTTGGTGTTATGACGACGACCTTTCCATCCGTTCCCGGCTATAGAACCTCCGGTAATATAATGGATGCGATTGTTTATTTCGCCATATTCCCTCCAATGGATATGTCCCTGCAAAATCAATATCTTTTTATAATCTTCCAGCATTACAAATATTTCGGAAGAGTTACTCACATTTCCCCTCCCCTCACTCCCTTTAACCTGTGCACGAGCAGTAAGCATTGGAAGATGTGTTACCAAAACTACCGGAGTTAAGGTATCAACTTTTGCCAAATCATCTTTCAGCCATTCCAATTCCTCCCCACTAAAAACGCCGGTGTATCTTTTATTTTCAGTAACATCCAGCGAGTTTAAAACCACAAAATGCCAGCCTTTGTGGTCAAAGGAATAGTATGTTTTCCCGAAGTAGCGTTCAAACATTCCATATTTATAATCCGGATGATCGCTGGTTTCAGGGCTTTCGGCATAAATCGCAAATAAATCGTGATTTCCCAAACAATTGTAAACCGGCATTTTAAAACCGGTACTCATTTCTTTATACAAAAAAAATAAACTGTCGCTACGCGCCTGGTTGCCACGCATGGCATCATAGACCAAATCGCCACCGGTAATTACAAAATCCGGATTCAGTTCATTTACTTTGTCAATGGCCAATTGAAAACCTTTGGGAGCGTTCATTTCCGGCTTTAAATGAATGTCGGTAAGAAATGCAAAAGTAAAGGATTCTCCTTTTTTTGCGTTGTTATTTTGACCAACAATACCAGTTATCAGAATCAATCCCAGAAAAAAAGTATATAACGCTTTTTGAAACATGATAAATTAATTTTTCTTTTTACACCATATTCGCGAGCGGGGAGCCATTTCAAATTTTAATACCTGATTTTCCATTTGAAGTTCTTCTCCTGAAAATCCATCTACAAAATGACTTCCCATCTCCACATGAATTTCCACAATAGCTTTCCCGCGGTTATAATTATGAAGAACAAAACTACCATCCGATAAGTTTTGAAAAGTTACTCTTGTTGGCGCATTTAGTTCCGGTGTACTTTTCTGCCGAAATACATCTCGGACAGTATTCGCCCAGTTTTGAGGCACCTCCAGTAATCCTATTTGTCGCGGACAAAGCAATACTTCTCCTACCCTGTTAAAATCTTCCTGCGAAAATGTATACGTATTGATTACCGAAATATTTTGCTTTTTATTCTGAACCATAAAAACCGGATTCTCAGCATTTGAAACCGCCAACAAAGAAGTAGCGCCATCAGGAATTATTTTGTAGTCCAAAGTCATTGAAAATGGCAGCTGCTCCTCTTTTCCATTATTCAGAATTAAATCGGTTGTTATTTTTTGATTCGTCAGCGGACAACTAATTTGCGCTATTTTCGCCAGTTTTTCTCCATCTTTTGCATGAGCCAGAAAACCGGTTGTCACAACCAACTTCGTTCCATTTTGTAGCGAATTGATTGCTTTTTTTACCACATTTTCGTCGGAAGCGGCTTGTGTTGGCAAAAATACGACATCTGCATTTTCAGGATATTCTGATTCAGGAACCAACGAAATTCCCAACATTCCCATATAATCCATCAGATACAAATCGCCACCGGCGTCGCTATTGGCCGGTTTATAAGCAACTGCTCCCTGAATAGGATTTTTTGCCACAGCCGCCGCCAAATCAGCCAGTTTTTCAAAATCGCGCCGTAGTAAATGGTGCCCCGGATGACCCGAAATAAAACTACCAAAATTAAAGATCACCAGCTCTTTTGCTCCTGCCAATACTGACTGCCAGGCCTGCTCAATAAAATCCAAATCAGAACAATCACCATGATCGAACCAGGCTCCGCCCATTTTTTCTCCGGCAAAAGTTGAAATCCACCGGTAATTGATAAAACCTTCGTATGGCTGAACAAAACCAAAACGTTGCGTGTATTGCCCGCGTGTTTCAGTTCCTGCCCAAACACCGTCAAATAAAGCAGGCTCTTTTGCCAAATCGTAACCAAATATATGAAAACGATCGTACCACTGCGGAAATTTGATGATCATTTTGATGTCCGGATTTGCCTCCCAGGCTGGCTTTATAAAAACTGATTCCGAAAGGTCGGTTAGCAATTCTCTCCGGTATTCCGACCAACTTTTATCGCCTTTAGCAATTTTTGATTCGCGGCTGGTATCGGCAGTACACAAAAAGTCGTCAATAATAAAAGTATCAAAAACCGGTACCACACTTTTTATTACCTTTCGCAGGTCATTTTGTGTTTTTTTATTTTGCCAGTTAAACCAACCAAGCGTTCCATCCTGCTTTACTCCAAAATCACCACCGGGAACAGTAGCAATTCCGCCAACAACTTCAAAACCATTTTTCTGAAGAAAAATTACACTTTCGCTAAGCAAATCAGGCGAAACCACCAGGCCGCTTCTATAAACTTCCAGATAAACTTTGCTTATTCCATTGCAGCGCAAAAGTGAAATGGTTTCTCGTTTCCCCTCTTCTGTTGAAAACATATTCTCCACTGTATGGGCTGTAAGGTAGACTCCCAAACGCAAATCATTTTTTCGCGAAACCGCATAATTCCATACATCACCAGTAAATTCCTGTGGGTAACTTTGTCCATTTGCAAAAAAAACAAACAGCGCTAAATAAACAAACGTAAAAAGTTCCGATTTCATTTATTTTAAAGTTTTAACAGCGATTTATTTGAACTTGGCAGCAGCTTTTTCTTTAACTCTGAAGTTTTTGATAAAGAGCGAGTAAAAAATCACGGTTATCTGCTGTCAGATAATGCATTTCCCCACCCATACGGTTAAAAGTTTTACAGTAACGAAGGTAGTACGCCGGATTGTCCATGGGTGGTTCTCCGTCTTTCGCCCAATCCCAGTCAGATTCGGCCAGATCCACAATCAACATATAATGATTATCGATATGAGTGCCACGTTGAATTTCAACATTCTGTGACATGGACAGTGATTTTTCAAAAATCATCGGAGACATCACTGCTGAACCAACCGAAAGATAAACTCCATCTTCCAGTTTGCTTACGCTGTCAGCAAAATATAAAAAATCGTTTAACGCAGTACGCCCAATGGCAGCCCCGTGATTCATCGGGTGATTGTAAATAATATCGTGACCAAACATGGGGTGACCGGTAAAAGGAATGCCTAAAGCATAGGCATTTCCCTGTACTGAATATTCTTTAAAAGGGTGCAAAATCTCCATCCAACCGGGGGCCAAATCAAATTTTTGAATTGCACCGGCTAAATCTATTGCGCCGGCAGCTGCCGCAGGATCGTTTTCCATTTTTCGTCTGGCCTCTTCATATAAAGTTGAAAGTGCAGGAATTTCGAGACCTTCATTTTTTATCATTTTTCCAACAGCTTCACCGTAACCAAGTCCTTCGCAGGCACCTACAATTATAGCCAGATTGATATAAAAACCCGTATCGTCCCATATTCCGAACTGACCAAGATTTACATTTTCCCTGACATCCTCGCTTGATTCACCCTGAAAAGCAAACTCCCAGTCGTGAATAATTCCGGCACCGTTGGTAGCCAAATGAGTAACCCAGCCATCTTTCATCAATGCAATCAGTGTTGGAGCCATTCCATTTTTAATGGTGTGCGCACCGAAAGTAAGCATTACTGAACGGTTTAATTCACGCGCCTTCCGAATACGTTCTGCTGTCTTTTTAATTAACTGATAACCGCGTTCACTCAAATGTTCCGGCTGGTGGTCGACCGGAATATGATCTTTTTCAATATAAACTTTGTTTTTCCGGTCTGCCAGTCTTTTGATATCTAAACGGGTTCTGTCAAATTTCGAATAGGGCATAATTTGCTAGGCTTGAATATTTAATAATTTAAGCAACTGGGGCAGCTGGGAAAAGTCGGGAATAATAAGATCGGCCCCTGCCTTTATTAGTCTCGATCTTTTACTTTCGTTTAAACTATGGCGTTTTACTTCATTGCTTGCAATTCCAACGGTCACGCCTCCCCTTTTTCGAGTTTCACGAATTTCAACCGGACCATCGCCGAAAGCCGCTACCTGCCCTGTACTTGAATCACCTATATCATTTAATATACGATCGAGAACCATTTTTTTAGCTTCCTTGTTTACGTCGCCAACCGCTCCATATATTCCACCTTTAAACAGATGATCGTATCCCAGAATACGCGCTTCATTCTTCACATCAACTTCATCCGTTCCGCTTGCCAGGTATAAAGTTACACCAGCATTATATAATGTTTCCAGCAGAGCAACGGCATTTTTTAGCGTAACATCTTCCAAAGTCAATTCTTTTTTTGTAAGCTTTGCCTCACGCACCCTTACCATCTTTAAGAGCTCATCGTTGTATATTTCTTTATAGCCAAATTCATCCAGGATCTGTTCTTCCGGAACCAATCCAAATTCCTTAACCAGTTCGACCAGACCTTTCATCTGAACCAGCGTTTGAATACCGGTGGTTTTATCTATAAAGTCGACTACTCTTGTTTGTACTTTGTGGTACAGTGCTTCATCGGCTATCTGAAAATGCGCTCCCAGAATAGCTTTTATCATCATGGGTTGCATAATGTATTCCCATCCTTCGCGAAGTGTTGAAATGGTTCCATCATGGTCAAAAATCGCATGGCTAATACCTAATGGCTCAAACCACTCTGTAACAACCTCTATTTCAGAATCTTTCCAATAAACTGCATGCCTGATATCTTCAGCCAGTTCAGGTTTGTATATATAATCAGGATCGACACCAATCTGAAGAATTTCGTCAGGAGACGCGGTTCCTGTTTGAAACAGTTTTTGCACGGTTATACCTGCAACAAACGAACCTACTTCTGCAGCCTCTTTCATACTGTAACCGGCAGCCAAAGCAGATGCAGCTCCTGCCAGGTAACTATCACCAGCTCCAACTGTATCTACTTTTGAAATAATCATTAACCCAAAAATATCGGTAACTCCGTTTTCATCTGCAACAAGAGAGCCCCTTTCTCCACGGGTTATAAACAGAGGTTTGCCGTATTTTTTAAATAATTGTGTTGCGGCTTCCTTAACTTCTGAATGCAAAACCACATCCCCGGCATCTTTTTTCAGACCGTATAAAACGGCAGCTTCCATATCATTCATTTTCCGGTAAGCGCCTTCATAAAAATCGCTGTAGTTGCGGCTATCAACAATAAAAATTTTTTCAGGAAAACTTTGAATAGCTTTCACCAATTCTTTTCTGAAATATTCAGTATGAATTCCGGACAATACCTGCTGATTGATGATAATAACATCAACCACGGGAACTTCATCTCTGAGTTTCTGAATTAAACGGTCGGCTGTTGCCGTTGAAAGCTGATTAAAATTTCCAAAGTCAATCCGGTTTTGCTCCACATCTTCTACATAAGGTTTTGTGTATACATGTGTCGACCAGTCATCTTCCTGAATAATAAGATTTTGCGGATTTATTCCATTTTCTTTCATCACCTTCACCATTTCTGTTCCAAATGGATCAGCTCCGAGCACACCAAACGCCCTGACATCTTTCACCCCCATCGCAGTGAGGTTATTGGTCACGTTTCCAGCACCTCCCAAAGAATATCGCTGCTGTTTTACAGGGCGTGTCATCTGTCCGGTTTCAATAGAAATTTCACTTTTCGACTCATCGACAAACCAGTAAGCGTCGAGGCAAAAGTCGCCTATTACAGCAATTTTTACTGCGCTGATATCCTTTAATACGGTTTGTAATTGTTCTTTATTCATTTTTGTTAAGTAATAATTTTAAAATCGCAGTCTAAAAACTTCAAAAAACTTATTGATTACTCCATTCATTTTTTATTGAAGGAGGTGCGTCACCCGGATTAGCTCCCCAACTCTTATTGGGTTCTGGTCCCATTTGAAAAACAAGAGTTCCTCCATCTTTTATGTCCTCGTGTTTAAACCATGTTTTGTTTAACGGATTGTCGTTAAATAAAGCCTTTTGGATATAGCAATTGTCTTTTGAATTGTTAACAATTTTAATGGTAAATTCCGGAGAATTATAATAATCTTCATCCAGGTGAACGGTTACTTTACTAAATTCAGGACTTCCAATGACATACACATTCTGTCCCGGAGCCACCGGATAAAATCCCATGGAACTTAAAACATACCAAGCTGACATTTGTCCCATGTCTTCATTTCCGCATAGACCGTCCGGGCCCGAATGATACAACTCTTCCATTACTTTTCTGGCTAATTCCTGTGTTTTCCACGGAGCCCCTGCATAATCGTACAGATACAGCGTGTGATGGCTGGGTTCGTTACCGTGTGCATATTGCCCGATCAAACCAGTTACATCCGAAACTGTTTCCTGAACTTCGGAACTCATCGTAAAAAGCGTATCCAATTTGCTTATGAAGTTTTTTCTTCCGCCTTCAAAATCAATCAATCCCTGCACGTCGTGCGGAACAAACCATGTGTACTGCCAGGCATTTGCTTCCGTATAGTGGCGTTCGTCTCCGTGTCCTACAAATGTTGGATTAAAGGGAGCCAGCCAATTTCCTTCACTATCTTTTGGGCGGGCCAGACCCGTTTCCGGATCCAATACGTTTTTGTAATTGGCGGCACGTTGCATAAACAATTTATAATCATCTTCCTTTCCCAAAGCTTTTGCCAACTGAGCTACACACCAATCATTGTAAGCATATTCCAATGTTCTGGACACTGATTCCCTGACTTTATCGTATGGCAGATAACCTTTTTCCAAATAATCGTTTAAACCAATTCTACCTCTTGAACGATGTTCTGCAGGAGGTGTTTCCATCGCATTTTTCCGAACTGCTTTATAAGCTTCCTCTGCATCAAAACCGGCAATTCCTTTTTGAAAAGCATCTGCAATGGCAGCCACAGGATGGTCGCCGATCATATCGTTTGTGTAGCTATTTCCAAATTGCTGTGGTGTAGGCAGCCAGCCTCCCTGTTCGAACTGAGCCAGCATAGTGCGAATTGCATTTACATTTCTCTGTGGTTCAACGAGTGTAAGCAGTGGCATTTCAGCCCGATGTGTATCCCACAACGAAAAATCGCTTAAATAAGTAAAGTCTTCCGCGGTATGAACCTGACCATCCAGACCGATATATTTTCCATCAACATCACTAAAAGTTGCCGGAAATAACAACGAGTGATATAGCGCAGTGTAGAATGTAGTTTTTTTATTTTGATTGTATGTTTTGTCGTTTGCTTCGGGAGTTTCTATCTCAATTTTGCCCAACGCAGCATTCCATGTTTGACTGGCCCGTTTTTTTATTTCATCAAAATTCCAACCGGGTATTTCAGTATCTAAGTTCAAACGAGCCTGTTCAATACTCGTGTAGGAAATTCCAACCTTTACCTCGATGGTTTCGTTTTCAGTAGTTTCGTAATCAACAAAAGCACCGATGTATTTTCCTTCATCTTCTGCTGAATCTGGTTTAATATTTTCTTCATTCCATGTTCCTGATGCTTTAAACGGTTTACTGAACCGCGCGCAGAAATATACGTTTTTGTGTTTTACAAAACCATGCGATGAACGGTGACCTACAATTTCAGTGTCACTTACAATCTTAATTTCACTTCCCTGCCTGTATCTTTCGCGAATACCGTGTCCGGCATCAATAATAATATGCGCCGCATCAGATTTTGGAAATGTATAACGATGAAAACCTGCACGAGTAGAAACTGTCAACTCGGCTTTTACTGCGTAATCTTTCAATAAAACCGAATAATAACCAGCCGAAGTTGTTTCTTCTTCATGAGAAAAACGGGAACGGTATCCTTCGTCGGGGTTTTCTTTACTTCCGGGAATAACCTTTACTTCGCCTGTAGTTGGCATAAGTAAAACATCGCCCCAATCGCCGGCCCCCATTCCACTACGGTGCAAATGGCTAAATCCCATCAAAGAAATATCCGAATAATGGTAACCGGAACACCAGTCCCAATCTTCTGTTCCGGTGTCTGGGCTCAACTGAACCATTCCACCAGGCAGCGCTGCCCCGGGAAAAGTATGTCCATGAAAATCTGTTCCAATCATCGGATCTACGTAATCTGCATAATCCGGGGATTCCGTCTTAAAACAACTCGTTACAGTGAGGTTTGCTACAATCGCTAAAGATATAATTTTATGTATTTTCATCTATGTTATTCTTTTTGAAAAATCAAAGCTCTTCCAACACATTTACTTCATTTACTTTTCCTGAATGTGAATTCAGTCTGAGACTCTTAATCTCACAGGCTCTAAATTTGCCACTCCATTTACTCGCTGCAAAAATCAAATCGATTGATGCGGTTGTTGGTACCCCCGATGATTCCACGCAGCGAACAATAATATCGCTGTTATCTTCAGCTTGTTTTATTGAAGTAACAATTATATTTGTTTTATCAACCTTGAGAAACGAATCTGACTTCGGCAGTTCTCCTCCATGAATTCCCTGATATATACATATTGGAGGCGCCATAAATTCTTCAGCTGTCATTGCAACATTATTTTCCTTCCACGAGTCACTATGAGGAACAAGTAGCATTCTGAATGTATGAATTCCCTGATCCATCCACCGGTATTCATTTTCCGGGTTTAATTCTTTCGGTCGGTGATGTGCAAAAACGGCAGAACGTGCAACAGAGATACGTGCGTCGTTTTCGTTAACACTGTAACCATATTTGGCATCATTCATTACGGTTAGTCCGTAAGTTTTTCCGTTTTGTTTTCCTGTTATGTCAATCCATCGCTGGCCGGGATTTTCATCGCCATTGGCTTCGCGAATAATATGTCCGTAAGGAACCTCATAGCTTGCCTCGGGAGACTTTACATTTACAGGAAAAGAAAATTTTAGCATTTTGAGCTGCTCGTGCCAATCAAGTGATACATCTGCTTCAATATTTCGCGAAGCTTTTGATAACGACCAATCGATTGTTAAAGTTGAATTTCCGTAGGTACTAACCACCCTTACAGTTGCTTTTACAGGACCATTTTGAATAACTTTAACTTTGGCATCTTCAAAGGCTCCGATTTCATCAGTAAAAGCTTTAACACCGTGACTCCATGTATCGCTTGGGTCGTTTAGGATAATCGCTTTACAGCCCTTCTGTTTGCCTGCAAAAACTTCATCTCCTGTGCTCTTATCTAAAATTCCAATTTCTCCATTTTCAGAAAAACTAATTTTATAAAATATGTTTTCAATCGAATTATTACTTGAGGTTACACCATCTTGTATGGAAGGTGAGTCAGCGTCCAAAAGCCGAAGCTGGCGATAACCAAAAGCCGGTAAGGTCACTTCTGTCAGTAGTTTTTTTCGGCTGCCGGTTTCTGTTGTTCCCAGAGCCCACTGGTGAGGAAGCGGATTTCCCTGCTCATCTTCTACTCTCGACGATTTGTGACGGTCATTCCAGTTAAAATCGTACTCCACAGTTTTCCTCACTTCCCACGCATTCGGATTAAAAACAACCATATATTCCGACTCGGGATCTTCTGCCGGAATTTGCCACTCCAGTTTTTGAATTGCCTTATACGCAGCCTGATGGGCTATGTCAAGGGAAAAGCCATAACCCTCACGGGCCGTTGTCGAGTGTTCCGGTAGCGATGTTCCGGCGAGACTATCATGAAACTGAAGAAAAAGTATACGTTGCCAGGCTGAAGAAAACTCATTTTTGGGGTAGTTTGCTCCCCATGCCAGTGAGCCAACAGCAGCTAATTTTTCTGCTGTAATAAGAGCGGCTTCCGATTGCCGGTTTCCTTTTTTAATTTCTATTTCAGCGGTATAACAACCTTGTGCATGATGTTGCAAATCTTCATTTACCGTAGGCAACTCGAGATTCTTATTATCTATTTCTTCAAAATACTTCTCCATAGTGCTAAAAATCACTTCGGGGGCACCGTTCTCTGTTTTCAACTCCTCTATCGATTTGATATTTTCTTTTGTTGCACCCCCTCCATGATCCCCTGCTCCGTAAAATGCCATAAAACTCTTCATGGGTTGGTTCTGAAAACGTTCCAATACCTGTTCCACACGCCGGTTTACAGGTTGTGTTTCGTTATAGCTAATAGGAATACGATAGGTTAGCACCTTTGAGCCGTCGGGGCTTTTCCACCAGAACAGGTCGGCAGGAATTTCCTTTTCATGTGGCCCGGGGCGCATAAAAACATAATGTTTCATTCCCTGCAGATTCAAAATCTGCGGTAATGTTCCAGCGTGTCCAAACGAATCGGGATTGAAGGCAATCTTAGCTTTTCGTCCCAATAAACGCTCAAAGGTTTTCTGTCCGTAAAGTCCCTGCCTCACCATTGCTTCGCCATTGGGAATGTTAACATCGGGTTCCACCCACCATCCTCCAACAATATTCCAGCGGCCTTCTTCCACTCTCTTTTTAATTTCTTTCATCATCTGGGGATCATTTTCAGCCACCCACTGGTAAAACTGCGCTGAACTTGCCACAAAAGCGAAATCGGGTGTTTCATTCATCCTATCCAATGCAGATTGAAACGTACTGTGAACAACTGACATTCCCTCTGCCCAGGGCCACAGCCACACCGGGTCAATATGCGCGTGACCGATCATATGAAAACGATAATCTGAAGCTGCTGCCGGCCACGAAATTTTCCCATCAATGTTTGCTGCAAAAGCTGTATTCACAGGAGCAAAGGCAATCATAGCTGTTCCTGCTGCTGTCCGGGTTAAAAAATCTCTTCGTGTAAGAGAAGAACCGGAAGAGGTTTTAGACTTTTTCATGATAATGGTAGTTTTATTGATTCGCTAATTCTTATTCGTTTAGTCGGAGTTAAATACTTCTTCTTCAATCATCATACATATGGCATGGTAAACAGGCAAATGTAATTCCTGCACATATGCAGTCCTCTTTTCCGGGACATTTAATAACACATCGCTCAAATCTTTCAATTTCCCTCCGGTATCACCTGTAAAACCAATGGTTTTTAACCCTTTTGCTTTAGCCACCAAAAACGCATCAACCACATTTTGTGAATTCCCTGAAGTACTCAGTCCCATCAAAATATCGCCTTCGTTGCCTAAGCCGGTAATTTGCTGGGCAAAAATCAGTTCTCCGCTTATGTCGTTTGCAACCGCAGTAATTAGGGCGTTATGAACTGTAAGTGAGATTGCAGGCAATCCTTGCTGTAATTTCGATGCAAGTTCTTTTCCTCTTTCCGGCGAGAGCGCGCTTAATCTTTTCTGAAATTCTGAATCCAAAGGACGGTGTCCTTCAAAACTTTTCATTAATTCTCCTACGATATGGTCCGCATCAGAACAGCTTCCGCCATTTCCACAAACCAACACTTTCCCTCCGTTTTTGTATGAATCGATTATTATTTCGACCGCTGCTATTATGGATTTTTCCAATGTGGCAAGATTGCTATATCGTTTTAGCAATTGCTGCAAAATATTATTTTCTTTCATTATTACAGTATAAATCAAAATTCATTTTCATAAATAGCTACGCCAAGTGCTGCAAAATCACCGAGTGATTCACCAAGAAGTGCTGGTTTTATTTTACAAACTTCAATTGCAGCGGGAATAGCTTCCTCTTTCAGAACTCTGTCGACATGTGGTTTAAACAACATTTCGTTACGTGCATAGATACTTCCAATTACAATACATTGGGGGTTAATTATATCGATAAGAACAGCCAAACCCCGACCAAGATATTCTGCAGAGATTCGTACAATTTCTTTTGCCACCGGATCATCGATTCTTGCTGCCATCGCCACATCTTTCGCAGTCAATTCCCCGGCCATTTCAATATTTGGGCAAAATTCCACTGATTCTCCCCGGCCTAACCTTTCGGTAACAACAGTTTTCGCTAACTGCGCGATACCACCTCCGCTACAAAAACCTTCAAAAGAGCCGGCTTTTCCAAAACCAACCGGTCCTGTATTTGCCAGACGAATGTGTCCAACTTCCCCGCCTAAATCGTTGGTTCCTGTATAAAGCTGTCCATTCAATATCAGTCCGGATCCCATTCCTGTTCCAAAAGTGAGAAAAATCATATTTTGTGTTCCTTTTCCCGCTCCCATCAGCCACTCAGCCAGTGCACAGGCATTTGCATCGTTTTGAAGAGCAACAGGTACACCGTATTTTTTATTGAATACTTCAACTATCGGCACCCTATCCCAACCCGGCAAATTTGGCGGAGAATAAATCACTCCTTCCTTTGAATCCAAGGGACCTCCGCAACTTATACCAATACGTCTCAAATTTTCTTTTGGATAGTCAACAAACAACTTGTCTATATGATAATGAAATTCATCTAATATTGCAGTGTAACCTCGTTCTGTTTCTGTATCAAACCTAATCTTCTGAAGAATATTAAAGTTCTTATCTCCGATTACGATTGCACATTTTGTACCTCCTATATCCAGGCCTATGTAGTATTCGTCTGTACTTTTGTTCATTCTTTAAATCTTCTTAGTTAAATCGGTTTAGCTAAAGTATAAAAAATTTTATTTACTGCTTGATTTTCTTGCAATAAATCGCGTATTTAACATTACTTTTTGCTTTTTATGCTCTTTATTTTTAATATTCTCCAACAAGATTTTAACTGACTCCCTACCTATCTCTTTTAAAGGTTGCGCAATTGCAGAAATTGGGGGAAAACTAATTTTATAAGCATCCGGGTCGTCAAAACTCACCACTCTGACGTCGCTCGGAACCTGCATCCCTAAGGAATGAATACTTTCCAATCCCATTACTCCTATTTTACTTGTAGTGAAAAGAATCGCTTCAACTCTATCTTTAGCTGACAATAATTCTTTTATCGCATAAAACACATCGTTTTTTTCGTGTGAAAAAGGCATTACTTTTATTCGCTCTTCCAATACCGGGATATTTGAATCAGTAAGAGCTTTTTTGTACCCTTCCAGTCGCTGAATCATATTAACCAAACGGGCACTTGTTGTAACACATGCAATCTTTCTGATTTCATTATTTATCAGATGCATTGTACCTTCATAAGCAGCCTGAAAATTATCCACAACCACATAATTGGAGTCAATATCTGCAAAATATCTGTCAACAAGTACATAAGGAGTTTTACTAGCCTCAAGCGATAAAATTTGCTCTTCACTTCCTTCTGGTGGAGAAATTATAATTCCATCCACCTGTCCCTGTTGGAGCATTTCTATTTGCTTCTGAGAATTTTCAGCCTTTTCATCTGAACTGCAAAACATTACGCGATACCCGTGAAGAGACGCCTCTTTTTCAATTTCGCGTCCGAGTTTACCAAAAAATGGATTAGCCATATCGGCAATAATTAATCCTATTGTGTTTGTTTTTCCGGTACGTAAACCTTTGGCAATCTGATTCGGCCTGTAATTTAGCTCCTTTGCCAGCTTTTTTACTTTTTTTTGAATGTCTTCACTAATGCGGTGTTCTTTTCCCTTTCCATTCAGCACCAGAGAAACCAATGTTTTTGAAACTCCGAGTTGTTGTGCGATATCGTTCAGTGAAGTTTTTTTCATATTCTGACTTGTTCAGGTTCTATCTTCTTTACCAAAAATAACTATTTAAATAAAAAACACGCTTTTTATTCATTCTTTATTTACAGAACACATAAAAATGTCACCCATGAATTGGATGAATCTGTTTGGAAACATCGAGCTGCCCTCCCCTTCCAAGCACTTCATTTTGTATTTCTGAATAATCCAACTTTCTAATTTTTGTTCTCTGTTGAACAGCCATTCCGGCGGCAATTCCCGTTGCCTGCCCCATCATGGAACAGGTAGTAGATACCCGCGCTGAAGATAATGCCAGCTGTTCAGCTGATAAACAACGTCCGGCTACCAATAAATTATCTGCATCTTTGGAGATCAGGCATCGCATTGGAATCTGGTAAGGAGGCACTTTTAACTGGTCTTTTGGAAGAATGTAGGTTCTTTTATCGTCGGTCAGACCATGTCCGTCGAAATAAAACGTACCACGTGCAACTCCGTCATCAAATGTTTTCCCGGCACGTAAATCGTCCACCGTCAAAATATAATCTCCTTCCACACGGCATCCTTCCCGAACCCCAATCATTGGAGCGCTGTGCGTTAGTCTCCATTTTTTATTTTCAACTTTTTGATAATAACTCAGCACATCCATTGTTCGTCTTCGGGCTTGAATTTCGGCATTTGTAATCCCTTCTGTTGAAGTAGCATCAAACATCGGAATTTTAATTTTCAATGCTTTTCCTCCCGGACCGTCGGGCCAGACACTAACCATAGGTAAATCTTCTTTTTTTGAAATCTGCGTTGCCCAGTCGCTGGGAACCTGCTGCAAAAAATCTTCTTCGGCAACTTCCCGTGCAAAACACATTTTCGACATTGGAAGCTGGTAACCTATTTTGCCGTCGCCTTTCATTGTAGCCACTCCGGCATAACGCGCCAAATCTGCATCGCCTGAGCAATCAATAAAAATCTTTCCGCGAACGCCTTCCAGCCCCGATTTTCCGCAAATAATACATTCTTTTATTCCGTTTCCTTTTGAAAGAACATCAACCAAACGGGTATGCAGCAATATTTTTACTCCTCTTGCCAACAAAATTTCCTGTAAAACCAAAGAAAGAATTTCATAATTAAATACGGTCTGACTTCTGGCTTCGCCAAGCGAATTGTATCGTTTCAAATCTTTCAGAATCTGGTCAAAAACCTCACCCTGTTCTTCAATCTGCCCGCAAAAATTAGCCACACCACCGGTTGTAAGCATTCCACCCAGATTGGCAAAACGTTCGACAAGCAACACTTTTGCACCAGAAACAGCTGCAGAAGCGGCGGCTGAAACGCCAGCAATTCCACCTCCAATCACAACCACATCAGCTTCATAGCGAAGCGGAATGTTTCTTTTGTAATCTATACCATCGCCTGATTTTAGTTCCTTTTCGAAGTCTCCGGCATCGGTTTTTGAAAACAAACCGGTTCCCAAAGCAGCCAACACCCCCTTTTTTATAAAATTCCTCCTTCTGTACATTTTACATCAGTTTCAAGTGAACGTATTTTACTGTCTTACGATTGTAAGTGTACGTAATGTGAATTGTTCCGTCGCTGCCTTCAATAATAGCTGGATAACTAAATTCACCTTCCGGCTGATCTTCCAAAACAATTAGGTCGAACCAATTTTTTCCGTCGGCTGAGATTTTTACATCAATTTTATTGCGGCCTTTTTCAACGGGATTCGAAATAAGCAGGTGTAGACCATTTTTTATTGTCACTGCATCAATTCCCGAATTGTTATTCACAAGAGAAGTGGCTTCTACCGGTGACCATGTTTTTCCATTATCTGAAGACCACGTTTCAACAATTTTCTTTTCCTTACTGCGACACAACATCTGAATTTTTCCTTCCGAATAAAAAAGAATGGTTGGCTGAATGGCGTTAAAACCATTATTATCAATATCAACTTTTTTCCAGTTTTCCAGATCCTCATCCGAAGTCTCTACATAAATATTCCACTTTTCTCTCGTCTCAAAACTTGTTGGGTACAGAATAGTCCCGTCAGATAGATTTTCTGGTTTGTTTTTTATTGGCCCTAACAAATTATCTGGAATCTCAACAGCATCCGACCAGGTGTTTCCGTTGTCGGCAGAAACTTTGTACAATCCCCACCATTCGCGTGGGCTTGGACCGACCTTGTAATAAAGGACAATTTCTCCGTTATTGGTTTTAAAAAGAACCGGATTCCAGCACGGATAACGCAAAGTATCATTTATTATTCCATCGGCAACAAGTACAGGAGTGCTCCACCTTCCATCTGTTAATGCAGAAGTATAAATACAAACATCCGGATTTTTTTCGCGGGTTCCACCAAACCATGAAGCAAGAAAACCATCTTCAGTTTCAACAATTGTAGAAGCATGACATTGTGGAAACGGAGCTGTTTCATAAATAAATTCAGCAGTGAGAACTTCCGCTTTTACATCTTCGGGAGCAGGTGTATTCTGACATGAAAAGAAAGCAAACATCACTGAGACACTGATTAAATAAATGATTTTCAATGATTTCATAATTATATTTATTTATTGTTCTGAAATTATAGTTGTTTGATACATGAATTACAAAAGAAATTTAATTAACAGATTTTTGCTTCTCAAATCTTCTTAAAAACACATTTAATTTTAACCCTTTAGCAAAAAAACAAAGCACAGAAAAACGACGTTCAATGAACTTTATGTTATTTCAAATCTAAGACAAAGAGTGAGGCACAATTATCACACCCTCCAAACCAGGAAGATTAAAAAACCATTCAATTTTGAGAAACCTGCCTTACTTTCAATACTTATTAAGGCCAGACTGCTTTGCTATTTAATACGTTCCGAAGGTGCATTCCTTTTAAACGATGGAACACTTTGTTACGCCAATAAGATATGAACTTGTTCCCTTCTTTCAACCTGCAAAATAACAATACCCATTGCTTCTGCATCTCTTGCCATACATACTAAAAAGAGCGCCAGATTCAGGAATACAAGCAGTTTGCGAAATTTCTAAAACTATACATTTTGCAAAACAAAGCCATTTCGTTGCGCACCGGGGAGACGTGTTCGGTATTTATAAAAGGTATTTTTGCTTTCTGACACCAGAGCGGCGAAGCAGAAACAACACAGGCTCCTTAAATTCTCTATCTATATTTTTAGTTTTTGTTGAAGGTTAACATTTTTCAACATCACAAATTTACTCTGTTAGTGTTGAAAAATCCAAAAACTAAAAAAAGTATCTCCTTTGCAAACAAATGCTCCAGAGATACTCTCTTTATTAAAAACTTAACCAAATTTGTCGAGTTTAATTAAAAGAAAAAGGACATGTCCGCCTGATATAGAAGACCAGTTCTCACAACATCTTTTTTCCCAGCAGTTATAATTAATAAGGCTTCTCGGTACCTTGCAACAACCACATTTTTGAGTACGAATGATCATTTGACTGATTTGATGGCACATAGCTTGTTTTCACCAGGTTTGCCACTGCTTCCTCATATTTTTCCACATATTGAGGATCGGCAAATGGCTCCGGGTAGGCGATCCTTAAAGGCAATGCGGGGCCATATGCAGGATTTGCTGCCGGTTCAAAATCAGGATAACCGGTTCTCCTCCAATCAAACCATGCTTCAGCTTGCAACCAAAGTGCAATCCACTTTTGTGTCAAAATAAGTTCATGTTTATTCGTTATTGAAGAACTATTGTAACTAACGGTTTGTTGATTGTAAAATTCCTCAAAATCAAATCCCTGAGCTTCCGACAATATCTTGTATTGATCCATAGAAGCTTCAATTCCCGCTTTGTAATGCTCTTCAACACTTGAAACTCCATAATCACCTAAATAAGCAGCTTCTGCCAAAATAAACTCAACTTCAGCATAGGTAATCAACGAAGGATTGACATAGTCATTACTGTTTTCAAAATAGATGGGTGACAAATAAGAAATATATGTGCTTCTTTCATCAGGATAATCTCTAACACCTTCGCCTCTGTTGTAATTTCCTAAAAATTCGAGATTATCATACCCAATCGGTAATCCTACATATACAGAAGTATCAAGACTTGTATTATTAGTTGGCAAAATGGTCATTTCATAACTATCGCCAAAAATATCGATGTAATTCACAGTAGTTTCTTCAGTTGCCGTAAAATCCCATTTTCTTTCTACCGGATTTATCCAACGTTGAAGCCTTGGATCGTTTCTCTCTTTCAAATAATCAACCAATGGTTTTCCTGGTTTGAATGCATACGGTTTATTTGAAGATCTGACAGAACCACCAGCAGCAGAATTATCTTCCGACAAGCCCAAAAGCACCAATGTTGCGTTATCATCATTACTTTCAAAAACCTTACTTGCCGCGTCATTAAATTCGTTTACTGTGTTAATACCCAGTTCGCCTTTTTTATTGTCTAATCTCAAACAGTATCTCAACCTCAGCGAGTTAGCAAACTTTATCCATTTATCCCGCTCTCCTCCATAAAGCAGGTCTGAAGAAGCTAAAACACTCAACCGGGAATCCAATCCTTCAAGAATTTCTGATGCCGTTCTTAAATCCGTCAAAACCCCTTCATAAACATCCTTTTGTGCATCATACTTTGGGAACAACAAACTGGAATTCGCTTGTAATGCTTCAGAATAGGGACAATCACCGTACAAATCTGCCAACAATCCAAAAATGAAAGATTTCATTATCAGTGAAGCAGCCATAAAAAATTGGTTATTCTCTTCTTCTCCTGCTTCATACATTAATTGATTGGTTCTTAAGATATCATAATATCCGCTCCAGGAACCCTTTCCCCATTGATAGCAATTCTGATTTGCGGCATTAAATTCTGTTCCTCTTTGCGTGTATTGCATTGCGCCCGCAATATCAGTATGTTCATTAACCAAATCATAAAATCTCATTGTTGTTTCTGAAATCACATAAGACAACAGATAATTAGGTGAAACTTCCTCTGCGTTATTCGGACTCACATTCATGTCATCAAAATCATCATGACAAGATTGAAAAATTTGTCCCAGAAATATAATTGTTAAAATCAAACTTATTTTTTTCATGACTACTAATTAAAATTCAACATTAAGTTTAACTCCGTAAGAACGAGTCCAAGGCGTAACATTATAATATTCAGCACCCTGAATCCATGTATTTCCATTTGAGATAAAAGCGAGCTCTGGATCAACCGGTATTTTTGCTTTTGTCCAAGTGAACACGTTTTGTGCAATGAAAGACAGTGATACATTACTCAATTTAGCTTTTTGTATCCATTGTTGAGGGAACTTATAAGTTATTGACAACTCTCTTAATTTCACATAACTGGCACTATAAATATTATTTCCTCCATAATATCTTGTTGAACGTTTATTCGCTTCAAAAGGAGTCATCCATACCGTCTCGTCACCTCCTAAGTTTTCGATATATCCTCCGTTGCCATCTTCGCGAACCCCCGGAATAAAACTTGCGTCGTTAACGTAAACCGTTTCGCCAGTATTCTTATTCACGTATGATCTTGAATTCCGAGTCGCTTCATCGGGCCATTCAAATCCGCCGTAATCACCGGTTCGGCCACCAACCCAAAGGTTAAAATATTTATCAGGGTTATCTTTAATTTGTTGTACTATGTCTTTATTTCTATCGTAATCTACGCCTGAAAAGGTTTCTTCAAGCCACCCGTTATTTCTGAAAAACTCCATAGTTCTGGAATAGAACTCTCCTCCTGCTCTCCAATCAAAATTAGCAAACAAACTAAAATTTTTGTATCTAATTGTGGGTTGTATTCCCATCAAAAATTTATGATTAAAATTACCAACCTTTTCCATTTTTTCTTCCCGGTTATCTTTTTGAGGTCTGCCATTTGAAGCAATTATCGGATAGTTATAATATTCTGACTCCTCATCTTCCACTTTCAAATAAGGATAGGCATATATATTTCCAATATTGTCTCCTACGTAACTTCTTAACCTTACCTCTCCAACAGAACCAAACTGATAATATGATATACCATCGGCCAGCTCAACAATTTTCGTCCTGTTTCTGGTCAATGTTATTCCCAAACCAGCAGAAAAGTCACGTTGTCTTACTATATCGGTATTTAAAGATACATCCCATCCTTTTCCCTGAACAAGACCTGCATTAATTTGCTTTGCAGTGGCTCCTGATTCGTTAGGTATTGAGATACTAAGTACCTGGTTTTTATTATCTACTACATAATAAGTGGCATCCAGGTTAATCCTGTTTTTCAGAAAAGAAAGATCCAAGCCAATTTCTTTTGAAGTTGCTATTTCCGGTTTCAATTCCGAGTTTCTCAATGTTCCAGGCATATACATCTGTTTCGCTTCTCCCCAATCGGCAGCAGTGGCATAATACTGAGTTAATGCATAAGAACCAACATCGTTACCTACCTGTGCATATCCTGCTCTCAATTTTGCTATATCAACCCAGGATGGTAATTGAAATAATTCATTAACCAGAAAGCTTAAAGAAGCTGACGGATAGAAATATGACCGATTGTCTTTTGGCAAAGTACTCGACCAATCGTTTCTTGCAGTTAAATCCAGATAAATCATATCCTGATATCCTAATGAAACGGAGCCGTATATACTATTAACTGCTTTTTCTGCCCACAAACTGTTGTAAGATACAGTTCCCGGCACACCATTCGAAATTGTAAACAATCCGGGTAATACAAGCTGAGATGCCTGGTTGGAAATGGCATCATCGTAATTATATCGAAGATTCCCTCCAACATTTGCAGTAAGGTTTAAACCATCGATAATACTTTTGTTATAGGTAAACATCCCTTCCCAGTTTTCCTCTTTTGCCAGAGTTCTTTGAATGGAATATGCTCCATTTGAATTGTCGTAATCACTCCAGGCAACTTTGGCCTCATTTCTTTGATTTACTACATTTGTTAAGTATCTAACCATGAAACTAAGATCTTTAAATACCTCCCAATCCAACTGGAGCTTTGCCATGGTCTGATTTCGTTTAAAACCATTAAGATTCTCGTAGACATTGAAATAAGGATTATTTTGTTTTGGCTTAGTTTTTCTCTGCTGAATATTCTCCTGACCATCTAACCAATAATCTTTCAAGTCGAGGATATTAACCTGCACTCCCATTTCAAGAACAGATCTCGAGGGGTCACGACGACCTGTACTGATATTTTGTCTATTATCCGATCCAGCCTCAGAAATATTAATCACCGCACTAACCTTTAAATTATCGGTAAGATCGAAACTACCGTTCATACCTATTGTTTTTCTGGAATAGTCGGTATTTGGCAAAATACCTTCATTCGTCAGGTTCCCAATAGAAACACGGAAATTTGCTTTTTCATATTTACCGTCAAAAGCCAGGTTATTTGACTGGCTAAAACCGTTCTGATAAAAGTTCTGCTGTCTGTCCGGATAAGCAACCAAAGGTTGCAACGATGTGCCGTCATTACTTAAAGTTGATTTATCCCACTGGTAAGAATCAGGAAATGTTCCATCAAGAATAGCTCCCCACGATTCGTTTTCCTGTTCCCCTAAACTATATGCACCTTCTTTACCGGAAGCGAATTTCGACTGAAATGGAACAAAATGATAGGGATCGTCGAGAAGAAAAGATGAATTAAAAGAAACTCCAATTCCTTTTTTTGCACCTTTTCCTGATTTGGTTGTAATAATTACTACACCATTTCCAGCCCGGGAACCATATAGTGCAGCTGCACTTGGTCCTTTCAAAATAGACATGGACTCAATATCTTCCGTATTCAGGTCAGAAATAGCGTTTCCCATATCAGCATCCTGATAATTATTATCGATACCATTATCCACCGGAACACCATCAATTACAAACAAGGGCTGATTTTTTGTATTTAAAGAACTTGCCCCGCGAATAACCATATTTACAGAAGAACCAGCAAGGCCATACATTTGTGAAACCTGAACACCTGCAGCTTTTCCAGCGACAGCATTCAATACACTTCCCTGAGAAGTTTCAGTCAGTTCATCTCCCCCAACTTCTCCTACGGAATATCCCAGAGATTTTTTCTCTCTTGTTATTCCAAGGGCAGTAACAACAACCTCATCAATACCAACAGCTTCTTCGGCCATTATTATATCAATTGTCGTTTCATCGCGGACAACAACTTCCTGCGTTTTCAATCCAATAAATGAAAAAACAAGAACGTCTCCTGCTGAAATATCAGTTAATGTATAAACTCCGTTTATGTCAGAAACTGTTCCTTTGGTAGTTCCCTTCACGGAGACTGAAACTCCGGGAATTGACTCTCCACCGCTATTTGTTATTGTTCCGGTTATCGTTTTAAGTTGTTGCACATTTTCTTCTCTAAATGCAATATTGGTCAGCGCAATCTGTCGGTTATTAATCTTATAAACGATATTGGTATTGTCGAAAATTTCATTTAATATTTCCGTTACCAACTTATTTTTTGCACTGACAGAAACGCGTCTTTCCACATCAACTTTATGCGCTTCATACATAAAATAAAACTCCGATTGGTCTTCAATTTCACTCAATATGCTCTTTATCGTGGCATTGGAAAAATCAATATCCAAACGGGTGGTTTGGGAATAAGATCCAACAGCCAGAACCTGACTGATAAAAATGATGGTTACGAATAATGTTGCTCTCATTTTTCTAAATAGTTGTGATTTCCAGAGCATAGAAACCCCGGTAATCAACACAAAGTGTTTTTTTTTCATAAATTTGTTCTGATTTATTTTTTACAATTAAATTATTTAGGCCTCTCTTTGAGCTAAAAAGAGGAGGCTTCAAAAAAAAGACTAAAGGGGATGTTAGCGCATCTCCTTTTTTTTGCAGTTTTAGTTTTTTTCCATAAGCATCTTTTCCATTTTTATTTTTCACCGTAACTTACTTCTATTATTACAGGTACTTGCGGATTATGGCTGTAATATATTTTGTAAGATACATCACAGGTATATTCAATTAGTTTAAAGATTTCTTCAAGACTTTCATCTACAATTGTCGCATTAAAAACCAAATCATAAACATCGGGAGTGTTTACGTTGATTTCCACACCATACCAATGCTCAAGTTTGGAAATTACCTCTTTCATGGGCGTATCTTTAAATATTAACACGCCATCTTTCCATGAAGTATATTCATAGGTATCAACTTTCTGTAGGGATAATATTTTCTTTTGTTCGTCGAATTGAGCCATATGCCCCGGACGCAAATCCAGGGGTTGGAAAAGATTATTAACGTGCGTCAATTCAATTTTTCCTTTCTCCAAAATCACATTAACCTTATCATCTGCAGGAAAAGAACAAACATCAAACTCAGTCCCCAAAACTTTCACTTTTAAATTACCGCAGCTTACAATTAAAGGAATTTCTTCATTTCTTTGAACCTTAAAAAAAGCTTCTCCGTCGAGTTTGATATTTCTGTTTTCGATTGAAAATTTATTACTGTAGGATAATGTTGTTTGAGAATTTAGCCAAACAACCGAACTGTCCGGTAATACAATTCTGGAGGTCTGTCCATTTTCCGTTACAACGGAAGTGAAAAACTCAGGGGTAGTTTCCTCCGAAACATCTGAACGATTAAAATAACTAAGTAAACTTCCCGATAAACCTGCTATCAATATGATAGAAGCAGCTAACCTCCACCTCAAAATTTGTTTTCTTAATTTTATAGCTACATTTTTCTCTTCATATTTTTTCCAGGCTCTTTCGATGTCAATACTTTCAAAAGCGTCAATATTTCGGGCTATTTCCCGTTCATCAGTAAGAGTTTTGAATTTGGCTTCATTTTCGGGAGACTCATTTATCCATGAATGCAGCTTTTCCATTTCATTAGCGGACTCTTTCCCTGTAATAAAATTTCCAATGATTTTTCCAATTCTAATTCGATCTGAAATCTTTGCCATTTGACATGGATAAGTTTGAATTCTTTAACTAAGAAACGACCTTAAGCAAAAACCGGATTACAAGAAATTAATATTTTTTCAAATTTTTGCTTTCCCTAAAATTACAATTGGCGGATAAATTTTGAAGGTTTAAAAAAAACGGCAAGTTTTGCTCTTAAAACTTTGTATGATCTGGCCTTATGTGTTCGAACAGTATTTACTCCGATGTTTAGTTGCCCCGCAATTTCTTCATTCGAATTATCATTCATCGACAACAATAAAACTTTTCGTCCCATTTCAGGTAGTTTATTTATCTCCCTGTAAATAACGCTGTACGTTTCATTTTTTAATACCTCATCCAAAAAGAATTCACTTTCATGGCAACTGTTTTTTGTTAAATCCATGTATTTTTTTTCCACCTTCTGATGTTTTAAATAATCAAGGCAGGAATTTCGAACTGACTTGTAGAAGAAAGCTTTTAACGCTTTTATATTCAGAAATACATTTTGCCTCTCCCAGAAAGAAATAAACACATCCTGAACAATATCTTCACAGATACTTTTGTCCGCAATATATTTTTCAGCAAAAACAGTTAAAACCGGGTAATATGAATAGAAAAAATCTTTAACGAAAATATGATTTCCATCTTCAAATCTGATTTTTATATCTTTAAAAGTCTTTTTCATTAAGCAGGTTACAAAAACAGACCCCAAACAGTGCTAAATCGTTTTAATTCAATAGTATAATATTACACATAATTTATTAAATTATGTAAACATTAATTTAACAAATATCAATAGAATTTTAACCCACCCGACTTTATGTAGTAATATTTAATGAAAATGCAGTTTAAATGTAACAAAAAATTATTCAACGAGGGTAAATTTCAGTTCGCGCGATGAGATTTCCGGCCGCATATATTTTTTTATTCGTTCGGGGTACCCTAACTCCCATGGCGACGGCCCTACCCAATCCGTTTCCTTTCCTTTTATTTTAATATAACCTTTCTTCGAAATTTCGATAACAGTAAACAAGGGCTCTTTAAATGGAGCTGTATATTTAATCCATTTAAAGTTTTTATCCACCTCTTCACTGTAAAGAATATGCTCATAATTATCGCCCAGCCAGTGATACGACATCGAAGTAATGGTGACGTACCAGATTCCATCTATTTTTTCAGCAAAATCCCAGTGCGAATGACCATTAAAACAAGCAATTACCTTTTTATCCGGATTTTCGGAATTATGTTTTTCAAAAATTGCCTGTATCTCTTTGTGGTTTTCAACACCATAATCTTCCTCTGCACCATGATACAATTGTAAACCCTGGTGCGAAAATACAATTATCGGCCGCATTGAATTTGTCAGGTCACTTTTCAGCCATTCTATCTGTTTTGGTCCTACAAATTGTTTATAGCCTTTATCTTCGGGGCTTTTTTTGTCGTTTCCGTCAAGTATGATACAATGAAAACCTTTTTTGTCAAATGAATAATAGCCCGACTTCATTTTTCGAAACTCAATGGCATCCTCTCTTGAAGTCCCGCCATCCATTTCGTGATTTCCTATTACATGATACTTCTCTCCCTTGAAAGAGTTCCAAATATCAAAATAAAGAAGATATTCTTTTTTAGGAATTCCAAAATTACCCAATTCTATTATAAAATCAGGATTAATCGCATTCATGCTGTCAATAAATGTTTGAATACGGTATTCCGCATCGTGCATGGTTGGCAGATGAACATCTGTACACACCCCTATGGTAATAATGTCATTTTTCTTTCTATTGCTGCACGAGATAAAAAAGGCAGCACACAAAATCAAAACTTTCATTTTACCTGTCATAAGAAAAAGTTCAAATTAACTACTTTGGATAATCTCAAGATAACGGGCCATCCAGTATGGCCACAACCAAAATACAGGCTCGCGTTCCTGTGTTGAATTTCCTTGCACTGCAGCCCAGGGATTTTTATCCCAGCGAACAGTAGCGCGGATACTTGCAGGCGGGAGTTCTGCAATTTGTACTTCTTCCAAAATGGGATAGCGAACAACTGTAACATCCTCGCGAATGGTATGGTCGATTCTCCAATCAACCAAATCGAGCGGTGCATCTATCAAAAATTCTATGGTTTGCTTCACATTTACCTTATTTCCGGTAGCCAAAGCATAGGTTAAATTGTTTATCAGATTTTCACCAGCCGGCTGTTTGGCCATCCATTCTTCAGCCAGATTTTGATAAAACTTCTTTAATTCCGGATCTTTTTCGTACTTCAACAAAATCGGAAAAAGATAGCCTTCCATAGTAAGATCAAAATATATTTGCCAGGCCGGATTTTTTTTGTTCAACATTGATGCATTTTCCAGATAACCTTCATTTTCAATTAGTCTTTTATACTCGTTATCATACTTTTCGTTTCCGGTAATGTGAGCAGCAAATTTTAAAAATGCCAGTAACTCAAATGAATTGAGGGCTTTTTCAGACGACCAATCCGGATCATCATTTAGTTTATCCGGCGACCACACTCCCCAGCGCGTGTGTTTGCCGTCAACATCAACCAGGTTATAATCATTTTTGATTAATCCGTCTATTATATTTGAAACATGCTCCCTGACAGCCTTTTTATCTTCTTCCTGCGCCGCATATTCATAAAAGAAAAAATACGACATCATATGACCACACATTTCATCGCTGCTGGTATCGCCTTTCCAAAGCCATTTTTTATCTTCCGACAAGCGCCAACGCTTTTCCACCGGTTTGTACCGCGGATCGTTTACCAAAGCTTCGGCTAATTGCCGGTTGGTATAAATGCGGTTTGGATCATGTACTTCTGCCCAATCAGTCGGAACAATGGTTCTGGCAAAAATGGTTTCAGTGCCGGTTACCTCACGCAAATAACGTAGAAAATCAAACGCCTTTCGGGCTTTCTCCAATGCATCTTTATCCTTTGTTACCGCATATCTGAAACTTTCCATAGCTAGGTATCCGCCGGTGTATTCGCCGTCGTTGTCATCATCAGTTTTAAACCAAAGCGAAGTATCGCCGGGGATTTCAAGCCGAACATTGCAGCAAATCCAGGGTTCACGAATATGTCTTCTCATTAGCTGCTCATAATAATCCTGTTGCTTATCTGCCAATGTCATTTCTTTTTGCCGGATGGTGCTAACACCGCCCGCCGTTGCCACCCAGGCATTTCCGTCTTTATCGAAAGCCACATCATTCACTTTATTGTCAATTAGCCACCTTCGGCTAAAACGCAAGGAATGAGAGCCATCTTTCGCGTAACGCACCACTCCAACGTCGGTTCCTACCCACATAACACTATCAGGAGATAATCGCACACAGTTCACAAAAATGGAAGGAATCCCGTTATCAGTTTTAAGATTTTTTACCAGCTTGTTGTTATTTCGGACGGATACTCCCCCCATTACACCAGCCCACAAATTATTTGCAGGCCCAAAAGCTACCGAATTTACATAACAACTCATTAACTCGTTTGTATCCTGAAACAACCGGGCTTTTCCGTCATTACACAAATAAAGGCCTGCGTCGGTTGCAACATATAAATCTCCGTTTTTATTTATGATTGCACCGCGAACGGAACGCGCTATGTTATATTCCTGTTTTTGCCACTGGTCTCCATTCGAATACCAAATTCCCATTGGCCCCAGCGCATAACTTTCGTTTCCGCTTGAACAAATCACGGAAATGGGAGCTTTAACATTTTCAACCTTATTAAGTTTATTGTTTTGAATTTCATAAAGACCATTCCATGTCCCTAATAAAACAGTTCCGTTATTCTTTGCAACAGCATAAGCAGGCCCCCTGTTTTTATCTTCTGTAACCGGTATCCAATTCCGCGATCCGGCGTTTTTTCGAAATATACCGCCAGCAGTAGCTATCCACACATTGGAATTATCGTCGACCAAAATACTACGCACTTCATTATCTGCTTCACTTTCACCAATCTTAAACGCCTCATGAAATTCCTGAATAAAAGGTGTATCAAAATAAAGTGAATCAGTGAAAATCGCTTCTTTTTCACGATATTCTTTTTGGCAGGAGACCGAATTTATTAATAGTAAAAATAATCCAACCCAGAAGCCTACCCGTTTCAATAAATTTTTAAATTTCATTCTGCAGTAGTTTAATTGTGTTTTGGCCAAACAGACGGACCTATTTTAAATTCGGAGAAAGTAGCATTAAAACTTGATTCTAAAGGGCTGCAGGCATAAACCCCAATTTTTGCCAGCTCAATTAATTGATGAAAATGAAATATCCTCATTTGACGAAAATGAATTCCATCGGTCGAATTTTCCACCAAAAAATCCTGTTGACTTCGACTTAACCGATACCACATTTCAGAAATGGTAGCGGGAATATCGGTTGTTGCCCAATCGGAATATCCAAGGTTGGTAGCCACAGAACCTAAACGCGCAAATTCTTCATTCTCATATTCTACAGACACCTTTAGCCAATTTTCGCTGTCCTGATAAAGTAATATACCACACTGATCATACATAAAATCAGAATCAAAACTCGTTTTTACGCTAAAGCTAAAGTCCCCGCTTACTTCTGTCAAAAAACCGGGGGCATTGTCATTCTGAAAACCATAATGTGTTCGCTGCCACAAATCTGTTCCGGCTTCCGTTATAATTTTCAGGTGATCATCCGCAAGTTCAAAGTTCCTGGGTTTATTTATCCACTTAAAGGCTCTTAAATCCGGTTGATTCATATCTAAATATTTAAATTTTCAAATTCTTTTAGAGTAGTTGTTCATCCTGACTCTATACATCAGCTTTTTTTTAAAAGAAAAGCATAACTACCTGAACTAATCTTCAATACATGCCTCCCATCTTGGTAACCTACATATGTAACATCATCTGCATTTTCCAGCGTCGTTTCATTTTCAAATAATTTATCTTTTTTCGCTCCGGGAATGAAAACCGTTGCCGAGGTATTAAACGGAACTTCTACATTCATTGAAAAAATATCCGGTTGCTTTCTCCAATCAACGGCAATTTTTCCGCGCAAGGTTTCCGTGCTTGCTTTGGCATATGTTAATCCTTCAAGCAAATTTGGTTTAATGGTAAATGAGCTAAATGCCAAACAATTTGCCTTCTGCTGAATTCCGGCGATGTACTTGTAAAACCAGGCATCAATACTTCCCATCATTACATGATTTTTCGACTGCTTTAAGGTCCAGAATTCGCAGACCGTGGTATATTTTTCCATCATGCTATTCCAGCTGGGATATGTTTTTTGAGTAATAATATTCCATGCGACATCAGGCCGTCCCATTTGCGCGAGCGCTTCGGGCATGTATTTCGTTCCCAAAACACCGGTTGTCAGGTGGTTTTGATTATTAACTTCGATGTCGTGCACCAAATTCTCCAGTGCCTTTTGTTGCTCATTCTCAGGAACGATTCCCAGGAAAAGCGGGAAAGCATTCGCCATCTGGCTGCCGTTATTGTAATTTCCTGTTTCTGAGTGAAAATAATTTTGATTATAGGCTTGTTTAATTTTTCCAGCCTGGTTGGAAAAATATTTTTGATCCGAAGAATTTCCTAAAACTCCGGCTACCTTCGACAAAATCGTTGCGTTAAAATAATAAAACGCAGTTGGCACAGATTCAGGCTGGCCTTCTTTCCACCCTTCGACCAAACTCCCCCAGTCGCCAATCCACCCCGACGGCAAAATATAATCGGTTGCAAGGCTGTCGAGAAATTGCATGTAACGTTTCATGGTTGGATAATGCTCAGCCAGAATTTGTTTGTCATTATACCAGGTATAATATTGCCAAAGCATAATTATGTATGTACTGCTCCACTCAATACCTTCATCCCAAATATATGGTTGTGGCGAAATAATGGGAAGATCGCCCGTTTCTTTATCCTGATTGAGTTGAATTCCCCTGAACCAATTTTTAAAAAATCCAGCCATATCAAAATTAAACATGGCTTCTTCGGCGGTTACCTGAGCATCACCGAACCACCCAAGCCGCTCATCGCGCTGAGGGCAATCCATAGGATAACCAAGCATGTTACTTTTTTGAGACCAAACAGTTGCCCGATGAATTTTATTTACCAAAGAATCGCTGCATTCAAAATACCCAACTTGACGGTTATCGGAATGCACCACACAACCGGTAATTTCATCCAGATTTAACAAACCTTCCTCTGAGGAGACTTCCACATATTTAAACCCAAAATAAGTAAAATGCGGTTCATAAGTTTCCGTTCCTTCGCCTTTCAAAATATATTCAGCTGTTGCTTTAGCATGTTCGTTGCTGGTATCGTCAATTGTTCCATCCTCGTGAATATCTTCGGCAAAACGTATTTTAATTTTTGTCCCTTTTTCTCCACGAACTTTGACGCGTACCCAACCTGTAAAATTTTGGCCCATATCAAACGTTCGGGAATTGTTTTGGTTGCCTGAAATTTCCGTCGGTTGAATAGTTTGAGTCACTTTTATGGCTGGCATGTTTTGCGATTTCAACGAAATATTTCCAGGATGAAAAACACTCACTTTTTTCCACGATGAATCATCAAAACCCGCAGTTGCCCAGCCCGCTTTTTCCAGATTTGCGTCATAAATTTCACCATCGTAAATACAGTTAAATACTACCGGTCCATCAGAGCAGCTCCAGCTCTTGTCTGTTTTTATGGTTTCAACAGAACCATCGGCGTAACTGATTTCTATTTGGGCAAATGCCTTTTTAGGGCCAAACCACTGCATACGATATTGTTTCCACCACTTTTTATAAGGATTATGCCAACCGTTTCCCAAATGAATTCCAAAAGCATTTTTCCCTTCATGCAACAAATCTGTCACGTCATAGGTGCTGTAAAGAATCTCTTTATGGTATGGCGTTTTTGCCGGATCGAGCACATGATCTCCGACCCGCTTTCCATTGATAAAAAATTCATAAAATCCCACGCCGGTAACAAATGCTTTAGCCAACTTAATTTTACGAGGAAGCTCTACTTCCTTTCGCAATAAAAGCGACTGACCGGAATACTCAATCGCTTCTATTTCCGCTTTATTATTCTTTTCTTCAATTATAAAACCTTTTTCCAAAACCGTATCAACAGCATTTTCTTTCCCAATCCATTGAGCCTGCCAGTCACCATTTTGTAAAAAAGCCGTTTCGAAGGAATCAACCTGGCTTTCCAGCTTTGCGCCCCGATTATCCCAAACCACAGCTTTCCAATAATACTTCTGATTAGATTTTAACTTCGCGTTCTGAAGTTTGTGCTGAATGGTCTCAACAGATTTTGTTTTTTCAGAATCCCAAATATCAGCTTTGTTGTTTTCCAACATTTCTTTCGATGAAGCCAGTAATATCTGATAAGCCGTTTGTTCATGATTGCGTTCGGATGAAGAAATAACCCATGAAAAATGAGGCTGTTGCACATCGATGTTAATGGGTTGTACAATGTTTTCAACCAACATTTTCTCAAAAGAAAAACCTTTCTTTTGCTTTTCAGAACAGGCGAAAAACACGATAATAAAAACAAAAAAGATGAAAATATTTCTTTTCATTTTTCTTACAGTTACACAATTAAATCTTCCGACGAACGATTTGTCTCTTCTCCGCAGCTTTCTCTTATTCTGTTTATATCTTTTAATAGCTGCTGCGAGAATATAGCTATATCCGAACTATGCATAACAATATTCGCTCCTTCTTTTACCCATCTAATCTGCCTGTCGGGCGTTTCTGAAAAATGAATGCCAACAGCCACATTCCTCTCACGGCATCTTTGAATAACAAACTGAACCACTTTTTCAAATTCAGGATGGTCATATTGTTCGGGAATCCCCATACTCACGGATAAGTCGTGCGGACCAATAAAAACAGCATCTACTCCTGAAACATTTAGCAGCTCATCCAATTTTTCAAATGCCGGCATACTTTCAATATTAATAAGACAGATGTTGCCTTGATTGTAGTTGGCAAGATACTCCTTTAAATCAGGTTTTAATACCGCCGGACTTTCAAGCACCTCCTGTAATTTTTCTCCTTTTAATGGTCGGTATTTTAAAGCCCCGACCAGCTCTTTTACCTGTTGCCTGTTTTCAATATATGGGGCCAGGACTCCTTCAGCCCCGGCATCAATCATCTGACAAGCCAAAATCGGTTCGGGAGACGGAATCCGGACTATAGGTGCAATTCCTAAAGCAGAGTACAATTGGCATAAATTTGCAACTTCCATTCTTTCCAAAGGGATGTGCTCCGTATCAAGAAAAACAAAATCGAGTTTTGCATTTTTTGCGCCTTTACTCCAAAGTGGTGAAAAAGAGGATATACAAGTTCCGTATATATTATCTCCTCTTTTTATTTTAGCCAGCAGCAATTTTTTCATTTTTTCAGGTTTAAATTATTGTTGCCTGTTTTGCATCGGAGGAATTTCTAACGTGTAGTTCATTTTTTTAATTGTAAAAATTACATCTTTCAATTTCTTATCATCAGAGATAGTGCTATTTTGTTCCGAACACATTCTTCTTTATTAAAAGCCGTCTGCCACTTTATTTTTTTGACAATTTATCACTGATGTTTTTGGGATTTGGATTCATAAACAACAGCTAAGACCGATTTTTGAATTTCCTTAAAAAATGCTACTACAAAAAACAAATATCAGCCAGCGATATTTTTTAATAGCATAAAAGATTTCTACAAATCAATATACTATCAAAATAACGGGAGAAAGTCAACTTTTGCCTCACAATTGTTGGCTATTTTCAATACAATATTGACTTTTCTATTTTAATTTAGTTCTCAATATTTATTTCCACTTATGTAATTTTCCGGGAAAAAATTTAGGGGAAACGAACTAAAGATATTGTAATCTATTTAAAATCTTTTCGGTATTCTGATGGTGTTTTTTTCATTATCACCTTAAAATAATGATTAAAATTAGCCAGGTTATTATAACCGCATTCGTAGCAAATATGTGTGACAGGCTTATCTGTTTCAGCAAGTAATTTTGCAGCAATTCCTATTCGAACACTTTTTACATATTCCATAAAAGTCTGGCTGGTTTTCTTTTTAAAATACCTGCAAAAAGAGCTCGGTTCCATATAAACCAGTTTAGCGGCATCTTGCAGGTTTATACCTTCCTGTACATTCTGAAAAACATATTCGTATATTTTGTCTATTTGTTCCCGGTCTTTGTCGTAGGTATTTGGCATAGCAGAAGGAAGGGCCAGATATTCACGATCGTCAATCTTTAGCAAAAGACTAAAAACTTTTAACAATAAGATGTACCTTTCAAGGCCTTTTAGTTCAACCATTCTTTTAAGTGTGGCCGCAACCTTCTCTGTTTTGGGTCCTTTAAACAAAATACCACTGTGTGCTTTTTTTAACAAATCCACAACATCTTCCAATTCAGGGATATTAAAAAAATCAGAACTGATTATGTTTTCATAAAAATGGGTAACAACACATTCCGGATCAACATCCTTTTCATGTTCAAGAACCTCCCAGCAATGCGAAATATTGGGCCCCAGCAAAACCAAATCTCCGGATGTGTAACTTGAAATGTGATTTCCCACAATTCTTCGTCCCGAGCCTGCTGTAATTAAATTCAACTCATAATTTTTGTGAGAATGAATCTTTTCTGAGTCCGGATCCATCTTTAAACGTCGCGTAATAAACGAGTGCTTGTTGGGGACAAAAATTTTCTCGTATACAAATTCCACTGTAAATATTTTTAACCATAAAACGTAAATATAATACGAATGTTTTAATTTTAAGTCAAAATTCAATGTAAATAGAACAATATACAAGAAGCAAAATGCTCTTTTTACGACTTCCTTTGTATAAATTAATGAGCAATCAGATAACCAACTGAATTACTTACAATAACTCAACATTAATCAAATGAACATAGATCTACATGGGATAATTCCTCCAATTGTCACTCCGCTAAAAAACGAGAATGAAATTGATGAACAGGGATTGAAGCAACTTATCGAACACATAGTAGCCGGTGGAGTGCACGGAATATTTCTTTTGGGAACAACAGGAGAAGCGACAAGCTTAAGTTATCAAGTCCGAAAAGAATTTATTGAAAAAGCATGTTTGATAATCAATAATAGGGTACCTGTTGTGGTTGGTATTACAGATACCTCAGTAAGAGGTTCTCTTGAAATGGCTGCTGTTGCAAAAAAATCGGGAGCCGATGCTTTGGTAATTTCCACGCCTTATTATTTACCAATGTCACAACAGGAATTTGTAAATTACCTTAACTATCTTACTCCAAAACTACCTTTACCTTTTTTATTGTATAACATGCCAGGCTGTACCAAAATGCATATGTCGGTTGAAACAGTAAAAGCTGCCTACCAACTCGGTGCAATAGGTATTAAAGATAGCTCCGGAGACATGGGATACCTTTATGCACTTCAGGAAGCATTTAAAAACAATCCTGATTTTTCGGTCATATGCGGAACAGAACTATTTCTGCCCGAGTCGGTTACATTCGGAGGGAAAGGCGCAGTTCCAGGCGGAGCAAATATTTTTCCAAAAATATTTGTGAATTTATACGAAGCCGCTGTGAACAATGATTTAAATAAAATTTCAAAGCTTAGGGAAATTGTCATTCAAATTGAGAAAAAAATATATAATATTGGTAAAGACAATTCAAAATATATAAAAAGTATTAAATGTGCTTTGTCTGTGATAGGAATTTGTGATGATTTTGTTGCCCAGCCTTTTGAACGTTTTGAAAAAAAGGAGTGTGATTTATTGAGAACAAATTTACATGAATTGATTGAAACGTATCCGGAAATTAAGGCCGAATTTAATACCTTAAAAACTACATAATAAATGAATCTGCCACTAATTGACCTAATTGTATTTTTTATTATTACCGTTGGAAATGTTTTATTTGGAGCAAGCTTCTACTTTAAAAACAAAACATCAAGCCAGTTTACATCAGGTGGTGGTGCACTTCCTTCGTGGGTGGTGGGCATGTCTATTTTTGCAACTTTTGTAAGCAGCATAAGTTTTCTTGCACTACCGGGGAAAGCTTATATGAGCGACTGGAATGCTCTGGTTTTTAGTTTTGCCATTCCAATTGCTGCGATTTTAGCAGTAAAGTTTTTTGTTCCGCTATATCGAAATCTGGGAAGTATCTCGGCGTATAATTACCTGGAAGTAAGATTTGGTACCTGGGCACGAATTTATGCTTCAATCTGTTACATTTTAACTCAGCTAATGCGAACAGGAGCTATATTGTTGCTGTTGGCATTGCCGTTAAACGCTTTGTTTGGATGGAATATTAAAACAATAATTATAGTAACAGGAATTGCTGTAACGGCTTATTCTATGCTGGGAGGAATCCAGGCTGTGGTTTGGACCGATGCAATTCAGGGAATTATTCTTGTAGTTGGTGCAATTGCCTGTGCTGCCATCCTAACATTTTCTATGCCCGAAGGTCCGTCTCAGGTTTTTGAAATTGCTGCTGCCAATAATAAATTTAGTCTTGGTAGCTTCGGTGCAAGTGTTTCCGAATCCACTTTTTGGGTTGTACTTATTTACGGATTGTTTATCAATCTGCAGAATTACGGGATAGATCAAAATTTTGTACAACGTTATATGACAACCAGCACCGAAAAGAAGGCAAAATCGTCAGCTATGTTTGGTGCGTTGTTGTACTTACCTGTATCACTCATTTTCTTTTACATCGGAACAGCGCTTTACTCTTATTATACGGCTCAACCCGATTTGTTGCCTGCTGAACTAAAAGTTGCAGGTACCGGAGACAAAGTGTTTCCACATTTTATCGTTAACGGAATGCCACGCGGAATTACCGGACTTCTGATAGCAGCTATTTTTGCAGCCGGAATGAGTACCGTATCAACGAGTATTAACAGTACTGCCACCATTATTTTATCCGATTATTATCAGCGCTATTTCGAAAAAAATACAAACGATAAATCTGAAATGAAAGTGCTGTATATTTCCTCCATAGTTTTTGGTGCGCTTGGAGTTATTATTTCACTGTCGCTTGTTGGCGTTGAAAGTGTTTTGGATGCCTGGTGGTCACTTGCTTCTATTTTTAGCGGTGGTATGTTGGGTTTATTTCTACTGGCCTTTCTATCGAAAAAAGTCAATAATATGGATGCTGCAATCGGTGTAATAATAGGCGTTCTGGTAATCGTTTGGATGAGTTTATCTCCACTTTATTTTACGGAAGGAAATCTGCTGGCATTTAAGAGCCCGTTCCACAGCAATCTCACCATTGTTATCGGAACTTTGGTTATTTTCCTGACTGGTTTTATTTTAATGAAACTTTCTTCGGGAAAAAGAAAACACAACAGTAAACAAAAACAATCGTAATATGAAAACCTATTCATTTCTAATTGCATTCTTTATGGTTACAAGTCTTTCCGCACAACAACCGTTTAGCGGAAAGGATGCTATTGTAAAAGAAGAGTTTATCTATCAAAGTGGCGACGTATCTTTTCCAAGTTGTCATGCTTCAACAATAGAAAAGATGGAAGGAGGATTGATTGCATCGTGGTTTGGCGGAACCCATGAAAAACATCCTGACGTGGGAATTTGGATAAGTCGTTTTGTCAAAGGGAAATGGACAACTCCTATTGAAGTTGCCAACGGCATTCAGCATAAAACATTACGTTATCCCACATGGAATCCGGTTCTTTTTAATACGGGAAATGGAATCATTTTATTCTATAAGGAGGGTCCCAATCCACGTGAATGGTGGGGAGAATATGTTACTTCTTCTGATAACGGGAAAACATGGTCGCAACCGGTTCGGCTTCCGGAAGAGATTGTGGGACCAATAAAAAACAAACCGGTTTTGTTAAAAAACGGAGAGTTGTTATGCCCGTCAAGTTCCGAACATGATGGATGGAAAGTACACATGGAAATAACATCTGATTATGGAAAAACGTGGGAACGCTCCGAGAATTTGAAATTTACTGATAATATTGGAGCAATTCAACCATCCGTTCTTTTTCACGAGAACGGAAAACTGCAAATATTATGCAGAAGTCAGAATAAAATGATTGTATCAGCCTGGTCGGAGGATAATGGAAGGACCTGGACTAAATTAAAACCGACCTCTCTGCCAAACCCCAATTCAGGTACCGATGCGGTAACGTTGAAAGATGGCAGACATGTTTTAATTTATAATCATGTTGAACCATCAGAAAGCTGGGGAGACCGGAATATTTTGAATTTTGCTGTTTCGGAAGATGGTATTAACTGGAAAGCTGCCGTTCTTTTAGAAAATGACTCCGACAAAGATGGTGAATATTCTTATCCGGCGGTAATTCAAACAGAAGATGGACTGGTTCATATCACCTACACATGGAACAGAAAACTGATAAAACATGTAGTTATTGATCCGACCAAGCTGCAAACAAAAGCTTTAACAAATGGCGAATGGCCAAATCAATAATAATAGAAATTTTTAAGGTTTTTAATTAAATCGTATGAATTTAAAAGTCAGTTTTCACAATGAATATAAAACTGGCTTTTACGTATTGTTATAACGATAAAAAAACACAATAAAATGAAATTTTGGGGAACACTGATTTTTGTTTCAATTTTTATTTCCGGAATTGCTCAAAATAAACAGGAAGATCTGGTTCGTATTAAATACAACAATCCCGGTTTAATTACCGACTTGGGAGTTGGTTTGTGGGCCTGGCCCTTCCCTATGGATTTTGACAAAGACGGAGACCTTGATTTACTGATAAACTGTCCGGACAAACCTTTTAACGGCATTTGGTTTTTCGAGAACAAAACAGGAGGCAGCAACCCCATATTTAAAACACCAGTAAGACTCACGGAAAGCAAGCGCAACCTTCAAATTTCAAATATAGATGGTGAGCAAAAAGTAATGCTGCCAGGTGTTGCTTTTCCTGATTTTTTTAACAGTTATTTTGAAAAACCGGACACGCTTTTTAAAGAAAGCTTTTATCAGTCGATTGTTAAAAAACCCCGATTCAATTTATGGCGATATATCGACTTTGAAAAAGACGGCGACCTTGACTTTGTTATTGCAGTCGACGACTGGCAGGAATATGGCTGGGACAATGCCTTTAACGATAAAGGAGAGTGGACAAATGGTCCGCTGCACGGAACGGTTTACCTTGTTAAACAGGGTCGGCGTGGAAAATATGAAGCCCCAAAACCCGTGCTGGCAGATGGAAAAATTATTGATACCTATGGAATCTCGGGTGCCAACTTTGAAGATTTTGACGGCGATGGTGACTTGGATATTATTACAGCCGAATTTGTTGATCGTTTATCCTGGTTCGAGAATACAGGAACGCGGAAAAAACCGGAATATGCTGCAGGAAAATTTATAAAAGTCAACGGAGAAGTACTCCACCTCGATTTGGAAATGGTCGTTCCAAGTGCAATTGACTGGGATGGGAACGGTACCGTCGACCTGATTGTGGGAGAAGAAGATGGTCGTGTTGTTTTCTTAAAAAATACAGGCAAAAAAGATACTGATGGTCCGATATTCGAACCACCCGTTTATGTGCAACAGGAGCAACAATATTTAAAATTCGGGGCGCTGGTTACCCCCTACAGCGTTGATTGGGATGCAGATGGTGACGAAGACCTCATTTGCGGAAATACTGCCGGTTATATTGGGTTTATAGAAAACCTGGGCGGAGGTGAAACGCCCAAATGGGCTAAGCCCGTTTATTTGAAAGCTGACGGAGAAACCATCCTGATTCAGGCCGGAGAAAATGGCTCGATTCAGGGGCCGGCAGAGAGAAAATGGGGTTATACAACGCTGTCGGTAGCCGATTGGAATGATGATGGATTATTGGATATTATTTACAATTCAATTTGGGGAAAAGTAGCATGGTTCGAAAATATTGGCACAAAAGGAAATCCCAGGTTAGCAGCCTCAAAACCAGTTGAAGTTGAATGGAATGGTACCAATCCCAAACCTTCCTGGAACTGGTGGAGCCCTAAAGGTAAAAATCTGGCTACCCAGTGGAGAACAACGCCGCTGGCATACGACTGGAACGGCGACGGATGGATGGACCTGCTCATGCTTGACCATGAAGGCTATCTTGCGTTTTGGGAACGGTATTTTGAAAACGGACAGTTAAAATTAAAACCTGGAAAACGAATCTTTACAGGAAGAAGCAGCGAATTTACGAGATATTTTTCCAATGATGACAAAGGACTACTTCGACTAAATACACGCGAAGCCGGTGGCTCAGGCCGGCGAAAATTCTGTGTAGTTGACTGGGATCGCGATGGCAGGATTGATTTTCTTGTAAACAGCGATAACGTTAATTTTTTACGGAATGTAGGAGAAAAAGACGGATTGATAATTTTAGAAGATATGGGTACACTTTCAGAGATGGATTTGGCGGGGCATACAACCTCTCCCACTATTGTGGATTGGGACAAAAACGGAACGCCAGACCTGCTGATTGGAGCAGAAGATGGCCATTTCTATTATATGAAAAACAAAAACGATTAAGAATATCAAATCAAAATAAATATGAAAAATACAGGAAACCATTTTCAGAAAAAGGTTGTACTTACAAAACATGTTTTTTTGTTTTTATTTTTCGCATTTATTTCTTCCCTGAATTTTGCGCAAAAAACTACAGAAAAAACAACCAATGCAGAAAAATTGGGCTATCCAAAAGGAAAAGTTATTCTTTTGTTGCATTGCGATGATGCAGGTATGTGCGAAGAAGCCAACATTGCTGTTCAAAGTTATTCTTTAAAAAATCATATTCAATCGGCAGCTGTTATGATGCCTTGTCCAAATGCAGAAGAAATGGTTGAGTGGGCCAAAAAACATCCCAAAGCTGATATTGGGGTACATCTGACCTTAACCAGTGAATGGAAAAACTATCGTTGGGGACCGGTTTCAAAGTCATCAAAAGTCCCCGGTCTGGTTGATCCGGATGGAAAATTCTGGCATGAAGTTCCGGATGTGGTAATGCATGCCAGTGCCGAAGAAGTAAAGGCTGAAATCCGGGCACAGATTGACAAAATGATAAACATGGGCTATCAACCTTCGCATATCGATACGCATATGGGCACGCTTTATGGTTCAGCTGAATATGTAAAAGTTTTTCTTGAAACTGCGGAAGAATACAATATTCCGGCAAATGCCATAGATTTATCTGACAAAGAAGTTAGAGCATTTTATCAAAAAGCAGGCTACCCGATTACCGATGAAGTGGTTGACCTTCTGTCTGAATACAAACTTCCCAAACTCGACAACTTTGGCAGTGTACCTGAGGGAAAAACTTATGAAGAAAAAAGAGATAATTTTTTCCAACTCGTAAAATCATTAAAACCGGGGCTGACCGAAATTATTTTCCATCCGTCTATTGAAACTGAGAACTTGAAAAGTATTACAAATTCATGGCAACAACGCGTTTGGGAAGCTGAAATGTTTTCAGACCCGCGGGTGACACAATTTTTTCAGGATAATGATATTGTCCTTACAACCTGGACAGAAATCATGGAAAAATTTGAGAAATAATCATTAACTCTTCTCTTTATTATAAAACAGACGCATTGCTGACAAACCAAAAATATAAGTTGAATTTTTTCTAAAACTAATTCTTCAACTTTGCAATCATCAAAAAACTATTCCCGTCTTCTTTTAAGGTTTTACTGAATTGAACCAGTTTTTCCTTTTGTTCAACGAATTTTGTTTCTCTGTTTTTAAATGCCTCGGAATCGAGGTACTGTTTCATATCCATAGCTGTAACATCAACAAACATCAGTGAATCGTTGGAATAACGTGGTTTAAAATCAGGCCCGCCATTTAAATCATTTACAAATCCATATTCTTCACCTTTATTTTTAAAAGCGACTCCTTCTTTTGTCTTTTTATTGTAAAGTATACAGCCTTCTTCCATTTCTTCTTTACTTTTTGTTTTGTCCATGTGCGAACCGTAGCGAACAAATATGAAGTTTGCCGACTCATTCAATCCCACCCAGTAGCACTGTTTAGGCAATGGTTTCCCCGACATTTTTTCAGGAATTAAATCATCCGGGATTTTGCATTCCTTTAAATCCACCAAAACTTTTGGAACAATTTTATTTTCTTCATTGTAGGTATAAATCGTATCGTTATACCAGCCTTTCATGTGTAGTTTATTATTGGCAAGATAAAAATTGTTTCGTCCCCAATAAGAAACGGTAAAACTATTTTGCCCCTTCTTTTCCCAGAAGATATGATTTTGGATTGTTTGCAAAGTATCTCCTTTAGAGTTGGTTTCGATAAAAACAAAGGGTTCTGTTCCCAGGTGAGGTTCACTAAAACTGACGAATACACTATCATGAGCCCAAACCATCTGCAATCGATCGAATCCATCCAGTTTAATGGTGCTTACGTAATCACCTTCAAAGTTGTAAACCAAAATTTTCCGGGTCCAGTTGGTATGAATGTAAATCAGCTCTTTATTCTCATCAATAGAAAATACGCGCATCAAACCATATTCTTTAGGACCACGCCCTTCTGTGCCAATATGCCGGATAAATTTCCCTTTTCGGTCAAACTGGGTTAACAAGCGTGAACCGTTATGTTTCACAAAAATATACTCGCTGGTCAACCGGACATCCATAATGTTTCCAAGCATTGAATTCTGATTGTTTTCCAGTGTGACATATTCCACTTCTTCAGCGACTTCGGAAATGAGAATTTCCCGTTTATGTTTAATAATTCCGGCAAAACCGATGGTGTAAAATGTATCGGGTTTTATATTCTCAGCGGTTTCAATCTCAGGCTTCCCTTTACTTTCCGATTTGGTATTGCATGCGGTAACAACAATTAGCAATACAAATAATAATTGATTTTTATGACTCTTCATCTTTTGAAAGTTAGTTTGGATGGCCTCCTCCCTTCCCTGCCCGAAGATGCCTTTCCTTTGTAAGCAAACTATTTCATTTTTCCGACAAACAAAACCTCATTGTCATCTTCTTTTAGCTGGCTCAGTAAATTCTCAATTTTTTGTTTTTCTTTTGATCTCAGGTCTCCTTTTTTTAATGACTTATCAAGTTCTTCCATCAACTGCATGGCATTAATGGAAGAAATAAACATTCCGTTATTGCTCATATAAAATTTGTTGATTTTGTAACCGCCCAAAAAGTCATTTTTAATCCGAAAAAAATCAGACTTCAGGGTTTTCTTGTCAACCAAAACTTTTGCGCCTTTGTATTTTTTTCCAAAAATCTGGGTACAGTAATGGCTTTTCCATTCATATGTCCAGGTTCCTTGTTTCTCTCCTGTAAAAAATGCGACGAATTGAGGAATCATTCTGTTTGTTTCAATATCGTAATGGTAAAGTGTATCAGGCAAGTCGCTTCCGTAAGATAGTTTAAAATAATCAAAAGCATCGGCATTTCGGCTCGACGAAAGCTCGCTGTTAAAACCAACAAACTGCCCCTGAGCGTTCCGCGGATTAGTGATCAGATTTTTGGGTTCAAAACATTCTTTTATTAATTTTCCGTCTATCGTTTGCTGACAGGCAATCGGGATTGGCTCACCCTCAAATGGCATGGACAATACTGTTACGGTGTTGTTTGTTACATAGGCATGAAATTTAGTTTGTGGATATACCAATGGAATATCCGGTAAATTTTCGCCATCCAGCGAATAGGCAAACAGCTTTGTTGCCCGCGCAAACGGAGTTAAATAAATTCTTTTTGCATCTTCATCCAATTGGATTCCGTAAAGTGAATTAAACTCACCCGGCCCTCTGCCTATTTTGCCAATGTCGCGGATAAACTTCCCTTCACGCGTAAACAGTTTTATTGGAAGACTCCCCCGACTGTGAATGGCAATATAATTTTCTGATATGCTAACATGATAAACACTTTCAAACAACGATTTTTCGTTGGTCTCAAGCAATATGATTTCGCATTCATTGATGATGTCACTTAAAGGCAGGTCAATGGTATCGGTAACTTCGCTAATGTTACAATCGACTACCTCGTTGCCGTTTACTTTTACAATTTTAGCGTGCGAGCCTTTTTGTTTGTTTCCGCAACCGACAATAAAGGCAACCATTATAAAGGCGATAATGAGATTAAAGATGTTTCTTTTCATGCTTGTTTTTTTTGTTAATTGAATTTTGGGCAGACTTTAAATGCAGCCTTATACCTATGTCGGAGAAACAGTTATTTTGTGACAATGAATGAGATTTAGTTACCACGACGTAATTATCCGCATTCCTGTACCTGTAATTGTCATACATTCCCGAGATATTCCAAGCAGGAAATTCGCCTCATAAATCTATAAATCAAACTTATACTATTCAAAAAGAAAGGAAAAAAGGGAAAGTCTTTACAAATTAGTTGTTTATTTAAAGTACTATTTTCAGCTATTCAAATAACTTAACAACTAAACCAAATTTGTGCAACTCTGGCTTAATTTTTGAAAAAAACGTTTGAATTTGTCACAAATCATCACCTTTGAAAGACATCATATTATTAAAAGAGTTGGTCGACCTTGAAATCGTTTGAAAAGATATATGAACAAAACTATTCCATGATGTACCGCGTGGCGGCAAAAATGATTGGAGATGAAGACGCTGTGCGGGATATCGTACAGGAGGTTTTTGTCTGTTTGTATGAAAAAGGAAAAAGTACCGATGAAATAAACAACCATTCAGCATGGCTGTACAAAGCAACCTATTTTAAAAGTATTGATTATCTGAAAGCAAATAAGCGGTTTAGCAAGCTGGAAACAGTTGAAAACAGAACCTGTCAGGAAGAATCGTATGAGCAGAAAGAAGTAAAAAAAATAATACGAAATGCGCTAAATAAACTGGATCCCGGAAACCGTTTTTTAGTGGTTTTATACAGCGAAGGCCTCTCCTACAAGGAAATAGCCGAGATAACTGAAATAAACTTTGCATCGGTAGGAAAAACGTTATCAAGGGCGTTAAAAAAAATGGAAAAAGAATTAAAGGTGGAATATTATGAACTGTTTTAACGAAGATATTCTTCAAAAATATGTGGATGGTGAATGCACTGCGGAAGAAAGCAGAAAAATAGAAATTCATACCGGAAATTGTGCAGAGTGCAGAAACACAGTTGCTTTGTTCAAAAGACGTTCGGAAAATATAAAAAAACAAATTAATGCTTTGGTTGGAGACGTTCCTGAAATGCCGGGAATATCAACACTTATAAAAGAAAAAAAGCCGGTAATCCCAATCCGAAAAAAACTGGTTTACGGAATGGCTGCAGCAAGCGTCATGCTTATAATCGTATTGCTGCTTGAAAAGCCTTTTTCCAGTCCGGACAAAGAAACAATAATGTACTACAATATCGATTATGAAATAGATGCCAATAAGCCTTTAACAGAGCAGGAAATGGTTTTGTATATTACCGATGAGAATGGCTTTGGTTTAAATAATGATTCAAACTAAAAAGCAGTAAAATGAAAAAAATACTTTTTGTAATAATGATAACATGTTCAGGATTTTGGGCACACGGACAAAACCTTTTGGATATTTACAAAGGTGGAACGGTAGTTCTAACACCCGATACGGAATATGCTCAAAATAACAACTGGGATACCGTTTTTAAGTCATACTACGATACGCTTTACGGTGCCCCTATGGGTAACCGGAAATCGCTGGTGCTGATGCCCGATGGTTCAGTTGTGGTAAATCATCAATACCGGAATTTTTACAGTAAATTTTCACCAAATGGTACGTTTCTAAATGAATTTGGCATTACGGGCAACAATGGAAAAAAATTTAAAAAGACGCAGCGCATTTCGGGCGTAATTAACAACAATACGTTTTTTACAGGGCTAAACAACCTGGGCGATATGTTTTGTTTTGATTTTGACGGGAACTACAAAAAAACATTAAAACTGGATTATATGACCTGGCAACAACTTCCACTACCCAACGGGAAAATTGCTGTGGTTGGCTGGGTTATCTGGAAAACTAAATTCCGCGATTTTGTTGCCCTTGTGGATTACGAAACCAACGACAAAAAAATAATATGGGAGCATTTTACTTCGAGAGACGAATTTGGCGTACACACCCAACTTTTTAATTACACGTATGAATTTAAAGTTCAAGGTGCTATCGGATGCACCACCATGCCATTTTCTAAAGCTTCAGGAATAAAAGCCCGTCCGAAACTGGCGTGTGTGAACGACCAGTTGGTTCTGGCGAATCCAACTTCGGGCGAAATTAGTATTTATGATTTGGATGGAAACCTGGTTTCAAAAAAGCAGATGGATTTGAGCAGGGGGCAGATATCGGTAGAAGAACAAAAGGAAATTCAACAAAAAGCCATTGAACGTTACAAAAACATGAATCCGTTGCGTTTTGAAGGTTTTGCAGGAAAAGTTAGCGCCGAAGAAAGCCGAAAAGCACATAACTACCTGGTAAAAACCATGGAAGCTGATTTGAGAAAAATAACAGATCCCATTTCCAAACCCTACTTTTCTACTTTACTCCAGGACTCCGATGGTAATATTTTGTTCTTCGATTTCGCGAACGAGCAAGGAGCCAATAAATTCAACGTTTGGATATACAAGAATGGCGGCCAGTTTGTTTGCGAGAGCAGTTTTGTTTGCGACAACTACGAACTTCAGATCAATCCCGAAAAAATGGTTTTCCGCGACGGGTATTTATACGGGCTTCAGGAATTAAAAGATGCCTCGGGAGTGCCGCTGCGTTTGGTACGATTTTCCATAAAAAATCGCTAGAAGAATGAAAATCTGAAGGATGGCATCTCTTTAAAGGGATGCTATCTTTTATTTCTATTTTGCTTAAAATTTAGGTTTTGAAAATATTACAACCGGATTTTCATCAACTTTCATCGCAATTATCTTTTTGAACTCGTTGATGATAGATTCATCAATTTTCCCTTTGGCATAATCTAACCGAAATTTATAATTTACTTCCGACCGGATAAAATATGGATAAAAGGCACTGATAAATCTATCTCCATGAATGTTTCTGAGTGCAACCTGCACAAACAGGTCGTGAAGGTTTTTATGCATATATTTTTTAATTTCTTTTGTCTTTGTGTTGATATAAATCGAATATGTTCTATGGTTAAAAATAACCTCAAGGTAAATCCAGTCCCCCATTTCCAAAAATGTTGTAATTGAATGCACATAGTTTAAACTTTCCTTAAATACATTAAACTCCTTTTGTGTATTTAAAGTCGAAACATAATTCGGCGGCGCGCTATTTGAAAGAAAATCAAAACAATATTTTGTTTTTAATCCTTGAGAAGAATAGGAATAAATACTATAATCAAAAGATGTTAAATATCTAACACCTGAGTTAGTTTTCACAAAATTATTTCTGTTTTGATAATTGAAGTTGGATTTCTTTTCGGGAAGGAGTAAATATTTCTCCTTTATTTCTCCGTCCAAATCTAAAACTGCTAACGAATGTTTCATATTATCATACTCTGCAATATTATGAACCAACAATAAGTTCTCAAAATTAGCTATCGAGGTTCCATAAATATCTATTTTAATTCTTTTTACAAATTCGCCTTTACTGTTAAATATTTTTATTGATTTACCCTGGGTAAGTACGTAGATATAATCTTTGGAATTATCATATGAAATGTCAGATGCAATATTTAGTTCATGTGGTCCATTGCCTTTCTTAGCTATGGTTCTGATAAATTTCCCTTCATTTGAAAACAAAATAATTTTTTGGCTCCGCTCATCAAATACAATGAGTTCATCGTTATCAGTTATACACAAGCGGCTAATTGAATGAATTAAAGCCTCAGGGATTGTTTCCAGGAAAACAAATTTTTCAAAAGAAAGAATATCGTTCAGCGAGTTAATATTTTTACTCTTTAAATCAATCTCGTAATTTTCAACTTCAGAAAATTCGTTTTTCTCTCTGTTGGTTTTTGACTGACAAGAAACAAATACAATAACTAAAAAAAATAATGTTGATTTTAGATAGGTAGTAAGGGAACTCATTTCTAAATTTTCCAATAAACTTACAAAAACCATACCCGAAAGCTTATTTATTCTTTCAGTTTAGCAATCATTACCACCGGGTTATCTGTTTCTTTTATGTTTTTTAATTTTTGAAATTCTTCTGGCAATTCTGCCGATTTATCCGGGTTTTCGTCGAACCAGAGTTTTACTTCATAAGCATCATAATAACCTACTATTTCATTGTTTTGGTTGGAAGAGACAAATCTGAACGGGATAAAATTATTGATGTCATTTTCAAATCCTCCGATGCTGTTGGAGACTTTGGTAATTTGACTTTTTTTATCAAAATATCCGTAATAATATTCGCTTTCAAAATTTTCTTTCGGTTTTCGTATTTTAAAAAAAAGATAACGGTTTGATTCAAAAATATTTTCAATGGGTAAAAAGGGTACTTCTCCTTTGCTTTTTGTATAATCGGTTGCGTTTGTTGTTGACGTTTCGCCTGAGTTAAGAACAAATTTGGGTAGTAAAGTATCCATAGAAACAGTATAAACAGTATCGGTAAAACGTTCATAAAAATGCAACTGATTATCAAGCTGATAATATTTTGCATTCCAGCCGTAAACAGAAATCCCGTCACGTTTAATGTCATAGTCAAAATGGTTGTACTGCGGAAAAATTTTTATCCGGTGGTTATTTTCATTAAAAACGATCAGTTTTGCTTCCTGTTTTCCATCGATATTCCAAACATAACCTACAAAACAGGTGTCATTTAAGGGGGCAATTGAAGTAACTATTTCTCCAAATACATTGTCCATAATATCCCCTTCTTTGTCGATTGAATATGCGGTTACCTTATCGGAAAAACTGCCGTCAGCAGAATAGCGGTAATAACTTTTCGGATCCCAACCACTGGTATAAACCAGCTTTTTTTCCTCATCAAAAGGAAACGTTTGTACCACTTTATTATACCCGCCGGGATCGTTTCCATAGTGCCCAATTTCGCGAAGAAATCTGCCGCTGGTCCTGTCAAACACATAAATCTGGTTTTTGGCAAAAGCAATAATTTCGTTTCCGTTCAGATAAAAATCCGGATTCTGTGCCAGTAGGTATTTTTTATCTGAATCCAGAGGCACGTATTCGATTTTTCCTTCAGCTATTTCACTTATGTTTACGTTCACATCCTGACCAAACGCTTCACTTATTCCAACGTTATAAAGTACATTATCCTGTTTTTTCTCTTCCGGAGAACAACCAATCATAAATAGTAGTAAGACAAAAATGAAATGATGAAATTGTTTTTTTATGTTTTTCACTCCTGATTTTATCGTTTTTTGCTTCATGGAAATATAAATTGAGGTAAACAAAAGATTTATGACGATAAACTTACAACTGATTTTTCAGTTATGCAACTACCTTATACGTTAACAAGTCATAAAAAAGCTTTTTTATAAAGCCGCCCTCTGTTCTGTTTATTCTTTCAGTTTCACCAGCATCAAAACTGGGTTATTGTTTTCATCCAAATCAGAGCTTGTCTTTTTTAAATTTGATTCGGTTTTTCCTTTGCCTTTTAAAAACTCTTTAAATTCCATTGCGGTGTAGCTTGTGATTAAAAAACTATCATTTATACCTACTTTGGGGAATACCGGAAGGCCGTTATACAAGTCATCCTGAAAACCAAACAAATCAAAATCAGAATCGAACAAATTGTAAAATGTATTTTCCCGTTTATCGAAAACACCTGCTTTTCGCTGCTCCTGATGCCCGTAATAAATAAAAAGATAATCTTCGGTTTCGCTTAATCCAAGCAAACCAATTTTTTCAAAACTATCCGGATTTGACCTGTTTGTTCCTACATTATTTTTTACCTGAACTTCAACATCATCTGCATCGTTATATTTCTCGTACTTGCCATAATCGAGATAGTAAACCGGGCTGACTTTCCCCTTTTCATCGATTTCATATATTATATTCTCGTGTGGATTTTTGTAGCGTGTCTTTCCTTTAAACCGATAAAAAACAGGGGGATAAATTATTAAACCATAACGTTTTCCGGACTCTTTTTTAAACCGCTTTTTTTGAATTGTTTTGGCATCGCTGGTTAAAATATAAAAATCATGCCAGGGTTCCTTTTCATAAGTAAATCCCATGTTATAAACTGCAAAATTATCATCCGTGATCCATTCCATCTTTCCGGGCAAAAAGTTAATTTTTTCTTCCTTTACAAAATTTCCGTCAAAATCATATTTTATCATTCGTTTGCTGTTCATATCAAAAATAATCAGATTGCGGTTTATTTTGTCGATTAAAAAAGATTGAAATGCCGGCGCATATTCACCGGGTCCCCTTCCCTTTTTTCCAATCCGGTTTAAAAACTTGCCGTTTAAATCGTACCTGAATATATAATTGTAGTCGCTTACAAAAAGGGTTTCTTCAAAAATTTCAATTTTTGAAATATCAGTATCGAACAAACAATTTCTGTTGGTTTCCAACGGTATAAAACGGATACTTTCGGCAATTTTGCTTACCGGTATTTTTTCTGATTTGCCGATGTTTTGCCCCATGGGAATACGGATGGCTTCCTGTGCATTTATCAAAACAGAGAAGCCGATGAATAAAGTGATAAAGATTTTGATTTTTTTCATTTTGTGTTTGTTTTAATGGATAATATCGCTCAGTGGACATCACCGGTAACAGATTAAGATTTTTCTTTCATAAGCACCACAACAGGATTATCTTCCACGTTTATAATACTTTGCAGATTAAGTAATTTTGATTTAATAGTTGCTGATTTAATATTTAGTTTGTTAATATCTAAAGCGGCCAAATGAACCGGTTGCAAAAACGCAACAAATTCTCCCGGAACATTTGAATGATTAGGGAGTAAAGTATTGGGCCATAAAAAAGAACAAGTTTCAATCTTTTCGGTTTCGCCGTATTTTGTCTGTATCTGATAAAATTCACCCGTTTTTTTATTATAAACAGCATCGCGCCAGTCGGTACCATAAAAATAAGAAAGAAGCAAATAATCGCTTGTTTCATTAATCGAGATAATTTCAATCATCCCGGGAGCTGCACCAAACGTTAGTCTTCCATCCGGAATATTTCTTTTTTTTCCTGGTGAGAGTTCAAAAACTTTTTCACTTTTGTTTGGACTCAAAACCTTATAGACAAAATCGCAATACGTTGATTTATAAAAAAGATTATTGTTGAAATGCCAGAATATAAATGGCCATTGTGATGTTTTGTATTCTTTTGAGCTGGGCTCCAGGGAAAACTGATGTATTCGCTTCCCTGAAAAATCAAACGATGTTAATTCATAATAAGGAGCTTTTTTATTGTGCAGGGGGAATGTTTGCGCAACCAAAAAGCAGGTATCATTTAGTAGTTCACACTCTCTGATATGAGGTTGGCCTTCCAAAAAAATATCGCTGGCATTTTTTCCGTCTGTACTGTACTCTACAACTTTAAAACAACCAATATCAAAAACATAAACAGAATTATTCCAACAGCGAATATCCAGAGGCAGCGCAACACAAAACTCTCCTGGCCCCCGTCCGAGTTTTCCTATTTTTCGCAGAAACTTTCCTTTTCGGTCGAATATCAGAATTCCCTGCTGGTCTTTACTAAACAGGTAAATCTCATCTTTGGTAACTACTGTTCTTCCTATTCCTGTTAAACATTCAGGCTTTGTTTCCAAAGGCACAAAGTCAATCAGTTTAAAAATATCGGTTGTATTTTTAGAGGCTTTTGCCTTTAGCATTTTTGTAAGATCGAGTTTTAATAGCTCTCCTGAATTTTGAGTATCTACGTGAGAAAAAGCAAAAAGCGCTGCAATAACGACATAAATAATTGAAGCTTTCATGACATCATTCTTTTAATTTTACCAATACCAACACCGGGTTATCATCCGGTTGAAGACGGTGAAGCAGCTTTTTAATTTTGGGGTTATTTGTATCAATACCTTCTTCAAAAAACTGGTAAGCATCGTTATGCGAAATCAATGTACCATTTTGAATGGAATTGGGCGCATTAAGCAGGATACGAAAAGGAACCGATGTAATGTCGTTTTTAAAATTTGCCCACATATTTTCCAATTTAAAATACTCCGAACAATAAGTTTCTTTTTTGCTTTTATCGTAAAAGAAAGTTCCCTTGCTTGTAACAATAAAAATAAAACGACTGTTTTCAGCCATCCTACTAATTTCAATAACGTTTTCTTCTCCTGTGTTTTTCCCTCCTAAAATCGATTTATCTTCCGAGTTACGGTATTCAAATTTACCTTTATCGAGTACTGCATAAGCTTCCAAAAGATTGGGATTTTTTACACGGTAGATAGTATCACTCCAAAAATCGCTGAGATAAGTTTCACCTTCATAATTATACATAGAAGGATTACAAACACAAAACGGGATTTTACCCTGTTTCTCGCAGGCAACTTTTGAAATATGTTTTTTATTCTTTTCGGAAAAGAAATTTAAACTAAAACGCTCTCCCGGTTTTGCATTCTGATAGGATGTATTTCCCATTAAAATTTGTCCGGGTTGCAGCATTACGTTTTGCATTCCCAGTGTCTTTTCAAAATTGTATTTTTCCAGAAAATTTCCTTCAAAATCGAATTTCACTAGTTTATACCAGTCAACCGCATAAACCCATCGATTTGCAGTGTCAACCACACAGGTAATTAATTTGGTAAACTCTTTAGGGCCTTTCCCAATGCTCCCGATAACATTCAGAAATTTTCCCTGGCGGTTAAAATGGTAACATAAACCTTCATAAACGCCAACAATTATATCTTTTGAAGTAACAGTTACATCAACTATGTTGGCAAGCAAACATTCGTTGTTCGTTTCCAGAGGCAGGTACTCAACACTTTCGGCAACAGCGCTTAAGGGATAAATTTTTGACTTTTCGTAAGCTGAATACAAATCGATATTTATAATCTTTTCGGAGGGTAACTTTTTTGCCACAGGAACCTTTTGCGCAACTGCCGGAAACGGGAATAAAAACAAGACCAGAAATACAGGCAGAAATGTAAACTTTGCTATTTTTTTCATGGTAAAGGAATTCAGGTTAGCAACCATTTAACAGGATAAACTTACAACTGATTTTTCAGTTATGCAACTATTTCTTCAGTTATTAAATCGTAAACTACTCAGAACTACATTAGTTTCTCTTTCTCCATCAGTTGTTAAAAAATTTCTGTCTGCGATAAACCAGAGATTATTTTAGAAAACAAAGCACCGGATTAGAAGCTTCGTTGACATTTTTAAGATTTTTATATTTTATCCCGACGCTTTTTTTGTTTTTCAATATATCAACAAGGGCAGCCAGACAGACTAATTCGTCATTGCTTTCAGCCATGGGAGTAATTCTTATCTCATTTATAAAAAGTCCCTTTTTCGACGGGTCTTTTTCTGCGTACGGAAATACAAGTTCTTTCCCGTCCCAAAAAAGGGGACAAATTTCTTTCCCTATCAATCCGTTTTGAAGATTAAAACAGGTATACTTTTTACCTATCAGAATTTTGTCCAGCCGGTAGAGATTTTTCCATTTTTCCATTGCCGACATATCAAAATCTTCTTCCTGAAAAGCGTATTTACCTAAATCGAAACCATAAACACTGTCTTTTTCCAGCTTAGCGTTTATGGAGTAAATAACATCTCCCATTTCTTCTTTGTAATACATTGTTCCCTCTTTTTGCGAAATACTGTTAAAAAATGATAATCCGCTGTGCCTTATTTTTGTTGTAGTAAACGTTTTAAGCGAAGTCCCGTCGGGGGCAACAACTTTAACTGCTTCGGCAGATGTTACACTGGCCGGTTGTGCGTTATCCGGCAAAATGTAAAAAATCCGGCCTGTGTCATCTACATCCATAACCTGCTCATTGGTTTCTGATTTTAATGTTTTTACAAATTGTCCGTCGGTGGTATAATAAACCAATTTCCCCAGCGAATTTACAATTACAAAGTCGTTTTTTTTGTCGATTGCAAAATCCGCGATGATACCGTATTCCTCCGGACCTTTCCCTATGGCTCCAATACGGTTAACAAAACTGCCCTGAGAATCGAATCGCAACAAATTCCCCGCATCATCATACAAATAGTAAAACCCGTTGTGGGCTACAATTTTAAGCACCTCTCCCATCAATGCTTTTTCACTTGTTTCAAGAGGTATAAACACTACATTTTCAAACATTGAGTTCACCTCTGCAGCCTTACTTTGCGCGATGGCTTTTTCAACGGGAAGTATTGTAAACGATTTGGAATTTCCGGTTTTACTTTTTTCAGAACAGGAAACAAAAGATAAAGAAAAAAGGGCGAGCACAAGAATTTGTTTTTGGTTCATTTTCAGTAGTTTTTACTATTGTCAGCAGTTTAGATTCTAGTGATTTTCAGAAACCAACGATTACAGTCGTTATCTTTTGTCAAGAAGTAATCATTGGAAAAATTAGCCAAAACCTCACAAAAATTCTGCCATAAAACGAACTTTTGTGCGAGGAATAGTATTGGCCTGTTGTTCCGGCGTTTTTGTAGCACCCCGTGTTTTAGGGCTTTGGTTGCACTTTCTTTTTTGCGACAAAACACAAAAGCTCAAAAACTTACTTAACTTGAATATTTTCCTGCTGCCAAACAATTTTAATTGTTCCTCATTCAGACGCTAAAAGCGCTGAAAGGTATCTTCTCTGCTTACTGAAAACTTATTCTTTTAATTTCACCAGCATCAACACCGGGTTGTCATTTTCATTTAAACTATTTGCCAGCTGTTCGAGTTCTTTTTTCTTTTCTGGAAATTTAGGAGTGGAGTTTTTGAACTCTGTGGATTCTACCAACATTTTTAATTGAAAAGAATTTATCCATCCCAACAAAAATTCCTCTGAATCTGAATGATACGTTGAAACGGGAACGAATGCCGGGCCGTTATCAAAATCATTTAAATTAATTGTTTCTGCACCTAACATCGAACTGGCAATTTTATACATAATGTTTTTGTTTTTGTCAAACATCGTATAAACTCTTAATCTGTCTTTTATTAAAATGTAATCGAAAAAAAGGTATTTTTTTGTTCCCTGTACTGACAGCATTTGCCAGGATGATTTATTCCTGTAATTTTCTCCAGATGCCAAATCGTTTTCGGTTACCCTAAATTTGTCTTTAGCAAAAAGATAGGCCGGTTTGCACTTTTCATCGATACAAAAAATGGTGTCATTAAGTTGATTCCAGTAGAATAGGGATTTCCCATCATTAAAAATCGGATGAATAAGGTAGTCAACTCTAAGTTCGCCCACCTCAACAAAATTTTGTTTTTGGTTTGTTACATGGCCTTTTAAATCGGTTGCATACCATTCGTTTTTTAAACCTGAAAATCCAAAACCTTTAGGGAAAAAGAGCCGGTTTTCAAAAAATACAATATTTTTAAAATTCAAGCTATCCGGGGTTTCAAACGAACTTAGCAGTTCGCCTGCGAAGTTATACACAAAAACTTTTTTAAGGTTTACAAGAAATATTTCGCCTGTTGCAGGGTTTACCGTAAAATCGTCAACATAGACATATTCTCCGGGCCCTTTACCTTTTTTCCCTATCTGATTCCTGAATTTTCCATTGGTTCCAAACAGAAAAAGCCCATCATTATTCCGGATAAGATAACCTTCTTCTACTCTTTTTACATCTTTAATATCCGATAGTAAAACCGAATTATCAAGTTTTATATAACTCACTTCGTCGGCTAGTTCAGTAAGTGCTAATTCTCTGGTAACCATACTCTCAGGTGTGATAACCGGTATTTCCTTTGATTTGTTACATGCACTGATTAAAAACAAAAGAGAAAATGTACAAGTGTATAAGCTGATTTTCATAGGTTAAATATTTTAATTATTAATTTCATTTGAACCGGGTAATTTCAACAACCAAACGATATTTATCGTTACTCATTAAAATGCTTTCAGGTTTTAAAAACGCTGAAAGGTCTTTTCGCTGCCAACTGCGACTACTAATTAAAAACTTATTCTTTCAGTTTTGCAATCACTACAACAGGGTTATCATAGTCTTCCATATCACTGAGTTTTTGCAGTTCCAAAGGTAATTTTGAAGCGGCTTCTGGGTTCTCTTTGAACCACTTTAACACTTCTCTGGCTTCAGTAAAACCAACAAGCTCATTATTGTCGTTTAATGACTTGGGACAAAACATAAGAAAATTATCTACATCGTTTTGAAATCCTGAGACCACTTGTCCGGATATATTGGAAAGATAGCTTTGCCTGGTTGTCTTGTCCAGATATCCGTAATATTTTCGTTTCTTAAAAGAGAGTTCAAAAAACAATTGATTTTCGGCCTCCATAATATAGTATAGCTGATGATATTCCCAGGTTTTAAAAATTTCCCGCTGTTCATAAGAAGGGCTAAATTCTCCGGAGTTAAAAACAAACCTTGGGCTAAGTGTATTTTCGCTTATCTGGAAAATTGTATCATTAAGATATTCTTTGAAAAACAGGTTATTATTGAAATAATAAAACCAGCCTTCGTAACCTAACCTGCGATGGCTGCTTGTTTTTATCGCTTTTTGATAATTTGGAAATTCGGATGCGATTACGCTTTTTTCCTGATCATAAATACGTATGCGTAAAGGAGAATCGCCACTGTTATTGGCAAAAAAGGCAGCATAGTTTTTTCCGTTTAAACAAGTCACATAAGTAGTCCTGGGGTCAGTTTCAACACGCCCGACTACTTGTCCATTTATGTTAAACTCCAGCAATGAATATCTTCCCCCTGAGGTATTGATAACTATACCTCTTGAAGAATCCTTGTGAACATTATGCCTGGCAGACTGATATTCGTTAGGACCCCTGCCGATCTTACCTATCTCCCTGATGAACTTTCCGGTATTTCGGTCAAATACTGAGATTTTTCCAAAACCAGTGTTAATGACAAAGGAATCCAGTACGAATATTCGGTTTCCCGGTGCAATAATTGTTTTGGAATTACTTTCTAACCTTACATAAGTTAGATCCGAAACAATACTGCTTAGCTTCAGCGGAGACTTAATGTTTGGATCATCCCTCAAATCAACCGTATACAAATCAACCGCTTCGGTTTTCTGTTCGTTGTTTTTACAGGAAATGAGTAGTGACAGTAAAAACAATAAGGCAATAGTCAGTTTCATATTAAAATCAATTTTTTAGTTTCACCAACATCAACACCGGGTTATCATTTTCATCCAAACTGTTGGCGAGTTGTTCCAGTTTCTTTTTCTTTTCGGGGAATTTTGGGACAGAGTTTTTGAATTCGTTGGACGCAACGTGAGCTTTGAGTTCAAAGGTGTTTATCCAGGAAACAAGATACTCAGTGCCATCGACAGTTATGGTATTTTGTATTTTAAAGTTTGGGCCATTATCCAGATCATTAACCAGGCCTGTTCCGTTATCGATTAAATATTGATTTCCGTTTGATTTGTTTTGAATGAAAAAGTTGTCCTTTTTTTTCCATCTGTACTGATAAAAAAGATAGTTTTTTGATTCAAAGCAATTTTTTTGAATAATGAATTTACCCAAGTTCTTATAAAGATATTGTGGATCTTCCCTCAAATCAGGTATAAATTTCGCCTCACCCTGTTTTAGAATGTATTTGGGTATAAAGGTGCCGTTATCAAAAGAAAAAATAGTATCAGAATGAAGTTCCTTACAATGTATAATTCCGTTATATTGATAAAATATACATTCAGGGTGGAAATAAGTACCTTGTGTTGAAACAAATCTATACTTATTTTCATACTTATTTGTAATCTGGCCGTTTGCATCGAACAGAAGAAAGCTATACTCGTTTTGACCTTCTGGATTTTCGACGAACCCAAGAATCTGATTGTTGGAATAACCTATCGAAGACACCTTTTTGTTTTCAATAGTTATATTTTTCTTCCAGCTCCCTTCTAACGAAAATTCTTTGATGTCGTTAAGGATAAAAATATTTATTGTATTGTTGCTTTTATTGTACAAAAAATCAAAAATGTCTATGTATTCCGAAGGAGCTCCTCCTTTATGACTTATTTGGCAAATAAATTCTCCATCTTTTGAGAACCGGTATAGAGACCTTGTTGGCATAGTTGGTGGTGGCGGTGGAGCGTCCTTTTTAGGCTTTTCGTTGTTTGTGTTTGCGTTTGTTGATCCTAAAAAATATGCTCCCCCTTCATAAATCAACTTGTAAATTTGAGGTATTAGGCAATCCGCATTTGTTTCGAGCGGGATGTACCTTATTTCTGATCCCAGTTCCGATAAATTTGTTTCAGTGGGTTCAGTAATTGAGGTGAGATCAATAATATTATCTATTTCCTTTTTTTGTTTGCAGGAAAATAAAACAATAATCAGTGTGAGTAAAATGGATAGTTTTTTCATTTTGTTATTTAGTTAAGTTAATTATTTATGATATGTATTGTCAGATTTAATGTTTAAAGGTGTTTCAAATAACAAATACAATTTTGACCGTCTAAAAACTCAATTTATCCAACAAATAAATTCATTTACGAAACGACTCATTTTAATTTGTTACTGTTTTTTTAGTTGAATGTCCGTAATGCATCATAAATAGAACGTCACCCTGAGCTTGTTTCAGGGACTCATTGATAATACATTGATTATCAAAAAGGATTAGATGCTGAAACAAGTTCAGCATGACGAACAAAAGAGATATGACACAATACGAATATTCACTTTTTTAGTTTCCCAATAAATAAAACATCATTGTCATTTTCTTGTGTGTGGTCTAATATTTCCTTTAACTTTTGTTTCATTTGATTATCTATCTCATTTTCTTTCAAAATCTGAGTAATTTCATTTATCAGTTTAATTGCCGGTTTTGATGCAATATATCGTCCATTACGACACCCAAATAATCTATTTGTTATTCCGCCATAAAAGTCATTAACTATTTCATCACAAAAGACAGTTTCTAAATTTTCCCGATTAATGATTACATCCCAGCGCTCGTATTTATTACCCCCTTTTTTATAACGACCACTTGCATAGTAATAATTCGGGAACTCATATATAATCGGTTTAATACTATTTTGAATCGGCATAAAAACCAACTGAGGTTCCAAAATATTGTTGGTAACATTATAATGGAACAGCGTATCTTCAGATGCAATTTGAAAATCTAAACTATTGGTATTAAACGTTGAGATTATTTCATTATCAAAATTAGGTTTAGAAATTAAATTTTTAATAATCGGAAGGCGTTGTATTATTTTACCATCGAAAGATTGCTGATAAGCGATTGGTGTTTGGTCATCAAAAACCATCGAAATGACAGTTATGGTATCACTTTTAATTTGGACCTGAGCTTTTGGTGATTTATATAATAAAGTAATACTTTCAACAAAATTTCCTTCCAAATCAAAGTGATGTATTTTATCTACTCCGAATGCGGGAATTAGAAAAATACTATTACTTTCTTCTTCAATAATTATTTGGTTTGGGGTAAAGCCATACTCTCCCGGGCCGCGGCCAATTTTGCCAATATCCGTAATAAAGGTACCGTTTCGTTTGAATAATTTTACAGGTTCTCCTTCGCCTGCAACACATATAAAATTTTCAGAAACATCGTAGCGACGTAATTCAGGTAAAATATCCGGCGTTTTAAGATATACCAGTTCGCAATTGTCGATCAACTTACTAATTGGGAGTTTAACTTTTTTAGTTATTTTGCTTATATCGCAGACCACCACATCAAATGCTCCTGCTTTTTCTATTCCTGAATAATAGGCATTTGGGTCTTTTTTGAAAGTATTTTTCTTGCTATCACATGATTGTCCGAGAATTATTACAAATATCAAACTCAATTTTAGCAATTTCATAAATACTTTCAACGGGATCATTTCATTTCTTAAGATTTTAATCCATTTAATCTTTACTAATTTTTTCATTTTACAAAATTTCAATAATTCACTTTTTCAATTTTACAAGCATCAAAATTGGATTATCATTTTCATCCAAAGTATTGGCTAGTCTTTCCAGTTCTTTTTTCTTTTCCGGAAATTTTGGGGTGGTCATTTTAAATTCATCGGAAGCGACATAAATTTTAAGTTCGTAAGGCTGAATATATCCTGCCAGGTATTCTTTGCCGTTATCAGTAAAACAGGTTTCAGGACTAAAATCCATTCCGCCGTCAAAATTATTGGGGATCCCTCCTCTCTTTCCTCTTTCCCATTCGAAGGAGCTAACAGAGGTGTTATGTGTGTTTTTATCGATAAAAACATAGGCAAATTTTCCTTTGAAATTGTAGCGGCTTATTAAATATTTATTGGTTTCCCAAAAAACATGAGGAGAATAGAACTCCAAAAGTTTCTCGGGTAAATCGGGAGAAAAGGGCAAATCCTGATGTATTACCTTGTGTTCTCCCGGAGTGATAATATAGGAAGCACGATAACTAAAATCGGGGGCTATTTGGAAAATGGTATCGTTGTAATCTACCCAATACGAAATTTTATCCTGAAAAATAAAAGTCCCCGAACGCGGTCCCAAGCGTGTTTCGAATGGAGGGGTTGTGTTTGGTTTACTCGAAACGGTATTCCCAAAAGTATCGATAATCGACCATAAATACGGGCCACCTGCGCCACGTTTTTGAGCGGGCACAAATAATTTATTTTTATCCAAATATTCCAGTTGGGCAAATCTTTGATCCGTATTCTGAAATTTGAATTGACGAACATAATTACCCAATGTATCGAAAACAAGAACTGTATTTATTTTACCACTTATATAAATTCGGTTACCCGGTTCGTCAACCGCGAAATAATTACCGGACAAATATTCCCGGGGACCTCTGCCTACGCTTCCAATCTCAACCGGATTTTTGCCATTTTTATCGAACCTGAACAATTGAGGATGCCCGTTGCCTTCGCCACCACCGCTACTATTATAAATTATATAAACAGCATTGGCAGTAAGCCGTAAAACCTGAACAGACCCGATTTGCAATTTATTGGATAGCGGTATATATTTTATATCGCCAGCAAAATCAGCTAAGCTTAATTCCTTGTTTTCAAATTTACGGGGATCGATTTCTATGGATTGCGCGGGCACTTTTTCTGAAAGCTTACCCTCAGACTGTTCAGTATTATTTTTTATTGAATTTGACTGACATCCCGAAAAAATAATAACAAAAACAAAGCTAAAGAATTTTAAAACTGAAGTCGCATTTTGAGCCCTCATGATTTGATTTTTATAGTTTTACATAACCTATACTAATCACCAATTTATTCTTTTAACTTAACTTCAAATATAATGGGGTTATCATCAACTAATAGTCCTTTCATAAACCTTTTTAAATTTTCCTTTTTGCCCAAGTATTTTGCTTCAGATATCCCCAGATATTCTTCAGTAAGTTTTTGTTTTAACTCAATGGCATCGAACCAATATATCCATTCTCTGTCACTATGCTCAACAGAATGCGAGGGCCAAAATGACAGCCCCCCGTCAATATCATTAATTATTCCCTCTTGTATATCTTCAGCAGGAGTTAAGCGGTAAAATTTACCTTCTGTTTTGTCATAAAATCCCCGTTGTGATTTTCCATTATATAAAAAGCCAAACAACAGATATTTTTGCGTTTCCCAAAAACTTACTAATAGAATATAGCCTGGAATTTCCTTGAAAAATTTGGTGGTCATTTCTTCAAACGGACCTTTATATTTGCCTAAATCAAAAATATAAACAGGCTCCAACTTAAAATCTTTGAAGTTGTAGACTGTATCATTCAATCCTTCATAAAATCGAAATTGATTATTGAAAAACCAGATTTGGTTGTTCCCGTTCGGAATCCTTCGAACATTTTTATCAGCCTGAAAACTAAAAAGAGAGCTTTTCCTTTTGTTTAAAACGTTTCCCTTGTTATCAATAATTTCAAAAATTGAATAATCAGGTTTAAATTTGGCGAAAGGATGTGTTAAGACAATAAATGTATCTTTTCCAAGCATTTGAATGGGACGATTCATAATTGCAGCACCCAGATAATCGTTAACAGGAAAATTACCTAAAAATTCACCGGTAATTAAATCATACATTAAAACTACATGTTTAAAATTTGCAATGACATAAAGAATATTTTTAGACTCGTCCGCTACCATTCCTTTCATGGACTGAAATTCTCCAGGACCTCTTCCGTTTCTCCCGAATTGTTTAATGAATTTTCCCAATCTGTCAAACTGAAGAAGTTTGTTCTGGCTGTAAACAAAAATATATTCGCTTGTTACATACCAACCGGGATTCCCCCCTCCCACCAATGATTCAGGCGTCTTTTCCAGTTTTATATATTCAATATCATCGGCAATTTCGCTTAGTCGAAGTTCTTTTGAATTTTTAAAATCTTTCCCAATATTTATAATTTGCGGATATTCTATTTTATCAACCGGTTCTACAGTCTTTTTTTTCTCCTGTGGTGTTTTAACCTTTGAGTTACACCCCAATAAAAAAAGTAACGATAAAAAGGGGATTAAATTTTTCATAGTTTTATTATTTAAAGTTTGGCATATTTTCCTAAATAATTAAAGTTTTGCCATAAAAACACAAAAGCTCTGTATTTCACCAAATCTTTTCTTGTTCAGCAGATGAGCTGAAAGTCATCCGCTGAAATGTCAGCTGCGAACGGCTTCTTTTTTCTTTTTCAACAAATAGTACATGAGCGGGATAAAATACAAACTCACCAATGTCCCAATCGTCATTCCGCCAATAATAGCCAGTGCGAGTGGCTTTTGGAGCTCCGCTCCCATTCCTTTTTGAAAAAGGAACGGCAACATGGCCAGGATGGTTGTTAAACTGGTCATGATAATCGGTTTCAGGCGTCGTTTACCGGCTTCAAAAACCGCACGCAACAAGGAAAAGCCACTGTCCATCAATTTGTTTATGGTATCTATTTTAAGAATAGAATCGTTAATGATAATCCCGGTCATCACAATTATTCCAATGGCTGACATAATATTAATTCCGGCGCCAAAAGCCATCAGAAAAAGAAAGGCGCCAAACAAATCGATGGGAACCTCAAGCAAAACAATAACAGGCAAAACAAATGACTCAAACTGCGCAGCCAAAATAAAATAAAGCAACAATAAACTTACGCCAATAATTACAAGCAGTTCTTTCAACATTCCTTTATCGGCAATGATTTCGCCACCAAAACTCACTTCGAAACGGTCGTCGTTGTTTACCATGTTTTTAAATGTTGCTGTGGCTTCTTTAAACTCTTTGTCTTTTATATTAAGCAGCACCGGAAAATATTCTCCATCCTTTCCGGCCACAATCGCTTTTAATCCTGCCCCTGAACTTACTTTCACCAACCCGGATAAAGGTATTTTTTCGTTGTTTGCATTTTGAATGGTAATGTTCTGAACAATATCGTATACCGAGGCATAATTATTCCCGATACTTACAGGAACGAACATGTTATTGTCGTTGATGGTAAAAACCGTATTCACATTAAAAGCGCTTTTTATTTCGCGGTACAAATCGTCATTATCCACCTGGTAATACATCAGTTTTTCGGGGTCGGTCTCCAGTAAAATCAAATTTCGGGTAATGAGCTTCGACTGCACCCTGCCCGGGAAAGCCGTCTCTGTTTTTTCCTGTAATTCAGCTAATCCGTCAATATACCCTTCTTCTCCGGGATTAAAATGGGCAAATTTAACTATCAGAGGTGCGTCCGTTTTTCCAAACGCCAGGTTAAACAGGTTATCGGTTTCCGAAAAAGCAAAATTACTTTCGGGGTAGTTATTTTCCAGATAGTTGCTAAACTCTTCACTCAGCAGATGTAACCTGGATGGAGAAGTTGTTTTTATGTATAAACGGGTTTCTGAAGTACCTGCTTCTTCACCAGTATTTAACAAATACTGCTGCTTTCCGGCCTCCTCCACAACATACTCAGGCCATTCGGATAACACAGCCAGCAGTTTTGTAACACGATGGTTGTTTTCTTCCAGAGTAACGGGCTCGTTCCAGTCGATTTTTAAAACCGCTTCATCCTGACTTACATCGGGAAAACGGGAAACAGTCAGCGCTTTGTATAAAACAACAGCGGTTCCTATCATTCCAATCACCAAAACAAGCGTTAAAAGCTGGTGCCGCAATACAAACTTTAATCCTTTTTCATACCAACTGTAATATACCGGGTAAGTGGCTTTAGGATCCACATCGGCATGTTTTTTATAAAAAATGCGGTACAAAGTAGGTAAAAGTGTTATTGAAACAACAAGCGAAACTGTAAGTCCGATAGTTACTGCAATGGCCTGGTCAAAAAATAACGCGCCAGACATTCCTTTCATAAAAATTAAAGGGATAAAAACGGCACAGGTAGTCAATACTGAACTTATCAGCGGGCGGATAATTTCATTTGTTCCTTCATTGCAGGCGCGGTCGAGCAGCGAATGCCGTTGCCGGTGCTGGGTAATGTTATCAATTACGATAATGGAATTATCAATCATCATCCCCACGCCAAGTACCAAACCGGAAAGCGAAATAATATTTATCGAAAGTCCGGCCAGATAGAAAAACAACAAAGCAATAATCAGAGAAACCGGGATGCTCACTCCAATCAGCCAGGGAGCACGTTTCTCGCGCAAAAAAAGAAACATGGCCAAAAATGCCAGCAATCCGCCAAACAGTAAACTTTGCCCTAAATTATTGATGGAATATTCCAACAATTTTGACTGGTCGCGGGTAACAGAAAATTCAAGGTCGGGATAATCTTCACGGAAACGTTCCACTAAAAATTCGAGTTCCTTTTTTAACTCCGCCATTTTCGCATCCGATTGTTTTATTACCGCCATACTTACGGCGTTTTGTGCATTAAACTTAATATTGCCCTGTAAGCGTTGCGGCTGCATATTTATTTCTGCAATTTCTTCAAGCCGGACAACTTTTCCGTTCAGGTTGACGGGAACTTTGGAAATATCAGAAACATCGCGTAGCCGGGTATTAAAACGGATATTATACTGGTATTGCCCGTCGCGGATTAGCAAGCGTCCCAAATCGATGTTATTTTCCTGTAAGGCCTGTTCGAGAGCAGCGACCGAAAAAGCCCCGCTTTGCAGATATGCATTGTTTGGAAGAATTTTTATTTCAGGGTATTGCAACCCGCTCATATCAACCAAAGCCACTTCGGGCAACTGTTCCAGGCGTTTTCGAATAACCTGACTGGCAAAATTACTAAGTTGTAAAAATTCTTTTGTATTGCCGCTCTCCAGCTCTTTTTTGCGATTTACCATCAGGTAGAAAACAGGAATATCGGATGCACTGGCCCGGATAACTTCGGGTCGCCGGATGTTCTCGGGAAAGGAGTTCATCGCTTTATCCACCTTTTCATTTACTTCAACCGATGCCAAATCAATCGGAGTTCCGTGACGAAAACGAAGTTCGACCCAGGCAGTGCCATCGCGGGCTTCACTTCTCATTTCTTCCACGTGATTTACCTCTTTCAACTGGCTTCTTAATGTTTTTACCACGGTATTTTCCAGCTGCCGCGCCGGCATTTCCGAGGAGGAAACGCGAATAGAAACAACGGGGATATCGATATCGGGCATAAGTGAAACAGGAAGGCTTGTTGTTGTTGCAATTCCAATTAACAGCAAGGCAAGGAAAGCCATGGTAACTGCAATAGGCCGGTGGATGAGAAATTTAACCATTTTGTTGGTATTGATTTAGTTTTTTTGGCTTATATGTTTATGAATATCCGTATTGTATCATATCCTTTTTTTGCGGGCTGTGCCAAATTTGTTTCAGTACAACGGTTTTACAATTCCTGACTAGCATTCAACTATTTTATTTCAGCTTGCAAACCAATAATACCGGATTGTCACTTTGAAGGGCTTTTTCCTTCTGCTCATCAAATTCATGTCGTTTTTTATTTTTTATGGTGTGCCCCGAAATCTGGTACGATGTAAGCGGAATATATAATTCATTTTTATCAGAAAGATAGCAGGGATCATCCCACACTCCTCCATCAATATCGTTTATAAATTCTTTCACATAAGAAATTTGCCAATCCGATTTTCGAATGATAATGTTCGACGGATAGGACCCCAGACTGTAATCTATAAAAATAAAATTATCATTTTCCAGATAAGTTCTAACCTTCCAGTGCTGGTTGTTTCTGATATATTTTATTTTTTCAGATTCTGATTTTGAATCTACCCTTTTTAAAATCTCAATATACGTGGGATACGGTCTCCCGTCAAAAACATATTGGGGTAAAAGTTGTTGGTCTGAAAAAGCATAAATTGTATCATTAATCGGCGAAAACAAATGAAAATTGTCTTTTCCCAGTTCAATAACCGAAGGGTTTCCTTCATTTTCAAATTCTGCTTTCAAAGGATGAAAAACATTTTCCTTTTTGCCCTCCGTTGTATACTCGGTTATGTAGCCGGGGGCATTTGTTTCATGAAACAGATAAAATTTACCTGTGGAATAAAAAAAGCGGCTACCGGGTTCATTTACATTAAAAATCTTTCGCTGAAATTCTCCGTTTTTTGAAAAGATTTTAATACCGGCTTCATCCCAAACAGCGAAATCGTTATTATAACTTATAATGTCACGTAGATTTTGAATTCTGTTTTTTCCGATTTGATTCAAAAATTCACCTCGTTTGGAAAACCTCAAAAGACTCGTTTCTCCGCCGTAGAGCTGTTTTACAATAATCTCGTTATCCAGAAGTTTAACGTTCTGAATGCGGCCGGGTTGTATCTCGCCCTGATACTTTAATTCGATATAATCAATGTCTGACACAAAACTTGAAACAGGCTGAACGTCTTTTGTTTCCTTCAAAGCTATTTTTCTTATATCTCCGGTATTTGGGTCGCTGGTTGAACACGAAAGTTGAATTACAAATAATATTATTAAAATCTTTACTTTATTTTTCATCTAATCTATTTTACAAAACATTACAATCGGATCATTTCCTTCATCAAAATTTTTCACTGCAATATTCAATCCAAACTTATTTGAATACCACTCCCGTTAAATCTCCGGAAAACAATCATAAAAGTTATTCCATTTCCACTTCCGATTCGTGGGCCAGGTTCAGGTTATTTGAAACAATTACGGTGTCACCTGGTTCAAGTGCTGCTCCCTCCGCTGCTTCAACTGAATATTGATTTTCGTTTTCGTCGAGCACATTTATATATGTCCAGTAAGCAATTCCACCGGTGTAGCGGAAAAGTACTTCGCGGTTCTGGCGCAATACCACTGCCTGCTTTGGAACTACCAGTTGATCAGGAATAGCTTTCTTAATGCTAACTTTTACATTCATTCCTTCAAGATAACCTCCCGGATTATCTACTTCTGCCTTTATCCACACCAGCCCGTTTTCATCAATACGCGGATTGATTTCAGTAATTTCTCCTTTTGTTGATTTTGCACCTGCAACAGGAATTACCGTAACCTGCTGCCCCACCTGAACTTCTCCAAATTCAGTTTCAAGCAACGGAAATTCAATGGTAAATTGTTTGTCGCTAATTAAAGTACAAAACGGCTCCGACTGATTTACTTTTTCATATGGTTTTTGTTTCACTCCTTCTACTTTCCCCGAAAAGGGAGCTTTTAAAGTTGCATTTTTCAGCACCCGCTCAGCCTCTTCAAAATCCAGTACTGCCTGGTTATAGCCCGACCTGATATTGGCAATTCGCAAATGATCCTGCGGAACATCTTTTTCCTCTACATCTTTATATCCCATACTTAGCAAATCATCCATTTTTTCGATCTCCGCACTTTCCAAACCCACTTTTGCTTTTTCAAATGAAAATTTATAATCATCATTTTGAAGTGTTGACAGGGTTGCGCCCCGCTGAACCGTTTGTCCGTTTTTTACTGGAATCGTTTCAATGATACCCTGATTCTCGAAATACAATTCTGCTTTCTGAATGGCGGCGAGTTTTCCGTTACTTACAATTTCACGTGTAAAATTTTCACGTTGAATAACCGTGGTTTCCACGAGGTTCTTCTCTTCAGGAAGTGCATCGTGTTCAGATTGTGTTTCATCCGGTGTGCTGTCTTTACAGGAAAAAACAAAGGTGCTTATAACTATCGAGATAAAAATTCTTAGAGTAAAAGTTTGCGTTAGAGCAGGTTTCATTTTTTTCATGGGTAGAGAACTAATATTTTAGTTCGAAAGATAACAAAAATTATGCCTGTAATTTTTGTTATTTGTTGAGTTTTTTGGCGTTTAATCTGATTATTACAAAATGTTTTTTTTAACGCTTTGCCCGACATTGGTTTGATATCTCTTATCGATTACAGGATGACTATACGAAAACCCCATAATAAGCCATGGGGAATTATCTGAATAATAATCCATTACTTACCTTTTAGTTTATTTTAAACTTATATCGACAGAAGTTAGCTGTGAATACCGGGGGTACCGCCAGCCTGTAAAATTTAAAACAGATTCAGGTTATTTCAACACGCCAGGCTTTATTTTTTACTGTTTTAGTCATTAAAATTTGACACACAATTAGTACATCGTCATCACCTGAAATGGTACTAATGCGAGCAAAACGTTATAATTTCTCCGTCTTCTGGCACATGATATCTATTGCCACTTACATCGTTATTCTTCAGGAACTGCCTCAGTTCTTTACGTGAAACTGTTTCGTGATCCAACGCTCCGACATGAACAGTTACAACAGCTGTATCTTTTTTATAATTCAGCAACTGCAGAACCTGTTTTTCATCCATAATAACCTTGTATGCATGCTCCAGCGAGATATATTCTTTAAATGGATGGTTTTCAGGCAAAAAAACATTTCCTCCGGCATTACAAATAACGACGCTGGGAGAAAACCTGTCCACTGTTCTTTTTACTTTATCGCACCAAATTGTATCTCCGGTAATGTACAAAACTTCGTTTTTTGAATCTTCTAAAACGTATCCTGAAACATCGCCCATTACTTTTAGTATCTCTCCTTCACCATGCTGTGCATCGACTCTTGAGATCCTGACATTATCCAAAACTCTTTCGTGTTGAATTTCAATTGCTTCAAATCCAAACGTTTTAATTTTTTCAGAGTCGGCTTTTTGAACAACAAACGGCACCGATTTTGGTATCTCTTCCTGTGCTTTCTCATCAAAATGATCCGGGTGTAAATGTGTAATCACCACGTAATCCACATCTTCTAATATTTCACGAATAGAAATGGGAAGCGGAACGGTTGGGTTCTTTGTCTTGCCTGCAAAAGGAGGCAAACTTCTCTCATTCGCAAAAAAAGGATCAACCAACCACACTTTTCCACCGAAATAAATCTTTACCGTTGCATTTCTTATTAACTGAATTTTCATTTTTACATTTTTTACGAATGTACATTCAGTTAATGGTTCCGGGACTATTGAAAATTGCGATTTTCCTTTCTGTATTCCCGGGGTGTCTGTTTCAATTCCTTTTTCAAAACAGGATACAAAGCTGTGGACTCCTGAAATCCAACAGCATAAGCAACTTCGTCAATTGACATGTCGGTTTTCTGAATGAGATACTTTGCTTTCTCAATTCTCATTCCTTTTAAATATTGATAGGGAGACACTCCATATACATTTTTAAATATTCGTAAAAAATGGAAACGGGACATCGAAACCAATGCTGAAAGAGAAGCAACAGAAAGCTGAGCGTCATTGTAGTTGCTAAAAAGATAATCTTTGGCAACAGCCATTCTTCCGGCCAATTCTTCTTTGGTTGATTTTTTTGCAACCGGAATATTTAAACGTCTCCCCTTTTCCCCGACGTCTAACATCAGACAATGTTGGAATAACTCAATCATAAATGTTTCCTCCTCCTTTTCCTGATATGACTGAATTAAACGATTAAAATTCAAATCCCGGTAATGCAGTTGATTGTTAAAACTAAAGCTTGTTTCTTGTTTGGAGGGATTGTCCAACAACTCCTCATTTGAACTTAAAAATGCATTTTTGGCTTTTGTGTAGAAATTATAGTTCAAGTGAATATTAAAAGTATCTGTCTCTTCCTCTGAATCAATTTCATAACGAAACGATTCGAAGGGGTTGCACAGATAAAAAGTTTGTTCACAAATTTTGAGGTTTCTTTTGTTTGTTTGCAGATTTACGGTGCCTTTTATATTGGCAAAAATTGTAAATGAACTTTCAAAAACAGATTTTTGATATTTCTTCTTTGAAGCAGTTACAACAACATTAGGCCACTCAATTTCACCCGGCTGATGCGAAATTACATTCCGAAATTTTTCAATCAACTTTTGTTCTGGAAACTGAAATACATTCATGTCTTTGCTTTACAACTGAAGTCTTTCCTTTTCAACAAATGAATGTAATGCAGGTTTAACAAAATTGATTCGGCTATAAGATATGTGTTAAACAGCGACCTTATCAAGTCTCTTTTGATGCCTTCCCCCCTGGAATTCTGAATAAAGAAAACTTTTTAATACTTCAATACTTTCTGGCGGGGAGAAAAAACGACCGGGTAAACATAAAATGTTTGCGTTATTATATTTCTTATCCAAACGACGGCTAGTAGATCATAATGAAAGTAAAGGCATTTGAAATACATCTGGCAACCTACCAGGATTCTTTATTCCAAATATTAAATTCATCACTAAAAACTATGATTTTGGGTGTTATTTTGAAAATGTAATCTTTTTAATATACTTAGAATAAACTAATCATATCTAAATTGACCAGAATCGAAAAAAATAAAAATCAGGTTGAAGATAAATTTTATTGGTTAAAAGTTTGGATTCAATTTAAGTCCGGTGACCAATCAGCTTTTGAAGAGATATATTCAGAGTACGCCGACACACTTTTTAATTTTGGACTTAAACTAACAGCCGACCAGGATTTGGTTAAAGACTCCATCCAGGATTTATTTATCAATTTATTCAGGTACAAAATAAATATTCTGATATAAATAAATTCATTGAGAAATGTTAAATTCCTAATATCCATTAAGTGAGACAACGCGAGTATTATCATATAAAATCAATATGATTTCAATCTCCGGATTACTATTTTTAGAAAAAACAAGTATCTTTAAAATTCTGAATCAACGACCAAAAACCATGAGAAAAATATTACCAGTAATTCTTTTTCCCCTGTTAATTCTTTCGGGTTCAGTATTTTCTCACGACTGGCCGATGTGGCGAAGAGACTATAATCGTTCGGCTTCAACACCCGAACAGCTGGCTGAGAAACTCTATCTGCAATGGCAAATAACCTATTCACCCAGGACTCCGGTTTGGGATGATCCTCTCAACCAAAACCTGATGCAGTATGATCGGCTTTTTGAACCGGTAGTTTCTGGTGATAAAATGTTCATTGGCTTCAACGATCAGGATAAGGTAGTTGCGTTAGATTTAAATTCGGGAGAAGAAGTTTGGCATTTTTATGCTGATGGGCCGGTTCGCTTACCACTGGCTGTAAATAAAGGTAAAATCTATTTTACCGGTGACGATGGTTATATCTATTGCCTGAATACAGATAATGGTGACTTGGTATGGAAACGATTACTGGCTCCTGCAGAAAACAAGCTACTGGGAAATAAAAGGCTTATTTCCATGTGGCCGGCAAGAGGCGGAGTAGTTATAAAAGACAATATTGTTTATACGGCAGCAAGCATTTTTCCAATGATGGGAACATTTATTTATGCCCTCGATGCTGCCACTGGCGACATTGTATGGAAAAATGAAGGCACCGGCAGCAACTATATCCTTCAACCCCACCGTTCACCTGCATTTGCTGACGTGGCTCCCCAGGGAGCGTTTACCATTAGTGGAGAAAAATTACTTGTGGCAGGCGGACGTTCGGTTCCGGCTGCATTCAATTTAAAAACCGGTGAAGAACTTTATTATCACCTTTCTGCCAACCAAAAAACAGGCGGTTCTTTTACCTGTGCCAACGATAAAGTTTTCTTTAATCATTTTCGGGAAAGAGCGACCAACATGTACAGTTCGGAAGACGGTAACATGTTGATTCCGAATGTGGGTGAATACCCGGTTGTTGATGGTAACAAAATATACTTTTCAGGTGAAAAAATATGGGCAACGGAATTGACAACGGATAATAAACTGGATACGTTATGGTACAAAAATGTTTTGGCAAGGAATGATTTGATTAAAGCCGGTAATTGCCTTTTTGCAGCCGATAGCACAGGAATTTCAGCTATAAAACTTTTGCCGGGAAATGATGCGGAAGTCATCTGGAATTTCAAAACAGATAAAAATATTGAGCGACTTGTAGCCGCAAACGGAAAATTAATTGCAGTTACCAGTGACGGGAGTTTGATGGTATTTGGAAAAGATCCCCTGGAAAATGTGGTTGTTCGTAAAAAAGCCAAAACTGCAACAAAATCAAATCAAAAAACAGAATTAGCTAAGGAAGCTGGCATAACAGCAGGATATGCCCTTGTACTGGGAGGCAATGACATTCAACTTTTAAACAACCTGGTTACTACGACCAATTTAAATATCATAGTTTACGACAAAAATCAGGAAAAAGTGCAGTCACTCAGGGAACATTTTGATAAAGCAGGTATAAATGCAGAGCGATTAAGTTTTCAGCATATTAGAGATGAATTCCCTGCATTGCCCAAATACTTTTCGTCGCTAACTATTGTAAATGATTTGTCTTATTTGGGCGGGGATACCAAACAAAATTTAGAAAAAATTTACGAATCTGTCAGGCCCTACGGTGGGAAAACTCTGTTTATGGGAAAAGGGAAAAAACAGGACAATCTCATGATAACTTTAAAAGAACTCGATCTTCCGGGTGCAAAAATTGAAGAGAAAAGAAATTTTTGTGAAGTAGTACGAAATGGGCCATTAGAGGGAGCGTCTCCCTGGACCCACAACTATGGCGATATAGCCAACACTGTAAAATCGGATGATGAGCTGGTTAAAGCTCCACTCGGAATTTTATGGTTTGGCGGAAATTCAAATATGGATGTACTTCCCCGACACGGTCATGGACCGGGCGAACAGGTAATCGACGGTCGATTGATCATTCAGGGAATGAATAGTATTAGCGCCCGCGATGTATATACAGGACGCGTAATCTGGAAGTACGAAACAGAAAACTTGCTGGAAGATAACTGGCTTGTTTATTATGATGAGAGTTATGATGAAGAAAATCCTCTTGATCCCAAATACAACCAGGAACATCTCCCCGGCTCCAATGCAAGGGGAACCAACTACATTGCAACCAAAGAGTTTGTTTATCTTATTGAAGGAAACAAATGCAGCCTGATAGATATAAACACAGGCAAAGTTAGTAAAGTATTTACCACAAGTGTGGAGAATACTATGAAGCTCGGATACATTGGCGTTTATAAAGACCTGCTAATTTTAGGGAACAATTTTGCAGAATTTCCGGAATTGGAAAAAGATGAAGTTGAAATAAAAAAAGAAAGATTTGCAGATTATAACCTTACCGCAAGCAGGGAATTGATGATCTTAAACCGGTTTACTGGTGAAAAACTATGGAGTATAGCAGCCAATCACGGTTTTATTCATAACTCAGTGATTGCAGGAAATGATATTCTGTTTTGCCTTGATAAACTTCCACAGTATTTGGAGACAAAATTAAGGAGAAGAGGAGAACCGCTTCCGGAGGGTACCCGGTTGTTATATTTAAATGCCCGAACCGGTGAAGTCATCCGGGAAGAAACAAAAGATATATTTGGAACATGGTTGGGATATTCCGACGAATATAATTTATTGCTTCAGGCCACACGTCCTTCCCGCGATATGCTGAACGGAGAAGAAGGAACGCGTATGATTGCATATGACATTCGCTCAAAAAACAAAATTTGGGATCGTGAAATGAGATACGCCAATCCACCCATTATTCATAACAATAAAATTTATACTGAAGGCGAAGGCTTCAATCTCCTTACAGGTGATCCACTAACAGAAAAAGATCCGGTTACCGGAGAAGATTTAAAATGGAGTTACAAACGTGAATATGGATGCGGAATTGTAGCCGCAAGTGAGCACTTGCTGACATTTCGCTCTGCTTCAGCAGGTTTTATAAACCTCAATGCGTTTGAAGGAACAGGAAGCCTGGGCGGATGGAAGGCGAGTTGCTCAACCAACCTGATTCCTGCCGATGGTGTACTCAATTCGCCTGATTATACCCGAACATGCCAATGTTCTTATCAAAACCAAACTTCCCTTGCATTAATAAACATGCCCTGGATGTCTTACTGGACAAACAGTAATTATACTTGGAACGGGAAACAGATTCAACAGCTTGGGCTAAACCTGAATGCACCGGGCGACAGAAGTGCAGACAATGATGTACTTTGGTTTGAGTTTCCGGTTGTAGCCGGAGCACCTTCAGGAATTCCTGTAAAAATCGACACACTCGGATTTAAACTAATTAGAAAAGAACCGATAAGTATTTCATCTGAGAAAACTCCCTGGATAAGCGCAAGTGCAGTAAGTGGAATAAAATCAATTGAAATCACACTATGCGAAGAGGAATTTATTCCTGAATCGTTTTATACTGTTAATCTTTATTTTGCTGAACTGGAAAATAAAAAATCCGGTGAACGAACATTTGATATCGCCATTCAGGGGAAAAAAGTGGCAAACGGAGTTGACATTGTTAAAGAAGCTGGTAACACCGATACCGAAATAATAAAATCGTTTGAGGGAATTAAAGCCGGAAAAACATTAAAAATAGATTTGACCCCGGTAAAAGGAAAACCATTGATTTCAGGAATTGAAATAACACAGGAAAAGCTGGCCAAAAAATGAATCGTATCTATCTGAAAATATTGTTTGTTGGAGCACTGTTAAGTATGGCGTGTACTACAAAAGTATCGGAATGGGTGTTGTTAAACTCCGATTCTGAGAAATATTTACTTGTCTATTTCCACAAAAATGAACTGACACAGTCTGAAAATCAACAAAACAAGGTGCTTGAAAATCAGTTTGCCCCGGCAAATCTGATTTTCAAAACAATGAAAAGGACAGACATTGAAAAACCATATTATGCATTGTATTTCAACAATCGGATTATTGCTGAATATGCAGGTTCCGAAGAACTTAAACATATAGCCCGTTCGCCGGTGCGGGAAAAAATTGGCGACGATTTAATGGCTGGTCAACTTTGTGTAATGGTTTACCTGAAATGTGGTAACACAGAAAAGGACGAGAAAGGACTAAAAGTAATACACAAAACGCTTGAAAATTCGCCTTTTGGCAACGTAATTTCGCTTGTTGAACTGGACCGAAATAGTGTTGACGAAAGCTTGCTGGTATCGATGTTATTGAATGTGGAAAGCGATTTAAAAGATATTGATGAACCTATGGTTTTTGGAGTATTCGGACGTTTCAGAGCGCTTGAACCTTTGTTGGCAAAAGGTATTTCAGAAGAAAATATAAACCTGATGATTGATTTTTTTACCGCCGACTGCAGCTGTCTTATCAAAGATCACTTACCCGGAAGCAGCATTCTGTGCAACACAAACTGGGAAGATCCGCAACCGGCATTGGTTAACTCAATCCTTGATGCAAATTCGGAACTGATGCACCATTAATGAGACAGGACACAATTGCATATGATTCTTTGGACGCACGACCTTTGCCTAAATGGCTTACCGACCAACGGGACGGCCTTAATACCTACCAGCCGGAAAAGCTTGAGATGAAGGAAGACACAACATTGCAAGTCTCTCTCATTTCTACAGGGACAGTAATTATTCTAACAGTAATTATTTTAACCATTTATTTTCTACGAAAAAATAAAAGGAGAAACGATTATGAATCCGATTAAACTCGTATTTAAAGAACTTTTTTACCGCAAAGTCAGTTCGCTGATCATCCTGGTAACAGTAATTGCGGCCAGCACGGTATCTGTTTCCATTTACACATTAAGTAAGGCCAGCGAGAACGAGACTCGAAAAATAATGCGTGAACAGGGTTTGAATTTGTATATCTTCCCCAAAGGGACTAACCTAATTGATTTCTATTCAGTAAACAACACACCGACATTTCCTGAAGACTATATAGATACACTGGCAGAGTCGAAAACTTTCGATGCGGTCAGACATCTTACCGGGATTCTTCAGCTCAAATACCCTGACTGGATTGATCCAAATGGTTCAAAACACCAGATTATTGTAATGGGCTACAAAGACGAAGCGATGCAACGTTTTTTGTCGAAACAGGAAACAATGGGATTTGATGTGGAAAAAGGTACTGTTCATGTCGGGGCACTTTTATCAGTGAATATCCCGGAGGGTGAAAAATTTAAAATTGTGGGGAACGATGGCGAACCTTACGAGTTCGAAATTGCCAAAAGACTGGACGAAGGAAAGGGAATGTTAGATCAGGGCGTGGCGTTTCACCTGGCCGATCTTCAGCAAATTCTTAACATGAAAGGCCAAATTAACAAAATAGAAGCTTTGGGATGTGTATGTCACGACGGCAGGATAAATAATGCCCGAAGTCAGATACAAAATATTTTTTCTGATATGGAAGTTACAGAGGTGAGCAGCATTGCTGATGCACGTGAAAATCAACGTCTGATGATGAATAAATACGGCTCTTTTATTATTCCTTTTATATTGATAATTTCAATGCTCATTTCCGCATTGCTTTTTTACGCCAATGTTAGTAACAGGAAATATGAAATTGGCATTATGAGAGCGATGGGAAAAAGCAAATCATTTGTGCTCTTAATTTTCCTTTTGAAAGCTTTTATTATAGGGCTATTAGGAAGTATTGCCGGTTTTTTTATTGGCAGCCTAATCGCTGAATATTTTGGAAAAGAGATTTTCCGATTTACAGCTATGTCCATCAAACCGCTTTGGAATCTGTTTGGATACAGTGTGTTGATTTTTCCGGTTTTATGGATGCTGGCAAGTTGGATACCGGCTCTTTTGGCAACACAAATCGATGCAGCAAAAACACTTAGCAAGGAATAGAAAACAGAAATACGATGTTGGAAATCAATCATATCTCAAAAAAATATGTAAAAGGCAAAGAAACATATACTGCTCTGGATAATGTATCCCTGAAAATTGAAAGTGGTGATTTTATTGCGGTTGTTGGCCCGAGTGGTTCAGGAAAATCGACTTTACTTCACACTGTTGGAGGCCTGATAAGACCTGATTCAGGTCAGGTTTTATTTCGGGGAAAGAGCGTTTATAAAATGGACAGCCATGAGGTCAATAAGTACCGAAGAAAAAATGTGGGTTTTGTTTTTCAGCAGTTTCACTTAATACCATACTTAACTGTGTATGAAAACATAAAACTAACTGAAATTGAGTTAGAAAATGAAAATGGCAGCATTGAAGCGACTCTGGAAAAATGTGCTCTTTTGCCGCTGAAAAACAAATACCCTTCAGAATTGAGTGTCGGTGAAAAACAGCGAACAGCTTTTGTACGTGCTATTATTTCAAATCCCGAAATCCTTCTCGCCGATGAACCTACCGGAAATCTGGATCCGGGAAACAGCCAAATTTTAATGTCGTTAATAAAAGAATTTCGCGAGAATGGCGGAACGGTATTATTGGTTTCGCACGAGGCAGAAACAACAAATTATGCAAATAGAATCGTCACTCTGCGTGCGGGCAAACTTTTATAATTCTATTTTAATGAAAAATTGTTTTTTATTTATTTCAGCAACGATTCTTGCCTGTTTTATTGTCATTCCTTCATATTCGCAACAGCTTTACACTATTCGGGGAAATGTATTTAACGAAGAAAACAATGAACCCGTAATAAATGCAAACATTGTAGTGGTAAAAACCAAAATTGGAACCAGCACCAACGAGGGTGGTGATTTTGAATTGAGTCTTCGTTCAGGTGAGTATAAAATCAAGATTACTTCGGTCGGATTTTCAACTAAAGAAATAAAAATAAACATTCCTTTGGAGAACAATGAACTTGTTGAAATAGGACTTCAACCAAAAAAACAGGAGATTGAAAGTGTGGACGTTTATGGTAATTTTATTTTGCAGGAAAGGGACACCGCCATTAATATGGTTCCTTTGTCGGTATTGCCTGCTATTACAAAGGTTAGTGCAGTAGATATAGAAAAACAGGGAGCTGTAACACTCACCGATGCCCTCAAATATGTACCGGGTGGATGGACGGAAACCCGGGGGCGTAAATCAAAACAATTTTTTTCTGTGAGAGGGCAAAAATATCCCTACCCCGATTATTCCATCGACGGAGTTTGGCAAAAAGAATTTGAAGAAACGGCATATGCTCTCTCTGCTTTCGATATTGAATCGGTTGAGATTATAAGATCGAGCAATGCATTGGTAAAAGGCTTGTCGGGATTGACTGGTGTTATTGAAGTGAAAACAAGAAAGCCAAAACGTGAAACGGCATCTCTTTTAACAAAATACGGAGAAAGCAATAATTATGTGGCGAATTTGCAGTATGGAAATAAAATCAACGATATTTCATTTAATACAGCTCTGGCATTCTTTGGTACAACCGGGATTCCTGATCGCGGCGGAAAAGAAAGAGTAACCAACTTCCATGGAAATATGAATTGGGAGATAAGCAGAAGGATGACATTAGTTACCGGAGTTACAGCTATAACTGGTATGCGTGAATTCATCGGGATTATTGAACCGGGATCACCAAAAATATTAAACCGGGAAGAAAAATTCGATCCTTTACATACATGGATTACCTATGCAAAACTTAATTACAGGGGGAATAAAGGTACACAAACCGAACTGCAAACAAATTTTTCATTCCGCGATGCAAATTACGAGAACTATAATATTCAGCAGGAAACAACAACCACCCATCATGATAAAGACTGGGAGTATGGATTTAATCTTTTACATAGCCGTTTCATAGGACATTCAAATACTTTCAGTATCGGAACACTTTACAGTCACTGGGTAGCTCCCGATGGAAAACGGTATTATGCCGGCCGCCGTTGTGATGTAAATACCTGGTCAGGAGTAATAGCAGATGAACAGAAATTTGGGCGAATTTTACTGGATGCCGGGTTCAGGCTTATTGGTGGGTATATCAACGAATGGGGTGGGTTTGGAATTGAAGGCAGTGCTGCCGGATTCCAGGATGTTCCTTCTATTACCAACGAGTCTGCACCGATAGAATGGCAATCTGCTTTTGGTCTTAATGTTGTGCAATCACCCGTCTCTTCAATACATTATAATTTTTCCGGAGGCACCGTTGCTCCCCGAAAAGGAAGTGTTACTGCACAGGGAACGACTCCACAAAATGAAGGCCGGATGCAACACAATTTAGGACTCAGAATAAAAAGCCAAAATATTGAAGAAATAACCATCTCCACATTTTTTACCCAAAGAAAAAATGCACTCGATTTAAGCGGCGAAACGGCATTTTCTGAGAATGACATCATTGTGGAGTTGTACGAGAATAAAGACAAAAGAAGTTACGGTATTGAACTGGCGGCGCAGATGAATATTCCTATCATTCACAGTTCTGTTTTTGGCAATACAACATTTATGAAAAATGAGAAAGTTTCTGACAATAAAATGGTTGATGATAAAAAGTTACCAAATGTAATTTTAAATGGCGGATTTATGTACGAACATTCCGGAGTGGATGCCAACCTTTTTATCCATTATACTGGCCCGTATTTTAATAATCGGTTTGTAGATCCAAAATGGACAAACGAAAATGGTGATTATCCATTGGGTGATTTCGTTAAAGTAGATTTTAATTGCGGGTACACTTTTTCCGGTAAAATAAAGACACGGATTTTTATGGAAGTGAAAAACTTACTCAACAAAAAATATGAAACGGTTGCGGGCTATCCCGATCAAGGAAGGCTATTTTTGATGGGAGTAAAACTGGATTATTAATAAAGCTATTATGGCTCCGCCAGCATTTAAAGCTTCATAATACAAAACACGCAATGTTTGAGATTACATAGAAAAATTATAGGTCTGGTTATAACTTACAGCTTCAAGGATTATTTTTTCAACAACAGATGTACTTGTTTTATTTAATATATGCACCAGGGATTCCGGCATTTTATCTAAAGCAATCTGTTTTTTGTTTTCCGATATTTTTCGTGGTATTATGAAAACAGCATTTCTGTTCGTACTTTTCTAGTCCAAATTAAAAATAGTTTCAAGATTACTACTCTTTAAAAACTTCCACCCCAGCCAACACAACAGATTGATATACAGAATACACAAGATATATTTTTGCTGTCTCCTGAAGCCTGTAGCCCAAGTGTCTGCATAATTTTTAATTCCGGCAGGGTAACCTCCTTATATACCTGCTGCCTTTTTATTTGTTGGCAGATCTATAAAAGGACTTTTGTTATTTTTAATGCTCATTCGAGATCCAGTCTATTTGTGGCCAGTTATCGACTTTGTCATTTTCCTGTGGACTACCGCTCGTACTTCTTCCCCGAACAATGTAAGCGGTTAATAAAGCTCTTAATTCATTTACCTTATCCGGATATTCATTTACCAGATTTGTTTTCTCTGAAGGATCTTCCTTCAAATTAAACAACTGGTAGTCCGGCAATCCGTTCAGTTCTTTTTCTGTTCTTGGAAAGCTCCAGCCTCCGGAACCGGGCCAAAGAACCAGTTTCCAGTCTCCTTTTCTTATGGCAAACCTTCCATCAATAGAGTGATTTACAATGGCCTCCCGGATTGGGCTTTTATAATTTTCGCCGGTTAAAACGGGCAAAAAACTGTAACTGTCTTCAGCGGCATTTTCAGGCAAAGTAAAATCCACTATATCGGCAACAGTAGCCATTAAATCGGTGGTACAGATTATCTCATCTGATTTGCGGCCGGGCTTTACTTTTTGCGGCCATTTTACTATAAATGGCACACGATGGCCGCCCTCATAAATATCGGCCTTATGACCTCTGAATACATAACTTGGATTGTGACCAACGTTCTTAAGTTCTGCAAAATTTGCTTTGGGAGAACAACCGTTATCGGATGTAAACATTATAACGGTATTGTTGCTGATTCCGCTTTTGTTAACCGCCTCGGTAATTCTTCTGACAACATCATCAACCTGTAAAACAAAATCGCCGTAAAAGTTCGTATTACTTTTACCTAAAAATTCAGATGAAGGAAGTATTGGCGTATGTGGTGCAGGTAGAGCAAAATATAAAAAGAATGGTTGATTGGCTTGTGCCCGTTCATTAATATATTGAACAGACTTATCGGTGAGGTGGGGCAAAACCTCAGCATGTTTAAAATCGGAGCCGGTTAATCCTTTTCTCCAGAAGCCTTTGTCATCAACGCAAACAGTTGTATCAGTGGGAATTGAAGTAGGCATACCATTTTCCACGTAAACATAGGGTGGCATATCTAACGAACCGGAAAAACCGTAAGAGTAACTAAATCCCCTCTCATTGGGTCCGTTTTTAATGGCCTTGCCAAAGTCAACTTCAGGATCTTTCCCTGAACCAAGTGGCCCTGATTGCCAATCTTCAGACTTTATGATATTCCAGTCCCAGCCCAAGTGCCACTTCCCAATAAACGCTGTATGGTAATTATTTTTTTGCAGCAATTCTTCCACGGTTAATCTGTCTGCGGCTATCAATGCTTTTGAATAGCCCGACAAAACACTTCTTTTTAGTGTAGACCTCCAATTGTATCTTCCGGTTAAAATACCGTAGCGGGTTGGTGTACAAACTGCAGAGCTGGTATGGGCATCAGTAAACAAAACTCCCTCGTTTGCAAGTTTATCAATTGCCGGCGTACACAATTTCGAATTCTCATTTAAACAGGAAACATCACCATATCCCAAATCATCGGCTAAAATGTATATAATATTAGGATGAACAGACTTTTCCGCTACCGTGTTATCCAGCTGGGTACAACCTGTGATAAAAATTATCAACAACAAAAAATTTACATATTTCATCTTTCCGGGTTCTTTATGTTAGCAAATTGTTTTTTTTCAAAGCGAAAAACTACGAATTATATTTTTATAAACATAAAATTTTTCCTGGTAATTTTTGTGGATTACCATATTGGGAGCATAAGTGTGCTCTATTCTGACCATATTTTGAATTCCTTCATTAAAATTTTTAAAAATTCCGCAACAAACCGCAGCCGCCATTGCAGCACCTAATGCACCTAATTGTATTCCCTTCGGGATTTCAACCGGGATGCCAATCGCGTCGGCAAACATTTGCATCCACACATTGCTTTGAGAAGCGCCTCCGGTACAACGGATAACATCCGGCGGGTTACGAAAATTCAGTAACCGTTCGATGTGTGTTTTATGCGAAAATACAACTCCTTCGTAAACTGCCCTGATCAAATGGGCACGGTTGTGCCTGCCTTCCAGTCCGTAAAAAGTTGCCGGTATATTTTTCCCCGTATTATTGCCATAAAGAAAAGGTAAAAAGATAATATCAGATGATTCCAGTGAAACAGAATGCACCTGTTGGTTTAACCATTCAAAAAACCGGCCACCCTGTTGTTTTTTCTCGTCCTGAAGAAAAGTGTCTATAAACCAGTCAAGATTCCCTGCCGATGTAGGGCTGCCTTCCAGCATCAGGTACCATCCGGGGATAGCATATATACTGGACATAAACAAATCTTTATCGACAAGCGGCTTTTTGGCAATATACTGGTTGTTCCCCCAGGTACCTGCCACCAGCGACATCTGGCTTTCATCTGCAATACCTGATGCCAGTGCGCATGCGTCAATATCAAACATTCCTCCTGCCACAGGAGTGCCAGCTTTTAACCCGGTTTGAACTGCTGCTTTTTGCGTAATATTTCCCGCCAGCCCGGATGAACCAATTAAGGGGGGCAACATATCTTCCAATTCCTCCAGTCCAAATAATTTCAGTATATGGTTGTCATAACTCCCTTTACCAACGCTCATCAGGCTTGTCCCGGACATGTCAGTTATTTCTGCAAAAAATTCTCCCGTCAACTTCATCCGGATAAAATCTTTCGCCATCAATACAAATTTTGCCTTATTTAACGATTCCGGTTCATGTTCTTTAAGCCATGCCAGAATAGCATTTGGTTGCCCGGGCCATAAGCTTTGTGTTGTGTGAGGTAAAACCAATTTATCAATACCTGATTTTTTCCAGTTATCAACGTATTCTTGTGATCTGGTATCGGTTGAATTAATGGCATTACGTACCGGTACTCCATTACTGTCGACGAGGTATAGTCCATTCCCATGTCCTGTGCAGGCGACCCCGAGTATCTGCTCTTGTTTTATTCCTGAAAGGCTTAGTACTTCTCTGATAATTTCACAGGTATCTTTCCACATTTTTTCAGCATCACGTTCGTTCCATCCAGGAAACAACTGTATGATTTCTACTTTTCTGGATACCACTGCCACTTCAAGTCCTACGGTATCAAACAGTGCAGCTTTTGTGACAGTTCCTCCGTTATCAATCCCCAACAGATATTCTTTCATAAAATTCCTTTTTGTAATTTGAACAGAAAACTAAAAAATACCTGTAAATACCGAAGAAACATCACCAGCCAAAGCCGGGTATAGTTAGAATTGAGTTTCATAACATAAAAATCATTGGGGTTAACGCATCATCATTCCACCACTGGCATCAATGGTTGCACCGGTGATATAACTGGCTGCATCCGATGCCAGGAAAACAGCTATCCGGGCAATTTCTTCCGGTTCGGCAATTCGGTAGAGCGGTATTCGTTCCAGGTACTTTTCTTTTTTCTTTTCCCAGGTTTCAGCCACCATTTCGGTACGAACCAAACCCGGAGCAACTGCGTTTACCCTTATCCCCTGTTTTGCAACTTCCCGTGCAAGACCAATGGTAAATGAAACCATGGCACCTTTGCTGCTGTCGTAAGGCAAATGCCCGGTTGTTGAACCCCGAAAGGCAGCCTGGGAGGCAATATTTACAATGGCCCCTTTACGGTTTTTGGACTGCCATTTTTTTATCAATTCACGACTGGACAGGAATGTTCCCCTTATATTGATGGCAAATGTTTTATCCCACTCTTCCGAGGTATAGGATGCTATCGGACCTGACGGGCAATAAGCTGCATTATTGATAAGGATATCAATCGCACCAAGTTCCTTTTCAGCCTTTACTATCATATCCAGAACCTCCTGTTCACAAGACATGTCTGCCTTAACTGCAATGGTACCTGCCCGGTATTTTTGTTTTATTTCTGCTACTGTCTTTTCCGCTAACTCCCGGTTTCGCACATAGTTTACAACTACTTTTGCCCCTTCTTCCGCAAATGCCAGGCAAATGGCTTTGCCTATGCCCCTGCTCCCCCCGGTCACCAACACAACTTTATCTTTTAAATTCAGTTCCATAATTTATTTCTGTTCATTTAAAATTTATGGCTTTAACACAACCCTCAATGTTTCACCTTTCTCCATCAGCTCAAATGCATCGTTTATATTTCCAAGCCCCATTATGTGCGTAACCAACTTTTCGGCAGGAAATCCGGGAGATGAAAGCATCTCAACTGCACGCTTTACATGTTCAGCAGTTGAGTCACTGCTACCGGTAAGATGGATTTCATTGTAATGGATTAACCGGCTATCGATATTTAAACTGCTTTTCCCTTTAGGAAGCGAGGCAAACAAACATACTGTCCCCTGTTTCCTTACAAGACCCAGTGATTCCTCCTGGGGAGCAGCAGCAGGAGCTGCCACAATTACCACGTCGGCACCATAGCCCCCCGTTTCCTCCAGTATTATTTCCTTTAAATTTTCTTTGGAGGGGTCAATTATTCGGTCGATATCAAACAAGCGGGCCTGATTTATCCGTGGTGCAGATAATTCTGTCATAAAAATCTTTGACGCACCGGATTCCCGGGCAGCCAAAGCATTGAGTATGGCCATCGGCCCACCCCCCAAGATCAGTACAAAATCACCTGTACGGATTTTACTCTGAAAGACCGAATTCACAGCACAGCTTAGTGGTTCGGCAAGTGCAGCATGCTCCGCCTTAATTCCTTCGGGCACTTTTATTAAATGCCCGTTGGCGATGGCTTTTTGCGGTATGGTTACATATTCTGCCATACCCCCGTTATATGCAAATCCCATTGGGGCAAGGTTTATGCACAAATTGGTCAGGCCTTTTTTACAATACAGACATTCCCCGCAACTAATACTGGTGGCCATTACAATACGGTCTCCTTTTTCAAAGCCGGAAATCGGTTCAGGGATTCCCTCAATAATCCCCGTAAACTCATGACCCATCGTTATCGGAGGCTTCATTCTGGGATTTCCAACCCGAAAAGTTTTAAAATCGGATCCACAAACGGCACAGGCATCTACTTTAACACGTATTTCTCCCGGGTTACAATCCGGCACAGGAATTTCTTCAACCCGCACATCTCCGGGAGCATAGAACCTAACTGCTTTCATACTGATTTAATAATTACCGTTTGCAACACTTCCTTCCAAAACAGCTTTTGTAGAACCAACCCCCAAACGATCGGCTCCCTGATCCAGGTAACCGACTGCGGTATCCCAACTGCGAATCCCGCCTGAAGGTTTAATTTTCATTTTATCACCCACTGTTTTTATCATTACATCAATGATTTCAGGGGTGGCTGAACCTGCTCCAAATCCGGTTGAAGTTTTTACAAAATCCGCTCCTGCCTCGTAAGATAACTCACATGCCTTGGCTACCTGTTCCAGGGTAAGATAACCGCTTTCCTGTATCACTTTCACCAGTACACCTTTTTTGTGAGCTGTTTCAACCACTGCTTTTATATCATTCAAAACATAGTCATAATCTCCCGACAAAAATTTACCGATATTCATAACCATGTCAATTTCATCCACACCTTCTTTTATGGCCTGAGCTGCCTGAAAGGCTTTTACACCGGAAGTATCAGCTCCATGGGGAAAACTCAGCACACAAGAGACTTTAACATCACTTCCGGCCAATAACTCTTTTGCATATTTTACATCGCAGGGGCGAACACACATGCTGTAAACTCCGTAATCCTTGCACATTTCTGCATGTTCTCTAATATCTGAATCCGTAAATTCAGGTTTCAGTACAGCATGATCTATTGTCTTAGCAACTTGTTCTTTTGTATACATAATTTTCTTCTTTTTAAATTAATGCATTTCCCGTCCACCGGTAACATTTATTGCCTGGCCCGTCATATAATCAGATCCTTCTGATGCCAGGAAAACAGCTACTGAAGTTACGTCTTTAACGGATGCCAGGCGGCCTAATGGTATCTTAGCGGTGAATTTATTTACTACATCCTCACGCGGCAGGTTCATATCGCGGATATATCCCTCGGAACAGGTATCCCAAACTCCCGTATTATCGGTTATACCCGGGCAAAGACAGTTAACATTTATTTGAAAGGACGCAAGTTCAAATGCCAGGGCCTGAGTAAAGGAAATAATAGCTCCTTTGGCAGCGCAGTAGTGACTCATTAAAGCAGAGCCGGTTTTGCCGGATTTGGATGAAAAGTTGATGATTTTTCCTTTCTTTTTTTCTTTGAATACCGGGACAACATATTTGGTGAAAAAGAAGGTCCCTTTGCAGTTCACTGCAAACATCTGGTCCCAGGCAGCTTCGGTGATATCCTCCACCGGAGTGGTGTCAATAATTCCGGCAACATTCACTAAAATATCAATGGTTCCATATTCCTGCAACGTCTTTGTTACAACGGCTTTAACCTGTTTTTCGCTGGTTACATCAGCCGACTGTCCTTTACACCCCAGCTCTGAGGCAACCACCTGAACTGCATCGTGTTTTAAATCGGTAATAAACACGCTCGCACCGCTTTCTTTTAATTCTTTGGCAATACTTTTTCCAATGGCCCCTGCAGCACCGGTTACTAAGGCAACTTTGCTTTTAAATTCAATTTGCATGATTTTTTTATTTAATTATTTATATGACTTCCCTATTGTAAATCCGAACCAAAATTCGTTTTCCTTGTTGATGCTTTTCTTCCATGTCCATTGATAATGGATTGAAGGAGACAATGTCCACGTTTCAGAAATAATTTTGGTTGAAATATGGAGAGCAAGGTTGGTCCAACCAGAATATGGTTGAAGGATATTTTTCTCAGAATAATTGGTACTTGTTCCTATTTTTAATATCTGCCTTTTGGTTTCAAATTGTAGTGGTAAGCCATAGTCAAGTTTAAATTCGTGTATTCCACCTTTTGAAAAGGTTTTTTCGAAAAGCGGTATCCAATAAAAGTAATCGTAGGATATTATAAGTGGCTTACCATATAATTTAATTAAACTGGGTAATGAGAACCCGAAATTGGCTTTATTTCCCTGCAATATCATCTTTTCAATTGCATTGCCATTTATATCTGCAGTCATTTTTATGCCATGGTAAAACCAATAATCAATATAACAGTTGAGAATAATTTGAAATCGTGAATCGTCCCAATATGATTTACTCCATTTCAAAAGAAGATTTACTTCATCAAGATTGTCATATTTTCGATCAACAGCAAAACTTGACCATATAACAAAATTTAGGTGGAAAGGTAATGGTTTATATATCCCTAATTGAAACGCTTCTTGATCTGCTAAACCAACATCTACACCATGTGCCATATATCTTGAAATAGGTCCTCCTTCAATCGTTAATCTTTGTGCATTTATAACATTAAATTGAAGAATTGAAATGATTAGTAGAAATGTTATCTTTAAATTCATAATCCAAATATTCTAAATCCATTTCTCTTGATTAATAAGGATTTATTTCTTGCACCATTGGGTAAATGCTGATTTCAGGCACAAGCAGATGAGCTGGTATCCGGCAGATATCAACCACCAAATTCCCTATTTCTTCTGGTTGGATAACTTTCTTTTCAGTTTCCCGATCAAACGCCTCTAATTGTGAGGCTTCCTTAAATTCAGTTGTTCCCCACGATGGACGCAGAATTGTGGCTTTAACTCCATACGGACGCAGTTCCACATACAAATGACGGGTAAATTGCTCCAGGCCAGCTTTGGCAGCTCCGTAGACACTCCAGTCAGGCCATGCCTTAACAGCACAAACCGAAGAAATATTTATAATGATTCCGGACTTCTGATTTTTCATAATAGCTGCGGCCCTCTTGCAGCCCCAAATAACACTGGTCAGATTTGTTTGAATTGTATTTAAAATAGCTGTATCAGTCTGTTCTTCAATTTGTACTATTGACCCACCGTTACCCGCATTATTGACTAAAACATCCAGTCTTCCTTCTTTTTCTAAGATTTCTTTAAACACCAGATCCCAGTCTTCCGGCTTCGTGATGTCGGCAGTAATTGGAATAGCTCCTGTTTCATCGGCAACCAGTGCCAGTTTTTCGGTACGGCGGGCTATAATGAAAACGATAACACCGTTCTTAGTCAGTTGTTTGGCCATACCGGCACCAAAGCCGGAAGAAGCACCTGTTACCAAAGCCACCTGCCCCTTTAATGACTGTTCCATTACTTCAGATTTATTACACTCAATGTATAAGGAGCATCAAATGCCGAATTCTTCAACCCCGGAAATGGCATATCGAAATTAGCGATAATCATTTCACCTCCCCTGATAAGAATCTCGCAAGGCTGATCCATGCCTCCGTCAGAACCATTGGTATCGCCGTTTTCACTTAAGGTGCTGACTTTTCCGTCCATCGAAACAATACGGATGGCGTTTTTTTCTGAATCAGCGACGTAAATCACATCTTTTTCAGCATTATAAAAAATACCGTCTACGCAGGTCATTCTTTTATCCTGAACAAATATTTTATTTGATTTTACTGTTCCATTTTCATTAAATGTTATTTTGGACATCACTCCGTTTCCAAAGTTACCGGTATAGAGGTTGCCCTCCGAATCAATGGTCATTCCATCAGCACCCGCCCAGTCACCGCGGTTGGTAAAAGCTGTTTTAAAATCGGCAATTAAATGCCCGTCAGCTTTCCCCGGTTTTAATTTTACAGGTCCTTGATTCATTTCTTCAAGTGTAAAGCGGTAAATTCCACTGGTACTTTCGTCTCCATCCTGATTAAGGCGTGTTTCACTTACAAAACAGTCGTTGTCTTTCCAGATTACAGCGTTTGCCAGGTTCATTCCTTCGACAAGTATTTCGCTTTTTACCGGTTTGCCGTTTTTGAAAACAATCCTAATTAAGCGCGATTTATGATCAGAATCATAGAAATACTGATTGTCGGCAATGTACAGGTTGCCATCCGGGCCAAAATCAAGCCCCATCGGGCAGGCCATTTTTGTTTCAGGGTGTGCCGGCATAGCATAAAATATCGAAAGTTCATTCTGAGGACTGATTTTCATGACCAGCCCCGGAAATAAGGGGTTGTTAAAATTCGGGCACGAAAGGTAAATGTTCCCGTCATCCCCAAGTGTCATACCATCAGGAGTATTACAATACTCTGGCAAATCAAGGAACAACTCCGCTTTTTTTTGCTCCTGAGAAGTGCAGGACACAACAAAATAAAAACTTACAACTATTATTGTATAAAATTTAATTCGTTTCATTTTTAATTATTTAATGTGAATACTTAAAGTAGTATCTAAAACCTACTACAAATCATTGATTACTCTATCACGCAACCTGGTAAAGCAGAAAACTCGATAACATAAGCATGCTTCCCTGAAATATCACCGGGGAAATCGATCTTCAAATTGGTCTCATTCTGTTTCCATTTTGGAGTAAAATGGTTTCCCAACAAACTTAATTCTGTGCCTGTTTTAAGAACCAAATTTTTAAAGACTTCCTCTTTTTCAGGTTTTTCAAACATGATAAGATACAGCTTATCTCCCTTTTGTGTAAATCGGTATTCTTTCCCTGAAACAGTTTCCCCTGAGCAAACCTGCCATGGTTTTGTATCATAGACACCTTCTCCGTTTACTTTCATCCATTCGCCCAATTCTTTCAGGCGATCTAACTGAATGGCCGGGATTGTCCCATCAGGTTTCGGCCCGACATTAATTAAAAGGTTACCGTTTTTACTCACCACATCTATCAATAAATGAATTAATTCTGTGGAACTTAAGGTATGGCTATCGTCTTCAAACTGATTGTAACCAAAAGAATAACCTAATCCACGGCAACTTTCCCATTTATCCTCTTGTATCGATTCAAATTTATTGTATTCGGGTGTACTGAAATCAGATAAGCCCGAAGCCCCCCAACGATTGTTAATAACGCCTTCGGGAATAAGGTTATAATAGTCGGCAACAATACCTGAAATGTTTCCCTGGTCAGGATAATAAATATCGCCCCATAAAACCGATGGCTGATATTTTTCGATTAACTCGCGAAGATGGGCATCGGCTACATTGGCATATTCCAATGAATGTGGCGTTGAAATTTTTAGTCCACGTATTCCCAAAACAGGGGTACGGTTAAAAGTCCAGTCGAGTCCTCCTGAATAGTAAAGCCCCATTTTCATGCCTTTATCCCTCACGGCTTTTGTTAATTCTCCTACAATGTCGCGTGATACAGGCTGTGCCGCTTCTGTCATGTTATTATTATGCACACGCGAGGGCCAGAGAGGGTATCCATCATGATGTTTGGATGTTAACACCACATACCTTGCGCCTGTATTTTTAAAAATCTCAGCCATTTCCTCAGGCTTCCATCCGGCAAGCTCTTTATTGAAAGTTTCCGAGAATTTATAGTAATCGAAATCCAGCCCGTAATTTTTTTTGTGGTATTCATAAGTTGGAGAACCTTTAATACGCAGGGTATTCAGGTACCATTCAGCATAAGAATTATTCATAAACCAGGCACGACGATCTTTATCCATAATATCACGTATACTTCCCTTTGTTGGTGCAAAAGCAGGAACAGAATACAATCCCCAGTGGATGAAAATGCCCAATTTGGCATCGTTAAACCATTGAGGTGACTTATGTTGCTTTAGCTGATTTAAATCGTTAAAATAGATAACCTGTGCAGTGTCAACGTATTGTGATTTAGCCGACAAAACACAAAGAGTCAGCACAAAAAACATCAATTTTTTCCACATAAAAACTTAAATTAATTAATAAGCACTCGTTGAATTTTATTTATCCCGCATTGCACAGATATTCGATATCGATTTTGTACGCATATTGTCGGTGTAATACATTACTATTTTTTTGTCTTTTGAAATCTCAAAGACCGGTATCCCCCGCCCGGACTTCCCATGTCCCAGCCAGTTACAAACCAAAACATTGCCATTGGGCAAGACATCAATACCTGCCAGCCAGTTCATTTTTATTTCAGGAAAATCTTTTTGGGATATTTGCCAAACCACTTTCCCCTTTTTATCCAACTCCCTTACTGAGCATGCAGAGCCGTCGCTGATTAAAGTATTTCCGTTATCTAAACGAACCGCTTCGAAACATTTTCCGGGAGAATTGAAAGTTCTCAATAATTTGCCATTTTTATTGTATTCAGCCAGCAGGTTATCTCCTTCCTGACAAACCAGATAATTTCCGTTTTTAAGCTGGCGTGCCATTCGAATAGCATCATGTCCGCGTTTATCTGTTTTCAGTTGAATTTTCTTTCTCACATTCCCCTCATTATCAACTTCTACCAGGCTTGCATCCCTATTGATTCCAATTAATGTATTTCCGTTGTCAAGCCGCTGGCAAGTATGTACTTCACCCTCTGTTTCAAAGTTGAATACTACCCTTTTTTGCTTTGTTACCTCCATTACACCTCCACTGCCATTTTCTCCATGATGATAAGTGAAAAGAACATTGCCATTGGGGAGATTCCAGATATCCTGACAATTGGATGCCGGATAACTCCATTCAATCTTTCCTGTTGTTGATATCTGATAAATAGAATCATTACCATTATCACTGCATAGAAAGCTATATTCTATTTCACCAATTGTTTGATTTACAGGTAACGGATCGGCATCAAGTATTTCCTTGGGACGCAATTTCAGGTTCATTTCTGCCTGTACTCTTTCAACAGGAATATCCCAAACAGGCCTGTCCAAATTCACACACAGCCAGGCTGCAAAACCAGCAGCATGCCCTAAACTCATCATTGTTCTGGAAAGCCGGCAACTGGAAGCAGCAATATGACTAAAACCTGCTCCCCTGCAAGCGATTAAAACATTATCCCAGCCAATTGGAACTAAACAACGATAAGGTACTCCGTAGGCTTCCTTCAATATTTTTAAGTTACTCGTCTTCCCGTGAATGTCCATTGGATGATCTGCGACTGTAACAATATCAGGATGATATTGTCCGGAAATACCGGCCAGTAAATCATGTTGAGTCAATACATATTCACATACAGTGCGGTAGCTTTCCCTAATGCCAAGCATCGGAGCGTAACTGTCAAACTCATAATCCTTAAAGTGTGGGTAGGTGCAAAGTTTTGCCCAATGTTTATCCACCTGTTTACATCCATATGAATAAACACTATCTCTTTCCTGCTTGAGGAAAAGGTCGCCTTCAATTATTCCAAGAGGGTTGACAGTAATTTTTTGTTGTTCGCCAACTGGCCCGGTTGTATGCGCAACTACATTATATTTAACGTCGTCGGGCGTTCCCCGGCTTTCTTCTTTTAATCCTTTTGATGGTTTTATCTGATAACACAATGACAATGCATTCAGGGAATGGGTTCCATGTTCCGGTGCCGATGGCTCTCCAAAACGCGATTGGGGTTCTTCTCCAAGCATCATTTCACAACCTATGTCCCTGCATAAAAAAGCCCCCCCAGTACAATCGATAAATACTTTTGCGCTTACAATGTATCTCTCTCCGGTATTTGAAATTGCTTCGATACTTGTTACCTGTGAATTCTCAGTAATGGCATTGGTGAGCGCAGTATTAAGCATCAACTGGCAATTCCCTGTTTCGTCCAACATCTGTCTAACAGTTTTATCAAACGTATCCACATCAAAAGCGACATTTGAGCACTGCGTATTCACCTTAAGATCAGAACGACGTAATGAATAGTTGTAATTTAAATTCGTATCTGTCAAAAATATACCATAAGGTTCATCCTTTTGATAAGCGTGAACCTGCCGGCCAAGTCCAACAGCATTAGGTACTTTTGAAAGTCGATTAAATAATTCCTGCGCATAGGAACACCCTGGCCCAGGTTCCCAACTGTTAACATAAGCCTGAGTACTGGTACCTCCTACTTTATTTTGCTTTTCAATTAATACCACTTTAGCACCTGCCCTGGAAGCAGCAAGAGCAGCACCAATTCCTGAACTTCCTGCACCAATGATACAAACCTCAGTCGTATATTTTATAAAATCATTATTTCTCCCCGCTGATTTACCAAAAGAAAAAAAGGGCAGAACTAACAACAATAAAATTCTTATGAATAATTTCATCTTAAAATATATAAAACAGTTCCCTGCCCATTCAGACGGGGAACTGATATATTGAAATTCTAATCGGAGTATCCGGGATTCTGCTCAAGGTTAGGATTTGCCAAAATCTCCAAGTGAGGTATAGGGAAAAGTATATTTGTTTCACTCACTTGTGAAGCTATACCACTTGCATTAAGAACTTCTACAAATCTTCCTGTACGGATTAAATCCCATCGATGATGCCCTTCAAAACAAAGTTCCATATCACGCTCATTCCAAACAGCCCGCCTGAATTCATCCTTACTTAATCCAGATAAGTCTGGTAATTCAGCAATTTCTTCCGGATCATCAATATTATTCTGATTCTCATCACGTGCCCTTTTCCTGATTTCATTGATTGCTTCATAAGCTGATACCGTGGGACCATTAATCTCATTTTCTGCTTCAGCGTACATCAATAATACATCAGCATAACGTATAACCATCCAGTTTGCATCATCACCGCCTGTTCTTGTTCTGTACAAAGGATCCCAGTATTTCATACAACATGGACCTGCACCGGCAACGCCTACAGCAGTTATTTCAGGATAATACAATGAAGGGAATTCAGATACAATCGTTAACCTTTTTCTGAAATGATCGGGAATAGAATTATAAAATGCATCTTCTGTCGCAACAGCAGCTCCGGATGCAATATTATTTGGATTAATTTCAACATTTCTGGAAGCAAATGAATTACTTATCGAACTCCCCATACTTTCATTAGTACCCCCTAAAAATTGAATTGAAAAAATATGCTCAATTCCATTTTCCTTTTCAACATTAAATACGTCGCCTAGATAATCGCATAGTTTATATGTTCCTGACCCGATAACTTCCAATGTTTTTAAACGGGTATTTTCGAAGTCACCTTTTTGCAAATATGCTTTAGCCATTAAAGCTTTAGCAGCACCAGAGGTAGGACGGCCTTTATCAGAAGAACTATAAGTTGTCGGCAAAATATCCTCACAATATTTCAAATCTTCAAAAATAAGTGTATAAATTTCCTCTGTAGTTGATCTTGGTAATAAATTATTAGATTCATCTATAGTTGGTTCTATAATTTTAGGGACACCTCCAAATGCACGAACGAGTTCAAAATAAGCGAGGGCCCTTAAAAAGTGCGCTTCTGCTATATATCTTTCCTTCAAATCGGAGTCCATATTAATAGATGGGACATTTTTTATTGCACCATTTGCATAATTAATTACTCTATACATTTGTGCCCAAAAACTTCTGAATCTTTCGTCAGCAGAAGTATAAACTCCATTATCTAAATTGGCCTGAGTTTCGCCATTATTAGCTATTTCTGTTGAAATATCACCAAAATAAAATACATTAAAATTATAATGTCCCCTTAGAACGGAGTATATTCCTGATATGCATGCCTCTGCATCTGCCTCAGTTTGAAAGAAATTTTCGCTACTTATTTTGTTTTTGGGATCTACCTCTAAGAATCCTTCACATGAAGAAAGAAGCAAAGAGAAGACTATAATTAAAAAACTATATTTTTTCATTTTTTTATATTTTTTGTATTATAAATCTATTTGAACACCCAGTCTTACAGTCTTTGCAACCGGATAGGTGCCAGCATCAATACCTGCAGCCATATCCGAGGTCAAGGAACTTACTTCAGGATTAAAACCTGAATATTTGGTTAATGTAACCAAGTTGTCTGCTGACACATATACTCTTAATTTCTGAATAACTCTAACTGGCACATTATATCCAAAGGTCAAATTTTGAAGTCGTACAAAAGTACCGTCTTCAATATATTGTGTAGAAGCTCTATTCGGAAAAACCCCAGATCGTCCGGTTGGCCGGTCATTTTTAAAATATTTGTTTGAAGTACCTACTCCATCCCAGTTGTTAATATATGCTTTAAGTGCATTATCGACATTAACCTGCGATGTTAACTCAATCAAATTAGCATTAAAAATATCATTGCCAACCACACCATAAATATTGAAACTTAAATCAAAATGTTTATAATTAAATGAATTGCTTACATCAAACACGAAGTCAGGATGAGGATCGCCGATTATAGTTTCGTCCACACCTTCCTCAAAGATTCCATTGCCATCAATATCTCTGTAATTTTCAAATCCGGGACCAACGTTTGTGTTTGTAGCCATATGTCCTGTCTGGAATTCCTCTTCCGTTTGCCATAATCCATCAAAAATATTTCCCCAGAACACACCCAGAGGTTCGCCTTCCATTATTATAGTAGCAGCGCCGCCATTTCGACTAATATATCTCCATCCGATATTGGGACCAAAAAAGCGGTCAGATTCAGCAAGTTCTAAAACTTTATTCCTGTTAAAAGAAATATTCCCCGAACCGTTCCAACTAAAGTCTCCCTTTCCAAGGTTGGCATTTACTCCAAATTCAAAACCTTTATTCTCGACACTACCAATATTTTTAAGTACTGTACTATACCCTCCCTGACGAGGTACCGAAACATTGAATAACAAGTCCTTTGTTTTTTTGTAATAATAATCTGCAGTAAAGCTTAATTTATTATTAAAAATCCCCAAATCAATACCTGCATTGTATTGATCGGTTGCTTCCCACTTCAGATCAGGATTAACCAAAGAACCCGGACCTACTGCTGTGGTAATATTTGAACCAAATGGATAAGAAGTAATTTTATTATAAGGGAGAATATTCTGATATAAAGGTATTGCCTGATTACCGGTTTTTCCATAACTTAACCTCAACTTTAAATTGGCCAGCCAATCAGTATCTTTTAAAAAATCTTCCTGACTGACTCTCCACGCCAAAGCACCTGACGGGAAAAATGCAAAACGATTATTTGAACCAAAACGGCTGGATCCATCATATCTGGCGGATGCTGTTACAAAATATCTATCAGCATAATTATAATTTACCCTTCCGAGTAACGAGACCATTGTCCACTCGCTGTATGAAGTTGATGGAATTCCTGGTTCTGCTCCAATACTCAAGTCATAATATTGAGTAATGTCAGTATAAAAATCAGTAGCAGATGCAGCTAAAATTTCACTTTTTTGCTGTTGAGCAGTAATACCACCGACAATATTTAATGAATGAATATCATTAAATGTTTTAATGTAAGTTAACGTATTTTCATTCACCCAGTTGAAAGTTTGAGATGCAGAGGCGTCGGCGCTCCCATGAGAAGCACTTTCACTATAGAAATAAGAAGGTGTATAATGATTCACCCTGTAATAATTTATATCACCTCCTAAACTAACTTTAGCTGTTAATCCATTTGTTATCTGATAAGAGCCAAAAAGGTTAGTAAATATATGGGTATTATCAGAATTACCAATTTGTTCGTATGCCATCATAACAGGATTTTCCCTATTGATACGCGCCATAATACCTCTTTCGATCCATTGGTCATTTTGAGAAAAGTATGTTCCATCTTCATTTTTAACAGGTGATGTTGGAGCCATGATAAGTGCACCATAAACAACATTAAGGCTGCTTATTCCCTGTTTATGTTCATATGCTGTTTTTATACTTGTTCCAAAACTAAATTTATCATTTGCCTTATGTTCTAAATTAATACTGAAATTACCTTTATGAAATTTTGAATTAATAACAATGCCTTCATGATTTAAAAAATTTCCGGACACAAAAAAATTGGTTTTTTCATTTGCCCCTGAAATTGACAAATTATGATTCTGGATAATACCTGTCCTGAATATTTCTTCCTGCCAATTTGTTCCTTCTCCCATTTGATCAATCTCTTCCTGAGGAAAAGCACGGCTTAAATATGCGCCATTTCTAAAACGTTCCCAAAAGGTTCGTTGTGCAGTTGCCCATTCTTTTGCATTCATCATATCATACATGTTTGTAACATTCTGAACACCACAATAAGTATCAAAACTAATTTTGGTTTTCCCGGCTTTTCCTTTTTTTGTAGTAACTATTATTACGCCATTTGCTCCGTTTGCACCATATATTGCTGTTGCTGATGCATCTTTAAGAACTGTTATTGTTTCAATCTCATTTGGATTTATATAGGACCATCCTGAACTTAGAGGAAAGCCATCGACTACCCATAACGGATCATTTCCATATTGGATTGAATTCACACCTCGAATTCTAATCACTGGACTTGCTCCAGGATGACCATTTGGCTGAGTTATCTGAACACCAGCAACCTGTCCCTGAAGTCCCTCTCCAATTGTAGTAACTGAACGTTGTGTTATTTTACTTTCATCAACGGTAGAAATGGAACCAGTCAAATCATTCTTTTTCATAGTACCATATCCTATTGCAATTACTTCTTCAATTCCAATGGCATCGACCACCATCGTTATATCGATTGTTGATTGAGTTCCGACAATAATTTCCTGTGTCTTCATCCCAACAAAAGAGAATATCAGTTTGTCTTCAGGTTGAATGTTCATTATTGAATATTCTCCATCGGCCCCCGTTACCGTACCATTTGATGTTCCGCTAACAACTACAGTTACACCGGGAACGGGAGCACCGGAAGAATCGGTTACCTTCCCTGAAATTGTTTTTTGTTGCTGCTGCAAAATATTTTTCACAAAGCTGCTTTCCCTACCTTTCGTTTTTACAATAATATAGCGGTCAAAAATTTCATATGAGATATCCAGATTTTTGAATACACCATTCAATATTTCTTCAATTTTTGAATCATCGGCACTGATAGTGACATTTTGAGTAAGATCGAAATCTCCTGAATCGTAGAAAAATCGAAATTCTGAATTTTTTTCAATTTGATCAAAAACTTCCGATAGTTTCACATTCTTTAAATTGAAGGTCAGCCTTGCAGATTGTGAATATGTCGAGGCTGAAACCTGAACGAGGGCAATCATCAGAAACAAACACGTTATTTTCATAACTCTCAAAAGCTTAGTTAAATGGGAAACTCTCTTATTCCCATTATTGGTTTTAATTTTTTTCATACATTTGAAATGTTTAAGTTCGATAATTAAGCCAGTGGCTTTTTTATTGATTTTTAAAAAGGAAACACTGGAATGTTTCCGATAATGAAGGGAAATGCTGGCGGCATTTCTCTTCTTTTTAGTTCATTTAGTTTTCACATAAGCTATTTATTTTTCACGTTTTAAATAAATTTGGTTGTTGTCAATTGTATATTCAAACGGGATAGAGGAAGCTCGCCTGAAAGTTTCTATAATTGTGTAAATATTAGAATCTAAAAAGAAAGCTCCTGTGAAGGTACATCCCTTTAAAGTATTGTCTTCAAAAATAACTTTAATACCATATATGCGGTCGATCTTTTTAGCAAGACTGACGAAAGACTCATTTTTAAATTCATAAATCCCCTGTTGCCAATATTTGTAAAAGCTATCCGGGATCTTGTAGTTTTTTAAACTCCCGGATGTTTTATCTAAAACTAAACTATACGAAGGTTTTAACTGGTAGGATTTATATTTATCGGAGCCTATCTCTTCAAACACGTCGAGTTGTACTTTTCCTGTAATTAAGTCCACCTGAACAATATTATCATCGGGATAGGCCAAGACAGAGAATTCAGTTCCCAATACTTTTATCTGTTGCTCCCCAAGATCAACTGTAAAAGGCTTCGAAGCATCATGAGAAATTTTAAAATACGCCTCACCTTCCAGCTTCACGTTTCTTATTTTATCATTAAAAACTTCAGGATAAATCAGTTTTGAGCCATTGGTTAACCAGACCTCACTACCATCCGGTAAAACAATTGAACTCCGGTTCCCTTTTGGAACAGATACTTCGTTCATGAATACTTCACCGGACTTCGGTATCGAATGTATTAGATATCCTCCGATTAAAGCTAAAACAATTATTGCGGCATATTTAATTAGTTCCCTGACTTTAAATCCAGTCCCGGATTCTTTCATTCGTCTTTTGAGTAAAATAAAATCGTCATTTATGTATTTACGGTCCAATTCATTGCCGCTTTTTAACAAAGCCCAAAGATTTTTATAACGTATAAATTCCTTTCTATTTTCCTCCGATTTTTGAACCCAGGATAAAAACTCACTGGAATGCAGTGAAGATTTACTTTTTATAATATTTTTTATAATTTCTTCTTTCTTCATTTTTCCGTATCTATATAGTAAAACGCATCACATTACATACACCCTATCCCGGAACCAAAGATTTTTCTGATTTTATGATGGCAGAATATAGCCAACAAAAGACACCTAACTCTATCTACCTGATATACAGCAAATAAGCAACAATCGGAAGGAAATCCTTTAGGGCAACCCTGAATATCTTCAGCGCTTTGGTTATTTGAGCCTCTACTGCCTTTTGTGAAATATTTAACTCTCCGGCTACTTCATGATTCTTTTTGCCTTCAAAACGACTTAAAATAAATACCTCCCGACAACGGGGGGGTAATTCTGCAAGCGTTCTTTCAATTATCGTTTCTATTTCCTGAAAAGCGATAGTTGAGGTATCCAAATTTTCCAAAGCCGATATATACAAATGCTTTTGGATTTTACGTTCAGACTCTTCAACAAATTTCTTTTTAATCTTCTCATGTCTTAAACGTGAAATACAACTGTTTTTTACCGTGGTATATAAATAACTTTGCAACTGGGATTCACTTATAACATGAGGATTCTTTTCCCAAAAAGAAAGAAAAGCGTCCTGAACAAGGTTTCGCGCCACTTCAAACGAAACATATTCTTGTGCAAAACAAACCAGACGAGGATAATATAAATTAAAAATTACTTCAAAGGCAGCTTTTTGCTTTTGGTTTAATAAAGTAATTACGTCGTTTGACAAAGAATTCATCCAGATTTAGTTTTAACTACAATTTTAAACATTTTTAGATTTTAAGGAAGCCGATTCTTGTAAAAAATAAACAAAATTGTAAAATTCTCTGTGCCTAGAAAATCAACAATATATTATAATCACACAACAATAAAAAACTATATTCCAACAATTTAGGATTAAAGAAAAGCATCAATAAGTGGTCAGAAATTGAAGCATTGTTGCCTTTCCTGATACTTCAAATGTTTCCTGATTTTCTCTTTCGAGACCAATTCTGCCGACAACACCTGGTAAGTACGCCATCTTTTATTAGCATAAATTTTAGCTACTTATACATTTTCTGTTGTAACTGTTTTGTAAGGATATCACACGGCCAGACTGTTTTTTATCTGAGGAAAAGAAAAAAATTTATACACAAACAAAAAGAGCCACAAAATTCAAATACTGCAACTAATTGATTTTTAATTCCATAAAAAGCTTCAGGTATTATTTTAATAATATCTGTATATCAATAGATTAGATCATTTTTAACCTAGTCCTCTTACAGTTCACTGCATATAAAAACGTTGAGGCATCATTTCTAAAAATGGAACAAAATTTCACATTTAATTTAATAGGTATTTTCAGTTTAATAAAATGTAGGTCGATTTACAATTATTGTATCCCCGAATAACTCAATTGATATGTATTATACTAACATTTGGTTATTCTTAAAGGTATTTGAACAATCAGGAGAGAATATAAGGTAACCCCGAGGCAAAGCCTCGGAGAATTATTTGATTAATACTAAGATTAAAACACCATTCCAACTGTTTATTTCTTCATTTTGAAATCAGCCGGGTTTCCCAGAACAAAGTCGAAAACCCGAACAAACGTCTAAGGTCCATCAAAACAAAACCGGATGAAATCAATATCCAGGAAACATTGTAACACATTTTTCAGATTAAGTCAACCGAGGCAATTGCTGCTACCAATTGTATAAGCATTGAAAGCAATAGGCAATCTTGAGTAACATTTGATTTTTGTTGAAAAATTAGTACTTTTCTTCACGAAGAAAAAAGAACACCAAATATTATAGTGGGTGTGTCTTTTACATTATAAAACAGACCGTTAAAAGTTTAGGCCGTTTTAAGTTTTTAATCTTATAGCAATACGCGTTCAGGCAACCATTTTCGATAAGACCTTTTGAAAGGGATAAAGTTGGTTAAAGCATCCATACAGATTCCGGTTTGAATAAAAAATATCCTTCAATCTCATAAAATGTAGTGTTTGTGAATATTTCCTTTTGAAATACCCGCAAACTGGTATAACCTGCCCCATCGAATTATTAGCTACTTTGTATTTTTATCTTCAGCAATAAAAACGCAAAAATATCAAGAGGCTAAAAACGGCGTTTCTCATATTTTTAGAAAACATCATATGTAAACTCTTTTTCAGGAGGAAAGCATCCCAAAAAATTAAAAATGAAAAATAGTAGTAAATTAAAATTGTGCCCCCTATTACTAATAATATTTCTGTTTAATGATTGCTCAACACAAGCTCAAAATAGCCAAACAGAGAAAAGGCAGGTACCATACGCATCTTTGTTTGCTGACGCCGTAATACAGAGATCAGATAAGCTGGTTTATTACTTAACAGACAAAGCAAAATACGGATATGATTTTAGCTTTCTCGGTTCAGCCATTGATCAACTGGGTAGTATTGATAAAAAATATTCAGATTACATGCAGACATATATAGACTATTTTGTACAGTTTCATAAAGAAAAGGTCAGCGATTAAATCCCTTATCATGTGCAACCTCCTGTTGAAACGGCTTTTAGAGAGCATATTAGGTATTAAGTTCACCGAGCGCATAAAACAAATAGCCTTTGGGGGTTACCTGAGAAATAAAGAGCAGAGATAACGGTTGTTGTAATTACTTCTGCATCCGAAATCTTCCGGTTTTGTGGTTCAGTGTGTTCTATCTCTTTCAACAAATTGCCAATGCTTGTAAATCCTGCAAAAACTCAACCACTATGAATTAGAAATCCATAGGTTCAAAAAAAGGAAAAATGAAATTTTTCTATTTTACTCAAATATCCAATTCCCCTTTTCAGTATTCGGCTTTTCCCGATGATGTTCAAGATAATCTTGTACCATTTCATCTGTTATTTGACCTGTTCTCCATGCACCATAACCAACTGCCCAGAAATGACGCCCCAATATTTCTGTTTCAGTTGAGAAAATTCGATTTGAAGAATACGAGATGTGCGACCTTTTAACTTCTTTACCAAATTACTCACACTTAAAGATGGAGGGTATTCAACGTGAACATGAATATGATCCTTGCTCACAACTCCCTTTAAGATTTGAACATTCTCACTATTACAAATCTGAATTTTCAAATCACGCGTTCGTTGTTGGATATCGCCTTGTAAAACATGATTACGATACTTCGTTACCCAGACAAGATGAACAGATAGTTTACTTACACTATGGCTTGTCCTTCGATTATCGACCATACTGTAAATCTATGAAATTTGTAGAAACTAAAGTTGCTGCAATGAAATTGCAGGGTTTTAACCATTAACTGGAAAATAAAACTGATTAGCATTCTCGATATGATAGAATTACCGATGTAACAGCCGCGCATATAAAGTCGAGGGAACCTCTATGTCAACTTCAGTTAAACCTGATTTAAGGGGGCGTTTTGAAACAAAAAATTAAATGCCCATAAACAAGGTGTTACAGAAAATAAGATTTGAAATCCCTACTTTTGTCGGATAATAGTGATAAAAAATTATAATTTTGTTTACCACCTTAAATCTGCCTAAACTTGGGAAGACAAACAAAATATGATGAAAACCAGCTGACAGAAAGAATAAAATCCGATGACGTTGATGCATTTAAAAAACTATATGATTTGTATTGTCAGCAACTTCTTAAGTTCATATCACAGTATCTTAAAGAGACTACTGAAGCTGAAGAGATAATTCAGGATGTTTTTTTGAGCGTTTGGGAAAACCGTAAAAATCTGCAAATTGATAAATCAGTGAAAAGCTATCTTTTTCAGATAGCAGTTAATAAAGTCTATAATCATTTAAAAAGGAAAGTAGTTGAGCGTAAATATCAATATTATCTTACGCATAATGATATAAATTCTGAGAACGATATTGAAGATAAAATTTATTTTAAAGAACTCAAAGAAACAATTGACCAAATTATTTCCCAACTCCCTGATAAACAGCGTAAAATTTTCCAACTTAGTAGATTAGACGGAACACCACATTCTGAAATTGCTAAAAAATTTAATATTTCTATTCGAACAGTTGAGAATCAGATTTACCGGGCTGGTAAGTTTATTAAAAGTAAATTGAGCGGAGATATACTTTTTCTTTTTTTAATCGTTAACTTGTCTGCTGACTACAGACAATCATCGTAACTATTTTTTAGTTACTCTCATAGTTATCCTTTTAGTTAGGTAGGTCAATTTATTAGGCATCTGGTAAAAGCTATAAATTATTTTGCATTTCTTATGAGTAGTTCGCCCGGGGTTGTTGTACTACTTATATACATACAAATGAATTATGACCTTTCAGGAGTTTAAGAATTTAGTAGACAAAATAGAATCTGGTCAATATAGATTATCTGACTTAAGAAAATTGGATGAGCAATTAAGAGACAGAGAACAGGTAAAAGAATGGATGGATGGAGAACTAAATACGTTAATTAGTACCGACTCCCGTAATCTTAACTATGAAGTATTATATGAAAAAATAAGAGGCAAAATACACGTTGAAAGCAGAATTGATTCACATCAAAAAATAGTTCCCTTAAAAAAATTATTACAAGTTGCGGCAGTGTTGATCATTGTATTTCTGTTTGGCGGACTGGCTTCATTTTTAGTTTTCAGGCAGGCACTCAAAAAAGAACAAATAAAACAACAGTATTGTGAAGTAGTAGCCCCTTATGGCGCAAGATCTGAGGTTGTTTTACCCGATAGTTCAAAGGTGTGGCTAAACGCAGGTAGTAAATTGCGCTATTCAACTGATTTTAATGTTACTAATCGTAACCTTTCTCTAACCGGTGAAGGTTTCTTTGACGTTAGTAAGAATAAGGAACTTCCATTTGTTGTAAATGCATTGGACCTGAAAATAACTGCATTAGGGACTCAATTCAATGTAAAAGCATACAAAGATGATGAAGTGATTGAAACCACTCTGATTGAAGGAAAGGTTAAATTGGAAAGTGAGGCAAATGCATATAAATTTTCTGAAAATATTTATTTACTCCCAAATCAAAAGGCCGTTTTGGTAAAAAAAAGAAGTAAAGTGGAAGTGGAAGATATTCCTGATAATGAATCTGATAGTAGAAAAGAATTTGAAATGGCTGCTTCAGCCAAATTGATAATACAGGAAAAAATAGATCCTATACCAGATATCGCGTGGAAGAATAATAAATTGGTTTTTAATGCAAAAAAGCTTTCAGAAATACTGATAGAGCTTGAACGGAAATTTAATGTAAAGTTTCAATGTAAATCTGATAAGATTCAAAATTACAAATTTACAGGAACACTCGATGATGAAACATTACAGCAAGTGTTGGATGCGATTAAATTATCAGCTCCTTTTGATTACAGTATCGATGGGAATGTGGTAACACTTATGGTGAATAGTGAAAGAATGAACGAATACGAAAAACAACTACAATAAACATAATCAAATGTCTAACTAAAACTGATGCTTATGCAATAAAACAAAAAGGGAAACAAATTTGCAGGTCTGTTTCCCTATTAAATGATTCAACTTTGATAATGCCAGTCTATCAAAACTTATGGCATTAAATATCAAATCTTTAACAAATCAAATTTATGAAAAAAAAATTAATTAACCGTGCTTTGCCCGCTCAGGTAAGGCTGAAAAAGTTTTTATTAATTATGAGACTAACAATCCTTTTGTGTTTTACCCTAATAAGTAGTTTAAATGCTTCTGTTTATTCTCAGGATGCAAAACTGGGATTGGAATTAAAAGGCAAAACAATCAGCGATGCTTTTGAGTTTATTGAGAGCAACAGCAATTTCAGGTTCTTTTATAATGCTGATTTTAAGGATATAAACAAAAAAATTGAATTCTCTACAAAAGATGCAGACATAGAATCAATGCTGAAGGGACTATTTGCTGATTCAAATATTTCGTATGAAATAGTTGGAGGCAATTTAATTGTTTTAAAAGTAAACTCTCAACAGGAAAATTTATCAGTAAAGGGTAAGGTATCGGATAGAGACGGGATAGCTCTTCCCGGAGTAACAGTAGTAGTAAAAGGTACTATTCAGGGAACGGTGACCAATGCCGATGGAGAATATTCAATTTCCAACATACCTAAAGACGCTACATTATTATTCTCTTTTGTAGGAATGAAAACGCAAGAAGTTAAAGTAGACAATCAACCGCAGATCGATGTTGTAATGCACATAGATGCTATTGGAATAGAAGAAGTTGTGGCAGTTGGCTATGGTTCCCAAAAGAAAATTAATCTGACCGGATCGATTTCCCAGGTAGACACTGAAACCTTGCAAAGTTCTGCTGTTACGAATACCAGCAGTGCTTTGCAGGGAAAAACATCAGGGGTCACCATTCGACAAAATTCAGGTCTGGCAGGAGAAGACAATTCAAGTATTAAAATACGTGGAATTGGGACATTGAATGCGGGACAAAATCCATTGGTACTCGTTGATGGGGTAGAGATGGATATAAACAGCGTAGACCCTATGGATATTGAAAACATTTCAATATTGAAGGACGCTGCTTCTGCTGCTATCTATGGGAGCCGGGCTGCCAACGGGGTAATTCTGATTACCACAAAAGACAGCAGAAAGAACCAACCAACCAGTATAAATTACAATAGTTATTACGGTATTCAGCAAGTCACCAATATTCCTGATATGATGAACGCTTACGAGCATGCCATGTTGTACAACGAAGCGCTGGCCAATGATGGAATCTCTCTTTATTTTTCAGACGATGATTTAACCAAATTGCAAAATGCCATTTATGTTGATGACATTAATTTCCCAAACAACCTTTCTGAAGCTGAACTGGCTGATTTTCACGCCAATGGTTATTATCAAAATGTAGATTACAAAAAAATGTCCTTCCGTGCTGCTCCCTTACAGAAACACTATTTAAGTGTTGAAGGTGGAGGAGAAAACAGCTATGGCCGGGTAGGAATTGGTTACACCAACCAGGAAGGTATATTGATTGGTAACGAAGCTGAAACGTACAATATAAAAATGAATTACGATGCTTCATTGCTGGACGACAGAATAAGATTCTATTCCAAGCTTTTTTATTATAGAAATGAATACGATTCAGGTTCAAACAGATGGCATGTGCCTGGATGGTATGGATACTATTTCCCAAATGACATGTATAATTCAGAAGCACCAACACTTGCCTTGGGAGCACATGATAAAACCACGCAAAATCAGGTAGTTGGCTTGCTGGGAACTAAGCTTTCATTGGTGAAGAATTTGGATATCACTGTTGAATACTCACAAGTTAGAAATTTTGATAAGCAAGACGAATTTACTCCTGCACGTTATACCTATAACTTTTGGGAAACGACTGAAGGATATGAGATTTCTGAATTATCGCTGGAGTCGTCAGAATCGATGAAACAGACGGGGACAGCCACGGCTGTCTATAGTTTTGATTTTACTGAAAACTCAGAGCTGGCGATACTGGGAGGTACTTCGTTTGAGTCATATATATATAAAATGTTTGGAGCCAGCAGGCAGGAATTACTAAACAATTTTCAACCTGAATTGAACCTGGGGTCTTCAGCAACGATGGCAAACTGGGCTGGTGCTACGGAATATGCCTTATCATCATTTTTTGGCCGTGTGAATTACAATTATTCCGACCGATATCTTTTGGAAATGAATGTTCGTTTGGATGGCTCTTCGCGTTTCAGTTCAGGAAATCAGTGGGGAGTATTCCCATCAGCTTCTTTCGGATGGAGGATTTCAGAGGAAAATTTTATGAAAGATGCAAGCAATATAGATAACTTAAAGCTAAGGCTTTCATACGGACAATTGGGAAACCAGAATATCGATAACTATGCCGCAAGAGACCTGCTTGTGGCTGATGAAAATACCTCATACCCCGTGGATGACGAACTGGAAACTACAATTGGTATTGGCTCGCTTGCAAACACTGATATCTCATGGGAAACAACCACCATGGGAAATGTTGGTATTGACCTGAATATGTATGAACAGTTTAATGTATCGCTGGACCTTTACAAAAAAATAAGTAGTGATGTTTTATATCGGATTGCTATTCCTGCTACAGTTGGAGTACAGCAAGGGCCGTACAGGAACATTGCAGAGGTACAAAATGTTGGATGGGATTTCACATTTGGATGGAACCGAAGGTTTAGTAATGGATTGCAGCTAGGGGCCAATCTTAATGTTTCAGGATACAAAAATGAAATTACCAGTTTGAATAATAATGGTGCCCCTGTTTATCCTGGTGACAAAGACTATTACATTTGGCAGGAAGGACAACCCATCGATGCTTATTATGGCTACCGTATTGGTGGAATTGCAACACAGGAACAAATTGATGGTGGTTTGATTCCCGAACAAGATTTAAATATTACTGCCGGCGACCTTTGGACGAAAGATATTTCAGGCGATGGGGAGATCACCGACGAAGACCGTGAAATTATTGGCGATCCACATCCTGATTTCATTTATTCATTAAACCTCAGTGTCAGGTGGAAAAATTTTGATTTTTCGTTATTGCTTGAAGGTGTTCAGGGAATGGAAGAAATTCTTTACGGTTCAATGTGGCAAAGTTCGTTCCGTTCATTGGCAGTTAATAAACCAACGTTTCTTTTAGATAGGTGGACTCCAGAAAATCAAACAGCAAAATATCCTAAAGTACGGTCGCTTGACAGTCAGGTTCGTATGTCGGACTTTTATGTTGAAGATGCTTCTTATTTACGCGGAAAAGACTTGACTTTTGGATATACTCTGCCAAAATCTGTGTTACATTCAATTGGGCTTAAACACGTTCGCATCTATGCTAACTTTAGGAATTTATTTATCCTGACCGGGTTCAAAGGACTCGATCCTGAAACCAATGATTTTGATGATACGTCGAAACAAGGCGTTGTGCCACCAAGTAAAACTTACACTTTTGGACTTCAGGTACAAATTTAATGTTAAAACTAAAACAGAAGAACAATGAAAAAAATACTGAATATAATACTTGTATTTATTGGATTAGCTGGCCTGTCTTCCTGTGAAGAATTTTTAGATAGATCACCAATTAGTGACCTCGATCCACAAAACTTTTTCAGAAGTGAAAGTGAGATTAGAAGTGCAACACTTAATATTTATACCTATATGGATGACCTTAGAATGCTTCGTCTTGAACAATATTCTGATAATTGTTTTGGTAGGAAAAATAAAAATGCGATTGCTTATACTTATGGCACACATACACCAAGTTTGGGTATTTTTGAAGAAACCTGGAGCGAAAATTATCAGGGTATTGCACAGGCCAACCTGGTAATCAACGCAGAAATCGGTGAAGATGTGAGCGACGATTTGTTTAATAGTTATGTTGGGGACGCATATTTTATGCGTGCATGGTATTATTCTGATTTACTTTTTCTTTTTGGAGAAGTACCCATTGTTACCGATGCACCTTCAGTTACAGGCGATATTTTCCCAGCAAAAAGTTCGATAGATGACGTAAAGCAGCAAATTATTAATGACCTTGATGAAGCTCTGAAATACTTGCCCGTCGATCCTGAAAAGGGACGCGCCAGCATCGGCGCAGCTCAAATGCTAAAGGCCAAAACCCATATATTCATGAGTGAATTTGAAGATGCTAAAGATGCAGCCAAGGCGGTAATTGATCTTCAGAAGTATGAATTATTTGATGACTTCCGTGAACTTTTTTATGAAGAAAGTGAAAATACCAATAAGGAAGTAATTTTTGCCATTCAGTTTGTTGCAAGTCTCCGGCCAAGTTCTTTTTACCAAAAAATTGTGAACTCAAGTCGTTTTGCAATTTGTTTAGAGCTAGCCAATTTATATGAAATGGAGGATGGAACAGCCATTGACGATCCTAATTCCGGTTATGATCCTCAGAAACCATATCTAAACCGTGATCCGAGATACAGGGTAACTATTTTAACACCAGGTGATAGCAGAACGATAGATGGTGTGGAAACTCCACTCATCGGTCGTACCACTGCATCTATAACAGCAATGATTGGTGATAAATATAAAAACTGGGATAAAGATTATTCCGTGTATAACGGTTCAGATTACATCCTGATGCGCTATGCAGATGCATTGTTACTTTATGCGGAAGCGTTAAACGAAGTAAGTTCATCTCCGGGGACAGAAGTGTACGATGCCGTTGATCAGGTTCGTGCAAGGGTCGGGCTGCCAGGTCTGCCCGCAGGTTTGTCAAAAGATGTGATGCGAACCAGGATCCGTAACGAACGCCGCAAAGAATTGGCTATGGAAAGCCAGCGGTTGTTTGATATTTTTCGTTGGGACATTGGAGATGAAGCATACAATGGTACCTTCGATGGTTACAATCAAAGCAAACTGGATGATTTGAACAATTTGGTTTTCGAAATTGCAACAGATTTAGACCCAAACAGGAATTACGATCCTGAGAGAGGTTACTTTTGGCCAATTCCCCAGACTGAGATTGATGTAAACGAAAACCTGGTACAAAATCCGGGCTACAATTAAACCTATTTTATGATAATACCTGACAGGCATATTACGGCCTGTCAGGTTCAAACCAACTTTTCATGAAAATTTTAAAAACAACAGGTTATTTCCTGTTTTTACCAGCTTTGTTTTATCTTTTTCAGATTAATATTGGTTTCGCCAGGTCAGTAAAAACCAAATCTCCGCGGCCTAATATTTTGTTTGTAATCTCGGATGACCAATCGTGGTTACATACCAGTATTGCCGGAGACCCACAGGTTAAAACACCTTATTTTGATCGTATTGCCAAAGAAGGAATCTTATTTACCAACTCATTTTGCACAAGCCCTTCCTGCACGCCATCACGTAGTTCCATTTTGAGTGGTCAGGATATATGGAGGATAAAGCAGGCCGGATTACTTCATAGTTCAATTCCTGCTGATTTACCTCTTTTTACACATATTCTTGATAGTGCTGGTTATCATGTAGGTTGTACCGGAAAAGGCTGGAATCCAGGACATCCCTTATTTCTTGGAAAAAAAAGGGATCCATTTATAAAAACGTACAATGAAGTAAAAGAAGGACGTATTGCAAATGGGATTTGCGATATAAATTATAGTGCAAATTTCAGCGAATTTTTAAAAGAAAGAAAAGAAGGGCAGCCTTTCTTTTTTTGGTGTGGATTCAGGGAACCACATCGTGTATATGAATATCAGGTTGGAGAAAAGGAAGCCAGTTTAAAACCTAAATTAGTTGAGGTTCCAAAATTTTGGCCGGATGTGCCAATAGTTCGTTCCGATATCCTTGACTATTACTATGAAATTATGTGGTTCGACACCCATTTGGGAAGCATGATTGAAACATTGGAAGAAATTGGAGAACTGGATAACACCATTATTATTGTTACTTCTGATAATGGAATGCCATTTCCACGAGCAAAAGTAAATTTATACGATTGGGGCACGCATATGCCACTTGCAATTCGCTGGGGAGATAAAATAAAACCTAAACGGTACGTAAGCGATTTTGTGAGCCATGCTGATTTTGCTCCAACCATTCTGGAAGCAGCTGGAATTATAATACCGGAACAAATGAATGGTAAAAGCCTGATGAACATTTTTGAATCAGAAAAAAGTGGAAGAATAGAACAAGATAGGAACAAAATTTTTACCGCTCTTGAAAGGCACACATACTGCCGCCCCGGGGGAGCTACCTATCCTATGCGTGCCATTCGTACCGACAAATATTTATACATAAGAAACTTTGAACCGGATAGATGGCCAACCGGTGGTCCTGATTTTATTTCATCAAATAAAACAACACATGGAGATGTAGATGCTTCTCCTACAAAATCTTTTATGCTTGCGAAGCAGGAGGATTATCCGTCTAAATTTGATTTGTGCTTTGGGAAACGTCCTGCTGAAGAATTGTATCTGGTGAAGGATATTAATCAAGTAGAAAATATTGCATATCACCCGAAATACACAGCAGTAAAAGATAGCTTGAAAATGATACTAATGACTCATTTAAAGGAAACAGGAGACCCAAGGGTGGAAGATAAGGATCCGTGGCAGGATTACATTTACCATCAGTATGATGGTTATGGAACCACTTTCAATAAAGTGTTACCAAAAAGTGAAAGGCAAAGGGCAAAACTTAGGCCCAGTCATAAACCTACGTGGGAACTGGAAAAAATTAAATAACATAAAAAGAGATATTATCATGAAAAGAGAACATGCACCGAGTGATGCATTTCCTGGCCCCGGTGAGTTTGATGAAGATTTTCAAAAAAGGATAAAAGCACTGAGAATTACAGCTATAGACAGGCCACACAATGCAGACGATTTATAAAAATGACTAATACGAAAAATATATAATACGTGTAAGAATTAAAAACTAAATAAATCTTACTTATGAAGATTTTGAAATTATTATTAGTTGGATTTTTTTTATCCATTGGTATGGTATTCGCTACCAAACCGGAGAAAGTGGAGTTTAAAAACCAACCACAAAATAAAAAGGTTGAGGTGTACATAGGGGGTAAATTTTTTACCTCCTACATCTATCCCGACGACATGAAAAAACAAACACTTTATCCCATTTATTCAGCTTCGGGAAAAATTATTACCCGAGGATATCCTCGGAATCCCCGGCCATATGAACGTGCCGACCATCCCCATCATGTGGGTTTGTGGTTTAATTTTGGGAATGTTAATCGTCTTGACTTTTGGAACAATTCGTTTGCTGCTAAACCAAAGAAAAAAAAGAAGTATGGTTCTATTAAATTCAAGAAAATTGTTTCTGAAAATCAAAAAAAAGGAAAATTGGTCACTCTTGCCGACTGGGTGGATAACGAGGGAAATGTATTGCTGAATGAAGAAACAACCTATCTTTTTAGTGGAAAAGGAAATTTACGAACCATTGAACGTATCACGAAACTCAAAGCTGTAAAAAAAGTCACATTTAACCAATCGAAGGAAGGTATAATAGGGATGAGACTTGACCGCGCCTTTGAAGGCCCATCGGAGAAACCTGAAATATTTTTAGATGCCAGTGGAAACATTACAGAAGTACCAGTAATAAATAATGAAACGGCAAGTGGAGTTTATCATAATGCTGATGGGATTACAGGTAACGATGTATGGGGAAAACGAAGCCCATGGGTTGCATTACGAGCCAATAAAGATGGCGAAGTTATTACCATTGTTCTTATGGATTACAAGCAGAATATAAACTACCCGGCGTGGTCGCATGCCCGAGGTTACGGATTATTTGCCGCCAATAATCTGGGAGGTCAAAAATTCGACAAAGATGCAGATTTGGTAGAAGTAGTTCTGGAAACTGGCGAACAGATTGTTTTTAAACACAAAGTTATAATTGGCGGTAAACTCACTGATGATGAGATTAATGCAATGGCCAATAAATTCTAAAACATATTAAACAAACATTGACAATAAAAAAAGAAATACAAAATGGCAAAAAGACGTGATTTTATTAAGAAAAGTGCGATAGGTGCTGCTGGTATAGCCATTGGAGGCATGGGATTCAGTGCAAAGTCGTATGCTTCAATTATCGGTGCCAACGACCGTATTACAATGGCCGTTATTGGGATCAGGGGAAGAGGAACATCACATATTGAGGCATGGTGCAAGCTGAAAGACAGCCACAACATTCGGCTAAAAACACTTTGCGATGTGGATGAACAATTTTGGGGGCCGCGGGCACAACTGGTTGTTGATAATGGAGGAGAAAAGCCCATAACAGAATGGGATATGCACAAAGTATTGGCCGATCCGGACATAGACGCAGTATCGTTTGCAACGCCAAACCACTGGCATGCATTGGGCACAGTCCTGGCCTGTCAGGCAGGGAAACATGTTTATGTGGAAAAACCGGCTTCCCACAATGTATGGGAAGGAAGGAAAATGATTGAAGCGGCCCGCAAATATAACAGACGTGTCCAGGTAGGATTTCAAAACCGTTCGAAAGCCAGGGTAATGGAGGCCATTCAGTTTCTCCACGACGGGGGTATCGGCAAAGTTTACATGGCCCGCGGACTGTGTATCAAACCGAGAAATTCATTTGGAATTACGAAAGACAGCGCTCCCCCATCCTCTTTACATTACGACCGATGGCTGGGACCGGCAACATGGCGGCCATACAATGAAAAGAAAGGGCATTACAACTGGCACTGGTTCTGGGATACCGGAAACGGCGATACCGGAAACCAGGGGCCACACCAATTCGATATAGCTCGTTGGGGGCTTAACAAAAATGAACACCCGGTTTCTATCTATTCCACAGGTGGCTTTTATGGAGTTGATCCGGAAGAATGTGCTCAGGAAACCCCGAATACCCAAAATTCTATATTTAAATACAAAGACGGGACAATGCTTGAATTTGAAACACGGGGCCGATATTCTAACGAAGAATCCAGCCTTGGCATTCGTATTGGAAACATTTTTTATGGAACAGAGGGGTGGCTTGAAATCGACGGTGGAAAATGGAAGGCTTACCGGGAGAGGGAAAAAGAACCGTTTGCCGGCTCAAAAACCAAAGCGGAAAGCAATAAAGACATTTCCCTTACCGGCCCGAGCAACACTGCCCATTTTTCAAATTTTATTGATGCTATCCGTTCGGGAAAGAACGAAGATCTGCATTGCGACATCAATGAGGGATTCTTTTCAACAGTATTGCCTTTGACTGCCAATATTTCCTATCGTCTTCAACGTGAATTAAAATTTATGGGAGCAAATATGGACCGGGAAATAGTTGTCAATGATGATGAAGCAAATGCATTGCTTACACGGTCTTACCGTCCGCCGTATGTGATCCCTGACGTGGTCTGAAAAAGATAACCCCAAGCCACATCTAAGAATTAATTGGTTTTCGATGCAAAATTTGATGAGGGCATAATTGTAACCAGATAGTTTTATCTTTCAATAATTTAACAATGTATAAACGGATGATAAATATTAAGTTTTTGTTACTCCTAGTAATGATTTTATCAGGCCTGTTCTGTAGCTCTTCAGAAATTAAAAATAACCCCAATGTTTTGTGGATAGTAATAGAAGATGCTTCTTGTCATATTAGTTGTTATGGTGGAAAAGCAATTCAAACACCTAACATTGATGCTTTGGCTGCTGAAGGTGTTCGTTTTGAAAATGCTTTTGTAACTGCTCCTGTTTGCTCACCCTCACGTTCGGCATTGGTTACTGGCATGTATCAAAATACCATTGATGCACATAACCATCGCAGCCAGAGAAGTAAAGGAAAAGGGACAAATTTAGCGTATGTTGAAAGCTTTATTTTACCTGCTGAAATTCCATTGGCGAGCAAACTTTTTGAGGATGAAGGCTATTTTGTAACAAACGAAAATATAAACGGTAAATCGGGAAAAGAAGATTACAACTTTGATAATAAAATTATCTATTCTGGTAAAAGTTGGAAGGACTGCCCAAAAGGAAAACCATTCTTTACTCAAATTCAGTTAAAGGGAGGAAAGAACAGAAAAACAAGGGCGAATACAGAAGATTTTAAATTGCCTCCATACTATTTTGAAGATAGTATCATGCGTAATGATTGGAAGGAATATCTTGGCTCGTGGCTTGACACTGATGAGAATGTAAAACAAATTGTTGCCGATCTGAAAGCAGCGGGAGTATATGAAAATACACTTATTTTTTTGTTAACAGATCACGGGATTTCTCACCTGCGTGGTAAACAATTTCTTTATGATGAGGGAATTAAAGTACCGCTAATTGTAAAATTTCCAAATGACAGGTTTAAAGGAACTGTTCGCAATGATATGGTAAAACACATCGATTTATTGCCCAGTTCGCTGGCTTTTGCAGGTCTTCAAATTCCTGAAAACATTCAGGGTAAAAATATTTTTGCTAAGAATTATCAAAAGCAGGAATACATTTTTTCCAGCCGCGACCGTTGTGATGAAACAACAGATATCATCCGGGCGGTTCGAACAGAGAAGTTAAAATATATTCGCAATTTTCTAAGTTACAGGCCTCATGCACAACGCAATCAGTACAAAGATCAGAAAGAGATAAGTAAACACACAAGGGAACTCTTTGCGTTAAATAAGCTGAATAAATTACAAGCGCAGTTTTATAACCCGACACGACCAACAGAAGAATTATATGATTTGGAAAAAGACCCTTTTGAAATTCACAATCTGGCCTTTGATCCTGCTTATCAAGCTGAATTAAAAAAGCTAAGATCAGTACTTTACAATTGGATGACACAAATCAATGATCCCGGGCTAATTCCTGAACCTTATTTGGAGGAACTGGGAGAAAAATATGGCAACAAATTTATAGCCATGAAACAGCCTCAGTTTAAGGATATAAATCCTCGTTTAATTAGAATTATAGAGGCTGGAGAAAAACAAAATACCCCGGTTTTACTCGGAGCTTCAATTTCAGAAGAGCCTGCTGAGCGATATTGGGCTGCTACATGGCTGGGAGTTAATAAAATAACCTCAGCAAAAAGGCAACTGGAAGCTTTAATAAAAGATACAGAACCCAGCGTGCGCATTGCTGCAAATCTGGCACTATTTAAAGTCGAACCTGATTTTAATCCGATTCCTACTTTAAGCCGGGAGTTAAAGAATAAAAACAAAATTGTTGGAATGTATGCTATGAGCGCCATTGATCAGACGGGAATTTTAAATGATGAGGCCAGGAAAATAGCAAGTGAAGCTTCACAAGACAGTTATGAATTTACAATGCGTTATGGAAAATATTTGTTGAATAAGTAAAATGATGAGGATAAAAATTTAAACTGAATGAAAAAACTAAAAATTTGTTCCGGTAAAATTGTATATGGCATTAGCTATAGAAGAGTTTCTTTTTTAGTAAGAAACTTAATTGCACTATTTTTACTGGTAAACGTCTCCTCATTTGCAAATGCCAACTCAAAGAGGAAACCCAATATCCTTTATATTTTTACGGATGACCAGTCTATACGAACGTTAAGCTGTTATCCTGAAGCACACCCCTGGATCAGAACACCAAACATTGATAAACTTGCGGAGAAAGGAGTGCGTTTTAGCACGTGTTATACCGGTGCCAAATGTGTGCCTTCAAGGGGAAACGCCTTAACAGGAATGTTACAGCATAATTATGATAAATCTACAACCTACTGGCCTGTTGAGTTTAGGAAACAAGGGTATTATACCGGTATGATTGGAAAGTGGCACTGGAACGTACCCCGGCACAAAGAAACCTGGGATTGGTCGGCTGTGTATGAACATTATTTGCCTGGCAACAGTCACAATTATTATTGGGACCAAAGCTTGAGAATTAATGGCGATACATTATTAAAGCTTGAAAAATACAGTACAGACGCATATACCGATATGACTTTGGAATTTCTAAAAGAAAGAGCAAAAGAAAAAGACAGACCCTGGTATTTTTGGCTGTGCTATGGCGGTGTTCATGGTCCGCACACCCCTGCAGACAGGCATATTGGTTCTTATGAAAATACGCCTGAAGTTAAAAACCCAAAAGATATTTTTGCTCCACGTCCTGATAAACCGGAACATATGGTGAATCTGGAAACATTCAAAAAAGATCCTGTTACCGGAAAGCCAATGAAAAAAAACAGGACACTTGATAGTTGGGTGAAACAATACAACGAGGCAGTCAGGTCTATTGATGAAGGAATTGGAAAGATAATGACAACATTGGAAGAAACCGGTCAACTTGAAAACACAATTGTTGTTTTTACTTCTGACCAGGGGTATGCATGGGGACAACATGGCTATAACCTCAAAATCGCACCTTATGATGCCAACTTACTTGCACCTCTAATTTTTGTAAAACCCAATGATTTTCCTCAAAATAAGGTGTGCGATATTCCTGTAAACGGAACTGATATAATTGCAACTTTCCATTCTATGTGTAATATTCAACCTTCGCAAAAATTAGATGGCAGGGATTTAACAGAATTAATTTACAAGCCTGAAGCTGATTTCTGGAATAATGAGCCGATGGTTCAACTTTACACTGGTTTGATATACGGAAATGATACCATTAAAAGCGAACTGGAAAAAGCGCATAAAACTGGTGACTGGTCAAAATTTATTGTGCATAGAAATACACGAACAAAAGCGTGGATGATGTTACAAACAGGTAAGTATAAATATGTACGATACATTTATAAAGATTACATTGAAGAGTTGTATGATTTGGAAAATGATCCTGAGGAATTGACAAATCTTGCTGTTAAACCGGAATATAAAGTGAGATTAAGAAAAATGAGGAAACAACTGCTGAAAGAATTTAGAGCTAAAAACTGCCGGTTTCTGGATTTGCTTCCAGAGCCGGTTGAAAAAAATATATGATGACTTATAAATTAACGCCTACGATGAAATGATTTAGAACTTAAAAATATAAAACAGAAACGAATAAACATCGCGAATATTACTCATATTCAATACATTGAAATAAAGACACGAGCAGTAAAAAATATTAGTCAGAGGGTGAAAAATACGAATAAAAAATTGAAAGACCCATCAAAAGTTGTGAAGTATTCATCTTCAGGCAATAATATCACAAAGTATTCAGGCCTTAATACAGCATAAACAAAAACAGCAATATAAAACCAATTAGTACCTTATTCCCAGCCGAGTGGCATAGTAGGACAAAGTTTGGAGAGAACCAGATTTTGATTTCAATTGCCATGTCCTCTTTTTGTGGAATAAAACGCATTTGTAAAATGGCCTCGTTCACAGGGAATGATGTAGCCTGGCTTTACTAAAATTGGATAAGGTAATAAAAGAGAATGTTATATCAGCCACATTGAAGCTTGGGGAAAATTCCTAAAAGAGAATATAATACCTTTACCCCTCAAAGAAGGTAAAAGTTTGTTGTCTCCGCAAATATTACTACTACTGGCCTTCTCTTTTATCTTTATCTCCTTGAAATTTCACGTATCTTTTTATCATTTCTGCATCCAAACCAACCTTATCAACACAGTAGACTTTGAATCACAAATGACTGCCCCAATATTGTTTTTGTTTCAGGTCCTTAAACTTGTTAATTACCTGAATAGCTGTCCGGCCCTTCAAAATATCCATCAAATCAGATATGGAAACTTTGGGAGGAACCATTATCAATACAATAGGTGAACATTGTCAAACCGCACATTGAGTTCTTCAAAAGCATAAGCTTTCTGACCTGAAAGCATCCGTAAACAATTTCCAACTTCATTCTTTATTTCTCCTTTCAAAATTCTACACCTATATTTAGGTGACTATACGTATCCCTTCTACCAACCTCGTCTTGTTAGATCTCCTGCCGGATTTTAAATTCGCGCCATGCGAAAGAATCAGAAGTATAGTAAAGAGGAGATGTACCTGGCCATAGAGTTATGGCAGGAAAGTGGGTTATCTCAGATTAAGTTTTGTTCCCGTGAAAAGCTCTCGGTAAAAACATTTAGCTACTGGTATAAAAAATACAAGAAAGAAAACAGACTTTCGGTTGAGCAGAACAAAGAAACTCCTGATGCATTTATCCCTGTAGAAGTTTCCAGTGACAGAACGACAGCGGCCGGAAAAGAAAGTTATGGCCGGACAGAGCTATCTTTTCCCAATGGGGTTCAACTGAGTTTTCCGGCTGGGATTGATATCGGACAGTTGAAAAGCCTGATAAACCTTTAGCGCATGTTTGCCCTGTCATCCGAAAATCAGTTTCATTTGTACAGCCAGCCCACCGACATGCGTAAAAGTTTCGATGGTCTGAGTGGCCTGGTACAAAATATTCTTGGCCGGAATCCCTGTAACGGCGATGTGTTTATCTTTATCAATAAACGCCGCGATAAGGTAAAACTGCTCCACTGGCAGGGGGCCGGCTTTATTTTATATTACAAGCGCCTGGGAAAAGGGACTTTTGAACTTCCCCGGTACAATTTTTCGGGCGGAAGTATTGTCCTGGATTATGCCAAACTGGTGATGATTATCGATGGATTGAGCATTAAAAATGTCCGGAAAAGGAAACGTTACCAAAACAATAACATATACCCGTGAGAAGAAGGGCCGAAAAAACCATCCTGGACGTATACCCTTACCCGACCACTTGCCAGTGGAAGAAATCGTCCTTGAACCGGAAGAAGATACCACCGGAATGAAGTGCATTGGCAGGGAAGTTACCGACCAACTGGAACTTGTTCCGGCAAAATTTTTTATCAAAAGATTTATCCGGCCCAAATACATCAGAAACATTAACACATACAGGCGTCATTGCCCCACTGCCAGACTTCCCTATTGAAAAAGGTATTGCAGGCCCGGGCTTACTGGCACAGGTAATGGTCGACAAATATGTTGACCACCTTCCGGTTTATCGCCAGGTACAAAGGTTCGCAAGGGAAAATGTCCGGATACCGGCCAATACGATCAATGGATGGCAGAGAAATTTAATCACACCCTGCCCAAAAGCCCTATGGGTGAAGCGTTACAATATACTATCCCCCGGTGGGACAATCTGCTGGCTTACCTTTATGACGGGCACCTGGAAATAGACAATAACCTGGTAGAAAATGCGATAAGGCCCAATGCGCTCGGCCGAAAAAACTATCTGTTCGCCGGGTCACATGAGGGGGCTCAACGGGCAGCCATGTTTTACTCGTTTTTTGGTACTTGCAAAAAGAATGATGTCAACCCCTTTGAGTGGCTAAGAGATGTATTGGAAAGGATATCGACTCATAAAGCCAACAAGCTAAATGAACTACTGCCCCAGAATTGGAAAAACCTTAGGAAACAAACTACCCTACAATAAGCAAAAGTATATTATCATAAAAGATTTTTCAAGACCTACTTGGTAGACGGGATACATATAAAAGATTATTTTTTCTGAACTTATAACAATATCTCAATCTCCCATCTCTTAGCCGTTGAAACCGAAAATTGACTGGCAGGGTATCGCCGGAATCATTGGCAGGGTATCATCGGAATATCGATTCAGCAACCAACTAATGATTACGAGCCATCTGTTTATTTAAATGACACTAAAAAAGGAAATATATTTTATTATTACCATGATGAAAATGGTGATATGTTTTATCAGGTAAAATAGAATGCAAAAAAAAACAAATAACAATTGATACTTTAACTTTGGTTCAAAAATTTAAAGATTAATTACAATCCTAAACTATGATTAGCTCACATTCAAAAATTACCTTAATTCATAAAGAACCAGATGAAGAATGCTTTGAAGTTCTAAAATCCTGTATTATAGAGGATAAACAGCTAAAAAGATACAGGATTGATAAAAATACCTTACTCCAAAACCTACCAGAGAGCGTTGTAAATGAGTTTTTGGACTTTCTGGGGACTGATAAACAACACCGTGAATTAATGCTTTATCTATTCAAAAAGGGGTCTTTAATCATTACCTGTACAGAAGATTAGTATTTAAATAGGAATAGTCAATTTTCCATTCAAATGATATTTATAATACAGAACGAGCTATCAAATGAAAAATTGACTATTCCTATTTCTGGTCAAGAATGTAAGTTCTCATTATTAGTGCATAATTGGACTTACCCCATTTTTTATCAGAAAATAAAATTAAGTTGCGGATCAGCTTTATTACGATAAAAATCAGATAATTTGCCTGGACAACGTTTAAAAATATTACTTATCCCATCTCCCAATGCATAGTATTTAAAATCTGGTATCCCAAAAACCCTTTTGGCGCTTTTTAATATATGCCCTGCCATAATAGTAAGTTTATTTGATTGGTCAAGAATTACAGCAATAAAATAGAAAACAGCAAGCAATAAAGCCATCATATTTTGCAACCGTCTGTATTTTAGTACCCTGATATTTTCTAAATCGTATGTTTGTTTTATAAAGCGGATAGTTTCTTCAATACTCCAACGTTTGATATAGGATTGGATTATGTGTTTTATACCCCCTTTATTTCTTTTTACTTGCAGAGAAGTCAATATCATCATTGGCTTCTTGCCATAACCTTTCACTACAACCAGCGTTAAGGGCTTATTGGACCATGGGAGTTTTACAGAAGTTGCCCCATAGCTTACATGGTAAATAAATTCTTCCCCGTTTTTTACCCGTACAATAGTTTCTTTATAGGGGCATGGGCATGCGCCAACCATAATGCTCTGATAGGCTTACCCCGGCAAATCAAATCACGCGTACCTACCAGGCGGATAATAAATTGCCTGTTTTTTTCAATCAAGGGCTCATATATTTTATCCCTGTCGCCCCCACGGTCAATGACCCATACCCCTTGGTTGCCCGTTTGTTTGCTTACAAAATCAATGGCCCCCTTGATTTCTTCGTTCTCGCTTCTAAAATCAGGGGATTCTTGTGAATACAATGCTGAATATAGTGGTGTTAGTTCATTGCTGCCAGGCTCTGCTGCAATAACCTGGTTTGTCCAGTACCCATCAACTATATTGCCCTCAAGGCTGCTCCCATCCCTAACCTTTGCCAGGTATTCCATCTTCTCTGCATAAGGTTTATGGATATCGCCAAGGTCAAGGATCAATAAAGTATCCTTATTTATCCTGCTTTTTGCTAAAGAAAGTATTTGTTGATGTACATTTTGCCATATTTGAGCTTTATTTAATTGACGGCTAAAACGCTCTTCGATTTTCTTTAACCTTACCTTGCTTTCCAGTTGCCGCCCAATTTCTGTTAACATAACTGACTGCGAAGCTAAAATACCGTATACTGCTTCTTTTATAAAACGCCCTGCAGTTTTATCCAGTTGAATTGAAAGTATCCCCGAAAATTTTGCTATTTTGTTCCTGAGATTACTGGCTAAATGGCTAAAGTTCATATCGTATCCTCCTGAATTTGTGAGCGGTATTACAAATATATACAGGAGGGTACTTTTATCTAAATGCAATAAAAAGTATCCCCATTTTTTTGTAAAAAGAAACCAATTTCACTTCAACTAAAACCTACAAGCCTTATCAATAAAGAGCAACGTCAAATCATCATGTGAATTTTGGGGTAAGTCCAATATTGTAAGATATTGATTTTTACCCATTTATTTTGTAAATTACTGTAAATCAATAATCAAATTTTATGAAGACACATATAAAGCTGTTTACTCTTTTCTGCTGCAGTATATTTTTTGTAAATGTCAGTAGTGCCCAAAATCAGAAGACTGTTCTGAATTCCAAAATCGCCGAATCATTTATTGCAACATTAAATCATCAAAATTATAACCAGTTCGAGTCGCTGTTCTCTGAAAATGCAAGCTATGAGGAAATATGTTCCGGCAGATTTTACCAGGGAAAAACTGCGATTAAAAACTATATTGTTGCGACAGTTGAAGGAATGCCAGACTCAAAATTTGAAATTGTATCGATTGTTGCAAATGAAAATCAGGCTGTTGTTGAATGGGTTTGGAAAGGTACAAACTCAGTTGGCTGGCCACAAATGTCAATTCCGGCTACTAACAAAACAATGAGTTTAAAAGGTATATCCATTATGCAAATTGAGAATGCAAAAATCATTAAAAACAAAGATTATTGGGACTGGAATTCTTTGATGAAAGGGATAGGAGTTGAATAAATTACAGCAGTTTTATTTTTTTTAACAACTCAAATTCATATTCAAAATTTGGAGTAAAAGTTCCTGTTCCTATCTGTTTTTCGATCTGTTTTACAGTCCAGAAACGGGCTTCAACCACTTCTTCGGAATGTACGTTGAAATTTTTAGAATCAAAAGTGGTAAAAAAATAAACCAGCTCAACTTCCTCTTTTGATTCCCATTTGTACACCTTTTGCAGTTTGGCTGAAAACTTTTCCAAACCAATTTCTTCAAAAGCTTCTTTTTTAAGTGCCTGTTCTAAATTTTCGCCGGCCGAAATATGGCCTCCAACTGCCGTATCCCATTTATCCGGCTGAATCAGTTTATCAGGTGGTCGCTTCTGCAGAAGGATTGCCTTGTTCCGGTTAATTACGTGCATATGCACTACCGGATGCAAAAGTTTACTTCCATTATGCACATGGCTTCGCGGAGCCTGTCCCACTACTTTTCCTTCTTCATCAACCAGAGGAACCCACTCTTCAGTGGTCAATTGTTTTTGTTGTCGTTTTTGTTTTAAAAATTCATACAGAAAATAAACTCCAAAAAGAATATAAAACAATCCGCCACTTATAAAAGCCCAGGCTTCTTTGCTCATAAAAAAAGTAGCATAAAAAACCAAAACCGTATGCCCGAGGAAAATATAAAATAGCGATTTCAGCGTTTTTCGCATTTGGGTAGCCTGCGCTTCATTAAAAGAGGTGCCTTTCAGATATCGCTGGCTCATCAATCCGACAATGTTGACCGATGAAAAAGCTGAAACAGCAAGCACGGCAACCAATACCAATTCGATTAATCCTGGCTTTAGCTTAAAAAAGATATCGTTATTGAGTAGAATGGAGACCGCTCCAAGGGCGATCAAAAGAATGGTGTCAAAAAGGATAAACTTATCAAACCGCTTTTCTCTGAGCCCTACCCACGTCATTTCAGCGACTCCTGTTCCCACGGCTACAAACAAGCCAATTTTTGTTCCCCAAATTTCATCAGCTGCAATAAAAACAAAAAGAGGAATAAAACCCGGAAGCAGCTTTTTCAGGAGTTCTGCTCTACCCATTATCCGGCATTCAACTATTCTTCAGACTCTCCAGGCACTTCGGCGCGGAAAATTTTATAAACTTCAACCTCCATTAATAAAGTGGTAAAACCGGAAACGCCATAGGTTCCACTTTGTCCGTAGGCTATTTCCGAAGGCATCACCAAGCTTGCTTTTGTGCCTTTTTGCATATAAGTCGCTGCTTCTTCCAGGCCCGAAATAGCACTCCCCTCTCCTACAATAAACTCGTAAGGTTCATACCTTTGCCCAAGCGAATAACCTTGACTTTCATCAATCAATGTGATCGAATCACTGGCTATCAATGCCCAGGTGGAATAAAAAATCTGAACCTGATCACCTACCTGTATCGAATCACCTGTTCCAACCTCTGTTTCAATGTAATACAAACCAGATGGTTTTCGAAAATCCGTGTAGTCGTGTTCTGTAATATACGCATCTAAAATTTCCAGTTCTTTCTTTCTCATTCTTTCATAGCCATTATTATCGTCGTTACATGAAGAAAGAACTATCAAAATTACGACCGATAACAAACCGGAAATACGAAAAATCTTCATTTTATCTCTTACTTGTTTCATTATAAATATTACTGCTGTTTTATATCAACCATTTTGACCACAAATATAAGAGAATTATTTGGCGGAATACTACTGTATCCTGTCTCTCCATAAGCCAAATTTGAAGGAACCATCAACTGCGCTTTACCTCCTTTGTCAATAACTTTCATACCGTCATTCCAGCCGCTAATTATTCCTTCATCTCCAAGTTCAAAAGTCCAGGTTGTATCTGTCTCACTGTATTCAGATGTATCAAACCAGGTACCGTCTATTAAATAACCAGAATAAGTAACAGTAAGCGTATCCCCAAATACCGGAAATTCACCGTCTCCTTCTTCCAGGGTTATATAATAAACCCCCAAAGCTGTTGTGTCCACATCATATCCCTCTGATTCCAAACCTGTAATATATTGATTTAGCTTACTCATCTCATCAGCATATGATTGTTCATTTTCATCAACACCGATACATGATGTATAAATTACAGAAAGAAGAACACCAATCCCGACATTTATCAACTTTTTAATTTTCATTTTCTTTTTTTTAAATTTTTGTTTCAAGTAATTGATGTTTATACTTTGATAAAAGTTGCTTGAACAACTCGATTGTTTTATCAAAATCTTCCTTGCTCTCACCACCAGCTGCATTTAAATGCCCTCCGCCATTAAAATGGCTACCGGAAAACTCGTTGGCCGGGAAACTTCCCTTTGAACGAAAAGAAGCTTTTACGAATCCCTCTTTTTCAATAAACAGGGCGCTGAAAACAACATTGTTGATAGACAGTGGATAATTTACAAATCCTTCGGTATCTCCAGGTTTAAAATTGAATTCTTCCAACTCTGCTTTTGTTATCGAAATAACAGCCGAACGAAATTCAGGAAAAACCTCCATCTTCTCGTTTAAACAATATCCGAGAAGCTTCATCCGGTCAGAAGAAAAATTGTGATATATATTTGACTGGATTTTGTCGGTATTTATTCCGAACTTCATAAGCTCTGAAACTACCCTGAACATGTTGGGGCGTGCAGTATTATGGCTAAATGAACCCGTATCGGTAAGAATACCGGTATAAAGCGCTTCTGCAGAATTATGATTCAAATATTTTTCAAATCCGATTTTACCAACAAAATCGAAAATCAGCTCAGCAGTTGAACTGTATTTGGGTTCTGAAACAGTGTAATCGCAAAAATTTACCGGATACGGATGATGGTCAATCAAAAGTTTCAGATTAGAAAAACCCAGAATCTCTTTCTCCATTTTTGCTGCACGTTTAGCATCATTAAAATCAACACAAATTAATAAGTCAGCTTTTTCGAGATACTCTTTAGCCCTTTTCTTTTCTCTTTCAAAAACAAGTATTTCAATTTCGGAGGAAAACCATTTTAAAAAGTCGGGATAATCGTTGGGTGAAATAATACAAACATTCTGACCGCTGTTTTTTAAAATTTCGGCCAATCCAATGGACGATCCAACGGCATCTCCATCGGGATTTTCGTGAGGAACAATTACTATATTCTTTGCATTGCCGGCAAGAAATTCGCTCACAAAATTAAAAATCTCATTTCCAGTGTTTTCCAAAACCATTTAAATTTGAATCGACAAATATAAGAATTCTGTTGTTGGTGTTAAGCTTAATTATTTCAATTTTTATAATATTGTGCATTATTTACAAATTTTAAAAATGTAGAAAATGGCAGGAAAACTGACCTTCACAATGATTAAGCCAACGGCTTTCAAAAACAATTATGCAGGCCCGATTTTAAAAATGATTAACGAAGCGGGGTTTGTGATAAAAGCAATGAAATTAACCCAATTAACTCCATCACAGGCAGGTGCATTTTATGCTGTACACAAAGGAAAGCCGTTTTACGAGTCGTTGGTTGAATTTATGAGTTCAGGACCAATAATTGCAGCCGTTCTTGAAAAAGAAAATGCGGTTGAAGATTACCGCGCATTAATTGGTGCTACCAATCCCGAAAATGCAGAAGAAGGTACCATCCGAAAATTGTATGCAACGAGTTTGCAACAAAACGCAGTACACGGGTCCGACAGCGATGAAAATGCAGCAATTGAATCCGACTTTTTCTTTTCGAAAACTGAAAGATATTGACGTTCTATTCTAAAAAATTTGAAAGCAGGTTGCTTTTTTACGGGCAACCTCTTTTATCGAAATACTATTTTCTGGACGATCTCCTCTCCCGCCTTTTCATTCATCTTCCGCCGGATTTCCTCACGCATCATTAAAAGTTCGTTTTTTACCACAGAGGAGCTGATTTTTACATACAACACTTTTCGGGCTATATAAATATTGGTTGTGTAATTTGATATCGTTTTCCCAAGTAATTCTTCCCAGTAGTGTAAGGCATCAACTTCTTTAAGTTTACGCTCCATTTTCATTTCGCGAATGTACTCCTGTAAAACCTCACTTAAAGATTGTGTATTGTTTCTCCTCATTTTAAATCTTTTACAGTTCCCGATTCCACATAAAAAATACGAAAATCTGTTTCCATTTTCCGGATAATACCATCCAGATGCTCACGATTGGTGTCGGTTATAAAAATCTGGCCAAATTGATCTCCTGTGACAACTTTAACAATTTGCTCCACGCGATTTTGATCCAGTTTATCAAAAATATCATCAAGCAATAAAATGGGATTCAGTTCTGAAATTTGTTTGATAAAATTAAACTGAGCCAGTTTTAATGCTACCAGATATGTTTTGTTTTGCCCCTGTGAACCAAGCTTTTTAATCGGATAATCGCCAATTTTTAATTCCAGGTCATCTTTATGTATCCCAACTGTTGTGTGTTGAACCATCCGGTCTTTGGGAGTCGATTCTCGTAATAATTCTTCAAAATTATTGTCGTAAAAGTCCGACTGATGTATAAGTCCTACCTCTTCATTTCCCTGCGAAATAAAAGTGTAATATTCCTGGAAAACAGGAATAAGCTTTTCCACAAATTTTTTCCGTTCTTCATGAATACGAGTTCCGTATTCAACCAGTTGGCTGTCCCATATTCCCAATAATTCAGCATCAAAATACTTATCCGACACAAATTGTTTTAGCAGATTGTTCCTCTGTTGCAACGCCCTGTTATACTTTAGAAGATCATCGAGGTAATTTTGGTTGTATTGCGAAATTACGCCATCCATAAATTTTCGGCGCTCGTCACTTCCTCCCAATATCAAATTTACATCCGAAGGTGTTATCATTACCAAAGGCAACAAGCCAATATGTTCAGCCAGTTTTTTATAAACTTTTGAATTTCGCTTAAATTGTTTTTTCTGGCCTTTTTGGAGGCCGCATGAAATAATTTCGTTTGAATCGCGGCGAATATAATTCCCCTGCAGCATAAAATAGTTTTCTGCGTGGTTAATATTCAGGCTGTCAATTGAATTAAAAAAACTTTTACAAAAAGAAAGATAATATACAGCATCGAGCATATTGGTTTTTCCCGCCCCGTTGTTTCCAATAAAACAATTCAATCTGGGAGAAAACCGTACTTTGTTTTCTTTTATATTTTTAAAATTTACAATTGAAACTTCCTCAATATACATAGAGAATAATTTTATCTGTTTTACAAAACTAATCAAAATGAACGGATGAAGTCATTCTCCGAAAAAAATGTATTACAAACAAGTTTATGTTGATTAATATTCAAAATAATAGTGGCATAATTTAATGAGTTGTGAAAAAAAAACTATTTTTGCCACACAATTTTGAAAACGAAAAAAATGGCAAAGAAGAAAACTCCGCAAGTTGATAATTTACAAGAACTTGAAAGCGCTTTAACCAGAACGGAGCAATTTATTGAGGATAATCAGAAAATAATAACCTATGTAATTGGAGCTATAATTTTAGTTGTAGGGGGTTATTTGGGGTTTAACAAATTTTATATGCAGCCAAAAGAAGATGAAGCCAGATCGCAAATGTTTATGGCCATCGACTATTTTGAAAAAGATTCATTTAATCTGGCAATTAATGGCGACGGAAACTATTTGGGATTTTTGGATATTATAGATGATTATGGAATGACAAAAGCGGCCAATCGAGCCAGTTACTATACCGGAATTGCATATTTGCATTTGGGACAGTACGAAGACGCGCTGGATTTCCTGAGCGATTTCAAAACAAAAGACATGTTGCTTGAGCCGGTTTCAGAAGGTGCAAAAGGAGACGCGTATCTTGAACTCGGCGAATTGGATAATGCGTTGAAACAGTATAAAAAAGCCATCTCTCTTTCCGATAATGAGCTGACAACCCCGGTATACATGATGAAAGCTGCTAAATTACTGGAGTCGATGGATGAGCTGGAAGATGCACTTTCAATGTACGAAAATATTAAAGAAAAATATCCGGAATCAACGGAAGGCACTAACGTTGACAGATATATCGCGAGGGTCAAAATTAAATTAAGCTAAACTCTTTTTAAGGATAACCCCTCAGAAAAGAGGGGTTTTTTATTTTATATTATGGCTACAAAAGATCTTTCTCAATACGATGCTAATTCAGTTCCTTCGGCACAAAATATACGATTTGGAATTGTTGTTGCTGAATGGAACCAGGAAATAACTTTTGCGCTTGCTGAAGGTGCCATAAATACACTAAAAAAACACGGGGCGACTGATGAAAATATTTTAGTCAAATATGTCCCCGGAAGTTTTGAACTTCCGTTGGGAGCGCAATATTTTGCAGAGATGGAAAATGTTGATGCTGTTATTATTCTGGGATGTGTTATCCAAGGCGAAACGAGACATTTCGATTTTATTTGCCAGGGGGTTACGCAAGGCACAATTGACCTCAACCTAAAATATAACAAACCATTTGTTTTTGGTGTTCTGACCACCGAAAATCAACAACAGGCACTTGACCGTGCAGGAGGAAAACACGGGAACAAAGGCGATGAAGCTGCAATCACTGCGATAAAAATGGTCGCCTTAAAAACTTCATTTCAATAAAAAGGGCTTACACATTTGTGCAAACCCAATAACTTTAAAGAGATTATTAAATCCTAACGGCCACCGCCGCCACCACCAAATCTTGACCTTCTTTCTTCAAGATATTTTTCATATTTGCTCCACTGTTCGCCGGTAAGGATGGCTTTCATCTTTTTGTTTTGCTCTTCCCTCACTGCGGTCATTTTTTCACGCATTGCCGATCTGTCCCCTCCCTGATTCTCCTGGAACATCGCCTGCATTTTTTTACTCGTTTCAAGATTCAGGTCATATACTTTCTTTTCCTGGTCACTATTCAAACCAACAGCTTCTTTTATCTGTTCGGTTTGACGTTTTGCCATGTCTTCAGGATTCATATTTCTGGGCCCTTGCGGCTGTGCGATGCACAGAGTAGTCCCAAAAACAATGGCAACAAATAAAAATCCTAACTTTTTCATTGGCTCAATTATTTATGTTATTATAATTTTAAACAGTAATGAGACCAATAAAAAGACCAATAGTTTAATATTTTAATGATTTTTTTCTGGAAGAACGACTGCCTTACAGCCTGATATTCATATTCATCCCAATAATATCGGTAGTATTCCAGTAATCGAAAGATTTTATTTTTTCCAGTGAATAATAAATCTTCATTTCAAAATGCCCCTTGTTTATTGTATTTATTCCGGCATATACACGAGCTAAATGTGTTTTTTCACTGTTCATCTTTATAAAAGACTCTTCAGATGTAAAAAAATTCAGCCCCCATTTGGAAACAGGAGGAAAATTAATATTTAGTTTTTGCCGGAATCGAAAATGTTCGTTGGCTTCTTTAAACCATCGATACTCAAATCTGCCAGATAAACTAAAATCAAATTTTTTTATATCTTTTGAAAGCTCGGTCAAAAGCATGGTACGTCTTTCCTCTAGCCAGCTATTGTTCTTTCGGACGTAATTCATACGAAAACCACCGGCATATTCAAACCAGTTATTGCATTTACGAGTCAACCATAAATCTCCAAATTTCACATCCACGCTATTGGTTTGTGTTGTATAATGAATTTTTTCGACCACCTCGAGAGAAGTTTTCGGACTTAGATAAACGGAGACTTTATTATAATTCCACAATTGTGTTTTTCTTTCCTCCTGTGAAAAAGAAGAAACCGAAAGAAAAACAGCGATAAACACAAAAAAATACTTTGGCATAACAGGTTGGTCTCTTTTTCAGGTTTTTAAAACTTTTAAATACACTATAAAAGCAAAAACCCGAATTCGTTGGTTAACGAACCGGGTTGCTCTAATATTTCACCTTAAATAATATAGCTTCCTTTATTATTTTACCTTTTCAACGATTGCTTTGAATGCTTCAGGTTGGTTCATGGCCAAATCAGCCAGAACTTTCCTGTTTATTTCAATATCATTCTTTTTTAACAATCCCATGAATTGTGAATACGACATTCCTTCAAGGCGCGCGGCAGCGTTAATTCGCTGAATCCACAATGCACGGAATGTTCTTTTTTTCGCTTTCCTGTCACGGTAAGCAAACTGCTGGCCTTTTTCCCAAGTATTCTTGGCAACCGTCCAGACATTTTTACGGGAGCCGAAATAACCTTTTGTTTTTTTCAATAATTTCTTTCTCCGGGCCCGTGATGCTACATGATTTACACTTCTTGGCATACTTTTACTTTTTTTTGATAATCGGCGTCCTCCGCAACTTACGAAGATACTTTAAAGCTCAATCATCTGGTTAATTACTTTGTTTACCTTCTCTTTTAAAAGGATCTTATCCGCCGGTTGACGGATTATTTCATGTTCAACAAAAGCTTAACGTTACTCTCATTGGTCTTGTCAATGGTAGTCCAATAAGTCAGGTTACGTTTACGTTTTGTACTTTTTTTAGTCAAAATGTGGCTTTTGTAGGCATGTTTCCTTTTAATTTTTCCACTTCCGGTTAGTCTAAAACGTTTTTTAGCTCCGGAATTCGTTTTCATTTTTGGCATAATCCTACGAATTTAATTTTTTCAAAGAACTATATTATTTCTTTTTTGGTGAAATATACATTGTCATTCGTTTCCCCTCCAGCTTTGGCATTTGCTCAACTGTCCCCAGTTCTTCCAATGCTGTAGCCAGTTTCAGCAGCAGAATTTCTCCCTGCTCTTTAAACAGAATCGATCTTCCTTTGAAAAACACAAAAGCTTTCACTTTTGCTCCGTCTTTCAGGAATTTCTCGGCATGTTTCAACTTAAAATTAAAATCATGCTCATCGGTTTGTGGTCCGAAACGAATTTCTTTTACGACCACTTTTACCGCTTTGGCTTTCATCTCCTTCTGTTTCTTCTTTTGCTGATAAAGAAACTTTGAATAATCAATTATTTTACAGACGGGAGGATCGGCTTTAGGTGAGATTTCCACTAAATCCAGCTCCATTTCGTCTGCAATACGTAATGCCTCTCGCAAAGGATAAATTCCTGGATTTTCAATGTTATCCCCTACCAGCCTTACTTGAGGCACCCTGATTTTGTGGTTAATACGGTGTTCCGGTTCCTGTTCTCTTCGTGGCTGGTAACTCCTTCTTGGACCTCTTCTTTTAATAGCTATTTTAAATTCCTCCTATTATTAGTTATACAATCCTGATAATTGATCTCTTACTTCTTTTACTATAAAATCAGCGAATTCGCTGTTTTTCATTGTACCTTTATCTCCTTCTCCCTGGCGACGCACAGAAACGGTTTCTGTTTCTGCCTCTTTTTCACCCACAATAAGAAGATAAGGTATCCTTTTCAATTCGTTGTCGCGTATCTTCCTACCAATCTTTTCATTACGGTCGTCAACGACGGTGCGAATATCGGAAATATTTAGAAAATTTGAAACTTTTTTCGCATAATCATTATACTTTTCGCTAATTGGCAAAACGACAGCCTGCTCGGGTGTCAGCCATAGCGGGAACTTCCCGGCGGTGTGTTCGATTAACACGGCAACAAAACGTTCCATTGAACCAAAGGGAGCTCTGTGTATCATAACAGGGCGATGGCGGTTGTCATCGGCGCCAATATATTCCAGTTGAAAACGTTCCGGAAGATTATAATCTACCTGAATCGTTCCCAGTTGCCAACTTCTGCCAAGCGCATCTTTAATCATAAAATCGAGTTTCGGACCATAAAAGGCAGCTTCACCCAGCTCGGTAATTGTATTTAAACCTTTTTCTTCACACGCTTCAATTATGGCCTGTTCTGCTTTATCCCAGTTTTCCTTTGAACCAATATATTTTGCCGGGTTATCCGGGTCGCGCAACGATATCTGGGCAGTGTAATTTTCAAAATCGAGCGCCTTGAAAATAATAAAAATAATATCGATCACCTTTTTGAACTCATCTTTTAACTGATCCGGGCGACAGAAAATATGCGCATCGTCCTGAGTAAAACCACGAACACGGGTTAATCCGTGTAACTCTCCACTCATTTCATACCGGTAGACTGTACCAAATTCGGCCATACGAATAGGCAGATCTTTATATGATCTTGGTTTCCATTTGTATATTTCGCAATGGTGCGGGCAGTTCATTGGTTTCAACAAATATTCCTCTCCTTCTGCCGGAGTAGAAATCGGTTGAAAAGAATCTTTTCCGTATTTCTCGTAATGCCCCGAGGTTTTGTACAATTTAACATCGCCAATATGCGGAGTCATCACCTGGTCGTAATCATATTTCTTCTGTACCTTTTTAAGGAAATCCTCCAGTTGCATACGAAGCTGTGTTCCTTTGGGTAACCAAAGTGGGAGTCCCTGCCCCACCGCTTCTGAGAAACCAAAAAGTTCCATTTCTTTTCCCACTTTCCGGTGGTCTCTTTTTTTGGCTTCTTCTACCATTTCGAGGTATTCCTGAAGCATTTTTTGCTTTGGAAAGGTCACACCATACACACGGGTAAGCATTTTATTGTGTTCATCGCCACGCCAGTAAGCACCGGCAATCGATGTCAACTTAATCGCTTTTATATAACTGGTGTTTGGCAAGTGCGGCCCGCGACACAAATCGGTAAAATTTCCCTGATTGTATAAAGATATTGTACCGTCTTCCAATTCACTAATCAGCTCCAGTTTAAGTTCATCATCTTTCTGCTTAAACATTTCCAGCGCATCTTCCTTTGAAATTTCGGAACGTACAATATCATTTTTCTGGCGGGCAAGTTCCAGCATTTTTTGCTCGATCTTTTGCAGCTCTTTTTCTGAAAGCTGCTTTCCTTCCGGCAAATCAACGTCGTAATAAAAACCGGTGTCAACGGTCGGGCCAATTCCAAATTTGGTTCCCGGGTAGAAAAATTCAATTGCTTCTGCCATCAAATGGGCCGATGAATGCCAGAATGTTTCCTTGCCTTCCCTGTCTTCCCACGTGTAAAGTTTTACGTTAGCATCCTCGCTTATCTCACGAGTTAAATCCCAAACCTGCCCGTTTACTGAAACAGACAAAACATCTTTTGCCAAACGTGGTGAAATTGACTTTGCAATCTCATATCCATTCACCGCTTCGGAGAATTCCTTCACACTTTTATCAGGAAGAGTAATTTGTATCATTTAAATCCTAATTTTCTTTTTCTTTTAAAGGTTGCAAAGATATCGATCTTCCTTATTATTAACAATACAAATTCTGATTATGTTTGGCAGAATACACATATGATTAACAATTGTAATTTCATACTAATCTATCCATATTCAATATAAATTCGCACATTTGCGACTATAAAATTTACAAATTGTTATTTATTTAAATGAATAATTATTTTATTTGCGTTCTGCAAATTCAGTTACTAAAGATTTAACAGTCAGCAAATATGAAATTGACGGATCCGAAAGAGTGCATTTCGGCAGAAGAAATCAGAAATCAGATCGATAAAATCGATAAACAAATAATCGCATTGTATGGTGAACGCCATAAATATGTTGAAGAGATTGTTCGGTTTAAGGATGATGAAGAAGGTATTATTGCACACGACAGAAAAAAACAGGTTATCAGCGATCGAAGGAAATGGGCAGAAGAAAACGGACTGGATGCCGGCACTTTTGAAAAGATGTATCAGATTCTGATAGAGAATAATATTAAGCGGGAACTGGAGCTTCTTAAAAAGAAAAAATCAGGGATAATTTAGTCAGTAAATTTTTCAACACGAACATATTATAAAATGTACAAAAAAGATATAAAAGTAATGGACTGTACGGTTCGCGATGGCGGACTGATGAACAAATGGCAGTTCAGCGACGAATTTGTAAGAGGAGTATACGATTCATGCGTGGAGGCAGGAATAGATTACATGGAAATTGGATATAAAAGCAGTGAGCGGGCCTTTTCACGCGATGAAGTTGGTCCCTGGAAATTTTGCGACGACAAAGATTTACGGCGAATTGTAGGCGACAATAATACATCGCTCAAACTGTCGGCAATGGCTGATATTGGTCGGATTGATCCGGAAGATATCCCGCCAAAAAGTGAAAGCGTGATTGACATGATGCGCGTGGCATGTTATGTACACCAGGTTGACAAAGCTGTTTGGCTGGCCGAACATTGTATGGACAAGGGATATGAGGTAACCATTAATTTAATGGCGGTTTCAAAAGTAAACGAAGCAGACCTGGATGAAGCGCTGGCGGATTTGGCAAAATCAAAAGTTCCAACCATTTACGTGGTCGACAGTTTTGGAAGTTTATACTGCGAAAGCATTGAAAAACTGGTTTTAAAATATAAAAAAGCACTCCCGGGAAAGGAACTCGGTATTCATGCACACAACAACATGCAACTGGCCATGTCGAACACTATAACTTCGCTAATGAACGGGGCAACAATGCTAGATGCAACCCTGCTGGGAATGGGACGTGGCGCAGGAAATTGTCCAATCGAAATTTTGATTGCTTTTTTAAAAAATCCAAAATACAGGTTGCTTCCCTTGCTCGACGCGATTCAAAACCATGTAAAACCGTGGCAGGAAAAAATCGACTGGGGGTATCATGTCCCGTATTTAATTACAGGCGCATTAAACGAACATCCGCGCAGTGCGATGAAGTGGATGGATTCAGAAAAAAAGGATGATTTTGTATCCTTCATGAAAGAAATGCATGATTACGAACTACTTGAATAAAACGAACTCCACGACAAAAGTGGAAATATTTTATAAATTGGAATTTGAATTAAGAAAACGCTTTCTGTAATGAAGGCGTTTTTTATGCTTTACAGAACTCACTTTATCAGAGAAAATTAATACCAGTCGTAGTCTCTTCCAACGTTTAACGGAATCCGGTACTCCAACATAATTTCATGAGTCCCGTATTGACTAAAAGTATTTCCAAGGTAAAAATCGCAGGAATAACCACATCGCATATTTGAGGTAATGTTTATTCCGCTGATAAAAGATATCCGCTTAACTGAACTTGCAGAAATGCCCAAGTCGAAAAGTTCAACCGGCCCCCTTACCAGTCCGGTCTTTCTTTTAAAACGGATTATTGCAGTCCCTTCAACAACAGTAATATTTCTTCTGTTGGCCACCTGCAATCCGGTCATAATATTGTAAAGCTCTGAATCGGTATTCTTATAAAATGCGTAAGCATAATTGTGGTTTGTAATCAAAAAAAGGTCGTCGGGTTTCCATATCGAAAACAAATGAGTTGATGACAGGCCGCAAAAAAAATATTCTCCCTGTAACTCGGCACCTACATTTGCATCGGGTGAAATAAATCTTTGGTCTGTATAATCAAGTACAGGATCGTTAATTGTTTCGGCTTCGTAAGCCGAAGCTTTTATTCTTCGGGTATAAACTCCCATTGAAAGCCCAAAAGACAAATCCAAATCTTTTTCTATTTTTACACGATATGCGAATTGTAACGAAGGATTTAGCGCCGTAGTTAATCCAACATCATATTTCACCATAGAAATACCGTAAGCTGATTGTTTACTATCGGAATATCCTGAAGCCTGAATATTGTACACCGTTGGCGAGCCTTCGATTCCTATCCATTGCTTTCTCACATCCGAAAAAAAATAAATATATCCGTCGCGGGCTATGGAAGCAGGGTTATAACCTGCACGGTTGTACCAGTGAGTTGTTGTGATAATTTCGGATTGCCCGAAAGAGTGAAATTGTAAAGCAAAAAGAATTCCGGAAATGATATAAAAGGCTTTTTTCATATTTTTCCGGTCTATCGTTCAAGTGTAATGTATCCTCTTTTCAACCTGTTCCCATCATAAGCGTCGGTATAATTCAAAATATAAAAGTAGGTATCCGGGTCTGCCTTTTTCCCTTTGTAATAACCGTCCCATCCGTCCAGCCCTCGATATAACACAACTCCGTGGGCGTCAACAATTTTAAGATCGTAGCCGCTCATAAAATAATCATTCACACCGTCGTTATTCGGTGTAAAAACATTGGGAACAAACAAATCTACGTTTACATAAGTCGATTTGGTAATACCACAACCGTACTCGTTTGTAAGGGTAACATTTACATCGTAGGTTATTAATTCGGAAGTTTCCAGATAATAATGGGTAAAACGGGGAGTATTTGTTATGGTCCCATCCCCCATATCCCAGAGAAAAGTAACATTGTCATCAGCAGAAACAGCAGAGCATTTCACTGAGTTATGCCGGCTGTTTATTGAATGTGCCGAAAGTGTAAAATCAATGTCGGGGATGGGCACCTCGGTAACTGTAACTTCCAATTCTTTTGAGCATCCTCGTGCATTTTTCCCTGCGATCCTGTAATTTCCTTCCTTATACACCAGAATTGAATCGATTGTATCGCCTGTGTTCCATAGGTAATCGACCGCCCCCTCAGCGTACAAAAAACCGGTGGTTCCCTGACAAAGAAAAGTATCTCCTGAAACCGAAAACAGCCAGTCGGGCTCTTCAGAAACAGTAAAATACATTGAATCAGAAACACAGCCTTCCGACGAGCGGCCTAAAAACCAGTATTCTCCCCCCGGAGCCCCCAAATAAATTACCGAATCAGTTTCGCCGGTGCTCCATTCATAGCTAAATGCTCCATAGGCAACAAGCTCGGTGCCAGCCCCCGGACAATACGTTGTGTATCCCTTAAATCCTACCAAAGGAGGTGAAAAGGATTCCACTTCTTTATACAATGTATCGATGCATCCTGACGGTGGATTATAAAGAATAAGTGCGACACGATGTATACCGGAAGTTTTAAATTTATAAACGGGATCTTTTTCTTCCGAAGTATTTCCGTCTCCAAAATCCCAAAGATAAGTCAAGGTACCTCTTGTATGTGTGGAAAGATTAGTAAACTTTACTTTATTGGAAAAACAATCAAGCATTTGGGCTGTAAATTCAGCTTCCTGCTCATAACGTGCAATTTCAGAAGAAAGCGTCACCGAACAACCGGTTTCAGATTCCATTTCACAAATAAACATTTCTCCTTCCTGCGGATTATCGACCAACAAATTTTGAACGGTATCTACTGTGTTGCCGCCTGCATCTTTCCATAAATAAGAACTAAATCCCGAAGGAGCAGAGAGGGTGGCCTTTGAATCCCCTGTACAATAATCAACAGTTATTATAAGCGGCATACAATCCAATACAAAATAACCATACCCGTAATGATTTTTATGGGTACAATCGGCGCTCATAAATTCAATTGTTACTGTTTGTCCGTAATAAGGAAGGAGATTGGCCCCTACTGTTGTCCAGTCGCGCCACACAATTGGCTCATTCGAACCTGTCGGATAGTAGGTTTGAAAACCACTGATCCGGGCATCGGTCGCATATACATCATAGTTGGTACAATCCGGAATTGTATCCCCGTTTTCGTCCAGCAGGGTTATCATAAACCGTGGTTCCTCGTATTTCTCGTGATTATTTTCCGGGTCTTGTAAAACAACCGCAAATTTCCACACAAGCAGTGCATTTGTGGAATCAATTTTAATGGTGTACGAAAGACTTTGATGTTGCCCGCCTTTTTGAACTGAACCTAGTTTTGCAGAATATTTGTACCCCTCGGGAATAATCTTCAGCCCACCCCCGGTATTTTCGTCATAAGCCGTCTGGTCGCTCATGATGGTATGCCTGCCATTAACAATTCCCTCAACTCTGTCGGTTGAAAGGGACGGGTCATCAGTACGGTATACCCAGGTGTAACCTTTCCATCCTGAAAAATTGCCAGTCTCAAATCCCAGATTTTCTTTATTTGCAGGGGCTGCCTTCAACCAGCTATTTGACATTAAAATTATACCAAAAACCAGTAATAAGCCTTTAAAATCTCTCATCCCCTACCTTTCTTATTTCCGGGCAAACTACAATCTAAATCATAATCCACCGTTTGTTATTTATGTGATAATGAAATTTACCGGTGCTACTTTTTACATTTACAGGATAGAAGAACTATTCCCTAAAATTATTTAAATATTTGGAGGCATGAGCATTTTTTTAATGTATAGGCAGCTAAAAATTTATTATCCGCTATTCGTTGAACTTTCGGGAAACATTTTTCTATTTTTGTTGACCGTAGATTGAAAAAACAGAAAAAATGAAAAAGCTTTTTATTTTATGGTTTGTTTTTGTTGCAGCGCTTACAGCCAATGCCCAGCAAACTTCTAAAATTACCTTTGAAGATATTTTTACAAAAGGAACTTTTCGTGCCCGGTCTGTTTCCGGGCTAAACTCGATGAATGACGGCGATCATTACACTACGCTGGAAGGAAGAGGGACAAAAATTGTAAAGTTCAGTTATAAAACAGGAGAACAGGTAGATGTAGTTTTTGATATTACACAGGTCCCGGATGCCCCTGTTTCCAGCTTTATGAGTTATGAATTTAGCGACGATGAGACCAAAATACTTTTAACTACTGATATTAAAAGAATTTACCGCCACTCGTATACTGCCGAATACTATGTTTGGAATTCGATAACCGAAGAACTTGCCCGGCTTTCGGAAAAAGGAGCGCAGCAACTGGCAACTTTCTCTCCCGATGGAGATCGGGTTGCTTTTGTTCGCGAGAACAACCTTTTTATCAAAAACCTGCGTTTTGGAAGTGAAAGCCAGGTAACTTATAATGGCAAAAAAAATGAGATTATAAATGGCGCCCCCGACTGGGTTTATGAGGAAGAGTTTGGGTTTAATAAAGCTTTCTGGTGGTCGCCCGACAGCAAATTTCTGGCTTTTATTCGTTTTGATGAAACGGAAGTACCCGAATTTACCATGCCTCTGTATGCAGGTGAAAGTCCAGCTATGGAAGAAAATAAACTATATCCCGGGGAAGAGACATTTAAATACCCGAAAGCCGGAGAAAAAAACTCGGTTGTTACTGCTCAGGTTTATGAGATCCGGTCAAAAACAACCATTCCTGTTGATTTGGGAGAAGAAACTGATATTTATATTCCCCGTTTAAACTGGTCGCCCGATGCCAACGATTTAGTAGTAATGCGCCTGAATCGCCGGCAAAACCAGATGGATATTTTTCTGGCCAATCCGTATACCGGAGACAGCCGTCCTCTGATTACCGAGAAAAACGATCGTTACATATCTGAAGATTTCCTCGATGCATTTACATTTTTGGATAACGGAAACTTTGTAATTATCAGTGAACGTAATGGCTGGTCGCATATCTATTTGTATGATCGGCAGGGATTTGAACTGGGACAGATTACTGATGGAGAATTTGATGTTACCGATTTTTACGGCTACGATGAATCCAAAAAAGTGTTTTATTATCAGGCTGCTGCTGAATCGCCGCTTCGCCGCGAAGTATATTTTATCAGTCAGGATAAAAAGAAATCGGGTAAAATTTCGCAACTGGAAGGAACAAACAGTGTAGTTTTCAGTAAAAATTTCAAATACTACATCAACTATTTCAGCAACAATACAACTCCAACATTTATTACCCTTCATGAAAACCGCAAGGGGGAACAAATCAGAGTACTGCAGGACAATACGGTTTTAAAGAACACCTTAAAAACCTTCGATATTCCACAAAAAGAGTTTTTCACCTTTACTACTTCGGAAGGTGTGGAATTAAACGGTTACATGATTAAACCGGCGGGATTTGACACCAATAAGAAATATCCTGTATTTATGACCCAATACAGCGGACCAAACTCGCAAAGCGTATCCGACTCATGGGGTGGTGTGGGCTGGAACCATTACCTCGCACAGGAAGGTTTTCTGGTGGTGTGTGTTGACCCGAGAGGAACAGCAGCCCGTGGAGAAAATTTCAGAAAAATTACCTATCTGCAACTGGGCAAATACGAATCGGATGACCAGGTGGAAGCCGCAAAATATTTAGGTACCCTCCCTTATGTTGACAAAAACAACATTGCCATCTTTGGCTGGAGCTACGGCGGTTTTATGACCTGTCTGGCACTGGAAAAAGGCGGCGACCTGTTTAAAGCCGGAATTGCCGTTGCCCCCGTTACAAGCTGGCGTTTTTACGACACCATATATACTGAACGTTATATGCGTACGCCACAACAAAATCCGGAAGGCTATGATGACAATTCTCCCCTTTCGCACGCAGGAGATATCACCGGAAGACTACTGATAATTCATGGCTCGGCAGATGATAACGTGCATGCGCAGAACACATTCGAGTTTACAGAAAAGATGGTTCAGGAAGGGGTTCAGTTTGACATGGCTATTTATACCAACCGCAATCACGGAATACGCGGAGGCAACACAACGATGCATTTGTACACCAAAATGACCAACTTTTTGAAAGACCAGTTACAATAATTGGCTAAACATAAAATTAAGAGTAGCCGCTTATTCTTTGTAGTGATTAATTTTGGGGCGTCATTCCAAACTTGTTTCGGAATCAGTAAATTAGCAAAAAAAATGTTGTGCTAAATTCAGTTTGACGAGACGAAAATGAATACCAGTTTCTAATTCATAATTTTGAAAAAAACGACGATGAAAAGAATAAGTAGTTACTTTTTGCAGGGAATCCTTCTGGTGGCGCCGGTAGCCATCACCATTTATATTTTGTACGCCATTTTAAAAACAGTTGATAGCTGGCTGGTAGAAAATATAAAACCAATTTTAGGATTTTATGTTCCCGGGCTGGGAGTTTTGATTTTGTTTGTTGCGCTTACCATTCTTGGATTTATCGGGCAGACAACAGTTTTTAAACCACTCAAAAAAATTGCAGGAAAGATCATTCTGAAAATACCGATTTTAAATTTGCTCTACTCGTCGTTAAACGATTTATTTTCGGCTTTTATGGGAAAAGAAAAAAAATTTAATGTGCCTGTAAAAGTCCGTTTTAACAAAGAAAACAATTTGTGGAAATTGGGGTTTATTACCAAAGAATCGTTAGATGAATTTGAATTATCAGAAATGGCAGCTGTATATTTTCCACATTCCTACAATTTTTCCGGCGAATTGTACCTGGTACCTTCGGAGCAAATCGAAACGCTGAATTTATCTCCGGCCGAGGTTATGAAATTTATAGTATCGGGAGGTGTTACACGTATTGAAGCAATTGAAAAATGAGCATCGAAATTATTTCAACTTTACTGTTTCTGGTCTTTATAACCGCTGTGTTACTTGTCGATTTATTGTTGGTTGGCCGAAAAACGCATGTTATTTCCATGCGCGAAGCAACAGTTTGGAGTGTTATATGGATTTCAATGGGACTGGCATTCTATTTTGTTATCCTCCATTTTGGCCATTTGCTTCACGGAATCGATTCGGTGGATAAACTCAAAGAAATTGTTGATAAATACAATCCTTACCTTCAGTTTAAAACCAGCACGTTTGAAGCGATGTTAGAGGAATACAAACAATCGCAGGCTATCAATTATATCTCCGGCTATTTTATTGAAAAAACACTTTCTGTCGATAATATTTTTGTGATGCTGATGATTCTTCAAAGTTTTTCGGTTCCTCAAAAAGACTATAAAATGGTACTTTTCTGGGGAATTCTCGGAGCCATTGTTTTGCGGTTTGTTTTTATTTTCGCCGGCGTGGCCATTATTCAGCAATTTGAATGGATATTGCTTGTTTTTGGTGCCTTCCTTGTGTTTCAGGGTTTTAAAATATTTTTTGAAAAAGACGGGCATGAAAAAGATCCGCACGATTCCTGGTTATTTAAATATTTAAGCCGTCACATCAAAATTCATCACAATTATGAAAAGGAAAAATTTTGGTTCAGGGAACACGGCAAACTGATATTTACACCATTGTTTGTGGTTCTGATTATGATTGAGTTTTCAGATGTTATTTTTGCCTTTGATTCTATCCCCGCAATTTTTGCTGTTTCCCGCGACCCGTTTATCGTTTTCTTTTCCAATATTTTTGCTATTCTCGGACTGCGTTCATTGTTTTTCCTCATTGCCAACCTGGTAGATAAATTCAGGTATTTAAAACCGGGAATTGCAGTTTTACTCATATTTGTCGGGATAAAACTGTTACTGCATTCCAAACTAAAATCCTGGGGATTCCAGCCCGAATATTCACTCTATTTTATTGCGTTTGTTATGACAGCAAGTATTGTTTTGTCGATTATTTTTCCTAAAAAAGATCCCGCAGATGAACCTTTTTCGCGATAATTTTTTATTTTATTAAGCCAGTTAATTTATGAATGGACTATTAAAAATATTTTTTCTCATTTTGTTTTTTCAGCTAACAACGGAAACCAAACATCCGGAGATTACCCGTTTACATCAACCCTCTTTTCAGGAACAAACTGAAGAAATCATTCCGCACTATATCAACTTTAACGACACCATTCACAGCGATACGCTGTATGAATATCTGGCAAAATCGGGGTTTCCGTTAATGTATTCCAGAAGAATTCCCACTGAAGTATGTATCGATGACGAATGTCGCCCGGTAAACATCGATCTCTACTGGAATAATACCGGACGCTATTTGGGTTATAAACTTCCTGAAGGCGAGTTTTTGAGTAAAACCAAACACAAACCTTTTGTCGCAGAGGAATACGACCGTTTGCACACCCTTCTGGGCGATCCACTGTCGGCGCTGGCCCACTACTCGATATCAGAACTTGTAAAAACAAAAGATACTACAAAAACCGGCGTTGATGCAGTTTCAACAGCCACTATTGCCGCGGTTATGGATTATATTGTTCCGGGTGCGGTTTATACGAGTTACACGCTCTGGCATATCGTTTACGGCGAAACCAAACGTGAAATAGAACTGCGTACCTCAAAAAAGCTAAATTCGGAACAGGTAATAAAATTTCTGAATACCGACGCGCTGGAAGACAAGGTCTGGGTTTTGAATCATTTCCCCAAAAAGATGCAGATTTCAGATGCCCTGCTTACAAAGTTATTAAAGCTGGTTTCCGGCGATGATATTTACCTGGCGGAACGTGCATTATATGTTATCCGTCCTGAAAAGTTAACCAAAGATGTGCAGCTTCAGTTAATTCAGAGTTTCAAAAATTCGGGGCACCTGCAGAAAAAGCTTATTGCCGACAAATTAAAAGAAGCTCCTGTTTTAGCTCCCGAAACGATGGAACTACTGGCAAATGAACTGGAAAATTTAAACGCCCTGCTGGTAAAAAATGTACTTGATTTATTTCAAAACCAGGAGGTTGAAAATATGCAGGTAAATAACGAAGTGGCACTATTACTAAAAAACGATAACAGGTACATCGCAAGCCATGCATTTAAATTTTTGGAAAGCCGTCAAATGCTTGATAAAAAAATTTCGAAACAAATAAATAAGTACCAAAAAAGAAACTGATACTTTTAGCCTCAAAAAGCCCAATGAAACTCATACCCGATAATTTTAACGCCGTTATTTTTGATATGGACGGAGTACTCGTCAACTCCGAACCGTTTTATTTTGAAGTTGAAAGACAAAACTTTGAAAAGCTGGGATTGAATATTTCCGATGAAGAACACCAGACTTTCCAGGGAACCGCCACCGACCTGATGTGGAAAAGGCTAAAAACAAAATACAAACTGCCGCATTCGATTCCCGAACTGGTAGAAATGACCAATTCGATTGTAAGCCCTTATTTTGAATCGCTCGAAAATATCGAACCCATGCCCGGTGTTAAAAAATTAATTCAACTTTTAACTAAAAAAGGTTTGCCGCTGGCCGTGGCATCATCGTCTTATCCGGATGTGATTGCGTTAATTCTAAAAAAAACGGATTTAAAAAAATACTTTAGTGTGGTGGTTGACAGCCAGATGGCAGGAGCAAGCAAACCCGAACCTGATATTTTTCTTCTGACAGCTGCAAAACTGGGAGTCTCGCCCGAAGAATGCCTGGTTATTGAAGACTCCACCAACGGGATAAAAGCTGCCCAAAAAGCCGGAATGAAAGTGGTCGCTTTTGCCGGTCCAGGTTCTGAGTTTCAGGATCAAAGTGAGGCTGATTGGGTGATTAAAGATTTTGAGGAGATGCTTGGATGATGTCATCTTTAACCACATCTTTTTCTGAGATTACAAATCGCAAAACCTCATCAAAAAAGGATTCCAACGATGTGGAACCCTTCAAAAGAACCTGAGAGTTAGCAACTATTTGTTATGTAACGACTACTTAAAAAAAAGTTAGAGTTATCGCAGGCAAAGCTAAGCATTCATTAAAACAGGTGAAATACCTATGGGTAGGTATTTACAGATTGAATGCATTGGAATAACGGATCCAATCGTTGATATTTGTCAATTCGAGTTTTTGTGTAATGTGTTTGCGATGAGTAGAAACCGTTGCTTTTGAAAGATACAATTGTTCTGCAATCTGACGACTTGTTAAACTACTGGCAACCAGTTTCAGAATCTCTTTTTCGCGTTTGGTTAACGACTGGAATTTGAGGAAGTTTTTGCGAAGAAAAAGATTGTCTTCAAGGTTTTGAAGTAAAAAGCGGTTGTTGGTTTCCAAATCACTGATTGGCGTTGAATAAGAAAAAACAAAATTACGGTCAAAAAACAACTTCGAAGTAGTATACATCCACTCATATTCTCTTTTTGTATTAAATCTGAGTTTCTGAAAAAAACCATGGCTGGAGCTACCGTCATTTTCATTTAAAAACTGAACCAGCGACTTGCTGAACAGAAACGCTGTTCCGGGTTCAAAAATGGAAACCATAAATTCAAGCCCAAGCTCCAGTATTTCATCCACTGTTTTTTCAAAACGATTTAGTGCCCATGAATTAAAATATGACAATACCAGATCATCAGAACGGTTTAGATGAAGCATTCCCGGCAACAACTCTCCGACTTCTTTAATGGAATATTTTTGTTGCTGAAGCCCTTTTTCAAGCTTAAAAAGCGAGAGTTGACTATCGGTTAGTATTTCTTTTTCTGTCCGGTGCCGCTTCATAAAATCCCTAAATTTCAAACACATTAACGAAATACTCCCAGTCGATAATGCGTTTTAGATCAAGCTTTTTACTGATGTTTTTGCGGTGTGTTTTAACGGTTTGCGGCGACAAAAACAACTTTTCGGCGACCTGTTTGGTCGACAATCCCCGGGTAACCAGCTTCAATATCTGTTTTTCGCGTTTGGTAAGGCTCCCAAACTTTTTTATGTTTTTTCGAAGATAAAGATTATCGTCGAGTAATTTGGTAACAGCTCGGATTGAACCGTCCATGCCGGAGAGCTCCTGTGAAACAGAAATAAATTCGTTTCGGCCTTTCAAAATTTTGGATGTTGTTAGCAGCCACTTGTAACCAACATTTTTATTTAGCTCCACTTTCTGAAAAAAAGAAATCACTTGTGAACGATCATCTTCCTGAATCATTTGTATTAAAGGTTCCGAGAATACTTCAAGCGTTCCGGGTTCAAAAATCCGCTGAATAAACTTTTCTCCTTCTGCGGCAATTTCTTCACTTGCCATCCCGTATTTCTCTTCACCATATTTATTAATAAAATGAATGGAAAAATCGTCGACAGCGTTTACATGAATAATTCCGGGTAAAATTTCAGAAATTTCTTTAAGTGAATACTTTTTTTTTAAAATTCCGCTCTCGATCATCTGCAGGTTACATTTCCCTGCTGTTATCAGCTCCGGTTCGGTTACATATTTCATATTTTTTTGCAGAAAAGGTTGTTAAAAATAACTGTTTGCCTTTAATTTTCAAAAGAAGGTAATGAACATTCGATATAATAAAAACCTCACTTTTAATTCTATAAAACGAAAAAAGGATTTCACCAACATGAAATCCTTTACGCTAACACCCGGAAAATACCGGGAAGAATTATGAGAATCGTATAATCTAAAAGTCGAGTGAAAGAAATTTATCGGGATGTGACAAATCTATTTTATCATCCAGCAATTCGGGTTTTATTTCTCCTTTTAAATAGACCAGCACATTATCGTCGCCGCCAACCAGAATAACCATTTCTTTTATCACGTTGTCATCCATTTTTCCAAAAATAGTTACGTCTTCGTCGTTTTCATGAATAACAAGAAGCTCCTCGTAGTCGCGTTTGCGATTAATGCCATTGTAAAATTCTTCATGCAGATTTATACGTGCATTTAAATCTTCATTTTCTACGGTAAGTACCCGAACTTTATCAATGCTTTGCAGGATTTCGCGTTCCTCTTTGTCAAGATCGCCAAAACGTGAAGCCATGCGAATTACCCAGCCGGGAACGGTGATAGTGGTAACTCCTTCCTTTAAGCGGTATTTCATGAAAGCTTCAGAAACTCCGGGGTCATAGCCACTGCATGAGCTTAAAATCAGCAGCGCTGCAAATATGAAAAATATATTCCGTTTCATAACTTTGAATTTAGTAACTAACTTTATGACGTTTAAGCTAAGATTTCGTTACCTCAAAGTTGAAGAAAAACGGCTTTTTGTGCTATTTTTTTCGATGAGTCGGGAGCAATTAACGACAAACGGATCAAGAAGTTTCCCCGAAGTAGTAATTTGCGATGACAAAACGTCGCGGTTCACCGAATTACTCATCTACTTTGTACTCAACAAGCCAATCACGTTGCCTGCCATAACTTTTATACCTGTTTTAATGGTTTTTTCGTAGTCGGGATGAAGGAGAGGCGAATGGAGCGGAGCCGGTTTTTCACCTTTGGTTTCAAGTTCCTGCATTAGTTCCGGGCTTGTACTTCCCAGCCATATCAAACAAATGGGTATATTTTCGGGTGTGCGGCCATATTTACCAAAATCTTCCCCCACCATAGCCGGAGAAACTTCTACAATGTTTTTACCGTTGATTATTTCGGAAGCGAAACTGTGAATTTTTTTGCTTAAATCCGGATTATTCAAAACCGGAGGGGTATCGGCCGGAGAAACCTCAACCAATGGCAACTTATCTTCCGGCATTCCGGCTGTTAATGCTGCTGATTTACTTATTCTGTTAATTGCTGCAATTACTTTTTCGATGGCTTCATCGGAATAATAACGCAGGGTGAGTTCCATTTTTACTTCATCGGGAATAATGTTGGGGCGTGTTCCGCCGTGAATGGAACCAACGGTAACCACAATCGGTTCAAGCGGGCTGATTTCACGGCTTACAATGGTTTGTAAATCAAGAACAATCCGGGAAGCAATTACAATCGGGTCGATACATTTTTCAGGGTACGCTCCGTGGCCACCTTTTCCGTGAACGGTAATTTCAACGGTCTTTACACCGGCAAACACAGGTCCGCCCACAAGCCCGATGCTTCCGGATTCCAATTCAGGGTTGATATGGTAAGCCATTGCATAGTCGGGTGTCGGGAATTTCTGAAATAAGCCGGTTTCAATAGCGAGTCCGGCACCGCCGCTAAATTCCTCGGCCTGCTGGGCAATTACAAGTAGGGTTCCTTTCCACTGGTCTTTTAATGCAGCCAGGGTATGTATGGTTCCGGCCCATACCGACATGTGAACATCGTGCCCACAGGCGTGCATCACCGGAACGTCTTCTCCGTTTGTATTTTTTGAAGTTTGTGTGCTGGCAAATTCAAAACCGGTTTTCTCCTCCACGGGCAGCGCATCCATATCGGTGCGTAGCATCACAACAGGACCATCTCCGTTTTTCAGGATTCCCACTACATTGTTACCCCCAAAGTTACGGGTAACTTCAAAACCGGCTTTTTCCAGTTCTGCAGCCATCTTTTTTGAGGTTTTAAATTCCTGAAACGACAATTCCGGATTCCTGTGCAAATCGTAACAAAGCTCCAGCATCGATATGGTTTGTTTTCCTGCTTCTTTGTTTATTTTTTCAACTACCTGCGCAAATACGCCCGAATGGACAAGTATCAATATAAAAAGTGTAAATAATTTTGAATTCATTATCTTCTTATTTTAACACACCGAATGTAAAGAAAGTTTTCAAAACGAAAAGCCGTTAACAGTGTAAATCCTGCTAACGGCCTTTTTTTTTAAAACATAGTTTCACTTTAAAGTTAAACTATGTCAGCATAAAAGATAATTTTTAGCTATTTTACAATTGGTGTTAAAACAATATTCCGATAAGATACTTTTCCGTGGTCGCCCTGCAAATAGATAGGTCCGGGTTTAAACACATCGGCAATAATTGCCCCTCCGGTTGGACCGTACGCCGGTTGATTATCAATAATGGTTGTACCGTTCAAAACAACGGTAACATGGCGGTCGCACAAAGTTATATCTAAAGTTTGCCACTGTCCGGCCGGTTTTTCAGCATTTACCGAGGGGGTTACCCTGCTGTAAAGTGCTCCCATGTTATGCGAATCCAGCGGTTTTCCATACGAATCAAACACTTGAATTTCATACATCCCACGCAAATAAACGCCACTGTTGTTGTGTTCCGGGATATTTACTTCTAGTTTCAGATTAAAATCTTCAAACTCATCTTCAGTACGTAAGTTTCCGTAAGAAATATGTTCACCTTCCTTTTGAACAGGGTCGTTTACCAAAGCACCATCGATTACTTTAAAACCATTGGCCTGTTTTGGATTAATCAAACGCCATCCGTCAAGATTTTTTCCGTTAAACAATTTTACAGACTTGCCATATTTAACTTTTGACAAATCGGGGGTTGCGGAAACAGGCGGCAACTTCCATGCTTCGAATTTGGTTTTATTTATACTCATCCGGTCGCGCGAAGGAAAAACAGCAACTCCTGTTGCCTTATCACCGTTACGTGTAAACCGGTAGGTTTGCGTCACTACAAATTTTCGCCCGTCTTCATCGTCACGGTTAACAGGGCGTTCCTGGCTGCGTGTAACAACCAGGGTGTTCTCGTCTTCGAAATAGACATTGGCTACCGGAACCACGCTTCCACCCTGCCATAACAATTCGGCATCGAGATATCCTTTATCGTCGTTTACACTGAGCCATCCCACAGAACCATTTTCAATGGCTATGGTCCACATTCCGAAAAAACCGTTTTTTGAATTTTGAGCCCACCCTGTTAATACTGTAATACAAAGTATGGCTGTAACAAATATTTTTGATGATTTCATCTGAAAAATTTTATTGGTTTAAGTATTATTTTCAAAAATACAAAAAGAAGTTGGTTTGTTAACTACAAGGGTGCATTTGAAGATGGATTACTTTAATTTTTCTATGTTGAACGAGTATTTAACGCAACCGGCTATCATATAACATAGCCAGGGAGATATGAAGCTAAAATAAATTTTGCCAAATAAAACAAACCCGGGGGTAAAAGCGCAGTAGCTCCCGAGTACTATCGCATTTAGGAATAGTGATACACGAAAAAGCTTCAAATAACAAAACAACAAGTTACTGATAGAAATAAAAATATAGAATCAGGGAAACCGGTAAAAAAAGAACTACAGAATCAGTAAAAAAGTAAAATTTATTGTTAATTTTAAAGACGAAAAACAAAAAATCATTGACCTCTCGACTCAACATAACGCTCAGAAAAGGATTTCACAGGGAACAGAATATAATGCGGATTGAGTTTGATTACCATGTCCATATTATAGATGTATTGCGCAAAAAGACAACAGCCACGTGGAGCAAAACAATGGGCTGTTGGTATATGACCGAAAAAGATTTTGACCTTAACTTTTTTTTGAAGTTATTTCAGGATTCAGCATCTATTTTCTTTTCAGAACAGGAGTGTCCGGAAGACAAAATTAAACAGAAACGATTGCAGTTGCCCGGCCATTATCCCTACAGAAATCGGATACAACTTCCCAGGGGATATATGGAGCTTTTGAAACAAAAAAGATACAGCGAAAGTACCATCAAAACTTACAGCGCCTACTTTAAAGATTATATACATTATTTTGCAAGCCGCGATCTGACGGACATAAAAACAGAAGAAATAAATGACTATATCTTATTACTTATCCGGCAAAAAAATATGTCAGGAAGCGAACAAAACCAGCGGATAAACTCCATAAAATTTTATTATGAAAAAGTTTTGGGCAGGGAAAAACAGTTAATAAAGATTGAGCGGCCCCGTAAAGAAAAGAATTTACCCGACACACTCAGTAAAACAGAAATTCAGAATATCTTAAGAAGCATTTCAAATGTAAAACACAGATGTTTACTGGAGCTGATTTACTCAGCAGGTTTAAGAAGAAACGAGGTTTTAAACCTAAAAATTAACGATGTTGATTCAAAAAGAATGCTTATTAAAATAAGAGGCGGTAAAGGTAAAAAGGACAGGTATTCTTTGTTATCTGCAAATGTATTGATTCATCTTCGGGAATATTTTATGGCATATAAACCCAGTAAATGGTTATTTGAAGGACAAAATGGCCAACAATATTCAAGTACGAGTATTACAAGAGTTTTTAAAAAGTCGGCAGGAAAGGCAGGAATAAAAAAGCGGGTGCATTTGCATATGTTACGTCACTCATTTGCCACGCATTTACTGGAACAAGGAACTAATTTAAGGGTAATTCAAAGTTTATTGGGGCATGAAAATATTCAGACGACAGAAATTTATACGCATGTTTCAAACCTGGAAATCGGGAAAGTTATTAATCCTATTGATGAAATAATAAGCAGTAAATGAAATGGTATATTTACAAACCTATTTTATTGGAAACGAAACATTTTGTAACACCTATAAAAAAAATAATGTGCACAAATGTGTCCTTCCACATACGTTATGGTGCAGCGTGGGGGTTATCGTTAGTATGCGAACTTGTTCTTTAAAATATTGGTTATGGTGGGTTTTCACGCCCCACATTTTTGTGCTGGCTGATTGTGCTTTGTTGGATGGTGGGGCTGCGTTTAGCTCATGATAGCCCGCACTAAATGCAGTTCGGGCGGTCACAATGTTTGCAGGCTTCAACTCCTGCGCCAATTTTAACAGTTAAGTTAAACCAGTTGCGGCCAACGTGTTTAACAAAGCCGATAAAATTTATGGCTGGAAAGTGGTTGTTTACTGCTGAGGTTTAACTTCGTGGTTACCTGGCCTGGATGTCAAAATTGGCACATCACTTGGGAGGGGCAAACATTCCGCCAGCCCTCCTTCGGTGATAACATTTTAAGTAAGTCTCGGGCTGCCACGCAGAGGCTTTTGCCGACACCATAACAACAGCTATAGCCAATAAAGGCGCCGCTAAATTGCATTGGCATGACTATAAATGCTACAACGCCCATGCTTGGCAATGCTATTTAAAATATTTATATTGTAAACAAAAACTATAACTCTTTAAACAAAATAAAATCGAAACAAAAACGCATCGGCTCACGGTTATTATGGATGGATTATATATTCTAATCCTTTACTGCCCATAGCCGCGGCCGTTATGGTGCAGCGTGGGGGTTATCGTTAGTATGCGAACTTGTTCTTTAAAATATTGGTTATGGTGGGTTTTCACGCCCCACATTTTTGTGCTGGCTGATTGTGCTTTGTTGGATGGTGGGGCTGCGTTTAGCTCATGATAGCCCGCACTAAATGCAGTTCGGGCGGTCACAATGTTTGCAGGCTTCAACTCCTGCGCCAATTTTAACAGTTAAGTTAAACCAGTTGCGGCCAACGTGTTTAACAAAGCCGATAAAATTTATGGCTGGAAAGTGGTTGTTTACTGCTGAGGTTTAACTTCGTGGTTACCTGGCCTGGATGTCAAAATTGGCACATCACTTGGGAGGGGCAAACATTCCGCCAGCCCTCCTTCGGTGATAACATTTTAAGTAAGTCTCGGGCTGCCACGCAGAGGCTTTTGCCGACACCATAACAACAGCTATAGCCAATAAAGGCGCCGCTAAATTGCATTGGCATGACTATAAATGCTACAACGCCCATGCTTGGCAATGCTATTTAAAATATTTATATTGTAAACAAAAACTATAACTCTTTAAACAAAATAAAATCGAAACAAAAACGCATCGGCTCACGGTTATTATGGATGGATTATATATTCTAATCCTTTACTGCCCATAGCCGCGGCCGTTGTACACAATGCTAAACGCAAAGCACAAATAACTCAATACATGACAGTTAACCTTGAGTGTCAAGATTGCCATTTCATTTTTAATGCAGATGTAGGTAGCTTGGAGATGGATAAAATCGGAACTTTAATTTACGAGAAGAAACCGACTTGTCCTAAATGTAAAGCTTACGACAAAGTATTTATAACCCCGCTTGGATTACAACAATTAGATAAATGGTTTATGAATTATCTAAATACAAAAATCGGAAAGTAAGAAAATTTACTCTCGCTGAATACTTTCAATCCTGGTGGGACAGGTATGTAAAATCGCCAAACCATTACATCACCCCCGAACAATACAAAGCGGTTGCAGCAATGCGCGCCTGCCGTACCGAAGCTTTGGGGATTGACCATTATGTTTGTGAAGAGTGCGGGGAAATAAGCCAGGTTTACCACAGTTGCAAGAACCGTTTTTGCCCAACATGTAGTTGGAAAGATACCATGCAGTGGGCAGAGAAAATAAAAGAACAGATGCTGGACATTCCCCACCGCCACGTGGTGTTTACACTGCCGCACAAACTCAACAACTTAATCAGCGACAACAAATGGGAACTTTTAAGTGCTTTATTCAAAGCAGCGGCCGAAGCCATGAAAGACTGGATGATGTATAAATACAATCTCACTCCCGGAATAATCAGCGTACTCCACACTTTTGGTGAAACAAAACAATTGCACCCGCACATTCACATGATCCTTTCGTGGGGAGGGGTTAACAAAAATAATTGCCTCGAAGAAATCAAAGGCGAGTATGTAAATTACAATTTCATCCAGACAAAATTCAGGTGCAAGTTTGAAGACAAACTGGTGGAAATGTTTGATTCCAATACTTTGGAGCAAAATTTTTCAGACAGGATGGATTTCCTCAAATTCATAAAAAAGATAAACGATAAAAACTGGAGAGTACACTTCGAACCGGCAATCCAAATCCCCGAAGAAGTGATTCGCTACATCGGAAGGTACTCGAAAAGGGCATGTATCAGCGAATATAAAATAACTAACATTGACGGGGAAAATATCTCGTTCAAATACAAAGACTATAAAAACCTTGACTTTTATGGAAAACCCATCGAAAAAGAATTAACCCTGAACTACCGTGAGTTTTTCCCAAGATTATTACAGCACGTGCCGCTGCCCTATTTTAGAATCGTAAGGTACTACGGAGCTTATGCTGCAAGAACAAAAGCAGTACTTAACAAAACTCTTGTCAAAAAATTAAATGAAACTTCAGAAATTGAAGAAAACGAAGAAATTTATGAAATGGCTGAAAACCCGAAAATCTGTAAAAACTGCAATACCGAAAAAACCTATTTATACTCAACCTTTAAAAACAAAAAAAATGAAACAATTTATATGACAAGGTTTAAACCTAAGAAAAACAAAATCAAAAAAATAGCGGCATAAAACCGATGGGATTGGTGTGCCCGGTTATGAAATAATGCTATTTTTATACAACTTTAAAACTAAATTCTGATTACAAAAAAGAAAATTTATGAAAACCTACAAACGAAATCCATTTTTAAGACAAAAAAACTGACCCTGAAAATGACAATTTCAAAAAGGTAATTTTATAAACTCTTAATAAATAGTAAAATGAAAACCAAAGCACAGTGTACAACAAAAGCTATATATAATGCGGGGTTCAGCAAGTAATCAAACCGCAGTTCTCTGTGCTACAACGCCAATTCGTCTTTGACGAATCGGCTTAAAAAGAAAATATGAATAAACGAATTGGCTCAGTGCAGCATTGACAGGTAACCGTTTCAAAGTCCCGCACTATACATAGCCGAACCGTTATGGTGCAGCGTGGGGGTTATCGTTAGTATGCGAACTTGTTCTTTAAAATATTGGTTATGGTGGGTTTTCACGCCCCACATTTTTGTGCTGGCTGATTGTGCTTTGTTGGATGGTGGGGCTGCGTTTAGCTCATGATAGCCCGCACTAAATGCAGTTCGGGCGGTCACAATGTTTGCAGGCTTCAACTCCTGCGCCAATTTTAACAGTTAAGTTAAACCAGTTGCGGCCAACGTGTTTAACAAAGCCGATAAAATTTATGGCTGGAAAGTGGTTGTTTACTGCTGAGGTTTAACTTCGTGGTTACCTGGCCTGGATGTCAAAATTGGCACATCACTTGGGAGGGGCAAACATTCCGCCAGCCCTCCTTCGGTGATAACATTTTAAGTAAGTCTCGGGCTGCCACGCAGAGGCTTTTGCCGACACCATAACAACAGCTATAGCCAATAAAGGCGCCGCTAAATTGCATTGGCATGACTATAAATGCTACAACGCCCATGCTTGGCAATGCTATTTAAAATATTTATATTGTAAACAAAAACTATAACTCTTTAAACAAAATAAAATCGAAACAAAAACGCATCGGCTCACGGTTATTATGGATGGATTATATATTCTAATCCTTTACTGCCCATAGCCGCGGCCGTTGTACACAATGCTAAACGCAAAGCACAAATAACTCAATACATGACAGTTAACCTTGAGTGTCAAGATTGCCATTTCATTTTTAATGCAGATGTAGGTAGCTTGGAGATGGATAAAATCGGAACTTTAATTTACGAGAAGAAACCGACTTGTCCTAAATGTAAAGCTTACGACAAAGTATTTATAACCCCGCTTGGATTACAACAATTAGATAAATGGTTTATGAATTATCTAAATACAAAAATCGGAAAGTAAGAAAATTTACTCTCGCTGAATACTTTCAATCCTGGTGGGACAGGTATGTAAAATCGCCAAACCATTACATCACCCCCGAACAATACAAAGCGGTTGCAGCAATGCGCGCCTGCCGTACCGAAGCTTTGGGGATTGACCATTATGTTTGTGAAGAGTGCGGGGAAATAAGCCAGGTTTACCACAGTTGCAAGAACCGTTTTTGCCCAACATGTAGTTGGAAAGATACCATGCAGTGGGCAGAGAAAATAAAAGAACAGATGCTGGACATTCCCCACCGCCACGTGGTGTTTACACTGCCGCACAAACTCAACAACTTAATCAGCGACAACAAATGGGAACTTTTAAGTGCTTTATTCAAAGCAGCGGCCGAAGCCATGAAAGACTGGATGATGTATAAATACAATCTCACTCCCGGAATAATCAGCGTACTCCACACTTTTGGTGAAACAAAACAATTGCACCCGCACATTCACATGATCCTTTCGTGGGGAGGGGTTAACAAAAATAATTGCCTCGAAGAAATCAAAGGCGAGTATGTAAATTACAATTTCATCCAGACAAAATTCAGGTGCAAGTTTGAAGACAAACTGGTGGAAATGTTTGATTCCAATACTTTGGAGCAAAATTTTTCAGACAGGATGGATTTCCTCAAATTCATAAAAAAGATAAACGATAAAAACTGGAGAGTACACTTCGAACCGGCAATCCAAATCCCCGAAGAAGTGATTCGCTACATCGGAAGGTACTCGAAAAGGGCATGTATCAGCGAATATAAAATAACTAACATTGACGGGGAAAATATCTCGTTCAAATACAAAGACTATAAAAACCTTGACTTTTATGGAAAACCCATCGAAAAAGAATTAACCCTGAACTACCGTGAGTTTTTCCCAAGATTATTACAGCACGTGCCGCTGCCCTATTTTAGAATCGTAAGGTACTACGGAGCTTATGCTGCAAGAACAAAAGCAGTACTTAACAAAACTCTTGTCAAAAAATTAAATGAAACTTCAGAAATTGAAGAAAACGAAGAAATTTATGAAATGGCTGAAAACCCGAAAATCTGTAAAAACTGCAATACCGAAAAAACCTATTTATACTCAACCTTTAAAAACAAAAAAAATGAAACAATTTATATGACAAGGTTTAAACCTAAGAAAAACAAAATCAAAAAAATAGCGGCATAAAACCGATGGGATTGGTGTGCCCGGTTATGAAATAATGCTATTTTTATACAACTTTAAAACTAAATTCTGATTACAAAAAAGAAAATTTATGAAAACCTACAAACGAAATCCATTTTTAAGACAAAAAAACTGACCCTGAAAATGACAATTTCAAAAAGGTAATTTTATAAACTCTTAATAAATAGTAAAATGAAAACCAAAGCACAGTGTACAACAAAAGCTATATATAATGCGGGGTTCAGCAAGTAATCAAACCGCAGTTCTCTGTGCTACAACGCCAATTCGTCTTTGACGAATCGGCTTAAAAAGAAAATATGAATAAACGAATTGGCTCAGTGCAGCATTGACAGGTAACCGTTTCAAAGTCCCGCACTATACATAGCCGAACCGTTATGGTGCAGCGTGGGGGTTATCGTTAGTATGCGAACTTGTTCTTTAAAATATTGGTTATGGTGGGTTTTCACGCCCCACATTTTTGTGCTGGCTGATTGTGCTTTGTTGGATGGTGGGGCTGCGTTTAGCTCATGATAGCCCGCACTAAATGCAGTTCGGGCGGTCACAATGTTTGCAGGCTTCAACTCCTGCGCCAATTTTAACAGTTAAGTTAAACCAGTTGCGGCCAACGTGTTTAACAAAGCCGATAAAATTTATGGCTGGAAAGTGGTTGTTTACTGCTGAGGTTTAACTTCGTGGTTACCTGGCCTGGATGTCAAAATTGGCACATCACTTGGGAGGGGCAAACATTCCGCCAGCCCTCCTTCGGTGATAACATTTTAAGTAAGTCTCGGGCTGCCACGCAGAGGCTTTTGCCGACACCATAACAACAGCTATAGCCAATAAAGGCGCCGCTAAATTGCATTGGCATGACTATAAATGCTACAACGCCCATGCTTGGCAATGCTATTTAAAATATTTATATTGTAAACAAAAACTATAACTCTTTAAACAAAATAAAATCGAAACAAAAACGCATCGGCTCACGGTTATTATGGATGGATTATATATTCTAATCCTTTACTGCCCATAGCCGCGGCCGTTGTACACAATGCTAAACGCAAAGCACAAATAACTCAATACATGACAGTTAACCTTGAGTGTCAAGATTGCCATTTCATTTTTAATGCAGATGTAGGTAGCTTGGAGATGGATAAAATCGGAACTTTAATTTACGAGAAGAAACCGACTTGTCCTAAATGTAAAGCTTACGACAAAGTATTTATAACCCCGCTTGGATTACAACAATTAGATAAATGGTTTATGAATTATCTAAATACAAAAATCGGAAAGTAAGAAAATTTACTCTCGCTGAATACTTTCAATCCTGGTGGGACAGGTATGTAAAATCGCCAAACCATTACATCACCCCCGAACAATACAAAGCGGTTGCAGCAATGCGCGCCTGCCGTACCGAAGCTTTGGGGATTGACCATTATGTTTGTGAAGAGTGCGGGGAAATAAGCCAGGTTTACCACAGTTGCAAGAACCGTTTTTGCCCAACATGTAGTTGGAAAGATACCATGCAGTGGGCAGAGAAAATAAAAGAACAGATGCTGGACATTCCCCACCGCCACGTGGTGTTTACACTGCCGCACAAACTCAACAACTTAATCAGCGACAACAAATGGGAACTTTTAAGTGCTTTATTCAAAGCAGCGGCCGAAGCCATGAAAGACTGGATGATGTATAAATACAATCTCACTCCCGGAATAATCAGCGTACTCCACACTTTTGGTGAAACAAAACAATTGCACCCGCACATTCACATGATCCTTTCGTGGGGAGGGGTTAACAAAAATAATTGCCTCGAAGAAATCAAAGGCGAGTATGTAAATTACAATTTCATCCAGACAAAATTCAGGTGCAAGTTTGAAGACAAACTGGTGGAAATGTTTGATTCCAATACTTTGGAGCAAAATTTTTCAGACAGGATGGATTTCCTCAAATTCATAAAAAAGATAAACGATAAAAACTGGAGAGTACACTTCGAACCGGCAATCCAAATCCCCGAAGAAGTGATTCGCTACATCGGAAGGTACTCGAAAAGGGCATGTATCAGCGAATATAAAATAACTAACATTGACGGGGAAAATATCTCGTTCAAATACAAAGACTATAAAAACCTTGACTTTTATGGAAAACCCATCGAAAAAGAATTAACCCTGAACTACCGTGAGTTTTTCCCAAGATTATTACAGCACGTGCCGCTGCCCTATTTTAGAATCGTAAGGTACTACGGAGCTTATGCTGCAAGAACAAAAGCAGTACTTAACAAAACTCTTGTCAAAAAATTAAATGAAACTTCAGAAATTGAAGAAAACGAAGAAATTTATGAAATGGCTGAAAACCCGAAAATCTGTAAAAACTGCAATACCGAAAAAACCTATTTATACTCAACCTTTAAAAACAAAAAAAATGAAACAATTTATATGACAAGGTTTAAACCTAAGAAAAACAAAATCAAAAAAATAGCGGCATAAAACCGATGGGATTGGTGTGCCCGGTTATGAAATAATGCTATTTTTATACAACTTTAAAACTAAATTCTGATTACAAAAAAGAAAATTTATGAAAACCTACAAACGAAATCCATTTTTAAGACAAAAAAACTGACCCTGAAAATGACAATTTCAAAAAGGTAATTTTATAAACTCTTAATAAATAGTAAAATGAAAACCAAAGCACAGTGTACAACAAAAGCTATATATAATGCGGGGTTCAGCAAGTAATCAAACCGCAGTTCTCTGTGCTACAACGCCAATTCGTCTTTGACGAATCGGCTTAAAAAGAAAATATGAATAAACGAATTGGCTCAGTGCAGCATTGACAGGTAACCGTTTCAAAGTCCCGCACTATACATAGCCGAACCGTTATGGTGCAGCGTGGGGGTTATCGTTAGTATGCGAACTTGTTCTTTAAAATATTGGTTATGGTGGGTTTTCACGCCCCACATTTTTGTGCTGGCTGATTGTGCTTTGTTGGATGGTGGGGCTGCGTTTAGCTCATGATAGCCCGCACTAAATGCAGTTCGGGCGGTCACAATGTTTGCAGGCTTCAACTCCTGCGCCAATTTTAACAGTTAAGTTAAACCAGTTGCGGCCAACGTGTTTAACAAAGCCGATAAAATTTATGGCTGGAAAGTGGTTGTTTACTGCTGAGGTTTAACTTCGTGGTTACCTGGCCTGGATGTCAAAATTGGCACATCACTTGGGAGGGGCAAACATTCCGCCAGCCCTCCTTCGGTGATAACATTTTAAGTAAGTCTCGGGCTGCCACGCAGAGGCTTTTGCCGACACCATAACAACAGCTATAGCCAATAAAGGCGCCGCTAAATTGCATTGGCATGACTATAAATGCTACAACGCCCATGCTTGGCAATGCTATTTAAAATATTTATATTGTAAACAAAAACTATAACTCTTTAAACAAAATAAAATCGAAACAAAAACGCATCGGCTCACGGTTATTATGGATGGATTATATATTCTAATCCTTTACTGCCCATAGCCGCGGCCGTTATGGTGCAGCGTGGGGGTTATCGTTAGTATGCGAACTTGTTCTTTAAAATATTGGTTATGGTGGGTTTTCACGCCCCACATTTTTGTGCTGGCTGATTGTGCTTTGTTGGATGGTGGGGCTGCGTTTAGCTCATGATAGCCCGCACTAAATGCAGTTCGGGCGGTCACAATGTTTGCAGGCTTCAACTCCTGCGCCAATTTTAACAGTTAAGTTAAACCAGTTGCGGCCAACGTGTTTAACAAAGCCGATAAAATTTATGGCTGGAAAGTGGTTGTTTACTGCTGAGGTTTAACTTCGTGGTTACCTGGCCTGGATGTCAAAATTGGCACATCACTTGGGAGGGGCAAACATTCCGCCAGCCCTCCTTCGGTGATAACATTTTAAGTAAGTCTCGGGCTGCCACGCAGAGGCTTTTGCCGACACCATAACAACAGCTATAGCCAATAAAGGCGCCGCTAAATTGCATTGGCATGACTATAAATGCTACAACGCCCATGCTTGGCAATGCTATTTAAAATATTTATATTGTAAACAAAAACTATAACTCTTTAAACAAAATAAAATCGAAACAAAAACGCATCGGCTCACGGTTATTATGGATGGATTATATATTCTAATCCTTTACTGCCCATAGCCGCGGCCGTTATGGTGCAGCGTGGGGGTTATCGTTAGTATGCGAACTTGTTCTTTAAAATATTGGTTATGGTGGGTTTTCACGCCCCACATTTTTGTGCTGGCTGATTGTGCTTTGTTGGATGGTGGGGCTGCGTTTAGCTCATGATAGCCCGCACTAAATGCAGTTCGGGCGGTCACAATGTTTGCAGGCTTCAACTCCTGCGCCAATTTTAACAGTTAAGTTAAACCAGTTGCGGCCAACGTGTTTAACAAAGCCGATAAAATTTATGGCTGGAAAGTGGTTGTTTACTGCTGAGGTTTAACTTCGTGGTTACCTGGCCTGGATGTCAAAATTGGCACATCACTTGGGAGGGGCAAACATTCCGCCAGCCCTCCTTCGGTGATAACATTTTAAGTAAGTCTCGGGCTGCCACGCAGAGGCTTTTGCCGACACCATAACAACAGCTATAGCCAATAAAGGCGCCGCTAAATTGCATTGGCATGACTATAAATGCTACAACGCCCATGCTTGGCAATGCTATTTAAAATATTTATATTGTAAACAAAAACTATAACTCTTTAAACAAAATAAAATCGAAACAAAAACGCATCGGCTCACGGTTATTATGGATGGATTATATATTCTAATCCTTTACTGCCCATAGCCGCGGCCGTTATGGTGCAGCGTGGGGGTTATCGTTAGTATGCGAACTTGTTCTTTAAAATATTGGTTATGGTGGGTTTTCACGCCCCACATTTTTGTGCTGGCTGATTGTGCTTTGTTGGATGGTGGGGCTGCGTTTAGCTCATGATAGCCCGCACTAAATGCAGTTCGGGCGGTCACAATGTTTGCAGGCTTCAACTCCTGCGCCAATTTTAACAGTTAAGTTAAACCAGTTGCGGCCAACGTGTTTAACAAAGCCGATAAAATTTATGGCTGGAAAGTGGTTGTTTACTGCTGAGGTTTAACTTCGTGGTTACCTGGCCTGGATGTCAAAATTGGCACATCACTTGGGAGGGGCAAACATTCCGCCAGCCCTCCTTCGGTGATAACATTTTAAGTAAGTCTCGGGCTGCCACGCAGAGGCTTTTGCCGACACCATAACAACAGCTATAGCCAATAAAGGCGCCGCTAAATTGCATTGGCATGACTATAAATGCTACAACGCCCATGCTTGGCAATGCTATTTAAAATATTTATATTGTAAACAAAAACTATAACTCTTTAAACAAAATAAAATCGAAACAAAAACGCATCGGCTCACGGTTATTATGGATGGATTATATATTCTAATCCTTTACTGCCCATAGCCGCGGCCGTTAGGCAAAATACAAATGAGATGAGTAACAACCAGATAAATACTGTCTATTATAATAGAACAAAGAATAACTATCACGAGATATGTAGATTAGCAATTCGGAAATCTAACAAAGACTTATACTTTATAGACAAAAGCAATTCTTCTTTTCATATTTCGATTCACAAAGACGGTAAAGTTTTCATTTCGCCTCAGAGCAATGATAAAAAATTTGAATCTATTCTATTGCTAAAATTTGATTGGAATGACATTGACAAACATGCTGAATTTGAAAAACCATTTTTGTTCTTTTTACCAACTAATGTAATTAATTACCCACAAATTTCAATTGACAAAGTAAAAGGTTTACGTGTCATTCCTGACAATAGAAATCCAAATAATTTATTAATTAAGTATTTTCTAATTAGTGAAAAGACGGCTAAAGTTCTAGCAAGAAAATCAGATGCAAACTTTCAGATTTATAAGGTTGACCAAAAGCTTGAAACTGGAGAAATTGTTGATTATGCAGTTAATATTTTACCTCCTGTTTTAGAGTATAATAAGCACAAAATCAGATATGATATTGATACTATAAATTACACAATTAACTCTGCTCGAGAATATAGATTTTTATATCTATGTCAACCATCTGCTGAAATAAATATAGTTGAGTTTATATCTGAAAACACGTTCTATTTTGATTCTGGAGTGATAAAAGATATAGGATTCCAAATCAAAAACTATAGATATAAAGATTCAGACATTGTAATGATAGCATATTGAAAACAAGTACTTTGCCTAACAAATTGTATATGGCAGGCGGGGGTTCAGCGGTCTGACAAGTCAGACCTTGCGCCCACTTTCCTGCGGGTCTGACAGGATTTCTCTTCGAAATCCCGCCCGACCACATACAAGTGACCGTTATGGTGCAGCGTGGGGGTTATCGTTAGTATGCGAACTTGTTCTTTAAAATATTGGTTATGGTGGGTTTTCACGCCCCACATTTTTGTGCTGGCTGATTGTGCTTTGTTGGATGGTGGGGCTGCGTTTAGCTCATGATAGCCCGCACTAAATGCAGTTCGGGCGGTCACAATGTTTGCAGGCTTCAACTCCTGCGCCAATTTTAACAGTTAAGTTAAACCAGTTGCGGCCAACGTGTTTAACAAAGCCGATAAAATTTATGGCTGGAAAGTGGTTGTTTACTGCTGAGGTTTAACTTCGTGGTTACCTGGCCTGGATGTCAAAATTGGCACATCACTTGGGAGGGGCAAACATTCCGCCAGCCCTCCTTCGGTGATAACATTTTAAGTAAGTCTCGGGCTGCCACGCAGAGGCTTTTGCCGACACCATAACAACAGCTATAGCCAATAAAGGCGCCGCTAAATTGCATTGGCATGACTATAAATGCTACAACGCCCATGCTTGGCAATGCTATTTAAAATATTTATATTGTAAACAAAAACTATAACTCTTTAAACAAAATAAAATCGAAACAAAAACGCATCGGCTCACGGTTATTATGGATGGATTATATATTCTAATCCTTTACTGCCCATAGCCGCGGCCGTTATGGTGCAGCGTGGGGGTTATCGTTAGTATGCGAACTTGTTCTTTAAAATATTGGTTATGGTGGGTTTTCACGCCCCACATTTTTGTGCTGGCTGATTGTGCTTTGTTGGATGGTGGGGCTGCGTTTAGCTCATGATAGCCCGCACTAAATGCAGTTCGGGCGGTCACAATGTTTGCAGGCTTCAACTCCTGCGCCAATTTTAACAGTTAAGTTAAACCAGTTGCGGCCAACGTGTTTAACAAAGCCGATAAAATTTATGGCTGGAAAGTGGTTGTTTACTGCTGAGGTTTAACTTCGTGGTTACCTGGCCTGGATGTCAAAATTGGCACATCACTTGGGAGGGGCAAACATTCCGCCAGCCCTCCTTCGGTGATAACATTTTAAGTAAGTCTCGGGCTGCCACGCAGAGGCTTTTGCCGACACCATAACAACAGCTATAGCCAATAAAGGCGCCGCTAAATTGCATTGGCATGACTATAAATGCTACAACGCCCATGCTTGGCAATGCTATTTAAAATATTTATATTGTAAACAAAAACTATAACTCTTTAAACAAAATAAAATCGAAACAAAAACGCATCGGCTCACGGTTATTATGGATGGATTATATATTCTAATCCTTTACTGCCCATAGCCGCGGCCGTTATGGTGCAGCGTGGGGGTTATCGTTAGTATGCGAACTTGTTCTTTAAAATATTGGTTATGGTGGGTTTTCACGCCCCACATTTTTGTGCTGGCTGATTGTGCTTTGTTGGATGGTGGGGCTGCGTTTAGCTCATGATAGCCCGCACTAAATGCAGTTCGGGCGGTCACAATGTTTGCAGGCTTCAACTCCTGCGCCAATTTTAACAGTTAAGTTAAACCAGTTGCGGCCAACGTGTTTAACAAAGCCGATAAAATTTATGGCTGGAAAGTGGTTGTTTACTGCTGAGGTTTAACTTCGTGGTTACCTGGCCTGGATGTCAAAATTGGCACATCACTTGGGAGGGGCAAACATTCCGCCAGCCCTCCTTCGGTGATAACATTTTAAGTAAGTCTCGGGCTGCCACGCAGAGGCTTTTGCCGACACCATAACAACAGCTATAGCCAATAAAGGCGCCGCTAAATTGCATTGGCATGACTATAAATGCTACAACGCCCATGCTTGGCAATGCTATTTAAAATATTTATATTGTAAACAAAAACTATAACTCTTTAAACAAAATAAAATCGAAACAAAAACGCATCGGCTCACGGTTATTATGGATGGATTATATATTCTAATCCTTTACTGCCCATAGCCGCGGCCGTTGTACACAATGCTAAACGCAAAGCACAAATAACTCAATACATGACAGTTAACCTTGAGTGTCAAGATTGCCATTTCATTTTTAATGCAGATGTAGGTAGCTTGGAGATGGATAAAATCGGAACTTTAATTTACGAGAAGAAACCGACTTGTCCTAAATGTAAAGCTTACGACAAAGTATTTATAACCCCGCTTGGATTACAACAATTAGATAAATGGTTTATGAATTATCTAAATACAAAAATCGGAAAGTAAGAAAATTTACTCTCGCTGAATACTTTCAATCCTGGTGGGACAGGTATGTAAAATCGCCAAACCATTACATCACCCCCGAACAATACAAAGCGGTTGCAGCAATGCGCGCCTGCCGTACCGAAGCTTTGGGGATTGACCATTATGTTTGTGAAGAGTGCGGGGAAATAAGCCAGGTTTACCACAGTTGCAAGAACCGTTTTTGCCCAACATGTAGTTGGAAAGATACCATGCAGTGGGCAGAGAAAATAAAAGAACAGATGCTGGACATTCCCCACCGCCACGTGGTGTTTACACTGCCGCACAAACTCAACAACTTAATCAGCGACAACAAATGGGAACTTTTAAGTGCTTTATTCAAAGCAGCGGCCGAAGCCATGAAAGACTGGATGATGTATAAATACAATCTCACTCCCGGAATAATCAGCGTACTCCACACTTTTGGTGAAACAAAACAATTGCACCCGCACATTCACATGATCCTTTCGTGGGGAGGGGTTAACAAAAATAATTGCCTCGAAGAAATCAAAGGCGAGTATGTAAATTACAATTTCATCCAGACAAAATTCAGGTGCAAGTTTGAAGACAAACTGGTGGAAATGTTTGATTCCAATACTTTGGAGCAAAATTTTTCAGACAGGATGGATTTCCTCAAATTCATAAAAAAGATAAACGATAAAAACTGGAGAGTACACTTCGAACCGGCAATCCAAATCCCCGAAGAAGTGATTCGCTACATCGGAAGGTACTCGAAAAGGGCATGTATCAGCGAATATAAAATAACTAACATTGACGGGGAAAATATCTCGTTCAAATACAAAGACTATAAAAACCTTGACTTTTATGGAAAACCCATCGAAAAAGAATTAACCCTGAACTACCGTGAGTTTTTCCCAAGATTATTACAGCACGTGCCGCTGCCCTATTTTAGAATCGTAAGGTACTACGGAGCTTATGCTGCAAGAACAAAAGCAGTACTTAACAAAACTCTTGTCAAAAAATTAAATGAAACTTCAGAAATTGAAGAAAACGAAGAAATTTATGAAATGGCTGAAAACCCGAAAATCTGTAAAAACTGCAATACCGAAAAAACCTATTTATACTCAACCTTTAAAAACAAAAAAAATGAAACAATTTATATGACAAGGTTTAAACCTAAGAAAAACAAAATCAAAAAAATAGCGGCATAAAACCGATGGGATTGGTGTGCCCGGTTATGAAATAATGCTATTTTTATACAACTTTAAAACTAAATTCTGATTACAAAAAAGAAAATTTATGAAAACCTACAAACGAAATCCATTTTTAAGACAAAAAAACTGACCCTGAAAATGACAATTTCAAAAAGGTAATTTTATAAACTCTTAATAAATAGTAAAATGAAAACCAAAGCACAGTGTACAACAAAAGCTATATATAATGCGGGGTTCAGCAAGTAATCAAACCGCAGTTCTCTGTGCTACAACGCCAATTCGTCTTTGACGAATCGGCTTAAAAAGAAAATATGAATAAACGAATTGGCTCAGTGCAGCATTGACAGGTAACCGTTTCAAAGTCCCGCACTATACATAGCCGAACCGTTACAGGTAACCGTTTCAAAGTCCCGCACTATACATAGCCGAACCGTTAGCAAAAATTTTAATCCCATGATAGACATTGAAGTAGAAATAAATAAAGAGACCAAGCGTATCGACACTAAAAGTGCTGAAATTGAAAATAAGATTTCAACAGTTGATAAAAAGATTAGCACTTATACTAATTGGGCTTGGGGATTTGTATGGATTGGGATAATTGTTTTAATTTTTTCAGTCATTTATTTTTTTAAGAAAAATGATGAATCTGGATTTGCTTTAAACCTGTTGGGAGATTTCCTCGCCGGAACAGTCGCTTCACTATGGGCTCTCGCCGGTTTATTTTTTATTTACGTTGCTTTCCTTGGACAAAAACAACAATTGTTAAATCAACAATTGGAAATAATGTATAGTCAGTTGGAAGTAAAATACACGAGATACGAATTGGAAGGTCAAAAAAAGGAATTAATGGAACAAAACTTAACTCTTCGAAAACAAAGATTTGAAAATACATTTTTTCAATTGCTCCGCAATCATCAAGATATCGTTACTGGAATCGACATTAGAAAAGGAAGTGGAGTGTTAATTTCGGAAGGACGAGATTGTTTCAAGTCTTTTTATCGGAGCTTTACAAATAGCTCAAATATTAGCAAGGAAATTGGATATACAAAGAAAAAATATATGGAAATGTACAAAAGCCACCAAGCTGATTTAGGACATTATTTTAGGAATATCTATCATATTTTAAAATTCATTGACGGTTCCGAAGAAATTGAAGATAGCGAAAAATATAAATATGCGAGTCTGTTAAGAGCCTTACTCTCAAGTTATGAATTAATAGTACTATTCTATAACTGCCTTGGAGATTATGGAATAAAAAAATTCAAACCGCTTATTGAGAAGTACTCTTTTCTAAAAAATATTGATTATTCATTACTTGTTGACAATTCACATAAAAATGAATATTTAGAAATTGCTTTTGCAGATTCAGAAAAAAGAAAAAACTTTTGCTAACACAGTACATATTGCAGGGCGGGGTTCGGTGGTACGCCAACTGCGGATTCTCGCATCGCAGTTCCGTGTCCTTCGGACAGGAACGCTCTCCGAAATCCGCCCCGACAACATGTACTAACCGTTACCGCCAATATAAACAGAGACAATGAGCCTATTTGGATTCATAAAGAGAAAAAAGAAAAAGTCAATCGATAAGGATGCCTTTTATTATCACGAGGACTTCTATCTTCAGATTGAGATAATTCCACGAGAGAATTTTGATTTTGCGAGTTCAGAATCAAAAAAGATAACCGAATTTGGTGAATCGCACAAAGAAGGACTTGGATTTACTGATATATATGAAAGAAAAGATAATAAGTATAAGACTATTGATAAAAAAGTTAATCCATCTCCAATCTTTAATGCGTTAGAATCTGCTGGATTAGAAAGGATTAAAAAAATCCAAACAGGATATAGTACACATATTGAGGACTGCAATTCAACAATCGGATACGGTAATAAAAACTTTGCCATCTTGATTGACTTGGAATCTGAGTACGTTAAAGATATTTATTTAATGCAGTACCAACTAAATGACAATGATTTAGAATTATTGTCATCTGGATTAATAGCTATTGGAAAAGAACTTGATTTTATAATTGTTGACTGGGAACTTTCTAAAATAATTGATTTAAAAAGCTCTGCTCAAGTTATTTCATATGTGCGCGGAGAGGAAACAAATGAAAGTCAAATTCAAATAAATCTATCAAATGATTCAAACGATTTTAATAAAATAGCAACCATTCTGACTGATAAGGTTGGAATTAGATTCAGTGAGCAATTAAATGGGCTAGACCAAAAATATTGGGACTTTGAGTGGAAACGCCAGTCAAATTGACCACCCCAGGCCAATTTAAATTGACCATCGACCATTTTCAACAAAAAGAGAACGTTTTTCTTCTGTCAGATTACAACAAATTTACTGTTTTTTATTCACTATAAATGTTTCGTTTTTTTCTCATCGATTCACCCATCAGCTCAATCCTGTGCGATTGATGGATCAACCGGTCAAGTATGGCATCGGCAATCGTTTTCTCCCCGATTATTTCATACCACTTACTAACGGGCAGCTGTGATGTTACAAGCATAGATCCTTTATTGTGCCTATCTTCAATTAACTCTAACAGAGCTATCCGGTTTTGGCTATCTAAGGGTTGCAGGCCAAAGTCATCGAGTATTATTAACTGATGCCTGGCCATTTTTGCAAGTTCTTTGAGATAAGATCCATCGGCTTTTGCCATTTTTAGTTTAGAAAACAGCTTGGTTGTATTAAAGTACAAAACCCTGTATCCCTCGATACAGGCCTGATACCCTAAGGCTGTTGCAATGTAGCTTTTGCCGGCACCGGTGCTGCCCGATATTAATACATTCTCGTTTTTATTAATAAAATCGCATTCAGCCAGTCTTAACAGTTTTGTCCGATCGATATTTCTTGTATGTTCGTACACCACGTTTTCAATGGTTGCTTTATAGTGGAACCTTGCATTTTTTATCAATCGCTCTATCTTGCGGTTGTTGCGATCGTCCCACTCGGCATCTGTTATCATCGATACAAACTGGTCGATGGTGTAATCATCGGTTTTACCTGTTTCGACAGCTGTTTTAAAAGCCCCATGCATACCATGGAGCTTCATCTGTTTCATTCGTGTTAATGTTACTTCGTTCATTGTTTTTTACTTTATCAGTTGTAATATTTTCCTCCCCTTATGTTGTTATGAAAAGGAAGTTCCGGTTCGTCCGGTTTTTCATCATCAAGTTTATCCAACCCTTTTTCCAGTATCTTTTGTATGATTTTGTAGTTGTAAACCTGATGTTCCAATGCACGTTTACACGCATTGGCAAGCCTTTCTTCCCCAACCTTTTTGGCAAAAGCCAATACGCCCATACAGCTTTTATAGGATTGTTCAGGGTGTTGTTTTCTTTCCAGCACATTGATTATAAATTCCTTTACACTCTCGTCAATTGAAGCTGCCCAGTTGATAAAACGCTGCGGTGTCCAGTCGGTAACAAACTGGTGTGTTGTTGCCAGGTGGTCTTTGTTTGTGGTGTAGAAGTATTTACGTCCATCTCTTTTGTGCAAAGCTATGCGGTTGTATTTATGGTATATTTCAACGGTTTTTGATGTAAACACCAGCTTTACCTTCTTCTTTAAATACTGACACGGAACGCTGTAATAATGTTTGTCTTTGCTTAACAGCACGTGCCCGTTCATGGCTACGGTGGCTATTGCTATTTCTTTAATCTCGTATTTTTCTACAGGTAATGCGGTAAGCTTGCCTTTTTCGTCTTCAACGAATAATTGATACCGGGACGTTGGCCTGCCGGTTAACTTTTTGTTGTTATGCTTGTCCAGTTCATCCCAAATTGCACAGTTAAGCTCTTCTAAACTGTAAAAATCTTTGCCGCGCAAGGCCGGATATATTCTTTGGTATAATATCTTGACTGCTCCTTCTGCCAGTGACTTGTCCCGGGGACGGTAAGCCCGAGCCGGAAGAACTGTTGTACCGTAATGTTCGGCAAAGTCCATAAACGTTTCGTTAATGGTAGGTTCAAACCGGCTGCTTTTGGTTACGGCAGACTTTAGGTTATCAGGGACAATAGCTGCAGGAACTCCCCCGTAAAAGTGCAGTGCATTTTCAACCGAAGCAACAAAGTCTTCTTTTTGTTGGCTCGGTGAGGCTTCTGCATAGGTGTATTGACTGGCCCCCAGTATGGCAACAAAAAACTGTACCTCTTCAATCTCGCCTGTTTCTTTATTGATAATTTCCAGGGTTTTGCCAGCGTAGTCAATAAACATCTTATCGCCTGCTTTATGCTCCATATGCATTACCGGGTTAACCTTTTTATTCCAACGCAGGTAGTGGGCTTTAAACTGGCTTAGTTTTAGTCCATCGGGATGTTTTTCATAATATTCTTCCCACATCAGCTGTTTGGTAACGCCGGTCTTTTTTAATTCACGCTCCATGTAGGGAAAGAAGTTATAAACCTTTTTTAGCTTTGGGGAAAGAACATCTTCGGTATCCCTGCTAAAGATCTTTTCCAGCTCGGAATCACTCTTCTTATCAATATCATCAATTGTAAGGTTTAACACCTTGTATAGAGCGATATACTTCTTGACCGTATTGCGTGAAAGGCCCAGGTACCTACTGATAAATTGCTTTGCTTTTCCCTGGTGGTGTAACTGAATGACTTTTCTTACTTTACTCATGTCGATTAATTTATTAGCCATGTTTTCATATTAATTTGTTTAAATCAGTATGAAATTATGGCTTCGACAGAAGTAAAATCAATCTCTTTTGGTGGGTGGTCACTTTAGTCCGGCGCTGGTGGTCAATTTGCTCCGGCACGCGGTGGTCAGTTTAAACTGGCGAGGGTGGTCATTTTATTCCGGCCTGGGGTGGTCAGTTTGACCGTTTTTTCCACCATAAACTGGGTATAACTGTACGGATTGGAAACCTGGCCCTGGTATTCCTGGTAATGGTACATAAAAGTAAACCCGGGGTGGTTACGTTGTTGGTTTACTTTGTCGAACCAGGCCATCAGCTCGTCGTACCGGTTGGTAATAAGTGTAGTGTGTGCTGTAAAAAGTTCCCCCAACTGGTGAGGATCCATTGTCAGCATTTCCCTGATACTGTAATCGCTGGACTTTGCCAGCTTGATGTAATTGTTGACTGTGTTGCGCGAAATACTCAAAAGATCGCCAATCTGCCGGTTGCTTAAACCCTCGTTGTGCAACGATAAAATCTGTTTTAAATCCATCGGATCAAGTTTGTTTGCCATATCCAGAAAAAATCTGCGATATAGCATGTTTTAACTGATCTCCCAAAGTGGCACAAAACGAACCGTTAGAGTAACCGGACCTGACCGGAGTGGCACAAAACGAGCCGAAAATTATCCGCTTTTTAGCTACCCGGTGGCACAGTTTGAACCGAAATCAGTGGCACAAACCACTCCGAAATCGGTGGCACAAAACGAACCAGAATAGCCAGCAAGGGTTATGACCTTACGTAAACGTTCCAGATGCTTCATAACTCCATTATTCCCTAACGGTTTGTGATGGTCCAGAGGTTGGTAATTGCGTAAAAAGTTTTCGAACTCACTGATAAACCGGTAATTTAAAAGAGTAAGTGGAATATCCTTTCTCTTTAAATGAGCTTCCAGAAATAAAACCATGTATTTTTTTGTTGTAAAATAGTTTTTCAAAGTTCCCCACTTTAGAATTTTTTGCATTTGATCATTATGGTAATCAAATAAGTCTAACAGCGAATAACCGGAATCATCCAATCCTAAAAAACGGTTTTTAACTGCAGCAGGGGTTATTTCCTCATTTTCGATCACCAAATCCTGGTAATGTTCAACTAATATTGTTCGAACCTGTTCAAGAAATGAGTTCAGGTTTTTGTATTCGTCCTTCCACGATTTGACTCTTCCTTTTCGACTGTCCCAATCCCTGACCGGGATCGATTTTTTGACAGATACCTCACAACGTTGTCTATTTACTGAGATTCTTGCAAATATCGGGGCATTCCCGTTTTTTGCCTTTTCTTTTCGGATAACAAAATGGACACCAAATGTTGCTGTAAGTGTTTTTCTTTTCATATCAAATTAAAATAAACCATTAAGAAGGTCACCATATAGGTCACCTGAAAAGTTCCATTTCAATTCAAATTAAATCAAATGAAACTAAATAATAATCGTCTGTAACATCAGCATTAACTGGGTGTACAGAATAAAAGGTGACCTAAATCTAATAAAATATTCAGGTCACCTTATAGTTCACGTGAGAACTGGTTTTTAATGGTCTAAATGATATGTTAAAAAATCAAAAAAGCCCACAAACACTGGCGTTTGCGGACTTTTGATATCCTTTGAATTCCCTTAAAGTCGGGATGACAGGATTTGAACCTGCGACCCCTTCGTCCCGAACGAAGTACGCTACCGGACTGCGCTACATCCCGAATTTTTAAGTGCTGCAAATTTAAGCTTTTTTGGAAAAACAAAAACTATTCAGCGAAAAATTAAACAAAAACATCCATATATTTGCACAAAATAAAAACAAAAAAACAACACAAAAAACTAAAAAACAATATTATACACAAATAAAAAATATATTTTAATAAACTTTTGTTCATTTTATATTTTGCATTTCATATGTTTTTACTTATTTTTGTCTTTGAAACAACAACAAGTTCAATTACAATTTGCCGACATTCTTATATTAACAAACAGAAATGTAAACTATGAAAGTTGTAATCACTTCTACGGGTAACAGTTTAAATTCAAAATTCGATTTACGTTTTGGACGATGTGGATGGTTTTGTATTTATGACCCTGCCAACAAGAGTACTATTTTTTTTGAAAACCAAAGCAAAAATGCAAACGGAGGTGCCGGAACAAAGGCAGTTGAAGCCGTTGCAGAGATGGAAGCAAACCGCGTTATTTCGGGAGATTTTGGGCCTAAAGCCAAATCTTTACTCGAAAAATTTAACATCCAAATGATTATTATGGATGAAAAGAACAAATCAGTAAAAGACATTATTGAAATGATTAATAATTAAAAGCGATGCCAGGATTAGACAAAACCGGTCCAATGGGACAAGGCTCCCAAACCGGAAGAAAAATGGGAAGATGCAGACAAGAGCTCGAAAACACTGTGGAAGAAATGCCTCGCGGACGAGGAAGAGGATTTGGCGGAGGAAGACAGAGAAAATTTAAAACGGAAGACGGCTGGAAGAGTTCGGGTGATGGGCTCAGTTTTGGTCGTGGAAGGGGAAGAAGACAAAGATAGATACAAACTGACTTCCGGATAATCGTACTGCTTTTGCAGTGCGATTATTTTTAGTCACTCAAAACAAAAAAATGAATAAAAAGATAGCTGTACCAGTTGATAACCACATGATTTTAGATGGTCATTTTGGTCATTGTAAATTCTTTGCAGTATTTGAAATCAGGGAAAATACAATTCTGTCAGAAGAAAAAATAGTACCCCCGCCACACGAACCGGGATTACTACCAAAATGGCTGGCAGAAAAAGGTGTAAGCGATGTACTTGCAGGAGGGATGGGAAACAGGGCCATTCAAATATTCAACCATCATAAGGTGAATGTTTTTGTAGGTGCCCCCAAAATGGATGCCAAACAACTTGCCGAAGGATTTCTAAATGACTCGATTCAGTTTACGGCAAATTATTGCGACCATTAAAACCTGAATAAACTGCAACAACAACTTCTACTATCCGATTAAAACCATTTTATTACATAAAAAATGAAGATTGCGGTTGCAAGTGGAAAAGGTGGAACAGGAAAAACTACCGTTTCAATTAACTTATACTTTTTTATAGAGAAGTTCTTCAACAAAGCAGTTCAACTTGTGGACTGTGATGTTGAGGAACCAAACGATGCCTTATTCTTCCCCGGAGCGGAAACAAAAAGAGAAAAGGAAGTATTTCTTTCTGTTCCTGAGATAAATCCGGGAAAATGCACATTTTGCAAAAAGTGTTCAAATTGGTGCGAGTTCAATGCTATATCCATCGTAAAAGCATTAAAATTTGCCGGGGTAAATGCTGATTTATGCCACTCCTGCGGAGCTTGTTTGGAAGCTTGTAATTTTGGTGCAATCAGCGAACAGAACCAAACGCTGGGACAAATAAAATATCTGGATACAGGAATCGGTTTGGGTTTAACAGAAGGACGCCTGAAAGTCGGTTCTTCTATGCAAACTTCATTAATCAAAAAGGTGAAGAAAGAAACAAATCCAAATTCAGAAATCGTAATATTTGATGCACCTCCGGGCACAAGCTGCCCGGTGGTAGAAACTGTTGCTGATGCTGATTACGTTATTCTGGTAACTGAACCCACTCCTTTCGGTTTACACGACCTGAAAATTACTGTTGAGCTGTTATTGGATTTGCAAATACCATTTGGTGTAATCATCAATAAAGCCGGGCTGGGAAATCGTAATGTTTATGAATTTTTGGTTCATTACAACATCGATATTCTGGCTGAAATTCCTTTTGATAAATCGTATGCAGGGAAATATGCATCGGGAGATATTTTAGAAAACATTCCGGATGAAATTGAGGAAATATACAAAGAACTGATTCAAAAACTGGAATTAAAACTGGCCTTGCGATGAAAGAAATTACAGTTTTAAGCGGAAAAGGAGGAGCCGGAAAAACAACATTTGCTGCTGCCCTCGCCTCTGTTGCGCAAAATGCCGTGTTTTGCGATAACGATGTAGATGCTGCCGATTTGCATCTGATTTTTCAACCTGAAATAAAGGAAAGCCACTCTTTTAGCAGTGGAAATAAAGCAGAAATACAATCGGAAAGTTGCACAAACTGCGGCTTATGTGCAGAAAAATGCCGTTTTGATGCAATTCATTTTAATACAAAAAAGCAGTATAAAATCAACCCTTTTCAATGTGAAGGCTGCCGGTTGTGTGAACGAATTTGCCCTGAAAATGCGATTCAGGTTTTTGAGAACACAAATAATTCGTGGTATGTTTCCAACACGCGTTTTGGAAAACTGGTTCATGCTAAAATGGGCCCCGGTGAAGAAAACTCCGGGAAACTGGTTACACGAATTCGGGAGAAAGCCAAGGAGATTGCACTGGATATCAACGCCGATTTTATTATTAACGACGGCCCCCCGGGAATCGGCTGTTCGGCGATCTCTTCTGTTACAGGAACTGATTTGGTTTTGATGGTTATTGAACCCACACTTTCCGGTCTGCACGACGCAAAACGATTAATGGAGCTGGTTCGTAATTTTGAAATTCCGGTTTTCGCCGTAATTAATAAATACGACCTGAATCCCAAAGTATCTGAAAATGTAATTCAATATCTTTCTGAGAACCACATCAGACTGGCCGGGAAAATCAATTTCGATAAAAATGTAGTTAAATCAATAATATTTGAAAAAACTATTGTTGAATTTTCTCCAAAATGTAATTTTAGCAAAGAGATTTACTACATTTGGAATCAAATCACAGAGCATTTTAGTGTATGAAAAGGATAGTTTTTGCTTTTGCCTTAAGCAATGAAAATATATTTATAAATAATATTTTTGGAGATGCTGATAAATTTGCCATTTACCAGTTTTCTGACGGAGAGTTGATTTTTATAGATGAATTTCAAAATCCGGTTCCCAACCCCGGAAATATTGACATAAAAGAAAAACGGGAAAGAATAGTTTCTTTTTTAAAATCAAAAGATGTTACTGTTTTGGTTTCCAAACAATTCAGCAAAAACCTGCGTTTGGTTACCGACGATTTTATCCCCGTTCTTATTGAAAAAGAGAATCCGGAACAGGTAGTTGAAATTCTCAATAAAAATATGAAATGGATAAAAGACGAGTTAAAAAACCGCAAATCGGGACACATGCTTTTCAGGATCAACACAGGTGTATTAAAACTTGCAATTAAATAGTTTTTTAGGAATACTCTGCTGCGTTAAACAATGGCTTTAACAGAAAAAATATCTACCCATAATTTCAAAGCTTTTTTGTGGCACGCTACTTTTCTGGCGTTTGCCAAAAATTTTATGGATGTGGATACAATTATTCCGGCCATGCTGGTAGAAGCAGGTGGAAGCGCATTTCATATCGGGCTGATGACTGCAATTATGCTGGGAGGCTCCAGTTTTACCCAATTATTTTTTGCCCCGTATTTAAGTAACAAAACCTATAAAAGAAAACATCTTTTGTTAGGAATTAACACACGGATTTTTTCGCTCATCGGGCTTGGCATTTTATTATTTCTTTTAACCGGGGAACAAACCGGATACGTTATTTGGCTGGCCTTTGTATTTATCGCTCTTTTTTCTCTGGCCGGTGCATTTGCCAACATAAGTTATACCGATATTTTAGGAAAATCAGTCAACCAGGAAAAACGAAAATCATTTTTCTCATCCCTTCAAATTATTTCAGGAATCATCGTTTTGATCTCTGCTTTTTTTGTAAAAAAGGTATTGGTTTGGAAAGCGTTCCCGGTAAATTATGCACTGATGTTTTTTATTGGCGGCGGACTTTTGCTTATAGCTTCCGGAGGATTCTGGAGTATAAAAGAAGTGGTTCCTTCTGCCATGAAGATATCCGGGATAAAAGAGTTTTTTCAGGTATTAAAACGGGAATTGCATGAAAATAAAAAGCTCGTCTATTTTCTGGGATTTATCAACACACAGGGGATTGCCATTTCCTTTCTTCCATTTGTGATTTTATATGCCAAAGAAATTTTTAAAGCCCAAAGTAATGATACTGGTATTTTCCTGATTTTCAAAGTTATTGGGATTGTTTTTGTGAGCCTGCTGGTTTTGCTGGGCGCCAAAAAATTAAAATACAATGTGCTTTTATACAGCAACGTAATTTTGTCGTTGATTTTGGCAGCCACTGCCTTTTTTATAAAAGATGCCTCGATGATTAAATACGTTTTTATCATCGGAGGTATTGTTTATTCCTTGTATACAATGAGTATGAGCGGCCTTTTACTTGAAGTATCGGGAAATGAAAACCGCGCATTATATACGGGATTTGCCGGCGCAGGAAATATTCTTCCGGCTTTGTTTCCACTTTTGGGAGGTGCCGTAATCAGCCACATGGGATTTCGGTCGTTTTTTATTTTGTTTATGATAATTATTGCATCCTCCGCCTTTTTCATCTTTAAAATTGATTGTAAAAAATGAAACTCACCGTACTTACCGAAAATGTTGCCGGCGGTTCTTTTCTCGCAGAACATGGAATCTCCTACCTCCTTGAAATTGACGGGGAAAAAATATTATGGGATACCGGTCATTCAGATGTGTTTCTGAAAAACGCTGAAAAGCTGGGTATAAATATTCATTCAGAAATAAAAAAAGTGGTTTTAAGCCACGGCCACTGGGATCATGTTGATGGTTTGCAACATTTGGAAAACAAAATACTTATTACACATCCTTCGTCCTTTATCAACCGCTTTCGAAAAACAGACCACTCCCCTGTTGGATTTACATTCACCAGGGAAAAAATTACGGAGAAATTTGAGTTGATAGAAACGACATCTCCGCTAAAAATCACTGAGAATCTCTGGTTTCTGGGTGAAATTCCGCGGGAAAATGATTTTGAATCGCAAACCACTTCTTTTAAGGACGAATTTGGAAACGACGATTTTATTCCAGATGATTCTGCTTTGGCAGCAGTAATTAACAACAAGCTGCTTGTAATAACAGGTTGTTCCCATTCCGGAATTTGCAACATTGTGGAATATGCAAAAAAAGTCACAGGCATTTCGTCGGTCGATACCGTTATCGGTGGTTTTCATTTAAAACACAACAACCTGCAAACACAAAAAACGATTGAATATTTCAAAAAAAATGCAGTAAAAAATGTCTGTCCTTCTCACTGCACTGATTTGCCGGCGTTGGCTGCTTTTTTTGAAAATTTTAAATTTCAGCAGGTAAAAACCGGTATGATATTTATCTTTTAATAATCAATTTCTTTTTCTGCATATTTATAAATTTCAAAGTCCTCCATCAAACCATAATTTAACAGATCATATTCATTTCCGGAAGGCTGAACTTCAGGCGCAGTTTTAAAACTCCACGGTGTAACCAGGCCCGGAGTAGTGAAGTTATGGTGCGGGCCAAATGTATTTTTATTGCTACCTGTAATTTTCACTTTAATATTGTGAATTCCATACGGCACGGTAACTTTCATTTTATAAGGTTTTTTATACAAAATACCCTGATGATCCTCATCCACCAATATCTCGGCAACGGTTCCTTCCCAGGCATTTAACTCCACCAAAAAATCGGTTTCCAGTTTTAACTGAACCTTTTTTGAATAGGCTATGGTTTGCCCGTAAAAAGGCATTCCCTGGTTTTTCCACTGGCCTAACTTCAATTCCAGAGAATTCTCTAGCACCCAACCGTTGCTGGTAGGAACAACAGCAAAATCGCCCAGTAAATAAACCGGTTCCAGTTCACAATAAACAGAAAAAGGAGAAGCCGTTAAAACCACTTCATTTCGACCCACCTGAATCAAATTACCGATTTCAAATAAACGGAAATCTTTATCCATCCAGTTTTTGTCTTCCAGTTCTGTTACCGGTTTTCCATTGATCAAAATTTTATACAACCAGGGCTGTTCCACCACAAGCTGAATTTTCTTTGATGAAAAGGCTGAATCAACAGTAAAAGGATAACAAACTGTAAATCCGCTGCCTGCGCCAAAAGTATCGGCATCAACCAGTTCTGTTTTAAACTGACTTGACGAAACCCATGGATTATCAGGGTAACCGTGATGTTGCCATATTTTGTTGGCCGCTTCGTAAAAATACATCGGTTCGGCGTCAAAAGTATCCAGAGTTAGTTCCACATAATCGATGTTCAGTATATTTTGTGTCACCGGTTTTATGGTCATTTCCCCTGCGTCGTAAAGTTCCATTTCCCGTTCCTCTTTTGGTTCAGGGCTTTTTTTACCTGACTTTGAAATAAAAAACAAACGGCTTCCGGCAGGAGGCAGAGTCGCTGAAAAATGTACATTACCGCCTTCGCGTTCAAAAATATAATTTTCTGTTTTTCCGTTTTCCGTATGTAAACAAACGACACCTTTTCCTTTCATTTTCAAATTGACTTCCGCTGTTTCGTTTTTATCAAAATTGGAAATAAAAAGCAGCTGTCCGTCTTTTAATTCTCTTCGCTGATGAAAAACCTTTCCGGCGATCGAATCCGGATGCTCAAATTGAATATTTTCATTTTTTGCCAGATCCGCAAAAAAGGAAAGATTCAGGGACTTTACATTTTTCCAGTTTTCATTCTTTTGCAGATCATCAAAAGAAGCCTTTTCTCCGTCAACAAACTGAAGATTCCCCAATTGAATGATTTCTCCTCCATTTTTGGCAAATTCCTGCAACAGGTGAAAAGTTGATTTATCCAAATTCTCCAGTCCTGGTGGTAAAATAACGATTTCGTATTCTGCCTGATTAATCACAAAATTGTTACCCACTATTTCACCATGGCGGTTGATAATGTCTTCGCACCCCAAATCGTATTCCACCTGCCAGCGCTCCAATTGGTCCAAAAAGGGCTCAAATTTTGTTTTTATCTCCTGCAATTTGTTATTCTCTCCCTGCGGATTGTAATACATCCAGGCTGTGGTGGTTGGCTCAATCACTACTATTTTATTGTTTTGAACACCAGAGGAAAGTGCCACTGACAAACGGGCAAAATAATCAGCGAGATATTTGTACACACCCCAGTAAGGACTGTGTGTTCCAAAGGACTGCGGAAAATCGTGCTTTCTGTCGCCCACCAAAGAGACGTATGCAAGATGCTGATTCATAAAATTGACTCCCAAAACATACTCCCAGTCCCCCAAACGTTTCATATCAAAGAAAGTCAATTCCCACCCTGCAGCGCCATATGTTTCGCTTAATGTGCGGTGCCGGCCAAACTGATTAGCCACCGATGAAAGCTCTTTTACATTTCGAACATTCCCAAACTGGTCCGGACGAAGTTCTTCTGCATTAAAAAGCATGTCAATTGCGGGTTGCTGATGCCAGGCATACATCGCCATGTTATCCGGTCCTTCCTGCGGACTTGGCCAGCCATGTTCCCAGTAGTGCCCGGTCCAGGCCAGATTATTTTCTTCGGTGTATTTGTACCAGGGTTTCGACCAGCGATCGATAAACAACTGTAAAATAACAGATTGATAATCGTGTCTCACTTTTTTCCAGTCACCGGTTTCTGTTATCAGCGACATCAAATGAGGCTCCAGTTTATATCCCCATCGTTTTTCAAATTGCTCATATAAATCAGGTGTGTACCGGATTGTTCCATGGCTTCGGGTGTTTGTATTTGGTTCATCGGTAAAAATGCCGGGGACACGTTTTCCAAATTCCCTGCCAAGGGTTTGCTCATAGCCCGGCATGGTTATCTCGATAAACTTTTCAGTAACACCCGGTTTCAACAAATCAACATAAGAATAGCCGCCAAACCACTTTGATTTTTCATAATCTTCCAAAATCAAAACACAATACTCCCCTTCCCTGCCTTTCTCATTGCCGCTTATTTCTGTTATTTCCTTCCATAGGCTCGCTTCTTTCTTAAATACATGTTTCACCCTGGCATTTTCAGGAAGCTCCAATACATCCATAAAATGAGACTTTAGCCGAATCCCTTCACTGTTTGATTCGGGCATTTCAGCCGCAACATGCCCACCGGCAAAACCACTTGGAAATGAATTTTCATCATAAATCCAGATTTTTAAATCCAATTCCCCGGCTTTTTGAAGCGAATACTCCACCAACTCCCACCATTCTTCCGACAAGTACTCTGTAATTAATCCATAGCGCGGGTGAATAAAAACACCGCCAAGCCCTTTATTTTTATATTCTTCCAGTGTTTTATCAATATCCTGTTTTGTTATTTTTGAATTCCATACCCAAAAGGGAGCGGTTCGATATCCGGCAGATGGATTCTGAAACTCCTTTTTCATCTTTCGGAAGCTGTTAATTTTCTCCGGTTCTTTATTGTTCTCTTTTCCACAAGACAACAAAATGGTAATCAGGATAAAAACAGGTAAAATCTTTTTCATTTAAAATATTTTATTCTTTATCGAATGGCCGTAATACTCCAAAAAAATGTCATGCTATATTGTTTCATGGTCTTTTTGAAAAGATAGTGAAACAGGTTAAGCAAAATGTGCAAAAAAGAATATATACAATGCCAACATTCTCAATCTTTTTAAACTAAAATCTAATTAACTTTTTGAAACACAATTTCACTTAAGCCAGCTACTTTCCGGTTTGAAGAGTCGACATGTATCCGAACGCTTAATTTTCCATCGTTCACTTTTACCACACGTTCATTTGTCCATTTGTATTCTCCTGCATCAAGGTCAAATGTTCCGGCTTCGATCGCTTCAAGTTCCACTTTTTGCCACGACGGAAACTCCAAATCACCTACTTTTGCACGAATACGATAGGTTCCGTTACTTACACTAATTTCATAATCGTAGTTGTTTTCAGGATTCTTTTTTTCCGCCGGACTTCCCGCGAACAACACTTTATTTAGTCTGGCATTACTCTCGTCACCATTGCAAATACAATCAACACGCTGGCTTATATTCCAGTGGTCAAAAAGCCAACCTTTGCCAATGTAATTTTCGTAGGAATGAATATTGGTTTTATTTTCATCGGAAGCTTTTCCATTTTTTCCAAACACAATTCTTCCTTTTGAATAATTCTTATTTAAACTAAACGTCTGATTGTAATACAGCAGAAAAAGCTGCGGAAAAAAATTAACTGCATTGTTAAACCGTTCTGCGTATTGCGGAACGTCGGTTGAATTTACTACCGACAGTTGCAAAAATCCATCATTTTCATCTCCCCAAACTGTTCCCAGAATTTCTCCCTGAATAATTTTATGACCTTTTCTGATTTCAAGACTTTTGGCAAGAAGACCTTCATAAACATAAAAAATTTGTGGCGTCGATTCACTTCTTAGCAATACACAGGCTGCCTTCTCATTTCCAGCCTCATATTCTTCAATCCATTCCACTTCTGAATTCTCCAAAGCTACAATCCAGTGCTTTTCCAGTCCGCGCGCATCGCTTAAATCCAGATCGATACCCTCGTGCGAACGATAATATTTTTCACCGTCTTTATTGTCTTCACCCATATAGGCAAACATATATCCATCAACTTCGGTATTCCAGATAAAACCATCGTTAAAGTTCACCGGAAATGAATATTTATATGGATTGAGTAAAGGCTCCTGATAGTCGGAAACACAAATCAGAGCATCTTTGGTCAGGAGTCCGTGAACCAAAGAGTCTGAAGTTATCGACTTTACATTTTTATTGTCGGCCACAAAAAAACGCAAGCCATTGGATAAAACAGGCAGGGTTCTCCGGCTGACTTTTATACAAATGGTATCTTCCCCTACTTTGATATGGTTGTAATGGTTCTCAATCCGCAAAAGCTTTATATTAACCCTGTTAAAGGTACAACTATCGCCTTCATTTAAATTAAAATAATGTGCATTTCCCCAGCTGAAATCAGGGATTGTATCCTGTGCCATTCCCCGCGGCAAAAGCGAAAGCAATAAATAAAATATGATAATCAGTTTTTTCAATACGTAATATTAAAAGTTGTATCGTTTAAAACGAAAGGAATTTCATTTTCTTTTTCAAGGAGGATTTTTTCAAATCTGTTTTTCAAATCCCGCTCTTCCCGGGTGATACCCAGAAGCGGATTTTTTTCCAATGTGTCAAGCGATGTATTAAAAAAACGTCCGTCCTTATACAATTTATAGGTGCCATCCATTACCCAGCGGTCGTGGCTAAAAGTTCCCCAACGTGGCGAATAGTGAATAAAAATTTCATTTTGTTTCTCCGTGTCCTCTCCGGTAAGGAGCGAATAAAAACTTTCTCCGTCGGTTTTATATTTTGAAGGCTCCACGCCGGCAGCATCACAAAAAGTTGGTAAAAAATCGGCAAAGGAGATGATATTACCAACGGTACCGTTTCCCTTCGTTTTTTCAGGCCAGGAAACAATCAGCGGGACATGATTTCCGGTGTTTACTGAAAGCCCTTTTCCTCCTTTTACGGTTGCATAGCTGGTTTCTGAAATTACTGCCCTGTTGGTTCCGTTATCCGCCGTAAAGATAAACAGCGTGTTGTCCCAAATTCCTTTTTCTTTGAGTTTTGATTCTATTTGAAGTACAATTTTGTCGGTAAAATTCATCATGTCTGCATAGTAGGCTGTATCCTTTTCATAGCGCCGGCCGGGGTCGCTCCATTCCGGAGAGTCGGGAGTGGGCACAAAAGGATCATGCACCAGTACCATCGGATAATAAATAAAAAAAGGCGCTTTTGCTTTCCTGTCAATAAAATCACAAACAAAATCTGCAAATACCTGTGGGCCGTAGCAGGCAGTGACATCACACGACAAATCCACTCCGTTTTGTGTTATCAGGGCATTTGCATAGCGCTCCCCCTCCGCACGCGTATGATTTAACTGCCACAAACAATACTCGTCAAAGCCAAAATGGTTGGGCCGGGTTATATCCTGATTCCCCGGATTATTTCGGTTTAGTCCGTTCAGTTGCCACTTCCCGGCAATACAGGTAGAATAACCGGCTTTTTTTAATATATTTCCAAAAGTTATCTGGTTGGGATTTAAATAACCAAAATCTTCATAATTCCGATAGTTGTATTTCCCTGTCATAATTTTTACTCTCGATGGCGTACACAAGGGTTGTGAATAACAATTTTCGAAACGAATCCCATTGGTCGCCAGACGATCAAGTGCCGGAGTTTTGTACTCAGTGCTTCCATTGCATCCCAAACATTCATATCCCATGTCATCTGCCATAATCAGTACAATATTGGGCAATTTCTCCTTTTCTTTTTTACAGGAAGAAAAAACAAAAGACAAAACAAACAACAGGATATAAAACGGATGATACGTTTTCATTCTACGGGATAATTATTTCATCGCGTTTTGCAATGTGTTTTTTTATTTTTTCGGAGAGTTGCTGAACCAGTGTTTTATTCTCCTTATTTTCTGAAATATTTACCGTTTCTTCAGCATCTGTCGTCAAATCATAAAGCATACGGTCGCTCACTTTGCCTGAATCATCAAACCATTCGGTATAGGTATGGGTTTGCGTAACAAGAGTTTCTCCTTTAATCCAGCGACAATAGACTTCCTCTTTCCAGGGCTGATCCGGGTTCTTCATCAGGGGAACAAAACTTTTTCCCTGCAGATGAAACGGTTTTTCCAAACCTGCCAGTTCACACAATGATGGATAGATATCAACATATTCCACCAATGCATCTGTTTTTATATTTTGCTTTTTGTCCGGCGCTCTTACAATAACCGGAGTATGCAGTACTTTTTCAAAATTACAATGTTTACACCACAGGCCGTGTTCGCCCAGATGCCAGCCATGATCGCCCCACAAGATAACAATGGTATTTTCGGCAAGACCCAGATTTTCCAGTTCATCCAGGACTTTTCCAATTTGAGCATCGGTATAACTCACACAGGCATAATAACCGTGAATAAGCTTTCGCATAAATTCTTCCTCCATCGACCCCTGATCCGGAACATCGGTATAATTTCGCAACTCTCCAAAATTATGCATACAGACATCCGGTGCATTTTCAGGTTTTTGCATGTACTCCGGTAATTTTATATTATCAAAATCATACAACTCCCAGTATTTTTTTGGCGCATTAAAAGGAAGATGTGGTTTTAGAAATCCCACTGCCAGAAAAAAAGGTTCCTTTTTCTTCTCCAGTTCATTTAACTGACGGATGGCCTCTTCGGCAATCATTCCATCCGGATAAATATGGTCGGGTGCATCCGGACTTTCAAACGACGGACCGTTAATTCCGCTTCCGTTGGGGCGTGGTTTAATTTGTTTATGCGACTCCGGCAATACATAGGCTTGCCAGCCCTGCCAGTCGCCTTCGGGAAACCACGGTGTTTCCGACCAGCTTCCTTTTCCGTCGGTAATATGATGATAAATTTTCCCAAGAGAAACCGTGTAATACCCGTTGTTTTTAAAATGCATCGGCAGACCTACCACACCCGGAACATCCTGATCCTGCCAGCAGCTATAATTCAAAAAACGCTGCCTGTTGGGGCGAATCCCCGATAATATGCTTGCACGTGAGGCACCGCAAACCGGGATATTACAATAAGACCGGTTAAACATTAATCCTGATTCGGCCAATTTATCAATGTTGGGTGATTGAATCTGTGTTTGCCCGTAACATCCTAATTCAGGACGAAGATCATCGACAGCAATAAAAAGTACATTGGGCTTTTGAGCATTTTGCGCCAATGAAAAGAAAACAATAAAAACAAACAGAAAAATAGCTCCGATTTTCAGTTTCATAGTTTTGTTTGTTACCGGTGAAAAGTTTTTGAAATAAATACCAGCCCGTCAAATAATCCGGTACGCCAGTAGCCCCATTCATGTCCGCCGTTTCGTACACGGTACTCGTGGGGAATACCCAAATCTCTCATTTTGACATGCAGCGCAGCATTTCCTTTGTACAAAAAATCGTCGTCGCCACAATCAATATAAAAGCGTACGGACTTCAATCTTTCAGCATCCACTGATTCAGCCAGGTAAAGCGGACTATTGGCTTTCCAGTGTTCGCCCAAATCATCTTTCTTTTTCGGACCGTAAATGCTCCCAAAATACCGGTCATACTGGTCTCTTCCCAGCATCTCTTCATCAGTGAAAGTTCCTGAACTCATGGCCACACAGTTTGAAAATAAGTCGGTGTGACGCATTGCCAGTTTTAAGGCTCCGTATCCTCCCATTGACAGCCCTGCAACGGCACGAAACTCCTTTTTAGGGCGAATACGGTATTCCTTTTCAATAAACGGAATAAATTCCTGAATAAACATGTCTTCCCAGGGATCTTTTCCATCAACACTGTTGCAATACCAGGTCACTTTTCCATCGGGCATTACAATAATACAGGGAGGAAAATCACCATTTTCTATTCCCTGGTCAGCAATACGGTTGGCCTCCCCAAACTGAATCCAGCCTGTTTCATCGTCGGAATATCCGTGCAGCAAATACAAAACCGGGTAACTTCTTTCTGAAGTTTCATAATCAGGTGGGAGGTATATGGAATACTCCACCGGGTAATCGACCAGGTTACTTTTAAACTGAAGTGATTCTATTACTTTCCCACTCTGGGCTCCGGAAGTAACAACGTAAAACAAGACAACAACAGATAATAAGATTTTCTTCATGATTCAGGTTATTTGTTCGTTTAAACAAAGCTATTAAATCTCTGGAAAATGTCATACTTCTAATGAAAATTAGCAAAGAATTTAATCACTATTTTTTGTAAGTTTAGTGGCTGTAAAGCCCGGCTTGTGAAAAAGAAATACGATTACATTGTCATTGGGTCCGGTTTTGGAGGAAGTGTTTCTTCATTGCGGCTCGCCGAAAAAGGATACTCGGTTTTAACCATCGAGAAAGGGAAACGTTTTCTCCCTGACGATTTTCCAAAAACCAACTGGGATTTAAAAAAATATTTGTGGCTGCCGCAACTTGGTTTCCTGGGACTTCAAAAACTGGACATATACAAACATGCCTTTATTCTGAGTGGAACGGGTGTTGGAGGGGGCAGCCTGGTCTATGCAAACACCTTAATGTATCCGCATGATGATTTTTTCAGGAATAAACAGTGGGCAGCTTTTAACGACTGGAAAAAAGAGTTGGCTCCGTTTTACGACAAAGCCGGTTTTATGCTCGGGCGCACCAAGTTTGACAAACAAAATGCCGAAGACAAAATTCTGCATGATGTTGCCAAAGATTTAGGTAAGGAAGACTCATTCGACAATGTATATGTGGCTGTTTATTTTAACGAAGACGACAGGCCACAGGACCCGTATTTTAACGGAGAAGGCCCTTTGAGAAAACCGTGTACCAACTGTGCGGGCTGTATGGTGGGATGCCGGGAAAATGCTAAAAATACACTTGACAAAAATTATCTTTGGTTTGCAGAGAAAAAGGGTGTTGATATTCTTTCGGAAACCAATGTATGGAAGATTGAATTTGTAAACGGAGAATATCTGGTTTATACCCAAAAAACGGCAGGAATTTTTCCCTCAAAAAGCCGGATTTTCCATTCCAAAGGACTTATTGTTTCAGGCGGAGTTCTGGGAACATTAAAATTGCTGCTTAACCAAAAACATATATACAAAACGCTACCCGATCTTTCTGACAAACTAGGCGAATCTGTACGCACCAATTCGGAAACAATTTGCACCGCTACGCTTTCCGACCGCAAACTAAACAACAGCATTGCCATCAGTTCCATATTTAAACCCGATAAAGATACTTCGGTTGAAATTGTCAAATACCCGAACAAATCAAATGTAATGCGGAGTTTACTTTCCATTGCAACCGATAAACAGGGTTCAAACCTAGCACGGGTGTTTCATTTTTTGGGAAAAATAGTTTCGCGGCCGGGTTTGTTTTTTAAAATGTTCTTTAACCGCCATTGGGCAGAAAACACCATTATTTTTTTGGTGATGCAGACAGTGGACACTAAAATGCGTTTTGTTTTGAAAAAATGGCCTTTCCGTAAAAAACTGACATTACAAAACAACGGAGAAGAAAACGTACAGGCCTACCTGCCGGTTGGACAGGACATTATGCACCGCTACGCAAAAAAAGCGAATGCACATTCGCAAAACTCAGCTGCGGAAATTCTGATGAATGTCCCGTCAACTGCACATATTCTTGGTGGTGTTCCAATGGGAACCTGTGCCAAAAACGGAGTTATCAATTCAGATTTTGCTGTGCACAACTACCCCAATATGTTTATTCTGGACGGTTCAGTGGTTCAGGGAAATCCCGGAGTAAATCCGAGTTTTACGATTACAGCACTGGCAGAATATGCCATGAGTAAAGTATCGGAAAAACCAGTAAGTAAATAAACAGCTGATTTTGAAGCTGTTTGTTAGCTCATGCCAGCGAAAACAAACTGTGCAGCAACGGGAAAACGAAATCAGCTACTGAAAATAGTCTGAATACGGTTCACATTCATTGAAATACTGCTTGGGTGTCATCCCGGTTAGTTTTTGAAAGTCATTTATCATATGCGATTGGTCATAGTATCCGCAACTATATGTCAGGTCGGTTAAATTTGCAGATTTATTCCGGGATTTTTTATCAATGGAACTCTGAAAACGAATGGTTTTTAAAAACTGTTTAGGAGAAGTTCCGACATAATATAAAAAAGTCCTTTCAAATTGTTTGCGGCTCAAACAGGCTTCTGACGCAAGAAAATCGACATGAACCACAGCCCGCTTTTGATTGATTAAATTAACGCAGTGGTCAATCCGTTTATATTCATATTTTGCAGCACTTTTTTTCAGAATCTTTAAAAGATAATTCTCGATAATTTTTATTCGCTCTGAAAACGAACCAGCTTCAAATAGTTTTGACTCAAGTTCTACTGCATCATGTTTAAACAGGTACCTGAGCGGAACGTGGTGATTGTAAAGCTCATTTAAGGGAATATCGAAAAACATACGCAAACCCTGTGGTTTAAACAATATTGAAAACACGGATAATTTCCCCGAAACATTAATGTCATAAAATCCCCGCATGTGCCCGCTTACAAGTGCATTTTCATTGATCGACCGGGCAGTATCGGTTGCAACCGGCCTGTCACCCAGATAGAAAATAAGTTCCGGCAACCCGTTGGGCACAATCCGTTGCGTATGCTGCACAAAACCGGGAAAGCAGTTTTCAATCGCCCAGTAATGTTTTATGAACTTCGACAACAACACCGAGGGTTTAGCAATACTGTACTCCATGTTCTTTTAATATGAGTGCAAATTTAAAAAATGAAAACAAGATTATGGTCTGACAACAGGTAAACCATAATCTCATTTTTTTTAGTTATTCATCGCCATACAAACCGGCCTTGTTTCCTTCGCTATCAATAAATAAGGCAAAATACCCTCGTCCTTCGGCTTCAATTTTGGTTTTAGTCTGTACAATTGTCCCGTTATTTTCCTTTACTCTTTTAATGGCTCCATCCAAATCCTTTTCAAGGTTAAAACTCACCAATGCCCCGTCTTTGCCGGGATTAAAACCGGGGGTCAATGAAATTGCACCTTCTCCGTTGGGGAAACATGCCATTTTTTCAAAACCGCAGTCAATCACCTGCAGGTCAGTTTTTAATACAGAACGATAAAATTCTACAGCTCTCTCAAAATCTGTTGCCGGGATTTCTACCCAGGAAATTAATTTTCTCATTGTCTTTTCTCTTTTGTTTAAATTTTATACCACCACAAAACTATTGTCTGTCCTCTTGCTAAAATTGGAAATTTGCGACATTCTTAACGGGTGTTGTATCCAATCTTTACATCAAAAGCTGGTAAATGAGTGACTAATAGGGAGTGGCAATAACCACCACCACTCAACACCTTGCTTTTCAGCCGCTTATTTCGTAACTTATTGTTTCAAACCAATGAATCAACTATCATGAAAAATTCCCTGTTTTTGATAGTGCTGACCATCCTTTTTAATTCCTGTACAACCATTACGAAACTGAGTAACGAAGCCATTCATTTTGCCATTGTCGGACAAAATGAAATAGTCGTTTATAAAAGACTGGGGGTACCGGCAAAGGTCATTCAAACTCCCGACGGAGGCAGGAAACTAATTTATGAATTACACAGCAGGGGTACGCCGGCTACGCTGAATAAATCGAAGCTTACATTTAATTACTCCGGCGATATGGGCACCCCGGAACCACATCTCAGCTGGAAATATTCAAGTGTAAATACGGAAACCAATTCGCCGGAATATACCATTTATTCCGGCGATACATCAGTACTGGAAGTGTTTCTAAACAGCGCTGGAGAATGTGTAAGATTTCTGCACAATTTGAATAGATCGCAGCTGGAACAATTCTATGAAAGTTTCAAAAAATATGTTCCCAAAGACGACTTACTCTAAAATCAACCGTCATGAAAAACCTTCTTATTTTACTGTCCTGTTTAATTCCGTTTACAGTGTTTTCACAAATTCAGGTAGCCAAGTTATTTACGCTTTGCGGAACAGGCAAGGGTAATACCAGTGTTTTTTAGTTTTAAAATACCCCCCGTCCTGCGGACACTCCCCCTTAACCAAGTGGAGGAACAATGTAAAAATACCTGTCTTGTACTAAAAATAGCCTGACAAATTTATACTTAACAACAACGACACGAACGCTTTTAACCTTCTTTTTAATACCGATGGACTGGAAATGAATATCATGACAAATACCACCGCACGCAACCTGGTTTTTGATAAAAGAAAAACAGAACAAATGCTGAAAGGGAAAAAGGGGGTTTGGGATGCTTTGGTTGACCGGTGGGACTATCACGTAAGCGTAATGACCTGGGACCCTCCGGTGCCTGCTGACAAACAATGGATTATGTGGGACGTTGCCATTATTGAAGCTTTCTTACATCCGGAAATGGTGAAAGCGGAAACTGTTTATCCCCTTAAAAATAAACCGCAAAGAAAAATAACGGTGTATACAAGACTGGATGCAGAGGCCATGAAAAATGATTACTGGAAGAGTATTCAAACCTATATGAATATGGAAAAATAGGATTTTATAGTAATGTGCTTCACTTTTTTTCTTCGTTTTCTTCCATTTTGACAAAGTCAGATCTGCCGGGGATTTTTTAAATCTATAAGTTACTGACATTAAGCGCTCCTGTGAGATTTACTCCTGTTGCCGGCGAGGATATAAAATTGTATGACATTATACAATTTTTCCGATTCTGCAGGGCCTGGTAACACGCCCATCAGCAATTTTTTTTAACCAGCCCACTTTCGGGACCAACCTATAATTCCCTAAAATAGCTTGACAGATTTTTACTTAATTTCCGGTATTTCAGAAGTGGTAGATTTGTTTCCCGTATTTTCATCGTATTCACAAACAACTCGAAAACCCACAAAATTGCAATCAGAAAGCCACCAAATACTTTTCGGCATTTGCGGATCGGTTTTCATCCAGGCAACACTTTCAGTATGCGCACGTGCCGCACTTCTAACTTCTCCTATAGAGCTTTTAAATGAACCACCACGAATTACATGTTCCTCACCTGATACAGGCCCTTTGGGGTCAGTTTCACCATTTTTAAGTTTGGTGTAGGCATCTTCTGTATACCAATCCGCTGTGTATTCTGCAACATTACCCAGCATATTTTTTAAGCCAAATGGGTTGAACTTTACTCCTCCTGGCTCTGCCGAACGCAATCCACTGTTTTTATCGTAAACTACATAGGCATTAATGACCTCACTTCCTTTTCCAAACAATTTTCTGATAAAACCTTGCCCACCAAAATCTTTAGGATCGCCTTCGAAAAAGAATGGGGTTTCGGTACCGCCCCGGGCAGCGTATTCCCATTCAGCTTCAGTTGGTAAACGGTAAGTTTTTCCGGTAACTTGTGACAACCATTTGCAAAATGTTTCGGATGAATGATAGCTCATGGTAATTGCCGGACGGCTTCCTACTCCCCAGTTTTGATCTGGTTGCATATATGGTGGTGTAGGACCGGAAATTGCATCAACATCTTTTTCGGTACGTCTTCCTTCGGTGTCTGTCGTTCTTCCTTCGGCCGCTGTGGCACTACAAAAAGCGAGGTATGCATCCCAGGTTAATTCTACTTCGGCCATAAAAAACGGACTGATATTAATTTGCTTTTGAGGGCCTTCATCTGCTTTCCTGAACTGTTCACCGTCAGGACTCCCTATTATAAAACTTCCACCCGGAATTGCTTTCATAGTCAACTCAACAGCAGTTCCCGGAATAGTCTCGGTGAAATCTTCAAGCGAAGTAACAACTGCTGCTTCGGTAAATTTTTCCATATTTTCATTTCCCACACTCCCAAAGTCAACATTTTTGCCATGTAAAGCATTTGGATTGTAATGCCCAACATATAAGTGACAGTTTATACAACGTAACTCCTCCTCATTTTGAGAATAATATAAATGTGCCTCCTGTCCTTCTTTTATTAAAGTCAGCGGGAAAAGGTTCTGGTGACAATTCACACACGATTCTTTGAAAACAAAATGTTGTGCCTGTTCCAATGTAGATTTTGCATCCCAGTTAAATTCGGTACTGTCTTTAAAAATGTAACCATACAAATCTTTGGCCGATGCTTTAATCTTTTCTTTCAGAAATTTCCGTCCTTTGGGTGGAAGGTGGCAATCAACACAGCTAATTTTAATTCCTACACGGGTGTCGTAATGCACCGAAAGTTTCCATGATTCAGTAACATGAGGATGAACGTGGCACATTTCACACGATTCGTTTGTTGATGTTGCTTTAACAACTTTATGTGAAAAAACAAAAGCTGCTATCCCCAACACAAAGCCTACAAGTATAACCAGTAACAGCCTTTTATATAGGTAGTCTCTGAATTTTTCGAGCATAATTTATTATTTAAGTAAATTGACTTAGGTTTCGTTTCTACAAAAAATATAATTGGAATTCCAATTGTTATACATCATAATTATTAGTTCTGAAAATATTTGCTGAGTTTTTCCTCAAAAATACCTTCCTTAAATCCCTGCCATCTTTCAATAATTTTTCCATTGGGGTTAATGAAAATAAAAGTTGGTAGTGCCTTGCCTCCATATTGGGCATAAACCCCCGCATGAGTTCCTTTTCCATCCGACAGGTTAACCCAGCTAATATTATCCCTTTGGGTTGCTTCTTCCCAAAGCTGTTTATTTACATCAACGTTAATGCCAACCACCTGTAAATTTTTTTCATATTTCTTTTGCAGATTTTTTAATCCATGATGAGCATCTTTGCAGTGTGTACAACCCAGTGTCCAAAAATCCAGTAATATGTATTTATCTAAATAATCGTTCAATTCGTGACTATTGCCTTCGAGGTCGAACAGGGTAACGTTTACAAACTTTTCTCCGACCTGAGGTATGTTTGTGTTTGCTATTTTAAAAAATATTCCTTCACCAAAAGTCGATTCCCTGTACTTTATATCCATATTGTCGTACAACGATTTTACCAGTTTTTTGTCAACCTCAACCTCGTAATTTTCAGCGTTTTTAAGATAATTGGATAGTTTTTCAAGTGCTGTTTGGCTATGGATTCCATTTTTAAGTACTTCGAACTCTTCTTTTAATTTTAGTGCATAATTCTTATGTCTCTCCTCAATTATCTTTTTTTCCAGTTCAACATCACCAAGATTATTTCTTAAAACATAATTTAGGCTATCACCTTTTATATCTGATTCTTTTGTTTTGTTTTTAAACTTGTTCATTGCTATTTGTTCAGGAATATTACTTTCCACCTCCCAGGCAGATAAGTATTTTCCTTTTCCTGTAATATTAATTTTTGTGTAATCTGCCCAGAATTGGCAAGTCCCCGAAAAGTTTTTCCAGTCTGTGGCAACAAGCACCATTTTGGCAGGTCGGGCTTCAAGTGTATCCCTAAACTCAAAATTGCCATCAATAATAGTGTCTGTAGCTACAAGTTGAGTAACATTGCCATATCTTGCACGTAACTGAACGATTGTACTGTCAGGAGCATCTTCAATATTTCCGGATATTACAAATTCTGTTTTTGTCCTATCCTGACAGGAAAAAAGAGCAATGACTAAAAAAAGTGTTGATAAATTTTTCATTTGAATTATTTTTAGTTGGTTATAAGTTGTTTTTCAAATTTTGTGTTAACGTTTAGTGGTCGAATAGGCCGAGGGAATTCGCCGCCAGCTTTTTATTAAACCTTGCGTGACAGTCTTCCGTCATACGGCTATTCCAACCCCTGCTTCGAAGATAAGCTCATTCTTCGGAAAGTTAGCAAACCAAAACAAATCTCAGCGCCCCACTTTGCTCCATTTCTATTGCAAAAACCTCATCAATACTCCCCTGTTCCTGAGATTTCAATATTTTATTCTTTTTAAGGTCAGTTACCCAAATCATTCTTTCCTGGAAAGAGGTTTTCAGACAGTCTGACAGTCACTTGTAAGCTGTCCTTGCACTATGTAGGTTGCGAAATTTATTTGTCACCGTCTTTGGTCCAATCTCTATAAATGTAATCTAAACCGTCTTGCCAGTTAATAAGAAAATTATTGTTGTGGTCCCGATTTACTACGACTTCATATTTAAAATTCAACAAATCATTATTTTCCTGGCCAAATCGGCTGCAAAACGTATTGAAAAATTCCAATTGTTTTGTTTGGTCTATACTTCCAATTGAAGTATAAAGTGTTTTTTTCGTTTTCAGGTTATTTGTAAAAGAGTCTATCAGTTCACTTTTGTACATGTCTAAACGATAAGGACTGCCAGATAAAAATATATTGAATAATTCTTGTCCTGTTAGAAGAGTATAAACGACAAAATTTCCAGCCATTGAATATCCTACTAAAACTCTATTTTCGTTTGTTCTGTATCTGTTGTCAATGTAGGGAATTAGTTCTGTTGTCATAAAATCTAAAAAATTAACTCCATTAGCTTTGGGATTTAAGTCATATCCTCTATCAATATTTGGAATGCCAACAATTATCGCTTCCGGAATTTCATCATTCTGTGCTTTCAATTCAGCAATAGCGGAATAACTATTAAATATTATTTCTCCATCCAAAACATAGTGCACAGGAAATTCCAAATCAATATTTTCATAATTTTCTGGTATTTTAATAAAAATTTCTCTCTCCTGCTTTAAGATTTTAGAATCAAAAATCATTTTTTCACCAATACAAATAGGTTCAAAAACTTGTCCAAAAAGTGAAGTACTCAAAAGAAGAATATTTAGCAAGATTAAAATTTCAATTTGTTTCATGGTTTTGTTTTTCATTATGCTACCGTACCTTCGTGTATATGAATTGTATTTATTTCTTCATTATCGATGGTTGTTTAAACTATTATTCTTCAATACCATACACAACAGTTCCATGCATAGACATTTACAAACGGGAAAATCATGTTCTGTCGTCTGAAAACCGGGGGCGGCAGTTCTGCACTTTGAATCCTTTCCACGTGCGGCCGGGTTTCAGAGGATTAAAATTATACGAACGGAACGAATTTAACAATAAGGAGTTAAAGTTTGGAAGGGGTCTAAATAGTGAGGGGAGAAAAAGTAAATGATGAATGGTGAAATGATTCATGATATCCTCTACCGATCATGCGCGCGGTGGCTGCATTTGGGTCAACTTATGACTTATGCAATGGCATGAAATCGTACATTAAAGCGGGGTTAGTAAAATGAGTGAGTGCATTATTGTATAAATGATTGAAGGAGATTTATTCGTCAGAAAATCATTTGGAAACTTGGTGGATTTATCACACAATACAAAAAAACCAGCTGGCCGCTGGTTCATTTTATAATTTGTTGGGATTCCTATTCAAATTGAATCCATTTTATTACTTAACCCACGCCAGCGAAGGGATTGGAATGGCACACTAATTTAATTGATAAAAGGTGGTTTGAAATTCTCTCCCCTCGTTGAAAACCAGGGGAAGTTAATTCAATTTGCATGATACAGTTGGTTTCTAAAAAAAACAGGATATATTCGTATTTAAAATAACCAACTAAATTTTAGCAAAATGAAAAATCTTATTTTAGGTATTTTGACACTTGTAACCATTGCTTTCATTACCAGCAGTCTAACCAATAAAACGTCACAGCACGAATGTAGTTTTGACAAAGATTCGATGAATGTTGTAATGCGGTTTGAGATTAAAGTGAAACCCGAATATGTATCTTTCTTAAAGCAATCGTTTGATGAATGCAAAGCAAAAGTTCTGGCCCAGGAACCCGGTTGCCTTGATTATTCGCTGTTTCAGTCGTACAACGACAGTACTTTATTTTGCCTTACAGAAGCGTGGGCAACAAAAGGAGCGCACAATGCACACATGCAACTGGAACATACAAAAAAACATATTGCCGAAACACGGGATATCCGTGATCCTTCGTTTCAATCGAAAACCGGTTATACCTATTGGATTTGCCCCGGTGCGAATGAAAAATAATAGTTTTCCGAAAATTTCACTTGTTTTTTGTTTGAATCCAATCGCAGGCGAGAATAACGAATTAGGCACCTTCAGCAGTAAAGGTCTTCGGACAAAATCGGGTAAAATCTCCTTGATATTTTTTCCCGATTTTGATAAAAGAATCTCTTTTTTTTGTGTCGATTGATTTTATGACGAAAAAAGGCCGGAATTGGGCATAGTTTTCCCATTTGCCTAAAGATTTTGAATAAATTGATTTGATTTTAGGCAGCTTGTTTTTGGAGCGCCATTTTTCGGGCTATCCTAACTGCATTTGCTGTATGTACACCAAAGAAAATCCAGAGTTCTTCATTTTTCCGGGTCATGGCCCTTATTTTCTTTAAGCCGTAGTGTTCTTTTTCTGTTCCAAAGCTTCCTTCCATTCGCGTGGCTCTTTCTTTACGAAGTACAGAATGAAGTATTTTCCGGTGCTGTTCATGTTTTCCTGCCCTTCCTTTTCGTTTAAACCCATGGATGATATTCTCTTTCCTGCACCAGGTGCGGTTGGCATTGGTGGCATAAATATCATCGCCCGAAAGGTGTGTTGGTTTACCTACCAGCTGGCGACCGTAACGCACAGATTGCTTAAGCCTTATCCCCTCATGAAAAGCGCTGAAGCTTATGTGCTCGATAAAATTAATCCCTCCAAATTGTATCATATTTACCTTGGCTCCAAATTCAACAGGTTTAACTTCTTTTCCTCGTACAATTGGCCGGATATAAGCTTTTGAAAGGCTGACTATACGGTCGGGTACACTTTTACCTGTATCAAAAATTTCTTGTTGTTGAGATAATACCGTGGTAATTATTTTGATTTGGCGATAATATCTGGCTGGCATGGTAAATTCATAAAGATAGTTCTGCTGGGTTTCTTCCAGTAAAAACAATAATTTCCCCAGTAAGTGCAGCAGGCTCCGGGTAAGTATTCTACGCTGCTTTTTCGATTTCCTGCGCTTTCGGCTGTAGTGACTATACCTTTCTTTTTGCTTGAGATATTTGGTTCGGGGTGTTCGTATCTTTAAATACTTACAGCTTAATTTCAATTGACCGTAACACCAGTCTACACTTTCCCACAGTAGTTTTATATTGGTTGGGTAACGCATCGAAGTTTCGTAACATGTTGCATCGGTAAGCATAATGTTGGGATGTTCAATAAAGGGTTTCCAATGTTTTGCCAATATTTTTTGAGCTTCACTAATAGCTAACCTTGATGACAAAAAAGTACGTATCTGGCTGACAATTTTATAATTGGTAAGCCTTTCACCTTGTAGCCAGATGTCACAAAAAAGCTGAAAGTGGATATTGCCGTTTAAGTGCTCAATTAGTTTTCGGTCTGAACACCCCACATAAGACTTAAGGAACATCAATGCAATCATTCCCCCGGGACTAAAAAAACGGGAAGGTCCTTTCTTATTTTCTTTGATTTTAAAATGCCGGACTAAATCATCCCAGGGTAAGGAGACATAGAGTTTACCAATTTCAGATGTTAAAAATGATTTCCAGTAAAGAGAAAATTCCTGACGTGGTGAATTAAAATTAATTTCAAGGGGCGTTTCATAAATTCTTTGTACTTTCACAATTAAGGATTTTGAAAATTACCCCGATTTTTGGCGATTCAGGCCTTTTTCGGGGTTTTTCTTAAAAATAACAAAACCTATCGTATTTATTGTCAATAGGTTTTGATACTTATGAACATCCCGAATTACATTTTAGCCATTTTTTTGATTCAACCAGCCCGGTAATTTTTTGTAACCACCCTTTACTTTCTCCGTTTTCACAGGAATTTTTTTGAGATTGGTGTATGTTTTTACAATACAACAGAAGGATGTAGGAACAGGGCACGATTACAAATTTGCGCCAGCGAAGGGGAAGCGTGGGCTATCATAATCAATTGGTTTTATATTTTGTTTTCGGTTCGGCTGCCATGCTTCGACTCGGTTCAGCAGAACCATCCAATGCCTGTTCTTTTTCTGCTTTTTCCCCGCCTGTTCCGAGCGAAGACGAAGTGCCCCAAACTTTTGCAATCCTGTCTTTTATTTTTTGCTCAAATAGTTCAATCAGTTGTTTGTTGGCATTGATTAAATCCTGCTCTTTTTCAAGTTGTTTTACAATTTCCTGTTGAATATTTATAGGAGGAATTGGAATTGAAATTTCGCCAAGAATACCTTGCGATAAATTTCTAATATTTGCACCTCTACCTGTATTTTTCATAAGGTTCCGATGTAATTCAGACTTGAAGAGATAACCAATATAAAGAGGTTCAATACCTTCATTAAGTCTACACCTAATTGTAAAGCCTGAGAATGAAATTCGTTCATTTATTTCTGGTATTATCATGCTTCTTCCAACTAAGTCAGCATTTCCATTTGAGCGAACAAAAACTAAATCACCTTTTTGAAGTAAATAGCTTTCATTAATAGTTTCATCCACTTGGGTTTCTTCTAATTCAGAAATCGGTGCAACTAAATTATCTTTAAAATGGCTTACGCCAAGAATTTTAATTTTCTCCCCTTTTGATTCCTTTGAAAAGTTAAGCCCATTCTTAAATTCCGAAATATCACCCAAATTTTTAATTTCCCAATCAGGGTCAATATCAATTTTGGGTTTGTAGGTTGAAACTACCATTTTTGCCCCATCAATGATTTTTTGATAGCCTTCTATTTCGGCTACTATTTCTTCCTGTACGGATAAGGGAGGGAGAGGGATTTCTAATGTTCTGAAATTTGTAGTAGATAATTCCTTAAAAGTTCCACCCGTTGCCATTGAATTCATTTTCTCAATAAGCTGAGTCATCATCAAAGCAACAAAATATGTATTTGCCTTATTTGTGTCTTGGATTATAATGTTTTTGAACCCTTGGTTAGTACTGCATTCAGTTTCATTAATAGCTATGCGACCAATAGTTGCTCTTGTGGAAACAATTACAGAATTTGGGGGCAGTATTTTTGCTGATGAGTTTTTTAAACCAGCTTCTGTTATTTTTCTCTCTGTTGAACTAATATTTGAAATCAAATCAGTTGCAGGTAAATCAACTAATGTTGCCCAATTAATATCGCCATTCCAATATTCCTCATTCTTTGAATCAGGAGTACCACCAGAGACTACTTTAAAGATAACTTCATCAGAAAGGGCAACCATTTCAAAAGAAGAATGATGATATATAACGCTTTTATATCTTTCTCCACTTAAATTGTATTCACCATTAGAACCAATTTCTGTTCTTAAAACTGCATGAGAAATTGTACTATCAGCAAAATCTCCATTTCTAAATTTCTTAATATCTTCTATTGCTTCATCAAGCTGACCTCCTTTTATTGCAGTACGCTGTGCGCCTAAATTATAACCATCGTTATCAATTTTTACAAAAAGGATTTCGTTGCCTGATTTTGCAATTTCTTTATCCATCAACAAAATGGAAGTTTTTACACCGCTGTACGGATTAAAAACACCTGCAGGTAAACTTACAACGGCATACAGGTAATTTTTAACTAACATTTTGCGTAAATCTTTGTAAGCGGTTCCGCTTTGAAAAATCACACCTTCAGGAACAATCACACCTGCACGTCCTTTAGGGTTTAAATGTTCGGCAATGTAATCGACAAACAACACCTCGGAACGATTTGATTTTATAGTAAATTTTTTGTGTGGTCGTATGCCGCCTTTCGGACTCATAAACGGTGGATTGGCTAAAACCACATCAAAATATTCATCCCAGCGTTCTTCACTGCTCAAGGTGTCGTATTCGTTAATATGAGGGTCGGAAAAGCCATGCAGATAAAGGTTTACCAAACTCAGGCGTACCATGTCGGGGGAGATATCGTAGCCGCGAATATTATTGATTAATTTTTTTTGTTCGTCAGGTGTCAATGCTGTTGGGACAACGCATGCGTTGTCCGTACGATGATCGCTATTGCCCCTAATATATTTAAAGGCGGAGATTAAAAACCCTGCTGTACCACAAGCCGGGTCAAGTATAGTATCTGTTTTTTGAGGGTCAACAATTGCGACCAGAAAGTCGATAATATGCCGTGGTGTGCGGAATTGTCCTGCATCACCCTGTGAACCCATTACCGAAAGCAAATATTCAAAAGCATCACCCAGTTTTTCGCTGTGCGTATATTCAAACTCAGCAATGGTTTTCAGGAAAAGTTTTAAAGTTTCAGGGTCACGGTAAGGCAAATAGGCATTATTAAAGATATCCCGAAACAATTGAGGTATATTTGGATTTTTTTCCATTCCTTCAATAGCCTCAGAATATAATTTCAGCATTTCAGTTGCTGTTACTTTAGTATCAAATAGTTTATCCCAACTATATTTATCAAACTCTATTTCAATTTCTTTATCCGGATTTTCCGGGTCTGTAATTGTATAATTTGAAAAAAATTTAGCTTTCCCCCCAAGCTCAACTGCTTCCTTGTCCATATCATCCATGAACTTGTATATTAAGCCAATGGTAATTTGCTCAATCTGGGCTTTGGGGTCGGGTAATTTTCCAACCAGTATATCACGACAATCGTCTATTCTCTTTTTTGTTTGTGTATCTAACATTTATTGATATAATTTGTCTTCCAACCAATTGGCCGGATTATTTTTTATGTATTCAGAAATTTTTTGAAATGATTCGTCATTTCGGATAATATGGTCATAAAACCGGGGTTGCCATCCAAAATCCAATCCTAAACGGTTGCAATATTTGGTTACGGAAGATTTGTATGAACCAACAATGGATGAAACGGTATTTTTTCCCTGGTTTTGGAATCGTTGTTGACCCGGTGTTGACAGGGTATGCCCTGTATCAATGGGAGGAATGGTATTCGATTGTAGGGACAACGCATGCGTTGTCCCTACACCATCCCATATCCCGGCGTTATTTCCGTTTAAAATCAGAATACCATGAATGTGATTTGGCATAACAACAAATTCGCCCAATTCGATATTTTTTGCATGATTTTTAATTTCGTACCATAATACATGTGCAATGCCACCTGCCGGAGAAACCTGCATTTTATGGTTGATAATTTCGCCCAAATAATGTTCACGGTCTTTTGTGCAAATGGTAATAAAATAGGCAGCATTGCTGCCATAATCCCAATTTTGCAGACGGGCCGATTCATTGCGGTATTTTCCCTGAAATTTATCAGACATTAGGCTGCAAATTTATCTAAATTGATATAATCTTTAATGTATGCAGGGATTACTTCCCGATATTTTGCTGACACGGCTTTAAACTGCGAAATGGAAAGCGTTGGATTTGTCTGCAATGATTGAAAATCTTTTGCCTCAATAATTTTCCGCAACTCATTGTCAACAATGTATGCTTTGAAAAAATATTTTAATGCCCGAATGTTTATATCCTCGTCAGGCGGATAAATGGATATGAATTTATCGAATTCCTCTTCCAACAATTCGTCTTTCGATTTGAATTTTGGAATGATTCCAAAAATATGTTCTACCACTTCTCGAATAGATGTTTTACGGTCGATTTTTGCTGCTTTCCGTAATTTTTCCAAATTGAAATATTCTTCAGGCTTATCAAAAATCTCGTGCTGAATGTGCGAAACTACTTGTTCCCAGTTGCCAAGTTCCACATTCTTTTTAATGATGTCGTCCATCACAATCCGGTCAGTGAATTTCTTGAACAATTCACGGTCGATACGCATTCCTTCGTAACCAATTTGTTGTTCGTTCAAAACAGCCAAGGGGTCGGGGCGCACACTTGTATATTTGTCGATATCGACACCACCGCCACCACCTTCGCCGCCGCCTTGTTTGGGTTTGGGAAGTTTTAGTTTTTCATCGTAATCGAATTTTTCTTCGAAATATTCACAGTTGGCAAAAAAGTCAAAGAGTTTAAAAAAGTCCTTTTCGTGTTGTAAGATTTCTTCTTCGCCCAATTCATTTTTATGTTTGAATTCAAATGTATTTTTTCTTGTTCCACGACCTTTAATCTGCACAAAATCGGCAGGGCTAAAAATCGGTCGCATCATACACAAGTTCAACAAATCGGGGCAGTCATAACCCGTTGTCATCATGCCAACCGTAACGCAAATTCTTGTTTTGCTCGATTTGTAACCTTCCAGCCAGGTTGTTTTACCATTCAAATTGTTGTTGGTAAAATTAATGGTCATTTGTTGGGCTTCGCCCACTTGTGAAGTAACCTGAACAGCAAAATCGGAATTGTATTTTCCCGGATAAAGTTGTTCCGCAAATTCGTTTAGTATTTCTGTCAGTTTCCGTGCGTGGTTTTGGCTTACTGCAAAAATTATAGTTTTACCAATCTCGTTTGTGATTGGGTCGTGTAAAGCATTTTCTAAAAAAGTTTTGCAAAAAACCTGATTGGTTTTTTCAGAAAAGAATTTCTTTTCAAAATCCCTTGAAACAAAAGTTTCCGTTTCTTCTCCTTCTTCGGTTGTAAGTGCAACGGCATAACCTTCATCAGAAAGCAATTGCGTGGTTATTTCGGTTCTTGCATCAATCACTTTCGGGTTGATAAGAAAACCGTCTTTTACACCGTCAAGCAAAGAATACCGATAGGTTGGTTCTCCACCTTCGCAACCGAAAGTTGAATAAGTATCACGCAACATTCGGCGTTCTATTTCTCTCGGGTCGTTGTCTTTTACCTTGTCGGGGTCAACACCTTTCAGATAATCTTTTGGAGTTGCTGTCAATCCTAATTTGTAGCCATGAAAATATTCAAAAACTGCTCTCGCATTTCCCGAAATCGAACGGTGTGCCTCATCGGAAATAATCAAATCGAAATCACTCGGAGCAAAAGCATAACGGTATTTGTTGTCGAATAGTAACGATTGAATGGTTGTAACAATTATGTCCGCTTTATGCCAATCTGATTTGTTTTCTTTGTAAATGAATGTTGTGTAATCAGGTTTCAGGCAGTTTGTAAAAGCTTTCCATGCCTGGTCTTCCAATTCCAAACGGTCAACAAGGAATAAAACACGTCTTGCGTTCTTTGTCCGTAAAAACAATCGGATTACTGCTGCCGAAGTCAGGGTTTTTCCTGTTCCTGTTGCCATTTCAAATAAGAAACGGTCTTTACCCTCGCTAACTGCATGCTGTAAATATTTAACGGCTTTTAGCTGATACGCTCTTAAAAATCGGAGTCTGTTACGCCAAACAAAGTCTTTGCTTTTTTCAACACTGCCGTTCCAGTCAGGTCGTTCTGCATAGTCGGGCATTTGAACAATTGCAATAAAATCTTCGGTTACAGGTTCATTTGCCAAAGCGTTTCGGTCTGGATTCCATTCTTTGATGGCTCCAATCTCTTGTGGCGAAGGGAATTTATAAATCGGTTTGGGATTTCCTTTTTGTGTGTCCCATAAATAGTGAACTATCCCGTTTGATAAAATGATAAACTGAGCACCAACGGTTTTTGCATATTTTCTTGCTTGTTCTTTTGCAACCAAAGGATGTAATTTCTCCTTTTTTGCTTCCAAAACACAAATCGGTTTGTTGTCCGAATCAACCAGTAAAAAGTCAAGTGAACCAGACTTTGTTTTTTCAAAATCATTGCCCCAGGCATCAACCTCTTGTTGAGTAATCTTTACGTGGTTTTCAAGCAGGATATTAGCTTTGCCTTCTTCTGTATCAAAGAAACGCCAACCTGCTTCCTCAAGCAGTTTGTTAATCTTAATCCTTGCGTGTGCTTCGTTATTTAACATTCATTCAAAATCCGTTTATCATTTAATTTTGCAAGATACATTTTTCATCTCTGTATCTTGGTCTGAGCGTCGGCAAAAATTGCACTCTTTGGTAAGCTTTGGTTTGAACATCGGCTCGTGGGGCTTGCCAATGTGTGCAATGTGCGTTGGCTATTATTTTTCTTGCGGGTCGGCAAAACAAAAATTCCATCAAGTTTGCACTATCGTTCGTTTTTTCAGCCTTGCACCTAACTAGTTTATATATCCACCAAACATGTACAATATTTCCTTTTACGGGTTGTATTGTTCACCTTTTGTTGTTTTTACTAAGTTTTGGAAAACCGGGGGCGGCAGTTCTGCACTTTGAATCCTTTTCACGTGCGGCCGGGTTTTGGAGGGTTAAAACTATAGCAACGGAAGGAATTTAACAATAAAAAACTAAAGTTTGTAAGAAATCTAAATAATGAGCTTGGTGATTGAGTAAATGGTAAATTGATTCCTGGTACTTTGTTTCGAACAAGTTTACAGTTACTGCGTTTGGGCTAAACGTTTTTATTGAGTGCAATCACAGCACTTATTTGAATAGCTTCCTGCATTTTTCCATTTAGTTGTACGACCGTTGGGAATAGTAAAAAAAACTTCACCCTTTTTAAGAAGTTAGGTGAAGTCAACGTCTGTTTAATTATTAAAAAATCATCGAATAAGTTTATTCGATAAAACCTTTATCCACTGTTGTACCGCTTAGTTTTATCTGGTAAGGCCACATCTCTTCCTCCGGTTTTTCGTCATTCTGGCGCCCCCAGCGCATAACGATTGGCCAATGTTCCGTCGGGGCTCCGCTTACTACCAGCCACAAATATTCTGTGTTTCGGGGAACTTTAAACGAAACCTTTCCATTCGGATCTTTATAAACTTTACTGTAGACTCTTTTTCCGTTGATGAGCGAGGCCAGGAATCCATATCGCCAGCCGGCCTTATCCACTTTTACGGCGCCGTATCCGTCTGCTCCGGCAATACCTTTAAATTGCAGTTCCACTTTTGTTCCTGCCTCCGGGACCTGAAGTTTTATTCCGTTGTATCCGTAGTTTTGCGGACAATTGGAGGCAGCAATCCTGTACCAGCCATCTCCGGCATTGTTTAGTGTGCTCTGATGTTGATTGGCATACGGGCGGGCTACATTATCAATCCGTTTCATATCCCAGGTAATAAATCTTCTGGAAGCATCAAACATCTCATCGTTAAATTGTTCCTGTGTAAGCTTGTTCAAACGTTTGTATGTTTTAACCGGATCTTCACCTTCCTGGGTTGAACGGCAAAGTTTACCAAAAAAATCTTTACCATGTTTCATCGACCAGTATTCCAGCACATAGGGCGAATGATACATATTTACAGGATGTAAAAACGCGTAGTGTGTCTGTTTCAAAAAATCAACCAAATGGTAATTTTCAAAAGTCATCCATTCAGGGTATACCTGCCAGAGCATATATTGCGCCGACATTTCCATAATAGCACCGCGCGGTCCTGTTCCCGCATCAATGCCGGACATGTATTGGAATGAATGCCCCAACTCGTGCGCCAGTGCTCCGTAAGGTGTTTTACTGATTCTTGATGCCGGGGTCCACAACATGCCAATTTTTTCCTCTTCTCCTCCGCCAAATGCGGTATTTTCATCACCCCCAAAAACAATTACAATCATTTTATATTTGTCTGTAAGAGAACTCCCTTTCTCCACCATTTTGAGTTCGTTTACATAATAATTATAAAAACGTTCACATTCTTCAAGTGCAAAATGAACATCAAAACGTTTATTTTCAATAGGATTGGCCATCGGATCATCACCATATTCCCTGTGCCAGAGAATCGCAATATTATCCGATTCTACCATCCGCTGAAAACTAAATTCACTGTTGTTATCGTTAAAGTCATTCCCCTCCGGAACACGACTTATTTTAGCAGGAAGATAAAGCTCCTTTTCAGAAGTTTTTTCCTTATCTGAAGAAGACTTTGCCGCATAAACCTGTACTGCCAAAAACAAAATTAAAATTACCGGGAGCACCTGGAAAGAGCGCTTTTCTACTGATATTATTTTCATCACTTTTGGGTTTATCTGTTTAGTTGAAACAATAAGTGTTAAAATTACAATATTAATTCAGGCGATAAAAATGATGAAACTCATATTTTAAAAATTACTGACAATATTTATCAACCTATGTTTATTATTAAAAACAATACTATCTGTAAAAGAAGCTAAAAAATTGCTATTGCATCGGTTAGGGACGCGACAAAATTGACCTGTCTCCCCTTGTTACTCTCATAAATAAAGTCACAAATACTCTTCCGTGTATATTTTGAAAAATCTCCGACGATAACCAGATGAACCCGATAATTGGAAAACTTTTGTAATATTTCTCCGGCCATGCCATTTTTTAAGTCAAAAAAAGCGGGAACAATATTTTTCTCGTGGATGATTATTTTGTCAAATCCCTGATAATACAAATCACCCAGGAGATCCAGGCCGTCGTCACTGTTTCTGATGACTATCTCATCAGAAACAAGCTCTGCAATTTTTGAATTATTAATGTTGTGTTCTCTTATTTTCATGTTGTTATTTTTGGTGGATTACAAAGATCGCCTGATTTATATTCCGGGCGAGGTCTTTTTCGTTTCGCAAAGTATACAACTGCGAATTTGTAAAGCATCTTACTAAAAAGTTTCTTTTGCTTGTTTCGACAACCTCAGGAACAACCAGCAACTTTTCGCCGGTAGCGTAACAGAGGTATTTTGCCACCCGGTTTTCAGTGACCAGTTTGTAGTGTATTTTAGAAAAGAAACGAAGCATAAAAAACAGTTAATTATTTTGTTACTTATCGATATAATCTTCCAGCGATTTTTTCACCCTATTCAATGCGTTCATTATATCCTCAATACGAAATCTTCCCTGTTTAACTACAAATGAATAAGTTCTGATGCAATTAAGAAAATCCTGATTATGAAATGGATCGTTGATTTCGATTTTGCTGCTAATCGTCGGCTCACCCTTGGCATTCACCTCTACTTCATTCACTAAAAATTTATCCAGAAGATTCTCGGCTTCCAGGCGTGGTTTCTTATATTCATCTTCAATCATCGAGCTGGTTCTGGGATATTGAAAATCATATAAATGTGCCAATCCGGCCCGAATGGAATTGTCTGTAACTTTATCCAATCCTACGGATTTCAATGACTCGTAAGCACCGGGATCATAACTAAATCGTATTCCAAACTGGAAGTATGGCAAATATTTTTGAATGGAATCCTCCGAACTTTCGTTTTTTCCCATCAGCCGATAAATATTTGAAATTCCGAACTCCATTGAATCAAGACGCCTTAATAACATCTTTTGAACTGCCAGGTCGTTATCAATTGTATGCAATAAATCGCTTAATATTTTTTGTTCATAAATATGTATTTTACGTTCTTCATTCCAGTTGTTAATTTGCAGTGCTATCAAAATGCCAATCACAACCAACAAAATTTCACCTACAGCATAACGCAGGTATTTAGCAGTCCGGTTTTCAACGGCCAGTTTGTAGCGCATTTTTGAGAAGAAGCGGAGCATGCTTTTATTCTTTAATGTTTTTGTCAATTAGAAAAATAATTTGATCTGATAGTTTCAGAATATTCTTTTGGCGCGTTTTTAAAGCATTCATATAGTAAATGTGATTTTCAACATAGTTCTCAAACTTCAGGTCTGTCAGAAATACGTTGTTATTAACTTCGAATCCCGATGGCTGGACCGGAAACCCCATTGTTCCGTACTTGAAATCTAAGTTTAACCAACTTCCTCGCTCAGTAATGTAATCTTCAATTTTTGTATTTAGGTCATAGCAATTCAATTCTCGTTCTTTTAAATCTGCCAATGTTGGATTCCACGATGATAAAAGCTTTCTTAATTCTACACTTTTGAAAATACCAAGGTTGCCCGAATTCAAAAGATCATCGAGGAAACCGTTTTTAGGATAATATTTGGGAGTATATGCAAGAGAATTGAGCACACTGTCCAGATCGAAGCCGGATTTGGGATGAAATTTGTTACCGGTGTGATCTAGAATGATCACGTTTTCTCTCATTATTGAGTCCGCTTCCCATATACATGTGTTGATCAGATTACGATTATATACGAAATCTTCTTTCAGGTTAACCAGGGCATTTTGTTCTGCTTTATTTTCTTTCTGTTGCTGATTCCAGTTATTTATTTGTAAAGCCAGCAAAATCCCGATAACTACTAACAGTATTTCGCCAATGGCATATCGCAGGTATTTAGCCACCCGGTTTTCGGCTGCGAGTTTGTAACGCATTTTTGAGAAGAAACGGAACATGATCTTGAGTTAATTTTCAAGTATTAACCTTTATAACTGCTTTAATGTTCAGTAATTATCCAGTAATAAAAATCCATTTCTTACCGGGGAAAATACAGTTTGGCAACTATCTCCTAATTGGATGTATTCATTCTCATCCATAAAAAGCATCCTCTCAGAATTCGCATTTAATTTTAATTTTCTATTGATATTATTCTGTCCATCAAATTTGTTCAGAATTACATCATGTGATGATGGATTGTGAATAATAAATACATTTCTAAAACCAATGAATTCCGGTTTCATTTGAGTAAGAGAATCACAGTTGATTTTTTTAAAAGGGACTAATCCTTTCTCCAAAAGAAATGTACTAAAGCCATCATTAGTACTCTTTTTTTGTTGCAACTTCCATAATAGAATAAGTGAGCCACTTCGAACACCTGAAGCATAAAAGACATTTTCATTAAGCTGAAAGTTAAGATAATGAATGGCTTTGTTCCTGAAATTTGGGTTGTTTTGTATATAGTAATCCCTTTTAGAGTTAGAAATACTATCAGTGTCATAGTACCAGGGTAATTCATCTGCAAACTCCCTAAATCTATCAAGGCTTAGCTCAGTGGCTTTAGTTTCCCAAACCTTTCTCATAGCAATGGTTCTTCTTACATTCCTGGCTATCGGAAGAAGTGCTTTGTCATAATGTGAAAGACTTTTTTCATGAGCGATTAAAGCATCTAAATTTTCGACCTCAAGTTCTCTTACATATGTGTCAAAGATCCCAAATTTATCATAGAATGAACCTTGACCATATTTTACATCTTTCAGTGTTCTATTCTCTCTAAATTCTTTTAACAGGTCACTTAATTCATACCCGGACATTAAAAGATTAGTAATAGATGAAATATTGTTTTCCAGCTCCTCTTCCAATGCTCTTTTAGTGTTGTCAATGTCTTGTTGTATTTTTCGTTGTTCGTTCCAATTATTCACCTGCAGCGCGATTAAGATCCCGATTACTACCAACAGAATTTCACCTACGGCGTAACGCAGGTATTTAGCCGCCCGTTTTTCGGTTGCGAATTTGTAGCGCATTTTTGAGAAGAATCGAAACATACTTTAATTTTTAAGTATAGCTGGAAATAACAGATTCAACAGGAGTTGCAGAAGTAATCGTTTGCAAAACCACACAGTACCTTTCAGTAAGTTTTAACAATGTTTTCTTTTTTACATCGCTTCGTTGGAAAATTCTTTTATGTTGGAAAAACCAATACATTTCCTTTATTCTTCCCCTGAAGTACCCGCCATTTCCGGATACATATCCAGATAATCCAATACCAGATTCGTCATGGTATTTACTCCGGTTACAAAACTGCTTTCATCCAGGAAAAACTCTGCCGTATGGTGTGGCGCAGCAGTAGATGGTTTCTGGCCTTTAGGCATGCCTCCGATATAGTAACAGAGTCCGGGTACCTTTTGTGCAAACATTGAAAAATCTTCGGCTCCGGTAATGGGCTTAATCTCCACTACGTTATTTTTTCCAGCGCTTTGCTCCAGCGTTGGCAACATTTGGGAGGAAAGAGCCTCATCATTAATAGTAACAGGATATTCCATTGTATAGGGCACTTTAACAATTGCTTTGCCGCCTTCTGCTTCCGCAATATTTTCGGCAATAGCAGTTAGTCGCTTATAAATAAACTTCTGATCTTCATCACTGAACACCCTTATGGTACCCTCCATTTCAACGCTTTCAGGAATAATGTTCGAACGATTTCCTCCCTGAATGGCCCCAACAGTAACCACTGCCGGATTTTCCACAATATTGATATTCCTGCTAACAATAGTTTGAATACTGTTAACGATTTGTGCTGAAATAGCGATTGGATCAACAGATGACCATGGCGCTGAACCATGCGAACCTTTACCCTGCACTATAATTTTAAAATCGCTGGCTCCGGCCATTATGGGTCCGGATTTACAGGCAATTTTACCAGCTTCGAGCATCGATGCCATATGTTGACCAAAAATCACATCCACTTTCGAGGTAAAGGGCACATCGGTTTTTTCAACAATGGGCAGTGCATCCATATCTGCCCGGAGAGCCACCACCGGCCCGGGATGACCTCCCTTTAACACACCTTTTACACCTGTTATGGCGATACCTTCAGTAACTTCCATTCCCAGCGAACGAAGATGTCCGGCCACCTTTTTACTTGTACGAAACTCGCGATTCGACAATTCGGGATGCTCATGAAAATCGCGCCGCCAGTCGATTACTTTTTTTTCAATTTCAGCATTTACTTTGTAGAGATTTCCACCGTTTTGTGCCAGAGATGCAACGGGAAGCATCGCAGTAAGCAGAATAACAACTCTAATCCACCCGGCTGTTTTGTTAAATATCATCATATTTTCGTTTGTTAAATGCTTCCAGAAGGATTCAAATCTCCTGTCAAAAACAAATATCAATTATAACCATTGGCTACTGATTTTGTTTAATTGACTGGATAAAAGGCACTTTCAAAAACAGAACTAAAAACATGCAAGTTCTCAAAGAAAACGGGAAACGTTTATGTAGTTGATTTCAAGCCCAAAAAAGATGAGAAATAATTTATAGACAAAAGGTATCAGTCAATCATTGCCACAACCCTTGCAGGAGCGGCAGAAGCTCCCACAATTTTGAGCGGAAAAACAGCCACCTTAAAACCGCTGTAAGGAAGTTCATCGAGATTCACCAACTGTTCCATATGCCAGTATTCTTTACGCCGGCCTACCAGATGCGCTTCCCAAAACAGCTCCGGATTTCCGGTTTCCTTTGCTTTTTCCGACATGTAAGGCAGAGGAAGATCCCAGCCCCACGAGTCGATTCCCATCACTTTTACTCCTTTTTCGATTAACCAATCCGTTGCTTCCGCTCTCATTCCGGTTCCTTTTTGAGGAAAATCTTTGGTTCCGTTAAACTTGTCCCTGCCCGTTTTAATCAAAACAATCATTCCGCGATGAATCTGTAAATTTTTTACCCTTAAAAAAGCTTCGATATCTTTTACTGTTATCGGGTCAAAATCGGCTTTATGCTTCATGTCAATAACCAAACCTTCGGCAAAGCACGATTCGAGGGGAATTTCATCAATCGTTTTTGATTTTTCACCATTGGTGGTAGGCGAATAATGCCACGGAGCATCAATGTGCGTGGTGGAATGAACCCCCATTTTTTTTATGGTATCATCGGCCCAGCCATTAAAATTTTTCGGAAACAACTTAAACGGCAGGCCTAAAAAACGGATTAACCATTTTGCCTTCCGGTGCGGTTTATGTTTAATTTTTACCTTCATAAACCACGGGTCGGTTTTATTGTATTGAATAGGCTTTGATAAATCGACAATTTTCATCTCTTCTGTATTTCTTTCTTTAATAACTTCCTTTTTAAATTTAAAAGCAAACAGCCTGGTATAGTCTTTCACCCCAAAAACGGCAGAGCACAGAGTGCTGGCTCCGTTTTTTCCCGGGCAAAATTATGTCTTAAAATAAAGATATTCCCTTACAAATACGACAAATGGGCCAACATTACCGACAATATCCTGCAGTTATTTTTTCAAATAATAAAAAAGCAGAGTTAACAGATTGTACCGATTGAGGTATTTCACGTGTATTATTAAAAAGTAATGAGCTAAAAATGCAATCAGATATTATTTCAATTGTTGCGGTTAAAGTTATTCACTCTTCACACAAAAATCTGTAAACCTGCGGTACCTTATTAAAAACAAATATTTATAAACTACCGGCAAAAACGCCTGATATTTTTTCCCATAAGACTTCCTTCCTTACCGGTTTTGTTAAAAAATCGTTGCAACCTGCCGCTAAAGCAGTTTGTTTATCTGTATCGGAGACGTAGGCTGTTAAGGCAATAATTGGCACTTTTTGATTTTTTTTTCTAATTTCAGCGGTTGCATCTATACCATTCATTAATGGCATTTTTAAATCCAATGAACTACCTCGCAGCAGAGCTGACGAGGTATCAAAATAAGCTAAGTTGCTGAACATGGAGTTTTTGATATTCCTTTTGTCTTCCTTGAGCTTGTACATATTTTTGAATTGTATTTTCATCACCATGAGCACCAACCGAACTAACATAAAACCCTTTGGTCCAGAATTCACCTCCCCACAGTTGTTTCTTGACTTTGGGATGAAGCTTGAAAATCTGTTTCGCAGTGATACTTTTTACTGTCTGAATGATTCGCGTTGGACTCAACATTGGCACACTTTGAATCAAGAAATGAACATGGTCTTTATCCGTACCAATCTCTATAAAAGTAATTTCAAAACGCTTCGAGATTTCAATACATACTTGTTTCAAACTTTCATCAACATCTTTGTCAAAAACAACCCTCCGATATTTGGCTGGACAGACAAAATGGTAAAGAAGTACTGAAACATTATGACTCTTATGAATAAATTCGCTCACATAACAAATTTAAAATTAATTTCGAAGCAGAGCTTCGGGGAACTAACCCCGCTGAGATTAGAATTATATCTATTTCGGAATGTTTTTTATATAATTCAATTGCCTGTTTTCCATTTTCTGCATGATATAACTTAATTTTATTTGTACTTAAAACATTCTCAAAATACAAATAATTAATTTCATCATCCTCTGCAATCAAAATTGTGAGCTCTTTATCAAAAACCTCCTGTCTGCCAACGATTTTCGTTTTGGGCTCACTTCTTTCAGGCACAAATGGTAAGCTGACAAAAAATTCAGCGCCGTTACCGTATTCCGACTCTACCCATATTTCACCCCCCATTTTCTCGACAAACGACTTTGATATTGATAAGCCCAATCCTAGTCCCTCTGCTTCTTTTAAATAAGAAATTTCTGCCTGCCGGAAACGCTCGAAAATCACTTTTCCCAAGCCGGGACCAATACCTTTTCCGGTATCTTTAACGCTAAAAATAAGTCTGTTGTCAACTTTTTTGTATTGAAAAAGAATCGCCCCTTTTTTTGTGAATTTTAAAGCATTATTCAACAAATTAGACAGTACCTGTTCTAGTTTTAATTTGTCGATTAAAATATCAGATTCTGAATCGTCCAGGCCTTTTTTACAAACAAACGTAATTCCATTCTGGCTTACCTGAGTAAAAAAGAAATCATATAATTCACTCATTAGCTTATTTAGATTCGTTTTTTCAGGATTGATCACGATCTGATTTGCCTCAATCTTTGAAATATCAACGAGATCGTTAATGAGATTTAGCATGCGTTTTCCACTTTCTTCAATAATATCAATATATTGATGAATCATATCAGGCGACAGATTTTCTTGTTTTAGAAGATCTGCAAACCCCAGAATCCCGTTCATTGGTGTTCTGATTTCGTGGCTCAGGTTGGCAAGAAAAGCAGTTTTTAGATTATCGCTTTCCTCAGCCTTATTTTTTGCCAGCTCAAGCTTTTTATTCAGAGTCTTTAATTTTTTAAGCGATTTTTTTAAGTCTTTTTCGAGCTTTTTCTGATCTGTAATATCATCAGCAATTATGGTATAACTATTAAGTGTATTGTTATCATTAAAAATAGGTGTTACTGATAAACGTTCCCAAAAAAAGGAATCATTATCGCTGATTTTAAAATTACCTGTGAACGCTTCTTTTTTTTGGAAAATGGCACGTATATTATCAAGCAATTTCTGGTCGGCATGAGAAAAAACAGAAAAAATAGATTTGCCGGACACTTTACTAAACGGGAAACCACTTACTCTTGTAAAATTTTGATTTACATAGTCTATGATATAGTCTTTATCAATTACGATTACGAGCATCGATGTTTCGTCGATTCCCCTTATTATTTTTTGAATCCTTTTATCGGCCTCTATGGCAATGTCCTTTTCCTTTTTTAGTGCTAATACACTTTTTATGGCAAGTGGCAAGCGGAATAAACGATCTTTTACCACATAATCCCAGGCACCGGCTTTTATCGCGTCGGCAGCAACTTCTTCCTGCAAAGTACCCGTTACAAAGATGAATGGGATTAGCAATTTCCGGGAATTTAATTCATTTAATGCTTCCATGCCATTGAACATGGGGAGCGTATAATCGCAAAGTATTAAATCTGGCAGAGAACTTGAAGTGATTTCAGAGATATAGTCCTCTTTATCCTGAATAATTTTCACTATACAATCGTATTCTTCCAGCAAATTTAATTGTTCCCGGTTTAACTCTGCATCCAGCTCATTATCTTCGAGCATTAAAATATGTAGAATTTGTTTACTCATAATTTTTTAATGATGTATTAACATTTGCCCAAAAATAGCCGAGGTTTTTTATGGCTTCCACAAACGCTGCGAAATCAATAGGTTTTACTACGAAGCTATTTGCCCCAAATTCATAGCTTCTGGCAATATCCGATTCCATTTTAGATGAAGTAAGAATAATAACAGGTATACTCTTATATTCTTTTGATTTTCTTATTTCTTTAAGCACTTCAATGCCGTCGAGTTTTGGCATTTTTAAATCAAGCAGAATAAACAGGGGAATTTCTTTATCTCGTTGGCTGTATTTTCCTTTGTAGAATAAGTAATCCAACGCTTCGGCACCGTCTTTAACTACATCCACAGGGTTAGCAAGGTTACATTCCTCAAATGCGGCCAGGGTAAGTTCAACGTCGTTGTCGTTATCTTCGGCATATAGTATTTTGCCTACGTTGTTCATGCTTTTTTTGTATTGGTAATATTATATAAAAGATTGCGCCTTTGTTTATTTCTGACTCTACTTCAATTGTTCCACCGTGTTTGGTAATAATCTGTTTTACATTTGCCAATCCAATTCCTATTCCTTCAAATTCCTCGCTTTTATGTAAGCGTTGGAATACTCCAAATAATTTATCTTTATATGCCATATCAAAGCCTGCCCCGTTGTCTTTTATAAAAATACAAACACTTTCGGTCCGGCAGTTTTTTTGTTGCCCGATTTCAATAATTGCCGGATCCTTTTTTAATGTATATTTTATGGCATTTGATATTAGGTTTTCGAAAGCAATTTCTAAAAGTCCCTGATCTCCAAAAACCTCAGGTAGCTCGTTAATCTTCCATTGCATGTTCCTTCCGGTATAATCGGGTTTTAAACGATTAATAATTTCATTTATAATAGTTGTCAAATTAACTTGCCTTGTTTTTAAATCAGCACGTCCTAAGCGGGAGAATTTCAGAAGTTCATCAATCATCGAAGACATGTTTTTAGCAGAGTAGAATATTTTATCCATATAGTTTTGTACTTTCGAATCAGCAGGGCCAATTGTTTTTTCCAGCAGGTGCATAAATCCATCAATATGTCTTAATGGCGCCCGTAAATCATGGGAAACACTGTAAGCAAAGGCCTCCAGGTCTTTATTTGCTTGCTGTAGCTGGTCTGTACGTTTTATTACTCTTTTTTCAAGCTCAATATTCATCATTTTGCGTTCTTCCTCAATAAGTTTACGTTCAGTGATGTCCTGAATTGTTCCCAGCATGTGAGATAAATGGCCTTTGTCGTCGAGATACAATTTACCCATACCATGTACCCACCTGGTTTCGTTATCGGTTTTTCGTATAATCTGGTATTCTTTATTGAAAGGTTGAAGCTTACCAATTACTTCATTTCGGAAATAGTCATCCATCATTTTCCTGTCATCGGGATGGACTAATTTTAACCAGCCAATTGTATCTTTCGTATAAGATTCATTAATACCAAATATGTTATTTAGTGTTTCTGTTGAAATCCAATTCCCTGGATTAAAATACATTTTGTAAGAGCCAATATTGCCTGTGCGTTGCGATTCCCGGAGGAAGAATTCGCTTTCTTCAGCACGCTCCTTTGCATTTATTAATTGTTTTTCAGCTTCTTTTTGTTTTGTTATATCCATGGCGGTAAAAAGCACTCCTTTTGCAGGATCTTCTGGATCGAGATATGTTAATGTGAGGTATACATTTATAAGTTTTCCATCTTTCCTTTCCCATTTGGATTCAAATTCACCAAAACCCTTCTCTGCTAACTGTTTATACATTACTTCCCCAACCATTTCATACTCTTTTTTGGTTGGAAAAACGACTTCTGTTTTGTTACCTATTAACTCTTCTTTTTTGTACCAGGTGAGGTTGCAAACTTGTGAATTAACATCTAAGATCACCCTTTTGTCCAACAGTCCTATACTAATGGGAGCAAATTCAAATATCCGCTGCATTTTTTGTTCTGTTTCCTTTAGCGCCTCAGCTGCTTCAACTTTTTGGGTAATATCTTCCGTAAATGCAACCATACCACCTACGGTTTTATCGCCCTTATGCCAGGGATGCAGCTCATAACGCACCCACTGGAAGCTTCCATTCTGCCGGATAAATTTGTCTTTTTCGCTTTTTATCACATTCCCTTGTATTGCCTGTTGATGTAAATCTCTCCACCTGTGGGAAGTTTCAGGAAATAAGTCGTAATGGTACTTGCCGGTTATATTCTGTTCATCCACATTATAAGTAAGGTACCATTGCTTGCTGGCTATTATATAACACATATTGGTGTCGAATAAAGCTATGGGCAGTGGTGTATTTTCAACAAATAAGCGGGCTCTTTCTTCACTTTCAATAAGAGCTTCTTTTGCTATTTTACTTTCGGTAATATCCTGTACCACGCCAATTAGCTTAACGGGCTGGTTATCTTCATTTTTTATTACTTCGGCCGAAGTCAATATTGTTCTTACTTCGCCATCGGGCCTTATAATCCGGTATTCATCGTTGTCTATCTTTTCTGCTTCATGAGTTTTTTCTATATTTTTGATAATGGATTGCCTGTCATCCGGATGAACTAACTGAAGAAAATTGTCATGGGTAAGGTTAAAAGTTTGTTTGTCTAATCCGTGCAACAGGTACATCGAATCGCTCCAATGAATTCTGAAATTCTCCAAAATAAGTTCCCAGCTTCCCATTTTAGCAATACGTTGTGATTCATTCAGTAATTTTTGGTTTTCCAGAATTTTTTTTTCGTATTGCTTTTGCTCAGTAATATCCTGCACTATCCCATACGTCCGGTAGGGTTTATTATTTTCGGAAAATTCGATATTCCCCATAGTTTTGAGATAGCACAACGTTTCATCCGGCTTTACAATACGATATTCATATTCAGGGAATACCCCCAGCTCTAAACTTTCCTGGTATTTTTGTTCAAAGTAAGCTCTGTCTTCAGGATAAACCAAATCAATAAATACCTGGTAATTGAGTTTCACTGATTTGTCCATACCATAAATATCATAAACCTGGTCGTTCCATATTAATTCGTCGGTTTCAATATAGTACTCCCAACTTCCTATATTGCCTGCCCTTTGTGAATCATTTAGTAGTTTTTGATTCTTAAGAAGGTTTTCTTCATATTCTTTTCGTTCTGTTATGTCTCTTATGTTAGAAATAAGAAAACCATTATTGTCTTTCCAAATAAAAACAGAATTTACTTCTATAGGAAAAACAGAGCCATCTTTTCTTTTATGACAACTCTCCAGTGTATATGATTTAAACGATTTATTTTTATGCAAATCATTCCATATGTCTTTAAAAACCTTTTTATCTGTATTGGGGTCAATATCAAATATTTTTAGTTGTATTAATTCTTCATGGGTATACCTCAGCATCTTAGAGGCCTGTTGATTAACATAATCAAAACCTCCTTCTTCGTTTATCCAAAATACACCATCGAGGGAGTTATCAACGGAAGTTTTAAATTTATTTAAAATTTTTGCATTCTTTACACGATCGGTAACATCATTAAAGAAAGTGGCAACATAATTTTTTTTGATTTTAAAAATATAACTTTCAATATACTTGTCTAATTCAGCCGAATAATTAACGTACGTAATTGGGTTACCGGTTTCAATGACTTCACTATAAGCCTCAAGCCAGTAATCTTCAGTTTTGGGGAATAGTTTTTTTGCCCTCCCTCCAATTACCTTTGCTGCCGGCATATTTAAGTATTTCTCACAAGCCGGGTTAATCTCTTCAAAAGTAAAATCAACGGCTTTCCCCATTTCATTGAAGATCACACGTTGCAAGGTAAAGCCAACAGTCAGATTTTCGAATAACAGCCTGTATTTTTCTTCACTTTGGCGTAAAATATCTTCATTGTGTTTTTGGTTGCTAATATCGTGTACATGAGCTATTTGCAATTCTCTGTTGTCTAACCATAAATGAATGGAATGAACTTCAACCGGGTAGATCGAACCATCTTTACGTTGGTTTGTAGTTTCAAACACATAACTGGCTGTCCTTTTTTCTTTTTGATTCTGGAACCCTTTCCATAATTTATCCCAATTTTTCTTTGAAAATGTTGGATCCACATCAAAAATAGTAAGCTTTAATAGCTCTTCTTTAGAGTAACCAAGATTTTCACATGTTTTTTCGTTAACATATTCAATGGCCCCGGTTTTATTCAACCAATATATTTCTTCACTGGCATGGTCAATTGAGGCTTTAAAAAGCTTTAGTCTATCTTCTTTTTCTATTCGTCCGGTAACATCATTAAATACAACAGCAAACTTGTTTTTTTCGGGGCTAAAAATGTATGTATCATAGTATTTACCTAAATCGGAAGCGTAATTCATATAACTGTACGGTTTTCCCGTCATTGCAACATGGCCATATGTTTGTAGCCAGTAATCTTCGATATTAGGCATTATACTTTTGACGGTTTTGCCTTTTATCGTATCTGCCGGCACACCCGTTAATTTTTCAAATGCAGGATTTGCTTCAATATACCTGAAATCGGATGGATTTCCCTGCTTATCGTATAACATCTCATGAAGCGCAAAACCACTGGTCATATTTTCAAAAAGACTCCGGTATTTTTTTTCACTTTGATGAATAACTTCTTCCGTTTTTCTTTGCTCTGTTATATCGCGGAATATCCATACACGGCCATTTATTAAACTTTCTTTTTGAAGAGGGTGCGACAAACGCTCAATAATTTTTCCGTTTTTTAAATCAATGATATCTTTTGTTATTTCATGACCCTGATAAATATCTTCGACCTTTTTTAAAAATTTATCCGGATTGATAATTTGATTTTTCACACTTTCAAGGAAAAGCTTATCATCATTTTTTACAAGTATATCTTCAGGAATTAAAAATATTTCTTTGAAACGATTATTATAATGGATCACCTTTCCTTCGTTCGTGACAATCAACAGGCCATCGTTCATTGAATCAAGGGTAGAATGTAAAATAGCTTCTTTGTTCCTTAAATCATCTTCAACTTTTTTACTTTCTGTAATATCCTGAGCCGTTGCGAATACTATATCTTCTTCTGAATATAACCTCCAACGTAACCATCGGTATTCCCCATTCCTATGTTTATAACGGTTATTAAAATCAATAACTTCGGCTTTAACAGCTAAATTTTCTACAACTTTAATTGTTTCTTTAATATCATCGGGATGAATAAATTCGATGAATTTTTTCCCTTTCAGTTCAGAAATTTTATATCCTAGTATCTTTTCCCATTCCGGGTTTAATTTTATAAACTTCCATTCTTTATCAGCTATGAATAACAAATCATTGCTACACCTAAAAAACTTGTCGATGAGAGGAAATGATTCTAAATTATTCAAACCGTGCATAATATGTAAATGCAAATATTATTCTGTGCATAAGTTAATTATAAAAATTGAAATGAAGAAATATAAAACAGCCGGTTGCTTTTCACTATTATATTATTACTCTTTATAGCTTTTCAACTGAATCGACCGTTCTATTTTTATCTGCTCGAGGAAACTTTCATCATGAGATACAACGATTAAAGTTCCTTTGTATTCGTTTATGGCGTAGGTCAGTATTTCTATATTCTGAATATCCAGGTTATTTGTCGGCTCATCTAAAACAATAATATCGGGCGATTGATTATGAATGGTTAAACAGCAAAGCATTAAACGCATACGTTCACCGCCACTTAACACACTGCAAGGCTTATCCCAGTCTTCTCCGGAAAACAGGAAGCGGCTAAGCCGTATTTTTACGTCGTGTTCCTGTAACGCGGTGATGTTAAACAATTGTGCCTGTTCATAAATAGTCAGACCATTATTGATTAAAGAATAATCCTGATCGATGTAAACCGTCTGATTCTCCGCCCTGTAAATGGTTCCGGTTTGAGGTTCCTGGGTTCCTAAAATCAACCTGATCAACGTTGTTTTTCCTGAACCGTTTAATCCGCGCAAAACAATACGTTCTCCGCTTTTAATAAGCACATCCAGGTTTTCCGCCCACAATAATTCAGAATCGTAGCTATAGTTGATGTTTGTTGCTTTGACCAGTATTTTACCTTTATACAGGGCGGAAGCATCAAACCCAAATTTCATTTTATCGATGTCGGGTAACAGAGAACGTAATTTGTGCAACTCCTGTGAAATACCACTAATTTTTTCACCATGAACACCTTTTAGTTTTGAAGCGCTGTTTTCCGAATCGTTTTTCATTTTATTCATCATGGTTTTAGGAGTTCCTGCCTTTAGCTGTTTCTTTTTTCCCCGGGCATTCATCCGCAGTTGTCTTTCTGCTGTTTCACGTTCTTTTTCCCTGGCTTTCCGAAGCGCCTTCTCTTTACTTTGTATATCCTGGCTTAAAGCATTATTTTCTATCTGTTTTTGCTGCACATAAAAGTCATAATTGCCACCATAAACCGCAACTTCGTTTTTACTCAACTCATACGTTGAATGCAAAAGCTGCAACAATTTCCGGTCGTGACTGACTACAACCAGAGAACATTTGGCAGATTGAATAAAGTCGTATAGCAACTGTCTTCCCGCCATATCCAAATGATTGCTCGGTTCATCCAGTAAAACCAGCTCGGGCTGATGAATGGAGACTCCCGCCAAAAATACTTTTGTCTTTTGTCCTCCACTTAACGTTTCCATTTTTTGGTACAGGTTCAAATTATTTAACTGCCAGTATTCCAGCGCCTGGTTGCAGCGGTCTTCTATTGTCCAGTCATCATCAAGAGAAACATAATTCTCCGCCGTTATATTTCCGCTTAAAACCTCCTTTAAAGCTTTTAATTTTTGCTCAATATTTATTGCCTGTGCAACCGTTAGATGATTGTACTGCCCAAATACCTGAGGGATATAATATGCTTGAGATTTACACTGGATTTGGCCGGTGGAAACCGGCAGCTTGTCTGCAATAATTTTTAGCAAGGTTGATTTTCCAACTCCGTTATTACCGATTAACGCTATTTTTTCAAACTGGTTTACGGTGAATGAAATATTCTCAAAAAGTAAATCTTTATTCGGATGGTAATATGAAATGTTTTGTAAATGCAACATAATTTCTTTCGTAAAAGGTGAAACAAGTTAGCAAACCACTATTGGGCTTGTCTTTATTTACTCTGCCTGAAAGAAATTATATTTTCATTTTAAGTTGCCTTTTATTTGATTGAGCTACAAATTTAAAAAAATATATTGACAGTACTTTCTTTTCGAACCATCATATATACAAATAAATTACAGATTTTAAATTTACCCAAAGATTAAAATTTGCGACGAGCTAAAACTCCTAAATTATCCCAATTATGCTTTACATTCTTCGTCTTGTGCATTCTCTTTTATTTCTGATGCATAAAAGCAAGTCTGATTCCAAGCAAAACCAAAATACTGCCGGAAACATTTTTAATCCATTTGGATACCGATTCTTTTGTTTTTAGATAATGTCCTACTGCACCAGAGAAATATCCCAATGTTGTTAAAAAAATCATTGTAAACAGTGCAAAAACAGATCCGAGAACAAGGAAAGGAACCGGTGAAATTTCGGTTCCGTCTGTTTTTATGAACTGAGGCAAAAAAGCCATAAAAAAAAGAGCTACTTTGGGATTCAAAGTGTTGGAAAGAAGTCCCTGTGTAAATATTTTTCTGGTGGAGGTTTGTTTTTCTTTGTTCAAAATCAACTCGTCTTTGTTAATCAAAGTTCTGATTCCCAAATAAATCAGGTAACCGGCTCCAACTACTTTAACAATCATAAAAGCAAGTGCTGAAGTCCTCAGTATTACTGAAAGTCCGAGTGCCGCCAATATTGTATGAACAAAAATCCCTAAAGTTACACCAAATGCAGAAATCAATCCTGCTTTTTTACCTGTAGAAATACCTTTTGTAAGTACATAAATCAAATCAGGCCCCGGTGTAACTATTAATATCCAGGATAATCCTATGAACAACAATAAATTCTGTATATCCGCCATAATGTCCTTATTTATTATTTAAAACTAAAATGTCTTCATATTTCAATTCGCTATTTCAAAAATTTTTTACACCTCGATTGCTTTCGGAAAACGGTTATTTTTTTGCGTTTCTATCATCAAAATAGTTAATTATTTCGGGATAAAAATCTTCATATTTTTTAAAAATATTCCGGGAGCTCTCATACCCCTCCATTAATGAATCTAGATCGTAAATATAAATAAATCCCCGATTAAATTCCTGTTTAAGAATGTCACTTTTATTGTGTTTTAACTTTGCTAACATTCTGGCTACATTTACTCTTACCAAGTGCTCATTAACACATATACTCCATTCAGGATAAGCCATTTTTCTCATTTTGTTTTCAATTGGCTCAAATAAATTTTCGGAATTATTTACAGCCTTGAGATACCTTTCAGTAACCGGATTTACAAAAGAATGACTGAATTCATGTAACATGATGTGTTCAAAAATATTTTTATCTCCAAAAACAGGAAAACCATTGATACTGTTTTTAGCTCCCAGAATGCTGTAAACTAATTCGCCATCGTCCGATTGAATTTGCGGGCCGTATCCACCGCGTTGAAACAGAGGATCTGCAATAATTGTATAGCTTTCTTTTTTGTCGCCGTAATAATTTTCCAACGTTCTTATATAGTTCTCATCAGGTATAGTTTGTTTTATGCTATCGACTACCCTTTTGTAAAAATCTGTCTGGGAATTATAAAATTTTTCAAAATTACTTTTTATGGCAAAGTTCTGCAGAGAATTCGCAAACTCTTTTAATTTTAATTCTGAGCCTGCACGACTGATTAAATATTCGGTATACGGAGTGCTCTGTTCAAAACCGGGTAATTCTGAATGATACAACACAAAAGTAGGTGGTGCGTCGAAACTAAATCCAAAATCGTATAACTCCTGACAGAGTTTCACAGCCTGATGGTCAGAATAAGGTTTGAAATATTCTTCAACCTCGGATTGATAATACAAATCATATCGGTTGTGTCCATATGCAGCCCAGGTAGTAAAATGTTGGACTATCGACAACAACTCTATTCGTTCATCAACTTTGATGTTAATTTTCTTTTCGATATTCTTCACTTCGGTTTCACACGAAATGAAAAGAAAAATAATCAGTCCGGATAGTATTTGGTTCTTCATTTTATAATAAAAATTGGTTTTACATTGATTGAATGTTTATCTCAATCATAGATTCCTTAATTCTTTGCCGGAATATTTCATTTTAAGAACAATAAAACCTGAACCAAATAGAATACCAAATATATAACTCAGTCATTACCAACATATTTAAATTAAAAAACAAAAAAAGCTGTAAAATAATTTTACACCCGATGTCAAATTATTTGGTATCGCCAACCTGTTTTGATCTAAAAAAATTTTTTAGGTTGGAAACAATCTTGTAGAACATAAAAGTGTTCTGTTTTGTGCTTTTGTAGCGAGATTTAAAAGATAACAACGGAAGAATGGTTCGCTTTCTGCCGGGTCACTCCTCTTTCATTTGTGTATCTGCAGATTACCTTAACCGATTTTCCCGTCCAGCCAGTGAAGGGTATTGAGCAACAACTGAGTGTTTTCCGGCGCAACCGCATTATTCATCCCTATTTTTATTTTGTTTGGTCCGGTCAGCTGTGCAGAAAACATTGTTGCCTCTCCCAAAGCTACAATTCCCCCTTTCCGTATTTTTTTAGCCCCCTGAGACAAATCAGGAATATAGGTTGTATCGGTCCTTCTGCGCAAACAGCAAAAAAGGCGAGCCCAAAAGAAAGATAAGAACCAATGTTTTCATATTTTTAATTTTTCAAGCAAAACGAAAAGATAAATTTTTTACAGAATGAAATTAACAATAGCTGCCCAAACTATAAGATGGCCCTTAGAATACACTTAAAAACCGGCTGACGAATATTGTTTGATATCCTGAACAAACTTCTTTTCATACCATCAATTTCTTACTCCATTCTGGAATTTCTTACAGGCGGTTATCATGTTGTTTTTACCTAAAACAAATTTCATTTGTGCCATATTGATCCTATCCTAACAAAAATATTTTATATCGCTTAAACGATAATGTAGGAAAACAGGGTACCGGGTGCCTCAGCAAATGTATGATCGGTTCCCCCTTCAATACTATCAAAGCACCAAAGTTCACTACTTTAACTTTGAGGTAAAAAACATCTTATATGGAGGCGACCTCTATTACTTAAAACGAATTCCAAACTGTACTCCAAACAAAGCTACCGCTTCCCCGTCGAAGCCATCAAGACTGGCAACTACGCCAGCAAAAAAGCGATTCGCAAAATGATAGTTATAAAAAGCTTTCGCAAAATATGGCTCGATTGTCCATGCCGATTTTGCCCCTAAAGCAATTAACTCTGAATGGGCTCCATTACTTTCATAAGTTGAACGCACAGATGCATAACTCTTTATGCCCAAACCTGCTCCAAATGCAAGTTCATGTCTTCTTTTTAGTTTTAAATTACCGGATAGCGCGAAAGGTTTAAAAAGTAAAAGCATACTCATTGAGCCCATAATATTACCGGAATAGTGCATTCTGTCTCCTTCCGGCAATGAGTACATCAATGCACCGGTATTTCGGTTCCAACCGTTATTCAACCTTTCTGTAGGGAGCGTTGAAAAAAAATTGAATGTCGGTGAAATTTCCAGAGATTTTACCAGTGGAATTCCAATATCAAAAGAAAAATAAAATCCGTCAACAGCATCAATGCCACTTGCAGTACCAATGCTTGTCCGGACAGAACACTTTTCCTGTGCATTTGTCAAAAAAGCAGATAATAAAAGAATGATGAATAAAAAAGAGTGTTTTTGAGTCATTGGGTGATTTTTAAATTATATATATTTTGTATTTGACTTTTTGAATCAACACAATTTATCCGTAGTTTGGTCCGGATAAATTCACATTTACCGGGGTGCCGCTGGCAGAAAAACAGAAAACAACGTTCCTTTTCCCGGTTCACTTTCAACAGCAAGTTTTCCGTTGTTGAGATCGACAAATTCTTTGCATAAGATCAATCCAAGTCCGGTTCCTTTTTCGTTTGCAGTCCCCGGTTTCGATTTAACTTTACCAATCCGGAAAAGATTTTTCAGCTGCTCATTGTCCATTCCAATTCCATTGTCCTGAATTTTAACTTCAACCAATTTGTCTCCGGGTTTTGCGCTTGCACTTAATTTAATCTCTCCGCCGGCGGACGTAAACTTTACCGCATTAGAAATAATATTGCGAAATACTGTTTTAATCATTTCATCATCCACATAAATTTTCAAACCGTCCGGAATTTCATTGGTGAGAGTAATTTGCTTTTGAGACGCCGTCTTTTGCAACAAATCAACTGTCTCAAACAACATTTCATTCATGTTCACTTCCTCCAGACTGACGGCCAGCTTGTCGGTTTGTAAACGTGCCCATTGCAGCAAATTTTCAAGCAGTACAAAAATATTTTTGGCTGTGGTGTAAACCGACCTGGTCACCGAATTTAATTTCTCTTCTGAAAGATTTGCCGCATTTTCTGCTAAAACTTCCGACAGCCCAAGTAAACCGGCAAACGGTGATTTTAAATCGTGGGCAATTATCGAAAAAAATTTATCTTTTGTTGCATTTGCATAGCTCAATTCTCTATTCCGTTCGACCAGCTGCCGCCGCGCTTCAATTTTTAAATTGATATTTCGCGACAAAAACCAAAAAAGCGTTATAAATATCAAACTCATAAAAACAAAAACTAACCACCAGGATTTAACTTCCTCCAAAATAATCAAGTTCAAATCTTTGGCAGAGACAAAAGATATTAATTTCCAAAGGAGAAAATTACGACCGCCTTTATCTTTGTCCGTAAATCCTTTGGAAAGAGGATTTACCGTAGCAAAAGTAAACATACCTTTGGCAGTTGAAAATGTTCCTTCCCGGCCTTCATAAACCATTTTACTCTCTTCCGGAAAATCATAAAAAAAGGTTTTGTCTTTTTTCTCATCAAACATAAACCCCCATTCCACATCTTTTTCAAGACCAATAAAATAATACCCGTTTTTATTCAGAAATAAGAGTTCTCCATTGTTACTTTCATCCTCGGAAATAAGTTTATCGATGATAATATCGCCAAAAAAATTAACAACCACCATCCCTGTCAACTCCTTTTGCCGGTTAAAAACAGGGGAACCGATGCGTATCATTGGCTTAAAAGGAACTTCTATCGTATCCTTCTCCACGTTCAAATCCATAGGAGAAAAAAAGACGGAATCCTGTGGCAAGCTTTTTATCTCCTGAAAATAATACCTTTTTGATTTATCCTGAAGTTTCCCTTTATCAACAATTTCGGCTTTTCCTTCTGTATAGTTAATTCTGACCTTTTCTTTTCCGGAAACATCGATATAACGAATCTGGTTGTATGTTTCCTTTGACAGAGCAAATTCATAATAAGTTTCAACAAGATGTTTCTCAAACTCATATCTCGACTGCTCGGAGAATAATTTTGTTTGCCGGGTGAGAAATAAAACATCTGATTTTATCTGCCTGACAATTTCGTTTGTAATATCGCTCGTTTTTAAACAGGTGTATCTTTCTTCGGCTTTTATTTCATTTTTGATTCTTTTTTCCGTAGAAAAATAAAGCGCTCCAATTAAAAAAATCAGGATAATCAGATAGCCAAAGACAAAAACAAAAAATAAGGCAACCGTTTTTTTCTGGTTAATTCTATGTGTCAGGTTGTTGTTCACTATGATTTGTCCTGTGTTTTATCATTCGAAGCCAAAAATAACAACATTTTCAAAAGGATAAAAATATTTTCATCCACACAGAAGCATCAGACATAGACTTTTCTGTTTTTCAAAAAGAAACAAAATATGAAATTATGTTCAGTTAATATCAGCCATATTCAAAAAAAGGGACAGCAAAGTGTCCCTTTTTAAAATCCAGTCATAGCGTATTATACTAAAACTTCCCCTTTCTATTCTTTTTTCACTTCCTGATTATCTACCAAAGCATGGTATTCGTCCTCGGAAATTTTTTCTGCTTTGTACCCCTTTTTTTCGATAGATTTTGCGATGGCTTCGTCGTTATTTTTTCCTGTTTTATATTCCAGAAAAATAGTATTGGTATTAAAATCCACCTTTAAATCTTTTACACCTTTTTCAAAACGAAGATGTTCGGTTAGTGTTTTCTGACAATTTTCGCAATCCATGCTGCTTTTAAAGCATACGACTTTTGTCTCTTTTTGTGCGAATGTTGAATTCACTGTCGCCCCTAAAAAAATAACAAGGGCCATTAAAATTAATTTCTTCATAATTTTTTTGTTTTATTAATGGTTTAAATGAAATCGTAGTCCAACATAAATACGGCGGCCAAGCACAGGGCCCCAAACATTGGTAGCGTCAAAAAATTCTCCATACGGATGAGCGGCGTCTGTTACGGGATTTTTCTGTTTAAAACCAGCCAGATTCTCCGATCCAACATAAATATTCCAGTATCGGAAGTATTTGGTTATTTGTGCATTCATAACAGTAAAAGGGTCAAACTCTTCAGGGCCTGTTGCAATTGCAGCATCAGAAGAAACCACTGGAATACGACCTCCACCGTTAAATTGTATGGTATAGTCGAACATCCATTTTTTTAAGTTAGTGGTGTAATTTAAGTTTATCAAGCCTTTGTAACGGCTTGTGAGCGGTTTCTCCTTTAATACTCCGCCAATGGTTTGTTTTATATCGTTTATACGGTAGGCCAGCAACACATCAAGCCTCTCAACTGGTTGGTAACGCATATCAAATTGTAAACTTCCTGCATATGATTTTCCATTCAGTGGCGAAAGAATAATATTCTCTGCCGAAGTTTCACGATCGACCACTAACTGCGATTGAAACCGGGTATAAAAATACTCGGCATTGATTTGCAAATCGCGGTCAAAAAGCACATAATCCTGAATAAAACTTGCACCAAAATTCCATGCTTCTTCCTGAAAGGAATCGTCGCTCCATAAAAGCGGACGGGCATTGGCCAGAAGAAAGATATTTTCCGAAACCACATTCGCAGTGCGATATCCTTTTCCTGCATTGATTCTAAATGTATAATTTTCTGAAAACCGGTAACGCATGTGCATACGCGGTGTAACAAAAGTTCCGAAATTATTATGAAAATCAGCACGAATTCCGGCCATCAGCGTAAATTGTTCATTTGGTTTTAGCGTATATTCTGCAAACACTCCCGGCACTTGTTCAGTACGCGCTATTGGGTTGGAGTACAGGCTTTCATTAAAATGGTCGTTAACAAAACTGACTCCTGAATTAATTGTATTTTTTCCGTAAATATCGAGGTCACGGGTTAAGACAAGATTGGCATAAAAGCGGGTTTCATCTGCATCAAAGTCGTTCAGGCCATAGAAAGAATTGGTTTTGTGGTATGCAAAATTTGAAAGCAAAGCCACGGCAGTCCTGCCATTCGGGCTTACATAACCGCCTTTTAGGAATCCTTCCAAACGATTGGTTTTGATATTTATCCCATATGGATTTTCAACGGTTCTTTCCATATCTTCCCTGAAATCCATTTGTCCACCCAACCGATCTTCATTCATAAATCCAATGCCAGCCTGTGCCATAAATCCCTTAAAATTATTGTATTTCCAACGGTTAAATACGTTTACCACCTGCATAAGTGGTTCATCGATAAAACCATCGTTGTTGTGATCATTTCTTTTTGATAAATCAGAGGCGTGTACAAACAATCCGGTAGTAATGGTATCGCCTTTTACTTTCATGTTTGTGTTACCGTTAAATTCTTTGCGTCCTTCAGCGCTGGCAAAAACATTTAAAAACAGTTTTTCCTGATCGTCAGGCTTTTTGTAGTTTACATTAATTTGCCCTGCAATTGATTCGTAGCCGTTTACAACCGAAGCCGCACCTTTGGAAACCTGAATGGATTCCATCCACGGACCGGGGACATAAGTTAAACCAAAATTGGTTGCCAATCCACGTAAATTGGGCATATTTTCGGTTTGCAATTGCGAGTAAATACCATCCAGTCCGAGTAAACGAATTTGTTTGGCACCGGTAACCGCATCGCTGTAGCTTACATCAACCGAAGGATTGGTTTCAAAACTTTCTGCCAAATTACAGCAGGCAGCTTTGTGTAACTCAGCATTTCCGATTCGAACGGTGTGAACCGGATCCATTTTTGACATATAGGTTCCCCGGTCTTTTTGAACTACAGTTACCTCTTCAATTTCCAAATTGGGTTCAAGTACAACTTCCAATGGCGCTGAACCATGAACATGGAGTTTTTTTGTGGTGTAACCAACAAAACTAAAAACCAACATGTGCTGCCCCTCTTTTTGTTTGATTTCAAAATTACCGGTGTCGTTTGATGCAACACCGTTTTGGGTATTTTCCCAATATATATGAACTCCGGGAAGTGGCTGCTTTTCTCCCTTTTCACCCTTCCCAAAAACTTTTCCTGAAATGCTTTGGGAAAACGATATTACAGGAAAACATACATAAAAAAATAAGACTAATATATTTTTCATTGCTTAAGATAAGTAAGACGGCAACATAAAATTGAGAGACTAAATAAATGGCCTGTCTTGTTTCAAACAATTTCTTTTATTAAAACTCAAATAATTTTATTGAGCAATTTTAATTGCAAAATCTTAAGCAGAAAATGGGATTTTAAGTTGTTGTATTTGAATAAGAAAATCGAGGGTTGATTTTATTTGTGGCGGAGGATTTGAATAAAAATCCGTGTCCTCTTCATTTTGGTTTTCACTTGTGAGTTGCAGGCAAAAATCATTCTGTTTGGCCAGCGTATAAGAAAGTACTTTTAGTTTAACAAATTTTACTTCATCGTTGATCAAATGGTTCACCAACTTAATGTATTTCATTTCCGGTCCGGCACAATCGCAATCCCGTTTTTCGGAGTTGCAACATTCTTCACAATTTGTTTCGCCGGCAGACCATTCATCAATTGTTGCCAGCACCTTTTGCGCCTTTTCATTTTCATGACAGGATTCAGGACTTATGTAGAGACTTAATTTTTCAGATTCTGAGCAACAACAGTTGGTTTCAAAAATTACAATGCCGGTAGATGTCAGCAAAAATACTGCTCCCAGAAAAAACGTTGCTATGTTTTTAAAAATGCTCACAAGACAAATATAAAAGCAAACTTCGGTTCATCTTGTTAACAAAAAGTTAAAGACTTCGTTCAAAGCAAAAATGAAAACAAAAAAACAGGAACCACAAAAAATCCCTGTTTATCCATTTTTTATTAAAGTCCGAGTACCTCCGGTCCTTGCTCAAAAACAATATCGCGGGGAATACCGGCGTCGCCAATTCGAATTAAATCCTTTTGCAACTCTTCGCGAATAAAACCTTTTTCCACAATCAAAGATTTCGCAGCTTCGTAATCACCGTCTCCCTGAATTTTCAAAATTGTTTCAGAAAGTGAAAGCATGGCTTCCTTCATTTTTTCAAAATTTACTCGGTAAGTTCCTGTATCTGCATCACGTTCAAAAGCACCGGTTTCCTGGAAATAGTAAAAACGCATCATGTTCGCTTTTCCGTGAGCACTGGCGGCCCCAAACCGAACAGAACGAAAAATTCCGGCCATAAAAGTTACAAAATTGTCCATCATATCTTTTTCGCCCAACTCCCCCATTTCATTTAGTTTGTAAACACACCACAAACCCAGAATATCGGCTTTTCCTTCTTCAATCGAAGTGTAAGTATCTTTTAAAGCTTCGCGAACGGTTGTACTTTTATCGGTCGTATTTCCAAGTCCCAAACCATGTGCTACTTCATGAAACATTGTATTTTCAAAAAAGGCATCAAATTTTACGTGTTTGCGCTGATCTTCGGCAATCAGAAGGTCGGATATCGGAACCAGAATTTTATCAAATTTGGCCTGCATCGAATTTTTTAACTGAAGTTTGCGACTTCCTTTTGTTTCACGCACGACCTCATCGTTTGGCAAATTTATGGCAATGGTTTTACTTCCGGCATTACAATCGCCTGCATAAAAAATGGCGTCATACACATTCATATCGGAATCAATACCCGGCGTCTCATCTTTGTATACCTGTTCGCAGGGCAGCGCCTTTTGGAGCCCCGGAAGCAAAGCAGCAAACTTTGTAAGTTTTTCGCTCCATCCTTTGTCTTTTATCAGAATAAATGATTCGTGAGCAGCTTTGTAGCCAAACAACTGGTCTTCGTAATTTTCAATGGGCCCGACAATAAAATCGATGGTGTTGTTTTTCATCTCCATCCAGGCAACATCGCTTTCAAAATATTCATCTGTCAACAATGCTTCCGCTCTTTTTAGAAGATAATTTTTTAAACCTTCTTCTTCAGCCAGCTCGGCAGCCTGCAAAATTAAATCCGCTGCTTTTTGTGTTTCCTCCTCAAAGAAATCATGATACGGAATAGCAATCAATTCTCGGTCTTCCCCCCTGCGAATCATGGTATACAAGCTGGTTTTGTTTTCATTATCCCAGCCCTTAAATTCTTCTTTTGTCAGGTCAGCGGGATAAAAATTGGCACCTGCCGGTTTTTTTCCATATTTCGGTAAAAAGGGCTCGTTATTATTCAAACGCTCCCACGGACCATAATTAATTTGCAAAAACTTACGTGTGTACTCATCCAAATCTTCATTAAATAAATTATCCTTTTCGCCAAATGCTTCCTTCCAGTAAATCTCTTCCATTATTTTAGCTGCGTCAAATAACAAAGGCAACATCTGTTTTTCCTTTTCTGTTAAAACGTTTAAATCTGTTTTTAATGCGAATGGCACAAACTCCTCTGCTTTCTGTTTCATTGTATTATTTTCTTGAATTGTTTCTTTTTTTTGTGACGTTGAATTGCAAGCGAAAAGAACAATTACCGCAAGCATCAAAACAAGTACTTTTTTCATTGTAGAAGATTTAATTTCGTTCAAAACTACAAAATGTAGCCATTAATCTGAACTTGTTTTTAATCAAGTTTATCTGAATCTTTTATTTTTCATTGTCGTATTTTCTTTTCAACCATTGTTTAACTTCATTCGTTAGCTTTGCAAAATAAATAAGCAAATGAGCAAAGAGAAATTTCAATACTTACAATTAAATATTAAAAAATTTCAGCAGGATTTTTGGCGTCACCCGAGACGGCTTAACGCATTGCGCGCAACTGCGTCGATGGGAATTCTGGCTATTCCGTTTATTGTTGCCGGAAAACCTTTTTACGGAGTAACACTGGCGCTGGGGGCACTCGCCGGTGCACTTTCAGAAACCAATGATCATCCAAAAGGAAGAATAAAAGCCCTGTCAATCACCATTGTAAGTTTTTTTATCTCAAGTTTTTCTGTTGGGCTATTAAACAATTATACCTGGTTGCTGGGGGCAGGATTTGTTCTTTCAACCATTGTTTTTATTCTTATTGGCGGAATTGGCGAGCGCTACCGGGCAATTACATTCGGCTCGGTACTGGTTGGCATTTACGCGATGCTGGGAATTGAAATCAGTCCGGCCTGGTACTGGCAGGCGGTTTTACTTCCGCTGGGAGCGCTTTTCCACGGAGTATTTACCTTGATTTTATTATATCAGAATCCCTGGCGCCTGCTGGATGAACAAATGGCTGTAGGATTTGAACAGCTGGCAAATTATCTGGAAAAAAAGGCGATGCTGTTCCCAAGTAAAAAGCAGGAACAAGAGTCCATCAATAAAGATTTGGCCCTGTTAAACATCAATGTTGTTAACACGCTGGAAAAAATAAAAGAAGTGTTAAACAACTATGGCAGAGAACTTGAAAACCAGGAGCCCCTGCGCCCCTATCTTCAGCGTTTTATGCTATTGCAAAGCCTGCACGAACGGGCAGCTTCAAGCCATGAGAGACATGACAAACTAAGCGACGAAGAAGAACGGCTGGAAGTGATGGAAGGATTTGGAGAGATGCTTCGGCAGCTGGCATTTGCATCGCGGAAGGTTGCAGAAAATATGCTCACGGGAGTTGAATATCATCATCCCAAAGCATTGGAATGGATATCAGATGCCATTGAAATAAAACTAAAAGAAATGGATGCCTCCATTGCACAACCGTTGGTTTTATTACATCATAATCTTTACCGCTCACACATTTCACTAAAATATCTCGACGACATTATACAGGGTACTTCCATTCCGCGTTTACGAAAAGATGAACGGAGTCCGATTGAACGTTTTCGCAGACAACTAAATTTTTCACATCCGCGAATGCGATATGCGCTTCGACTAAGTTTAAGTTTTATGGTTGGTTTTATCCTGGAGCGATCTCTTTCCCTGGATAAAGGTGCCTGGGTGATGTTAACCAGTTTGTTTGTAAGCCAGATTACCTACAGTGATACACGCCGAAGATTATTTCAGCGTTTATTGGGAACAGTTACCGGTGTAATTTTTGGTGCTTTACTTTTGCATATTTTCACCAGCGTTGCTTCTCAGGTAATTTTGATGATGGCCTCTGCCCTCGCCTTCTTCTATTGGTTGCGAACAAAATATTCCATCGCAGTAATCTTTATCACAACATTTGTCATTAGTGCATTTAACCTGATATCAAAAGACGCGGGGCTGCATATCATGCTTCCGCGCCTGATTGACACACTGCTTGGAGCGACTTTGTCGTTTCTTACTATTCGGTTTTTGTGGCCCGGGTGGCAATACCGCCGTATGCCCGAACTTATTTCAAAAGCTATGCAGAAAAACATGGCTTACCTGGAGGCAATTGTGAGTGAATACAAAGAAACCAGCGCCGATGACCTGGCCTACCGGATTGCACGCCGGGAAGCACATTTAGCCGACAATGAACTGGCGTTGGCCTGGAACAGCATGCGACAGGAACCCCGAAGCAAACGACAACTAATGCAACATGCACTCACGCTGACTTATTTAAATCATGCCCTCTTGTCGCATATATCGGCGCTGGGGGCACACCGCGAAACCAACATGCCGGTTATTGAAAACATATCGGTTATAACCAATCAAATCAACAAAGTGCTAAATGAAGCCAGTAAATATCTTGTTAGTCAGAAAAATATAATTCCTACTGAACTCTCACCTGTATTAATGGAGCTGAAGGAACAAATCGTTTTGTCAGACAATCATTTAAAAAAGCAGCAACTTCGTTTGTTTTACAATATCGCGGGAACATCCTCGAAAATTATGAAAGAAATAGAGGAAACCTGGGTCGATATAAAAAATTAAACAAATAGGACACAAATATTTAAAATGCTCTGAATTTTGAGCCATTTTTATCTTTTCCCGGAGCAATTTCTGTCCGGCCGGAATGTTAAAAAATAAATGCACATACGCCAAATATGCAGACAAACCAAACCGGCTAATAAACCGGATGTTGTTAAAAAAAAGGAGTATTATCCTCCCGTCTGAACAGGTAAAATCGAAAGACTAATGCTACTTTTGTAAATTACAATTGCAAAAAGATGATACAAAGCAAAAATATCAATGGATTAAATATCAGATTCAAAAAAACGGGAGAAGGTGCAACTGTATTGCTGCTGCATGGCTGGGGCTGCGATTTAAAAATCTTTGAAAGGGTTCAAAATGAATTGGAAAAAAAATTTCAGGTTTATTCTATCGATTTTCCCGGATTTGGAGAAAGCGATCCTCCAAAAGAAATATGGGGAGTTGAGGAATACACGCAGTTTATTGAGTCTTTTATTAAAACAGAAAACATTAAAAATCCAATTTTGATTGGTCATTCTTTTGGCGGCAGGGTTTCAATTTTGTTTTCTTCCAGAAATAAAACCGAAAAGGTAATTTTAGTTGGTAGCGCAGGCGTAAAGCCCAAACGAAAGCTAAAATACTATTTTAAAGTTTATACCTATAAAACAATTAAAAAAATAGTTCTTTTGTTATTTAGCAGTCAAAAAGCAAATGCGATATTGGAAAACTACCGAAAAAAGAACGGTTCAAGCGATTATCAAAATGCAAACGGAATAATCCGGGATATTTTAGTAAAAGTAGTAAACGAGGATTTAAAACACGTGATGCCAAAAATGAAATCGCCAACCTTATTAATTTGGGGAGAAAATGATACAGAAACATCAGTATCCGATGCAAAAATTATGGAAAAACTAATTCCCGATGCCGGCCTTGTGGTATTAAAAAACAGCGGACATTATAGCTTTTTAGAAAAACTAAATGAGTTTTTAATTATAGTAAACAATTTTCTTACAGCAAAAAAGGAACATTGATGGAACAAATAGTAGTGATAGTAAGCTTTTTAGCGCTATTTGCGTTTATTCATGCCAAGTTGCAATACGAATTGCATATGATGCAATTAAATTCATACAGAAACAAACGATACTACAGATGGCTGCGAAAATATTTATTTGAACAAAAAAGAGTTGTCGAGCTCATATTTTGCATAATAATTGCCCTGGTATTTTTTACAAAAATCAATTATGCAACAGTTATTACAGTAATTGTGCTGTATTCGTTTTTGTCGTACAGCTATTTTTCAAAAAAACAAAAGAAACCGCTGGTATATACCAAAAGAGCAAAACGACTTTATGTTGCTCTGTGGATTTTAACGCTCACACCAATTATTGTTACAGCTGTTTTTTTAGGAGTTTCAGAGAAAACGGCGTTAATCGGATGCGGTATAATCGTTTTCTCTTTTCTGATTATCGGTTTTGCAAATATCATTCTGCAACCTGTTGAAAAGAAAATAAATAACTGGTATTATAAAGATGCACAGCGCATTCTTAAACAAATGCCGGAGTTGTTGATAATAGGGATAACAGGTAGTTATGGAAAAACAAGCACAAAACATTTTCTCCACAGAATTTTGTCAGAAAAATATAATGTTTTGATGACGCCCGGCAGCTTTAATACAACAATGGGAGTTATCCGAACTATAAGGGAATATCTAAAACCAACACACCAGGTTTTTATTGTGGAAATGGGAGCAAAACAAATCGGCGATATCAAAGAAATTTGCGATTTGGTCAACCCAAAATACGGTATTCTTACAGCCGTAGGCGAGCAGCACCTTGAAACCTTTAAAACAATTGAAAATGTTCAAAAAACAAAATTTGAGCTCATCGATTCATTACCCCCCGACGGATTAGGCATTTTAAATGCAGATTATGAGTACATCAGGAACAAAAAAGTAGATAATTGCAAAACTCTTTATTACTCCACGCAAACAACAGAATCCGATTACAGTGTCGCAAATATCAAATACAGCAAAAAAGGAGCAGCTTTTAATATTCTGCAAAAAACAGACAACATCGGTGAGTTTGAAACAAAACTTTTGGGCGATTATAATTTGTCGAATATTCTTGCATCCGTGATTTTAGCAGGACATTTAAAAGTTGATTTGGAAAATATTTCCTACGCAATAAAAAAAATGGTTCCTGTTCAGCACCGGATGGAAATAAAAAAGAATAACAACGGCATAACAATTATTGACGATGCTTTTAATTCCAACCCGGTAGGTGCAAAAATGGCTTTAAATGTTCTGAAAAATATTGAAGGAACCAGAAAAATTATAATAACACCCGGAATGATTGAACTTGCAGACAAACAAGATTTTTACAATCGAATCTTTGGAAAACAAATTTCGGATGCCTGTGATTATGTGGTTTTGGTGGGAAAACAAATTACGCAACCTATTTATGAAGGATTGGTTGAGACGGGGTATAAAACAGAAAATATTTACATTGCACAGAACTTTACGGAGGCAAGTCAGCATATAAGTAAATTTGTTAAATCGGGTGATGTAATATTATATGAAAATGATTTACCCGACACGTACGAAAAATAAATAATAACTTAAATACAAAAAAAATAAAATGAAAACAAACATAGGTGTTGTATTTGGTGGCAGGTCGGTTGAACATGAAATTTCTGTGATTTCAGCTTTGCAGGCTATCAATGCTATCGACAAAAACAAATATAACGTAATACCCATATATATTAACAAAGCAGGAAAGTGGTTAACGGGCGATGTTTTGCTGGAAGTTGAGACATACAAATCAGAAGAAAAAATAAACAAAGAGTGTACAGAAATTATTATTGATACCCATTCCAATAATTTTAATTTATACAAAAAAACATTATGGAGCCTGAAATTAATAGCTTCTGTTGATGTTGTTTTTCCCGTTATCCATGGCTCAAACGGAGAAGATGGGACACTTCAGGGTTTTTTAGAGTTGAAAAATATTCCCTATGTAGGCAGCAATGTATTATCCTCATCTACCGGCATGGATAAAATTGTGATGAAGATGATTTTAAAAGAAAGCGGATTGCCGGTTGTGGACTATTTGTGGTTTTACGATAAAGAATGGCACACCAACAAACAGGAAATTCTGAAAAAAATAAACAAATTAGCTTACCCTCTAATTGTAAAACCATCAAATTTAGGTTCAAGTGTGGGAATAACCACAGCCAAAAATGAAGAAGAATTGGAAAGTGCAGTGGAGTTGGCGGGCGAATTTTCAAACCGGATTTTGGTTGAAAAACTTGTATCAGACCTTCAGGAAATCAATTGTTCTGTTATCGGAAATTCGGATAAACAAAATGCTTCGGTATGTGAAGAACCTTTAAAAAGTGGCGACATATTGAGCTACAATGATAAATACACGACCAAAGGAGGGAATTCAAAAGGAATGAGCAGTGCCAAACGCCAAATACCTGCCCAAATTGCGCCGGAACTTACAAAACAGATCCAGGAATTGGCAAAACAAACGTTTAAGGTTCTCAACAGTGGTGGAGTTGCGCGTATCGATTTTTTGATAAACAAAAAAGATAACACGGTATATGTTAATGAAATAAACTCCATTCCGGGTTCCCTGTCCTTTTATCTGTGGGAGGCATCTGATATGGATTTTGCAATGCTTACCAGCGAGTTAATTGAATTAGCGTTAAAACAAAACAGAGAAAAAGAAAACTACATGGTAAGTTATAACCAAAATATATTTTCGTTAAACACGAACTCATTAAAGTTGGGAAAAGGATAAACATGGAAATTGACGTAAACAACTCAATACCACAAAACCTTTCAATTAAAGGATGGAAAAATATGCCCATCCGGGAAAATCATGAACCGTTGATACCTTTGAATGATTTTGCCGAAAAATATATTACGGTTAAATCTCAATATTTTGAACAAAAAATAGCAGGAGCATTAGAAATATGCTATTGCAGAGAAGGCCTTGCAAAAAAATTAGTTGAAGCGGCAAAGTATTTACCCCAAGGATACAAATTTCTGGTTTGGGATGTGTGGCGGCCAACCACTGTACAACGTGCTCTTTTTGAAAAACATAAAAAGGAATTACGTTCAAAAAATCCGGATATTGAGGAGGCCCTTCTTTTAAAGAAAACCGAAAGATATGTTTCTGTTCCATCAACTGATTCCGATAAACCTTCTCCGCACCTGACCGGAGGGGCGATAGACATTACAATCATTGACTCAAAAGGAAATGAGTTACAAATGGGAACAGAATTTGATTACTTTGGGGAACGTGCAAAAACAGATTATTACGAATTGTATTGTTCTTCAGAAAATGATTTAAAATTTCAAAAAAACAGAAGATTATTATATAATTTACTCACCCATTTTGGTTTTACAAATTATCCTGAGGAATGGTGGCATTATGACTATGGAAATCAATTTTGGGCCAGTTTAACAAAAAGAAAAGCATTTTATGGTGGTGTTCTAAATATTTAAACTTATGAGTCTTGCAAAAAAAATCTTAACACACAAAATTTGGATCTTCTTTCTTTCGCTTGTCGTTATTATTGTTCTTATGGCCTGGGGATACCGGGAGTTTTTTTACGATGATAATGCTACATTCAGTGAAATTGTAGAAAACATTTATCTTACATTGTTTTCTTCATTGTTTACCATTTTTGTTATCGGCATTTTTTTCGAATTCTATTTAAGAAATACAAATAACGATTTAGAGAAAAAAAGATTGGTTGAAACCATTCAGGGGGATTCTCTGATGCTGGAAATGTTTTCCTACAGTCAGCGAAAACAGTTTATATTAAAAAATATAAAATCAATTATCGGTGAAAAATATGGAGAGCAGTTATTTAACAGTGTAATAAAAAAATATTTGGACGGGAACCTGATATACCGGGATGAATACCAGTATGACGTTGAAATAGTGGAACTTGATAACGACATTAATATTAACAACTATAAAATTTCGAGTTCCGGTTATTTTATTCAGAATCAAAATTTAATATCAACAAAACACTTTTCAAACAAACTTTCCAGCCCCAAATTAAAAGTCATTTTTGCTTTCGACGAGCAGAGTTTAGATTATTGGCTTAATGATGAGAATGTTTTTATGCGGGAAATTCTGTTTTTAGACAACTCTCCGGCTTTTTTTAACAGCTTGTCGCAGCAGGATTTGTACGCATTTGTCAAGGATACTTTAAGTTTAAAAATAAATTTTTACGACAAAGAAGACAACGAATCAGACAATATCTCCGAGTTTAGTGTGAATTTAATTAACACCGAAAACAAAGGGGTCCTGATTCAGGGCATCGAAGTCAGCGTTTCTGATTCAATCGTACGAAAATATATTTTGCAGAAAGAAAAATCGAGATTTTATAAAGCAAAAGTTTCGTTTGGCATCCCGTTAATGAAAGAAAATAACCGCTTTTATTTCGTAATTGCTGAACCAACAACAAATCCGAAATTTACATTCCGATATCCTAAGGGCATTAAAAATGTAGACTACATAACTTATTTTGCTCAAAAAGACGATACGTTCAAAATAAATTTAGATAAAAGATTAAAAAAATACAGCATTTATTCGCGGGACACGATATATCCCCGTTCAGGAATTATATTCTTTTGGAGTTAAACCTTGCCAACATTCGATGACACAAAAGTTGGTTTGTTTCGGGTCAGACTTTCCGGGTGAAACCTGGTTTACTTCTGAACCACAGAATCGATTATCGGCTTTGAGTTCACTCCTTTTATAATCACAGAAAAAATATAACTTTAAAGGCTGAAAATTGGCTTTTTCAATTTAAGAAACAGTATGCCAGACCTTTTAAAAGACTTCATAAACCGATACATCACCCTTTCAGAAAACGACTGGAACGATATCAAAAGAGAATTTCAAAAAAAAATTTTCAGTAAAGACGAAATTATACTTCAGGAAGGAAAAGTGTGTCATCATTTCTATTTCTTTGAACGGGGACTGATTCGCTTTTTTTGCAACATCGACGGAGAAGATATTACTAAAACCTTTGCCTTGGCGCCTTATTGTTTTACATCAAAAATCAGCTTCCGCAACCAAAGTCCTGCCAACGAAAGTATTCAGGCACTTGAAGAAACTGTGGTTTGGGAAATCAGTTACCAACAATACAAACAACTGGAAAAAATAAATTCGTGGAACATTTTTATGCGCAAACTTTTAAATGAGATACAGGAATTTACCGAAAAACTGATGCTCGATTCAAAAGTTCTAACCGCCGAAAAAAGATATGAAATTTTACAAGAGACCTATCCCGCTGAACTGCTGCAAAAAATTCCGTTAAAGCATCTGGCTTCTTTTTTGGGAATTGCCCCCCAGTCCTTAAGTCGCATTCGAAATAATTTACATCAAAGCAGAAAAAGTTAACATAGGTGAAGTAAACTGCCTTGAAGAAAGAAGAAATTTGCTGCAAAAAAATAAAAGCTATGGCAAGTTTAAAAAGTAAAGTATTTATTGGACTAATGCGAAACCGTCACTTTTTTAAGGGCAGGTTACAAAAGGAAACAATGGGATGGGATGTTCAGTCGGTTCTAAAATTCAGAGCAAGTTGCGAAAGAGGTGCAGAACGGTTTGGCAAATTACCCAAAGGCATTCAGATAAAACCTGAAGTTATTAACATGGTCACCTCGGAATGGATAGCACCTGCAAACGCCCGCGCTGACAAGTTAATTTTTTATGTACACGGAGGCGGCTATATTTCCGGTTCGTGTAACGACCACCGGAATATTGTGTCGAAAATTGCTTTGCAAACGGGAATGACAAATCTGTTGTACGAATACGGACTTGCACCTGAAAATCCGTATCCGGCAGCTTTAAACGATTCTGTAAAAATTTATGAGGCAGTTCTGGAAAAGGGATACAAACCTAAAAACATAATTATAATGGGAGAATCGGCAGGCGGGGGACTTTGCCTGGCAACGCTCCTGGCTCTTCGCGATAAAAAGATTCCTTTGCCAAAAGCCGCTGTGGCCATTCAGCCGTGGACCGATTTAAGCTGTTCAGGGGCATCCTATAAAACAAAAAACAGCGTATCATTGGCACCACATAACTGCTGGAATGTTTTCAGCCACTATTACACCGGAAAAAACGATGTAAATTCTCCGTATATATCACCCGTGGCCGGAGATTTATCAGGGCTTCCTCCCATTTTTATCAGTGCGGGAGAGGCTGACGAGCTGTTCGATGACAGTAAATCATTTTATGAAAAAGCAAAAAAAGCCGGCAACGATATTACCTTTAAACCGGGCAAAGACATGATTCATTGTTACCCTCTGTTATCGCCGTTTTTTCCGGAGGCAATGGAAGCTATGAACGAAATCGTTACCTTCGTACACAAACATGTGCTAAACTAAGTTATGCTCAATATCAAAGAAAATATTGATAATCAAATCCGCTACAACAGGGGCAAAAATCTGTTTAATTCCAACCTCAGCAGCTTATTTCAATTTGTTGCTGAAACAAAAAAAATTGCATTGCAATACAAGGAAACAGACAGTAAAAATGAAAAGCTTTTGATTGATTATGCAACCCAAAATGCGCTGGAGGAATTCTATCGTGTAAACCAGTATTATTCGTTTGATAAAGCTGCAAAAGTACGCTTAAAAACCATTTATTCTGATTTGTTTCAGTCCTTAAAACAGGAGAACGATATTGATAAAATCGCCAGCATTCACTATAAAAAGCTTAAAACCTGGTTAACAGAAACCAACCCTTTTGCCGAGCAGATATACAAAAAAAGCAGTTCAATGGTTGAATGCGTGGTATGTAACGAATACAGTCCTCAACTACAAATTGAATTGTTAAAAATCAATTTATCACACTTAGTTGAACCGGTTTTGGATATCGGTTGCGGTAAATCGGCAGCGCTTGTTAAACATTTACAAAGCATTGGTATTGATACTTTTGGATTTGACCGGATGGTTCAGAATGAAAACTATTGTTCCCAATTCGACTGGTTTGAATATCACTTTGAAAACAACAAATGGGGAACAATTATCAGCAATCTTGGATTTTCAAACCACTTTGCACACCATCATTTCAGAAAAGATGGTGATTATGTCAGGTATGCAAAAAAATACATGGAAATTCTTCATTCGCTAAAAAAAGGAGGTTCATTTTACTATGCTCCCGGTTTGTCTTTTATTGAAGAATTTCTTGACAACAGTATCTTTGAAGTAAATAATCACCCGGTAAATCAAACCGGTTATGATGCAACTTCTGTAAAAAAGCTGTAAATTTTATGTTTATGAAATACCTGTTTTTGATCCTTTTTATCGTTCCATCGTTGGTTGGTTACGCTCAAACGAAGAAAATCAGGAATCCGGAATTCCACTATTTTTAAGGCCAGATGAAAAAAACACCTTCAAAATTAATACGAAAATATACAACCGCTGACCAATTAAAGGTACTTGAGTTGTTTCGCTTCAACACACCTGCTTTTTTTGATCCTTCAGAAGAAAAGGATTTTAAGGATTATCTTGAAAATCAACTGGAAGACTATTTTGTGGTGGAACAAAACCGGAAAATAATTGGTGCAGGCGGAATCAATTACTTTGCTGAAAAAAATACAGCCAGAATTGCATGGGACATGATCCATCCCGATTTCCATAAAAAGGGAATTGGTAAAGAATTAACTCTCCATCGCTTGTCTGCTATTAGAAACAGGCCGGATATCCATACAGTAATCGTCAGAACCTCACAACTGGCCTGTAAATTTTACGAAAAACTAGGCTTTAAACAGGAAAATGTCATTAACGATTTTTGGGCAAAAGGATTTCACTTGTACCAAATGAAACTAAATTTGAGAAATACCGGGGGAGATAAAAGTACTTAGTTTGCGATTAAAAGACTAAATCACAAGCTTCTGCGGGCATCCAGTGTTTATCTTTTCCTTCCCATTTAACATTGCATCCAATTGGATTGGTGAGAGAAACAGAGATGGGTTTGCCTGAAGTGAGTTCTTCCAGAGTTCGTTCCAAATCATTTACAGTCATTTTTGATACATCGCGCGGACTATCTACCCCTCTGCCCGTATATACCAGCCTACGGTTTTCATCAAAAACATAAAAATGAGGTGTTCGCAGAGCTCCGTATGCCTCAGCCACTTCCTGAGACTCATCATATAAATACTTCCAGGGAAATTTATAGTCCTTCATTCGTTCAACCATATGCGGAAAATCATCGTCCTCATATGTATTTTTACTGTTCGAGTTGATCCCCACAAACTCTACGCCTAAAGGCTGAAAACGCTCAACGGTCTTTCTTGTCACTTCATCGCTGCCAATTACATACGGACAGTGATTACAGGTGAAAAACACTACGAGATATTTTGAATCTTTAAAATTTTCAAGTGAATAAGTTTTGCCGTCGGTGCCCGGTAAATTAAAATCTATTGCTTTTTCTCCAATTTCGAGTGTGAATGACATAATTATTTGTTTTTGTGTTCATAATTTAAAGAAAAAACACTGTACAATTGTTTAATCGAAATAAAAATCTTGTTTACTTTTAAGCCAATTTCCATTCCATTTGTTTGTAATATTAACACGAAAGAGAACCTAGAAATGAACCGGGAAGAAGCTCAAAAAAAGATAGAACAGCTACGCGAAGAACTTGAAGAACACAACTACAACTATTATGTTTTAAACCAACCGGTTATATCGGATTTTGAGTTTGATATGAAAATGAAAGAACTGGAAAAACTGGAAAAAGACTTTCCTGAATTTGCAGATCTCAATTCCCCTTCTCAGCGTGTAGGAAGTGATATCAACAAAGAATTTGAACAGGTGGAACATAAATATTCCATGCTTTCGCTTTCCAATGCGTATTCCAAAGAAGAAATTCAAGACTTTGATACCCGGATAAAAAAGATAATTGAAACCGATTATGAATATGTTTGTGAATTAAAATTTGACGGATCTTCCATTAGTTTACTTTACGAAAACGGATGGCTGACAAGGGCAGTTACACGAGGCGACGGCGTTCGCGGAGATGATGTCACAAACAATGTTCGTACCATTCGTTCTGTACCGCTAAGGTTGCGTGGTAAAGGTTACCCGGAAAGTTTTGAAATCAGGGGTGAAATATTAATGCCTTTTCATGTTTTTGAAGCGTTAAATGCCGAGCGCGAAAAAAAAGGAGAGCCGCTTTTGGCTAACCCGAGAAACACAGCTGCCGGAACACTAAAAATGCAGAATTCATCGATTGTTGCAACCCGTAAACTGGATGCCTATTTTTATTATTTACTGGGCGAAAATTTGCCATACGACGGTCATTATGAAAACCTGCAAAAGACCAAAGAATGGGGTTTCAAAATTTCGGATGCGATGCAAAAATGCGCATCGCTCAAAGAAGTTTTTGACTATCTGGATAAATGGGATTTGGAACGCCATCATCTTCCGGTTGCCACCGATGGCGTCGTAATTAAAGTAAATTCGAAAAACTTACAGGATAACCTTGGATTTACCGCAAAATCGCCACGCTGGGCCATTGCATATAAGTTTAAGGCGGAAAGTGCTTCCACCATTTTAAAATCGGTTTCCTACCAGGTTGGCAGAACGGGTGCAGTTACTCCTGTGGCAAATCTTGAGCCCGTTTTAATTGCCGGAACAATGGTGAAACGTGCTTCGCTTCACAATGCCGACATCATCCAAAACCTTGATCTCCATATTAACGATACGGTTTTTGTGGAAAAAGGAGGAGAAATTATCCCTAAAATTACCGGGGTTGATCAGAGTAAACGTCATCCGATGTTTCAATCAGTGATATTTATTGAAAGCTGCCCGGAATGTGGCACAAAACTGGTTAGAAATGAAGGAGAAGCAGCGCATTATTGTCTGAACGAAGTTGGCTGCCCGCCTCAGATAAAAGGGAAAATAGAACACTTTGTAAGCCGCAAGGCTATGGACATCGACGGGCTTGGACAGGAGACCATCGAGCTGTTGTACAATCAAAAGTTAATTCATGGGATTGCTGACTTGTATCGGCTAAAAAAAGAGCAACTGGTTGGTTTAGAACGAATGGGTGATAAATCGGCAGAGCGCATTTTAAATAGCCTTGAAGAATCAAAAAATGTCCCTTTTGAACGTGTATTGTTTTCGCTGGGAATCCGTTTTGTAGGTGAAACCGTTGCCAAAACACTGGCTAAAAATATGCACACCATTGAAAAAATTCAAAGTGCAGGTTATGAAGATCTCATTGAAATTGACGAAATTGGAGGAAAAATCGCCGAAAGTATTGTCGATTGGTTTTCCAAAACAGAATACCGGGAACTAATTGATTTTCTGAAAGAAAAAGGTCTGCAATTTTCCATTAGCGAAAAAGAGCTAAACAACAAAACGGAAAAACTAAAAGGGCTAAGTATTATTATTTCCGGAACTTTTGAAAAATTCTCCCGCGATGAATTAAAAAATATGATCGAACAAAACGGCGGTAAAAATGTAGGTTCCATTTCAAAAAAAACCAACTATCTGATTGCCGGTGAAAATATGGGGCCAAGCAAGCTGGAAAAAGCCACAAAACTTGGAGTTCCCATTATTTCGGAAAATGATTTTTTAAAAATGATAGAATAAAATGAATTTGATTTCTCTTAAAATAGACTTTCATCAATCATTTATTAAATTTGCCGAAAGAATGGGAATAAGAGAAAAATACGCTAACCGGAGACTGTTAAAAACAGAATTAATCATAAATCATAGTCCTCAGGTTCCGGATTTGGATTCGGTAAAAAAAGTTGGGATAATCTGGGAGCCCGAAGGAAAAAATGCTTATCATTTTATAAAAGAATTTTTTTCTGAAAGAGGAGTCGTGGTTCGTGGTTTTTGTGTTTATAATGAAGACGTAAATTTTGCAACGGATACAAATTCGTTAACACCAAAAGAACTCGATTGGTTAAAACTCCCCAAACAAGGCCGGATAGATACCTTTACACAATTAAAATTCGATATACTTTTAAATATTGCACTAAGTCAAAATATCACACTGGACTTTATAACACTTTCCACACAGGCAAAATTTAAAGTAGGATGGTCTCAAAAAGAAAAAAATTATTTAGACCTTAACATTAACATTGGTCAAAATCGGGATGCGTTGTTTCTTGCCAAACAACAAATTTTCTATCTTGGCCAGCTAAATCAAAAAACGAGTAAATGAGGCAGCTTTTTACAGGAGCAGGAGTAGCTTTGGTAACTCCTTTCAAAAAAGACAACAGTGTTGATTTTAAATCACTTGAAGTGATTGTTAACAATCAGGTTCAGGGAAAGATGGATTATCTGGTAGCGTTGGGAACCACCGCGGAAACACCAACACTTTCAGCCGGGGAAAAACAGGACATTGTTAAACTGATTAAAGATAAATCGGACGGACTACCTGTAGTTGTTGGTATGGGGGGAAATGATACGCGAAAAATCATCAAACAAATTGACAAATTTGATTTTAACGGAGTGAGTGGACTACTCATTGTTACTCCCTATTACAATAAACCTTCACAGGAAGGTATGTTTGTTCACTACTCTGAAATAGCAAAAGCGAGTCCGGTTCCAATTATTTTATATAATGTTCCCTCAAGAACAGGGGTAAATCTTGAGGCTGAAACGGTAGCCCGTTTGGCTGAAACATCCGAAAAAATTGCTGCGGTAAAAGAGGCTTCAGGTATTCTGTCTCAAATCACAAAAATAGGAAAATATACGCCTGATAATTTTACAGTGATTTCGGGTGACGATGTGTTGGCGCTTCCTATTATTTCAATTGGCGGTAAAGGTGTCATTTCAGTTATCGCAAATGCTCTCCCCGGAAAATTGAGTAAACTAATTCATTTGGCTTTGGAAGGTAAATTCAGCGAATCGCTGGAAATGCATTTTGAAATGATTGATTTGTTTAAGCTTCTTTTTAAAGAAGGAAATCCGGGAGGAATAAAAGCGCTGTTACACTACCAGGGAATCATTGAAAACGTGCTTCGTTCTCCACTGTATAAAAACAGCGACGAAACATACAACGAAGTTAAAGAGGCTTATTTAAAACTGAAATAATTTATTAAAACAAACAACAAGCACTAAAATTAATAATAATCTTATTGCTTGTTGTTTTCAGTTTCAATCCGGACTAATGACAACTGCATCCGGCTTTTCCGCATTCCGAAGATGAATTTTTTCTTTTTTTCCAAAACAACTTCTTAAGCAACCAGACTACGGCTGCCAATACAATGATATAAACTATTATATTTTGAAAATCAAACATCTTTTCTATTTCTTAAAACTTATACCTTACTTTAAAATCTGGTAAGCCGCCAAAGATACAACATAAGCAAAGCCTGTCATAAAAACAAGCTGAATAACCGGCCATTTCCAACTGTTGGTTTCTCGTTTTACGATGGCCAGTGTGCTAATACACTGCATGGCAAAAGCGTAGTAAAGCAGCAAAGAAATACCGGTTGCAAAATTAAATATTTTCTTTCCCGTGACAGCATCTGTTTCTTTTATCATACGGTTCTTTATTGTTTCTTCCTCTTCGCTGCCAACGCTGTAAACCGTTGCCAAAGTTCCGACAAAAACCTCACGTGCAGCCAATGAGCTTATTAAGGCAATACCAATTTTCCAGTCGTACCCCAACGGGCGGATAACTGGTTCAATGGTACGACCAATAATACCAATATACGAATGGTGAAGTTTATAAGATGCAATTGCATTGGCCATGTCTTCTTCAGTAAGCTGCTGATTTTGTTCATTTTTTTGTATGATATTTTCGGCATTTCTAAATTCTTCCCCGGGTCCGTTGGAAGCTAAAAACCACAAAACAATGGAAATAGCAAGGATAATTTTACCAGCACCAACAACAAAACTTTTTGTCTTCTCTATTACGGTATAAACAATATTCTTAAGCAAAGGAAGCTTGTACGCAGGCATTTCTGAGATAAAAAACAACCGGCTTTTAAGTTTTAGTATTTTATTTAAAATATAGCCTGAAAAAACAGCCGTTAAAAAACCAAGAAAGTACAGCCCCATTAACGTGAGTCCCTGTAAATTCATGCCCAGAAATGAGTTTTCGGGTATAACCAACGCAATGATAATTAAATAAACAGGCAAGCGGGCAGAGCAGGTAATAAACGGAGTAATCAGAATTGTAATCAGACGCTCTTTCCAGTCATCAATACTGCGGGTAGCCATAATAGCCGGTATGGCGCAGGCTGTGCCTGAAATTAAAGGCACAACACTTTTTCCGTTCAGGCCAAATCTGCGCATAATTTTGTCCATAAGAAATACAACGCGGCTCATATATCCACTTTCTTCCAGAAGCGAGATAAAAAGGAACAAAAAGGCAATTTGAGGAACAAAAATAACAATCCCTCCTATTCCTGGTATAATTCCTTCGGAAACCAAATTTGTCAAAGCTCCTTGTGGCAAAGTAATTTCTACCCATTCAGCCATTTGCGTAAAAAGACGATCGATCAAATCCATCGGGTAGCTGCTCCAATTGTAAATCGACTGAAAAACCAGCAGCATTATCAGAAAAAAAATAACATAACCCAAAATCCTTTGTGTTAAAATCTTGTCGAGTCTGCTTTGAAAATCTTTAGCTAAAGCCGGATCTCTTTTGTAGGTATCTTTTAGCAATTGATTGATAAACAGGTAGCGCAGGATAGTTTCTTTTTGTTGCAGTCTTTTTATTTCAGCTTCACTTATGTTTTCAAACCTGGCATAAACATTTTGATTTTCACTCTCCGGTTTTAATGAACCGTTTTCCAAAACTATGTTTAACCAACGTTTATATAAGTTTTCGCCGTTGAATTTCTTTTTTTGAGTCTCAAAATAAGCGGGATCGATATCGGTAAACCTGACACAAGATTCTGTTGACAATTTTTCGTAATCCTGGATGAGCTCCTTTAGCTCAACCATTCCCTTGTTATTTCTGGCGCTGATCAACGCAATTCTGGTATGGAGTTTTTCTTCCATTTGTTTCAGATCAACGGAAATACCTTTCCGTTTCATGGTATCGGCCATGTTTATTGCCAGAATCGTAGGAATATCCAGGTCTTTAATTTGAGTCAGCAGGAGAAGATTCCTTTTTAAATTTTCAACATCTGCAACAATCACTGCCACATCAGGGTATGTATCATTTGTTTTATGAAGAAGCAAATCGGCGACAATCTTTTCATCCGGAGAAGTCGCATTCAGGCTATAAGTTCCCGGCAAATCAACGATATGTGCCAATTGACCATTGGCCAATTTACATTTCCCTTCTTTTTTTTCAACGGTAACTCCGGGGTAATTCCCTACTTTCTGATTTAAGCCGGTAAGCTGATTAAACACCGATGTCTTACCGGTATTTGGATTTCCGATAAGTGCAACATTCAGTTGTTTTCCCATATCTATTTTATCCTACTGATTTCGATTAATGCAGCGGTCTCTGTGCGAATAGCAAAGTGACTGTCATTAACGGTCAGGTAAACAAGATCTTTAAACGGCGAAAACTGAATAAGTCGTACTTCGTTTCCGGGTAAACAACCAACTTCCTGAAATTTCAAGGGGATTTCTTCAGTTGAAAATTCTTTTATTATTCCTTTTTCTCCGCGTTTAAGCTGTACAATTGTTTCTTTCATGAATCTCTTAACAAACAAAGAGTTAGTATTTTACCCAACAGATTAAATACTAATAACTCTTATTTTAAATTAAAGTTCAATATTATATCAAGAGCCGGAATAAAACAATCCCTATTTGTTGTGATTTTTCAAGTAGATAAAATTCTTGCATTTATAAAAAGCCTGTAATAAATTCTTACCTCAAATACTATATAAAATCTCTGGTAAATAGCTCAGTCCCGATTTCCATTCGGAAAGAGATAATCTGCAACTATTTCGGAAATTACGCTCAGAATGAGGCTCCGGTTTAGTTTGTAAATGCAATTTATTTAAATAACTTTTTTAACCCCTCTCCAAGTTTATTTAAAGATTTTTGTAAATCATCTTTTGTAGCATCTGTGATTGTTTTTCGCGTGGCAGAGAGATCCATCTTAACATCAGGTTTTCCAACCGGTCCCTCAATTATCACACCTGCCGGAACTACTGTAATGTTTTTATTGCCCGGAATTGCACTTAAAATCGACTGAATGTCTGCACCAAACGCATCGCGTTGAATGTTAAAATCGAGTCGCATATTCAGCAGATTTTGAGCATTTAAGCTACCTGAAATATTTGTTTCCTGGCCTGCTATTTTTGTTTCAAAAGGACGCAATAAAAGATTACCATCCTGAACCGTAAAATTTGCTTTAAAATCATCTACTGCAACGTTTTGTAACTTTTCTGCTTTCAGAATACCTTTCAACTGGTCGAATACCTTTGAATTATTTATCTGAAGGTTTTTGGTACTAAATATCCCATTTCCGTCGACAGAAGCCGGAATCAGTTTAAATTGTTCGCTCAACTGCCCGTTTAGCTTTAAATTCGTACTTAATTTACCTGTACTTTGTCCGGCAACCGGCACAATATTTTGCATACCTGAAAGCGACTGAAATGCCTGCGGAATGTCAAATTCTATGATATCGAATCCAAAATCAAAAAGTGGTTGGTTTTGCGCTGTATTTTCATACGAACCAGTCATGCTTAATTGCCCGTTCAGCATATTCATATTTAATCCGTTCAGCATTAATTTTCCCTCTTTTGCCGTTATCAATCCTTTAATATCTGAAATAGCTATGCGATCGAGACTGGCGCGCTGAATATTTGATCGAAAAATAAAATCGATATTTTCAGGGATGTCAAAAACCAATTTTTCAGATTCATTCTCCTCAGTGGTTTTCGCAACGTTTTGACTGTCTCCTTTTTGTACCTGCAGACTCAGCATTTCGTTAAGATTTACAAAGCCGGAGTTTAATTGCAAATCACCAGCCAGCGTACCATCTTTAAAAACATAATTCAAATAATTTGTCACGTTTCCGCGAAGGTTAAAATCGCTTTGCCCAACTTTCACATTAAATTGAGAAAGATTTATACTTTTCGGAGAAAAATTAAGACTTCCGCCGGGAATATACACAGGCTGCGTTAAATCTGCTGTTTCATACACAAAATTATCAAGCAGTACCACTCCGTCCGATTGAATTTTATCATACTGCTCTTTTTCCACAGAAGAATAATTTCCCTTTACAAACAGATTGGCATCAATAGTACCCGAAATATTTACGCTGTCGAGCGGAATGGCATCTTTTACATGATCAAAATTTATCTTTCCCACAAAAGCGCCGTCGAAATACGGATCGGAAATCAATTTATTTAAAGTGAGTGAAAGATCAATCGGATTATTTTTAATTTCAGCGTGTGCTTCTTTTATCTTAACCTCAGTGAGATCAAGTACTCCCTGCGGTTTTGAAACCGAAATATCAGCCTTAATGTTTTTTATCTCATCCGGAAGTTCTGTATAATGAAAATTCCCGTTTGAAACATTTATTGCAAGTGAGAATGCCGGATAATTTTCTCCAAAAAATAAACCTGAAACTTTTCCCGAAACGGTTGCAGTTCCCGAAGTTTCAAAATCCTTTAAATAGTCGGAATAATCCGGCGGAACAAGCGCCAGAAAGTTTTCAAAACCCGATTCTTTTGTTGAAAGAACCAGATCAAAAAACATGGAATCAGATGGTATTTGAACACTTCCGGTAATTTCCAGTGGCAAACGGTTTATCAGCAACTCATTCTCCTGAACTGCAATATTCATTTTTTCATAGTCGATGTCCAGCAGCGTTTTTGTTTCAAGCGATGTATTGGATATGTATTTTGTACCTTCATATTCCGTAGTAAAACGATCAACTTTCCCGGCAATATTTAGTTTTGCTGATGTACCGTACATCTCTCCGTTTATGTGAAAATTTATATCTTCAAATCCCAGCAGCATTTTTGCCTGTTTGTCGGTATAAAAAATGGTTGCATCTTCTATTTCAATTTTTTCCAGCTGAAGGTTAAATCCACCTTCTTCGCCTCCCTCTTCTTTCGAAAGCTCCGATGGCTCCGATGACTTTTTTGCCAAATCCCAGTTTGTTTTACCCGATTCAGCCACAACCATGTTTAAACCGGGGTGAAGCAGATAAACCTCTTCGATACTCATGCCTTCTTTATTAAAAAGCTCTTTCAAATTCATTGTTGCCCTGAGAGCGGCCATGTTTAACAATGTATCCTGTTGAAATTCGTCCACACCGATCACCAAAACATTCTCCAGTTGAAGTGTTACTTTGGGAAAATTTCTGAAAAGAGACAATTTAAATCCATCAAAACTGATTTCGGCATTCACCTGTTTATTTATGGTATTTTCCGTTTTTTCGAGTAGTGTATTCTTGAAAAACAACGGAATAGCGGCAAGTGCGCCTATCACAACAAAAAATACAACTAATATTATAATAATGGTTTTCTTCATTTCTGTAACATTTAATTTTTTCTTGTTTTAATCTCAGTCTCAATAACCGATCCGAATCTTTAAACAATTTGTCGTAAACTCCCGCTATACTCAAAAAAATCATTACAAAGTTACTGAATCAAAGATTCTGCAAAAGAGCCAAATTGTTAAAAATGTTCAAATATAAAACTGAGCTTCGTGAAGGTAAATTGTATGTGTCTTATTAAAAATACCATTTTTATGAATTTACTCACTATAAGTAAAAAGTATCACATTTGAATATTATTCCTTTATTGCACCAATTTTGGGGGAATAAAATTCGCAAGACCTCAAAGTACTATTACGTAACGGATCCGTTTCACTTAAAAATAATCATTTTGTTTTCTTATGATTATTTCGCGTCACCGATCAAAGTCCTTTTAGAATGACACGTCGAAGCAGTTGCAACGCGGTTTGCCCCGAACGGATAATATTACGTTCACGGTCATTCCCTAGAACAAATTTTCTGGCAAAAACTTTTTTCTCACCGGCCACAGCAATCCAAACCGTACCCACCGGTTTTTCTTTGGTTCCGCCACCGGGACCGGCAATTCCGGTAGTGGCAACAGCAAAATCAGATCGAAATGCATTTTTAACGCCCAGCGCCATTTCCCTGGCCACCTGTTCGCTCACGGCACCAAATTCTTCTAATGCTCTTTCGGTCACACCAAGTACATTCATTTTTATCTCATTTGAATAGGCTGTAACCGACCCTTTGTAATATTCTGAACTTCCGGGAACAGAGGTAATCAAATGCGAAATGTAACCTCCTGTGCAACTCTCGGCCACTGCCAGTGTTTTACCTTGCTGTTTCAACAGGCGCCCTGCCACCTCAGCCATGGTCTCGTTATCAAAACCGTAAATATCATCAGGAATAATCTGTTGCAATTTTTCAACCTCTGTGTCAACTTGTTTTTTCAGCCCCTCTGCATCGACTCCTATTGCCGATAAACGAAGACGAACCGACATAGGATTTGGAAGATAGGCCAACTTTATATTTTTGGGAAGTGCATCTTCCCATTTTTCGATTTTAATGGCCAGCATCGATTCCGGAACTCCCTGAGTCAAAACTGTTTTATGATAAATTGCCTTGGTCTTCCCACTTTCCCTCAGTCGGGGCAGAATCTGATATTCAACCAAATATTTCATTTCGAAAGGAACACCTGGCATCGAAACAAAAATTGTGTCATTTTTCTCAAACCACATTCCAGGTGCTGTTCCCACTTTGTTATACAAAACAGAACATGATTCCGGCACCAGAGCCTGATCACGATTTAGCTTATTTATATCGATCTTAAATTTTGTAAACCGTTTTTTTATTTGTTCAAAAGTAGGCTCATGAAAAACCAGCTTTGTATTGAAATAATCGCAAAGCACATTTTTTGTAATATCGTCTTTTGTGGGGCCAAGTCCTCCCGTAAGTACTACCAAATCCACTTTTTCCTCAGCTTTTTTCAACGCTTCAAGAATGTGCTGATGATCATCGTGGACCGATGTAATCTGGTATATTTCTATACCGTTTAAGTTAAATTGTTCAGCCATCCAGGCCGAATTGGTATCAACAATTTGTCCAATTAAAATTTCATCACCAATGGTTATTATTTCTGCTTTCATGTATTAAAAGTTTGAAGCCGGAGACTGGAAAAACAAAGTTTTGTTCCAAAAAAACAACCGGTTATTCTTTTAGTTTTCCTTTTCAAATTTCTTTAAGTGTGCCAACCTTTGCAACAGCGGAGGATGCGAATAGTGGAAAAACACAAATTTGGGGTGTGGCGTTAAGTTACTCAGATTTTTTACCGAAAGTTTTTTTAATGCCGAAGCCAATGCTTCCGGTTTATAATATTCAGCGGCAAAAGCATCGGCCTGGTACTCATTTTTTCGTGAAAGAACATTCATAAAAATCCCCAATACAAATGAAACCGGAGAATACAAAATTCCAAACGCAACCAGCCCGATATGAAAATTTGGTTCTTCCACACCCAACGCTTTGCTCAAAACCGGACTGTCAATTAACAGTGAAAAAATAAAAAGAATTACCCCGGTTTGAATCAACGAAATCAACAATCCCTGAATAACATGCTTCTTTTTATAATGTCCAATCTCGTGTGCCAAAACGGCAACCAATTCTTCGGTTTCCATATCGTTAATCAGCGTGTCGTACAAAACAATCCGCTTTTTTGCGCCAAATCCTGTAAAGTAGGCGTTTGCTTTAGTCGAACGTTTTGATCCATCGATAACAAAAATATTGTCGAGTTTAAAACCTACCTTGTCAGAAAAACGCTGAATGGCATCGCGCAGTTCGCCTTCTTCCAGCGGAGTCTGCTTATTAAACAGCGGCACAATAATATTGGAGTAAAACATGGTCATAAAAACCGAAAATACGGCGACCAGAATCCATGCATATATCCAAAACATATTTTGTGTTTTCTGGTAAATAAAAATTACCAGTGCCAGCAGCCCTCCTCCAATCAACGCTCCAACCAACCATCCTTTTATAATATCAAGAACAAAGGTCTTGGGTGTGGTTTTATTAAAGCCGTATTTTTCTTCAATCTTGAATGTATCATAAATTGAAAATGGAATATCAATAATATTTGAAGCAAACATAATCATTCCAAAAAACAGCAACGCAGCCAGAATAGCATTTCCGGTAAATCCCCAGGCGAGATTATTTACAAATGCAAAACCATAAAATAAAAACATGGCCAGTGTAAGCAAAAAACTTACAGCACTGGAAAAAATACCAATACGATGATTCTCGCGTTGATAGGCCTGTTGTTTTTTGTATTTTCCCTCATCATAAATCCCCTTCACCTCATCGGGCAAAGTCTCACTCATGGTAGTCGTATTAAGGTAATCGAGGTACTTTTCAAATAAAAAATCGAGAACTAAAATGGCTATAATAAGCCAAAACAAAATTTCATGCATAATTCAATTTTTGAAAGAAGGAACAAAGATAATGAAGAAAAGTTAGGAGGGCTGAATTTGAGATGTAAGTTACCGGAAGTTTGACAAGGGATTAAACAAAAGAATAACACCGGTAAAATTCAATTTGTTATTTACTTCTGTTAAATTCATTTATTAAATCCAAAGCACTTTCTTTATCGCTTTCCAGAATTTCTACTTCCACAGGCTCAAAACCACCGGGTGAAACCTGCCAGGGAGCTATAGACCCCATTAGCTGATTTTTCAAATTGGCCATAATTCCATTGTCAACAAGAATCTCTTTTACCATTTCCGCGTCAACCGGATTTCCTCTAAAAACAACTATCAAATCTGAATCTGCCTGTTTGCTCATGTTACCAGTTTTGAAAGTAAAGCTATAAAACTATTTTGAGAAAAAACTCTATTTATAAATCTTCTGCGCGTTAAAATTGCGGTTCACATAAAACAATATTATCCATTAATAACCGGTCAAAACAATTAAAAAATTTTCTCCATTCAAAAACGCAACCAATTTGCACTTACGTTCATCATATTACAAAAGTAATTAAAAATGAAGTCTTACATTCCAACGCTGATATTAATGGTTCTTTTGTCTGCTGCTCTTCCCGGATGTAACAAAGACAACCCCGAACCGTTCAAAAATGAGAACCCACCGGTCGTTGAAAGTCAATTTTCGGACTGTAAAAACAATACTAAATCTGCCGGACAAGAGAGTCAATATATATTGCTGGAGGCCGTGAATACAGCTCAACTAAAAATAACATTTATAAATGCCATACTAAATTGTTGTCCGGGAGAAATTGTAACCAACGTTTTTATACAAGACGACATTTTAAAAGTTGTTTTTGTTGAAACTCCTCCAGGAGGATTATGTAACTGTATTTGCCCGTACGATTTGGAGTGTGTTATCGGTGATATGGAAACCCGAAATTACAACATCGAAATTTATGCCGGAGGAGATACCCCCGATGCAAAATTTTCATTTGTCTTTTCTTCTCACTTAAACTTAACATATACTGTTTCAGATTAAACTTAATACACACAAAATGAATAAAAAATTTTCCTGTTATTACCTTGTTTTTTTTCTTTCAATAATTTTCGCCGGATGTAATGAAGAAAAGACAATCCCAGCGGGGAACCAAACCTTAAACATAACAAAGACTTCTGCCAGCGACTGTAAAAATGAAACAAAGTCAACCCAGGAAGAAGCTCAGTATATTGAACTAAGCACTGTGAACGAAAACCAGCTAAAAGTAAATTTTGTAAATGCCGTTTTGAATTGTTGCCCGGGTGAAATTGTTTCAAGTGCATGTATCGAGGACAGTGTTTTAAAGGTAACCTTTGTTGAAACTCCTCCGGGAGGAATATGTGATTGTATTTGTCCCTACGATCTGGAATGTATAATTGATGAAATGGAAAACAGGGAATACGAGATTGAAATCTTTGCCGGATCAAATATTCCCAACGCATCATTCTCTTTTACTTTTTCTTCTGACCTGAGTATGAAATACGATATGAATTAAACACCTGAATATAAAAAACCATTCACCCAACAGCCATCACCATCCAACTTTATACAAACAAATTCTAGAGGAAATTAATGCAGCTGAGCAAAATAGTGTTCTTCTGTTTGTATCTTTATAGCAGCGTGAGAAATTACTGGTTAATAATCTTTTTGCCAAACAAATAAATTGAACCATAAAACACAATCTAAATGAAAACAAACTTATCTCTTTTTGTTATTGCGATGGCTCTTGCATTTCAAACTTTTGGACAGAAAAGCAGCGAAAATACCGTAACAGAAACGATACTTTCGGGTTATTCGGTAAAAGCTTTCTCTTCAGAACCTCTTTCAGAAAAGGCTATTGATTTGATTCTTGAATGCGGAATAAAAGCACCGAGTGCAAGAAACAGCCAATTGTGGAAATTCACCGTGATTTATGAGGAAAACCTCATTTCTCAAATTGTTCGCAATCCGGTTCCCGGCAACGTTCTAATCATTGTTTCCGGCTCTGCATCAACACAGGAAGGAATTAATGTAGATTTTGACTGCGCACTGGCAACTGAGAATATGTATGTGGCAGCTCAGAGCCTGGGGCTTGGCGCTCATATTTACACCGGACCAGTAAGAAATATCAATGCAAAAAAACAGGAGTTTGGTATTCCTGAAGGCTACAGAGCCGTTTCAGCATTAAGAATCGGGCATATCGACGAAAAAGTTGATGCTGCTTCATCAGCATCTCCCAGAAAAGAAAAAGAGGAAATTGTAAATACTTTAAAATAGTTTATTCCTTAATTTCAGGAGGAAAGTTCAAAAAACTCATTCAGAATTTGCTGATGATCAAATCCCAATTCGGGTAAATCATCGATGGGAAACCAGGCGGCATGGGCAGCATCATCGCTGCCTTTTACGGGTTCTTTTTCCTTTAATTCAACTGAATGTACTACTGAAATTGTACGGTGACGCGGATCACGATCGATGGCGTCGTAAGTTTTAAACTGCGTTATTTTTTCAACTTTCAATCCGGTTTCTTCTTCCAGTTCACGGATGCATGCCTGTTCCAGTGTTTCATCCATTTCGATAAAACCACCCGGAAGCGCCCATTTATTTTTGAAAGGTTCTCTTCCTCGTTCAATCAATAAAACAAAAGTTGAGTTTTTTTCCCTGACAAAAACAATTGCATCGGTAGTTAAAGCTGCGCGCGGATATTGATAAGTATACATAAATTCTGGTATTTTTTGATTAAGTGAGTGAGTTAACGGGGAACGAGGCAAAATAATAATTCCTTTTAAACATTTAATTTATTTTTAATGAAAGTGACGACTGCAAATGGAAACCAACACGAAACACAGCAAACTAATTTTTCTTTCCTGTCCTCCAATGTTTTACTACCAGGTAGACGACAGCAATTACAATTACAATATAAATCAACAGTTTAACTCGTTCCATTTGACTGGATTATTTTTTTCATTACACGCATTTTATGGGTATAACGTTTCGTATCTACATTAAAAATTCCAAATTGATCAACATTGTCGATACGCACTTTCCCTGATGCGTGAATAATTTTGTTCCTTTTCCAAATAATACCTACATGAACAATATTTCCCTCTTCGTCATCAAAAAAAGCAAGGTCTCCTGGTTCCGCTTCATCGACAAAACTAAGCGCCATCCCATGTTTTACCTGCTCACCGGCATCGCGCGGAATTTTTATTCCAATCATTTTATAAATCACCTGGGTAAATCCACTGCAATCGATACCAAACGGCGATCTCCCTCCCCACAAATAGGGAGCATTAAAATATTTCAGTGCTTGTTTTATGGCAATATTCCGGGGATCCTTTAACTCGCCATAGAACACTTCACCATTTAGTTTATATTTTTCTTTATTTACTGAAAACTCTTTTTTATAAGGCCTCCACACAGGTAAAGTGCTTCCGGCTGTTAACATCAGGTTTTGTTCTTCGTTCACCGGAATAATGGCAAAAATATCACCGGTAACCGCAAACGGGCTTCTTTCAATTTTATTCCATGTTCTTGGGGTAAGCGGCGTTATCATTTTGCTGTCTATCCAGCCTTCATAACCATCGTATGCCAGTTTTATATTTGACCACCCCACCATTTGTTCTCTGATTTCAAAATGTTCTCCATACAAAATCTGAGTCACCATTTCGCTTTTTTCTGAAGGCTCTTTTCTGACCGGAATAATACTAAGACTGGAAATACCGTAGTTCATCAAAATAATTTGTTAATTTTATTTTGTAAAACAAAATGTGTTGCTTTACCCGATTATTCACAAAACTATGAAAAATTAGAGTCGGAAAAACGTGGTGTTTAACATTTTTCTACATTCTTTTTTCACAAATGAATAATGCGTTTTGTGATTATTAACTTTGTTTGAAATAACTGTACGCTAATATGAGTAAATTTCACGAACGATTAATGAAATATACCAGAGTTCTTTACTGGCTGTTTGTTTTCCTGATTGCCGCTGTATTGCTGTTTTTAATTTTGCCGGGAGAGCCTAAATTCAAGTACGAATATCAAAAAGGATTTCCCTGGAGACATGATAATTTGGTTGCCCCTTTTGATTTTGCTATCTCAAAAACTCCAAAAGAAATTGAAGATGAGAAAGCGGAGCAATTAAAAGCAGTTGTTCCCTATTTTAGCTTTGATACCGCCGTTGTGAATCAAAAAATCAACGAACTGAGAACCAGTTTTAACCCAACCGGGGATTCAATTCAGGATGAAAAAGAGGAAGTATTCCAAATACTTTCAGACAAGTTGAAAACAATTTATACAAATGGCATTTTACAGCACTCTTCTGCAAGTTATGACGAACTCTTGGGCAAAACGGAAATAAGGAAACGAACGGGGACCCTGGTTTCAAAAATTTCAACAGACAAAGTTTATTCAGAAAAAACAGCATATAACGAGTTTTATAATGAAATTGAAAATATAAAAGAAAGATATCCGGAATTAAACGAGTGGTTAAGTGACATTATCATTGAAAACTACATCACCACTAATTTAATTTACGATGCAACAACTACGCAAAAGGAAATAGATGAAATTACTCAAAATATATCGCCCACACGTGGTATGGTTCAAATGGGTGAACGAATTATTTTGCAGGGAGAGATTGTTACCGGTGAAAAATACCAGATTCTGGAATCGCTGAAAGCCAGTTACGAAAAGGAACGGGGAAAAGGATTTGATCGTTACACGGTTTCTGTAGGCAAAATTATCCTGATCCTTTCGCTTTTAGGATTGATATTTACTTTTCTATATATATACCGACGCGACACGCTGGATGGTTTCCGAAGACTGTTGTTTCTTATATTGTTTATGGTAAGTATGGTATTTTTGGCCAGCTTTTTTAACTCTTTCCCCAATCTTCATATTTACCTGGTTCCCCTGGCTATTTTTCCGATTGTTGTGCGAACATTTTTTGATTCCAGAACCGCTATTTTTATGCTTATCATAACTACACTTCTTATTGGTTTTTATGCGCCAAATAATTACGAATTTATCCTTCTGCAGGTCACTGCAGGTGTAGTAGCTGTTTTTAGCCTTAACAAAATGCACAGACGAGTTCACCTTGTAATGGCAACCATTTGGGTTTTTCTCACTTATTTACTGGTGTACTCCGCTCTGAACCTGATTCACGAAGGAACATTTATCGCTTATAACTACCAAATGCTGCAGTGGTTTGCGTTAAGCAGCCTGCTTATTCTTCTGGTTTATCCGTTGATTTATATTTTTGAAAAACTTTTTGGTTTTATCTCCGACGTTACATTGATTGAACTTTCAGACAGTAACCAACCCTTGTTACGTAAACTTGCAGAAGAAGCACCCGGTACATTTCAACATTCAATGCAAATAGCTAATTTGGCTGAAGAAGTTATCCTGAAAATCGGAGGCAATCCGTTTTTGGTTCGTGCCGGATCGTTGTACCATGACATAGGGAAAATTGCGAAGCCAACTTTTTTTATTGAAAATCAGGCTGTGGGAATGAATCCTCACGACCGGATGGACTATAAACAAAGTGCAGAAATAATTATCGACCACGTTAGAAACGGGGTAAGAATGGCAAAAAAACACAAGCTACCTGAGTCACTCGTTGAATTTATTGCCACCCACCACGGTACAACAAAAGCCAAATATTTCTATTTAAAACACCAGCAGGAACATCCGGATGAAAAAGTGGATGAAGATACATTTATATACCCCGGTCCGCTTCCGATAAGTAAAGAAGCAGCCGTGGTCATGTTGGTTGACGGTATTGAAGCAGCTTCCAGAAGCTTGAAAGAAAAAACACTGGAGAATTTACGAGGACTTATCAATAATATGATTGATCAGAAAATTGCCGACAAACAATTGGATCACTCGAAATTAACCTTTAACGATATAAATATCATAAAAGCGACACTTCTGGAAAAACTGATAAACATTTATCATATTCGGATTGAATATCCTAAAGAAGAGGAAAAAAAAGCCTGATTTTTTAGTAATACACCATATCCTTTCTGTTAATATTGTTCAACAGATGCACATCTCTTTTCCCTTCGAGATGAAATATCAACTGATCGGGCTTATCAACATGTTGCGTTGGAACGGAAATCCGTGATTTTCCTGAAGATAATATTGCAGTGAGGGACTGAACTCCCTTTTTGTTTGCGGTGATACGAACCGGTAACATCACGTTTCTGAAAACAATGGAATCAAAATGAACTTCAGCATTGATATTTTTTAGCTTTATTTCAACTGTAGTTCCGCGCTCTTCTTCATCAACTGCCCATGAAAAATAGGATGCATCAGAAATTTCAAATGGCACATTTATTGCTTTTTTCTGCAATGTACATCTCACATTTAAAATTACTAACGTTATTAGTAATACGATTGAAAAATAGTTGTGTCGCATATTAAGTTGACTTTATAAAAAATGATTGTACAATTAGTTTGCCAGTTTTAGCAAGTTTTTTTTCTAATTTTGAAAATTATTAATTTAACCCATGGTCATGAAAAGAATTTTGTTTTGGAACGTTTCGCTGATTTTAGTCCTAGCTTTATTTGTTGCAGGTTGTTCAAAAGATGATCCTATTCCGGAACCGGATCCGATTGATAATGAAGAAGAAATACCGGAAGCTGATGAAGTTAATAAATTTATCTGGGAAGGACTGGCAACATACTATTATTGGGTAAGTAATGTATCAAATCTTGTAAATACCGATTTCGAAGATGACGATAGTTTGAATGCATTTTTAAATACATACACCGACCCGGAAGAACTTTTTTACGATTTACTATATGAGTACGGAACCGTTGATAAGTGGTCATTTATCGTTGATAATTCACAGGAAATTGACAACTGGCTTACCGGAATTTCCGAGTCAATGGGATTTGATTTTATGCTGAGTTACTACGAAGACAACAGCAATAATATATTTGGATATGTACGGTATGTTTTAAAAGGCTCCCCTGCGGATCTGGCCGGAATAAAACGTGGTGATTTTTTCCTTACCGTAAACGGAACACAACTGACTTCCTTAAATTACCAGGAATTGTTGTTCACGCAGCAGACTTACTCGCTTGGTATGGCTAAATACGAAAACAACACATTTTCAGGGAACGGAATTGAACATACGATGACTGCTGTAGAGTTGCAGGAATACCCTATTTTACTGGATACTGTTTATAATGTGGGTGGATTAAATGTGGGTTATCTCGTATACAACGGATTTACTTCTGCTTACGACAAAACACTGAATAATTCATACGATATTCTTCTTAACAGTACTATTTCAAAATTGAAAGACCAGGGAATTGAGAAACTAATTATCGATTTAAGATATAACGGAGGAGGGTCAGTGCAAACATCCATGTATTTGGCAAGTATGATATACGGTACCAATACCAGTCAGGTTTTTGCCAAATATAAATACAACAATTTGCTTCAAAACTACTTTAGGGACGAATACGGAGGAGATTATTTCAACTACTATTTTTCTGATGTAATTTTAGAACAAGATTGGGATCTGGAAGATGCCGAAGGAAATTTTATCCAAACAGTTACAACGCCTGAAACGCCGATAGTGAGTTTAGACCTTAACGAACTGTATGTCATAACATCGTCAAACACTGCTTCAGCCAGCGAGTTGCTTATTAACGGCTTATCAGCATATATTGATGTTATACAAATTGGCACAAATACCACAGGGAAAAATGTGGGGTCTTTTACCATCAGAGACTGGATCGATGATAATAATGTTAATCCCAATCACAGCTGGGCAATGCAACCTATTACGCTAAAAATTGCAAATTCAAATGGATATTCAGATTTCTCGGATGGATTGGTTCCGGATATCAGCGGGCAGGAAAGTGTTTTGAATTTAAAACAATTGGGCGATAAAGATGAAACTCTTTTAAAACTTACGCTTAACTATATTGAGGGGAATAGCACAAAATCAGCTGTCGGTGATGATGGAATCTCATTCAGAAGATTTAAAAGCTCAAAAGATTTTTTACGTTTTGGCAAAGAAATGTACGTTGAACCTGAAATGGTACCCACCCGGGAGATGATCAAATAAATTGATTTTTTCAAAAATTTAACAATAAAAAACGAGAGGCTACTTCAACAAGTAGCCTCTTTTACTAAACCTAAACCAAACCATAAGAAATAATTTACCGGCTATCGAAAAGCCGGTGAAAAGATTATAATAAATTAAATCAATTGCTCGTTACACTGCCCAAACCTTCAATATCTTTTGTTACTTCCGGGTGTCCGCGGTATTTTATTTTTCCTACGCCTTCAATTTTAGCATATAAATTGTCGGTAGCATAAACACTGCCCGTTCCGACTCCTTCAACTTTAAATGTTACATCTTTGGTCTTTAATTCGCTGGCATCAATATGTCCGGCACCGGAAACATGAACATCCAAAGTCTCTGCTACTCCGCTTAGTTCAAATAGAACGCCACCTTCTCCAATAATTTCAACATCTTCCGCTTTCATATCGAGTTCTATTTTTGCACCACCTTCCACATGCATCGAAAAATCATTTAAATCAAGGTAACCTTTGGTTTTCAGTTTTACGCCACCTTCAATATCAACTCTTTCCAATTCTTTGAAGGTGATGTAAAGATTAATTCTGTCGAAATTAAAATGATCCCTGTCTATTTTAAGCCTTAACGATTCTGTGCTGTTACCAATTTTCAGATAATCAAAAACATCATCATCGGATGCTCTTACCAAAAGTGAATTTTCGTCTCCCTGAATAAGAAAAACACGATAACCACCCTCCAATTTTATTTCATTAAAATCGCTTAATTCGTAAGTTCTCGATTCCCAATTATCATCATTTTGGGCATAACCTACGTTGGAAAAAACAACTAAAATAAATGCGGATATTAAACCGAAAAGTTTCATAGCTTTTTAATTTTTACGTTTTCAAATGTAATCGTGCTTGTCTAATTATCGATTCTTATTTCGATAAACAGAGGTAAATAATAGACGAACAATAGAATTCAATTATTTTATGACTTCGGTTTTTTTGTTGCATGCAATTTCATAAGGTACAAAAGTCCGTAAATTGTCAGACCATAAATAGTGGCAACAATAAACAAGTCCATAAAAATAAATGACTTTAATTTCAAAAAAATCCTGAAAATATAAACGGCAGCAATAACAAGAAAAATTAAAAACAAACGCAGAGTACCTGGTTTCACCTCCCGAATTGTTTGTGCCGCGAGAGCCATCCATAAAATGCCGACAACAATTACAATTCCACCTTCTGTCTGTTGCCCTTCATTTATTTTTATAAGGCCAAATATTAGGGGGATAATTCCTGCGATAAAAAGCCCGCGTGAAATACTCCTGCTGATTTTCTTCTTCTGAGTATCGTCATCTATTTCCGGGAAAAAAGATTTTTTCAAAGGCTTTACCCGATATTCCATCTGTAATAAATCATCCTCTGTATTTATCAAATTTCTCTTTAAGGCTTCGTTAATGGCTAAACGGGCGGCATCGGGCTGATAATGATTTCTTTTTTTTAAAATTTCCAGAATCTCCTCATCACTATATTCCGGAATTTGCGCAACAAAATCCGGTTTCTCTTTATTAACCTTTGATTTTTCCCTCATTTTAGGATAAATTTATCATCAAATATTAAGTTTTTAAAAGAAACACAAAATAACGTAACAACTAAAAGTTTTTGATATGAATAATTTTGAATACAAAAATCCTGTAAAAATTATTTTTGGAAAAGGAACAATTCCTTCTGTAAAAAAAGAAATACCTGAAAATGCAAAAATATTGATGACCTTTGGTGGGGGAAGTATAAAAAAGAACGGTGTTTATAAGCAGATAAAAGAAGCACTGAACGGCTTTGATTTTTTTGAATTTGGAGGAATTGAACCAAATCCGCATTACGAAACCTGTATGAAAGCCATCGAGTTGGCAAAGAAAGAAAACATAACTTTTCTGTTGTCTGTTGGCGGTGGTTCAGTACTTGATGCTACAAAATTTATTGCCGCCGGGGCATTGTACGACGGTGATCCCTGGGATTTTCTTTCACAAAGGTATATTGTAAATGTTGAAAAAGCATTGCCGATTGGAGCCGTGCTTACACTACCGGCAACCGGTTCGGAAATGAACGGAAATTCGGTGATTACCAAAGCTGCAACACAGGAAAAAATGGCTTTTGGCTCACCGGAAGTCATGCCTCAATTTTCTGTTCTTGATCCGGAATGTGTTTTTTCTTTACCCGACAGACAGGTGGCAAACGGAGTAGTTGATGCTTTCGTACACGTACTTGAACAATATCTAACTTACCCTGTAAACTCTCCGATACAGGATCGTTTTGCGGAAAGCATTTTAACTACACTTATTGAAGAAGGCCCAAAAGTTCTTGCTGACAGAAATGACTACAATGCAGCTGCCAACTTTATGTGGAGTGCTACTATGGCGCTAAATGGCTTGATTGCAACTGGAGTGCCACAGGACTGGGCAACACACATGATTGGGCATGAGCTAACTGCATTTCACGGGATAGACCACGGACGCACACTGGCCATCGTACTTCCCGGAATGATGAATGTAAAACGGGAAAATAAAAAAGACAAAATTCTGCAATACGGTGAACGTATCTGGGGCGTTTCGTCAGGTAACGACGATGAAAAAATAAACAAAGCAATAGAAAAAACGATCGGTTTTTTTGAATCGCTTGGTGTGCCTACCACGCTTCCGGAATATGATGTTCCTGAAAAAACCATTGGAAAAATTACCACCCGGTTTCAGGAAAGGAAAAGTAAACTGGGAGAAAAAGCAGATATTGACTACGAACAAGTGGGCGAAATTTTAAAAGACAGACTTTAAGTTATTGATATAAAATGAGGTCGTCCAAAAAGTCATTTCATAATGGAATTAACTTACAATTTGTAAGTAACAGCTCTGTTTCTTACCCCTAAATCCCCTGTAGGGGACTTTAAGCCTCCCTTTTTAGGGGAGGTTTGGAGGGGTAAAACGAAAGCCGGTTATAAAATGAAAGTTTCATTTCAATTTATTTTACTTTTGGGACAACCTCATTTGTTGAAAACTATCGGTTTTTCTTATCTGAAATATAACGCATTATCAAAGATTCGTAACTCTCAATAAGTTTGGTTACTACACTATTTTGAGTATTGTAAAAGAAGGCTTCTATTTTATTAACCGGCAATATTTTGGGCGAAGTTCCGCTTAGAAAAACGGCATCAAACGAACTTATATCCCTGAGCAAAATATCTTCTTCTGAATATTTCAGATCGTTTTTAATCGCCAGTTCAAGCACTTTTTGACGCGTAATTCCCAAAAGAACTTCGCTGGCGGGAGGAGTAAACAAAGAATTATCTTTGACAAAAAATACGTTACTTCGACTCCCTTCGGTAATTCTTGCTTCCCCGTCTACAAGCAGAACTTCATAAAAACCATTTTCTTCAATAAGCTGATTTGCCTGCTGTCTGACGGTCGTCTGAAAAACTTTAGCATTCGGATTTTCCCTTTCAGCTTTTAAAATCCCACATGAAACCCCGTTTTTTATCATTTCAGGTGTAGGGTAATTATGCGCAATAAAAAATGCCTTAAGATTATTTTTACAGGAAATCAGAATATTCCCTTTCTTAACTTTATTGTATTCAATTAGCTGGTTCAATAAATTTTCAATCTGAATTTCATTAAAACGAATTGATTTCCCGGCAATTCCGGATGAAGCATAAAATCTGTCCAAATGGTCTTCCAGAAACAAGGGAATTCCGTCAACAACTCTTAGAACTTCATAAATGCCGCCTTCATTCTCTGAAGGGACAAAAGATGAAACCTGCTGAATGGAATCGTTAAACACAAAAAAATCGTGGAGCGGTAAAAGTGCCATATCTATTGTTTTGTGGTAAATTTATTGTTTTGTTTTTAAAAGCATTTTTAATTGTGTATAAAATTCCTGTTCCTATAACATTTAATGTGCATAAACATCATTTCCGTTTTTTGAAACAGCAGATAAAAAAATGGAAGACAGAAGAATGGAATGTCGTTGAAAAGGAGATGCTTTTTCTCGGAGAAAATTTGTTCGATTTTTATATCGGGAGCTTAAGCGAAGAAAATATTTGTCAGGAAATCGTTGCATTTTGCAGGGAAACAAACATTACCGATTTTAGCAGGTTCAAATTGTGGCTGGGAAGCGCTAAGTACCGGAAAATAGATTTAAGCGATTCTTCCCGGTGGATTATTAAACAAAGCATTAATCCCCAAAGATACATTCACATTCACCCGGCAAAATATTCCTGTCATTCCATGCGAATTCGCGCTACAACTTTAAAAACTGTTGTAGCACTGCAAATTCAAAACATCAGTATTCAGGAAAATATGCAAAACAATTTAGAGCAGGTGAACAGAATTCGTAAAAACTATCTGCAACTTTCACCGGTAAAATCGTTAAGCCACAACAAGGGAATTTTTAAAATCTGGCGTCTGTTTGAGGATAGTTCAGGACCGAAATGAAGATCTTCTTGTCAGATTTTATTGAATAGAAATTGGATTTATTTCGGATAGCCTCTGTTTATTATTTTTAGTTCACTTTATTTTACATATTGCTCAAAAAACGCATCCATTTTTTTCTGCATGTATTTATTCGGACGAACAGCCATATCCATTGCATGCGGCCAAAGTGGTAAGCGGTAGTACTCATTTGCGACTCCGAGCCGATCCAACCTTGTGTGTAAAGTATCCGACTGGCCGGGAGGAAGAAGATTATCTGAAGTTCCCTGCAAAATAAGCGTAGGGGGCAAATCTTTGTTTAGGTATTTTGCCGGCGATGCCTCCCAAAACAATTCAGATTTTTTATTGTAAGGGTGACCTATAAAACCAGTAACCAGGGGTTGTGTTTGGGCATATGGAGTAGTCATATCAACCGGTCCGTAAATATCTACAATAGCTTTTACATTGTGTTTGGGAGCCTGTTTTCTTTTTCGCGGATTCTCCCAACCATAAGCAGCCAACATTGCTAAATGTGCGCCAGCCGATCCACCAACCAAAGCAACTCGCGAGGTATCATAACCCCATTTGTCTCCATTTTGAAAGAGAAAATCCACCGCATCTATCACATCTTCAACCGCCGCAGGATAAATACTATCCTTTTTTAAACGGTAAGAAATTGTAGCGGTCACATACCCTTTTTGGGCGTAGTCGAGCAAATAAATCAAGTAATCCTGCCGTTTGCCGCTTCTCCAACCTCCCCCATGAATAAAAATCAACAGCGGTGCTTTTTCTTCCAAATCCTTTTGTTTAAAAACATCAAGCTGCAAAGATTTCCCTTTTACAGTCTTGTATTCAATATTCTTGAAAGCTTCAATTTCTTCCGGAACTTCCGGCTCCATATCAACAAGCTTTTCCAGCCCTACGCCAATCGCCAAATAATCCAGAATCTCAAAATGGTAACCAATGGGTGCTTTTTCAGGAAAAAGAAAGCCAATAGCTCTTGGAGTAAACATTAAAACAATAAAAGCGGCAAGAAAGACCAGAAATATTTTTAGTAGCTGATTTAACACCCTTTTAGCCATTATTTGCGACTTTTTGATTTACATTTCTTTTAATTCCAACAACATCTCAGAGATGTTTTTATGTAAAAGAGGCGCCGTTTCTTTGCCCAGTGAATTCTCTTCGCCGTAGGGAGAATTGTCTTTTCCGTAAGTAAAAGGAGCTTTTACATCCCACTGGCTCCGGGGGATAATGTATCCGATTTCATCGTTCGCCAAACCAAAAACAAACTTGTATTCTCCACCCATCATTTCGCGAATTGGCGGTTCCTCAACAGGCTGAATTCCAAAATCGTTTCCTTCAGGACTTTCTACACCTCCATTTACAATCTCCGGATAAATTTCACCTGGAATTGTGACAAAAGACACAGGCCCGATTTTAAAAACCGAAAGTTCAGAACGCATTTTCATCCACCCGTTTGTTCCCCTGTCCATCACACCAAGCGCAGTAGCCAGCTTAAATAGATTATTTTCAATGGGCAGTGAAATCGTTCGAACCAACAGCGAAATACTTGCTGAATCGATAGTAGTTGCAGGCTTATTCATTGCATTTAGGGCCAGTAACGACAACTGTTTTCCTTCAGCCGCAGCTTTTTCAAACGAAGGCTCGGCAAACTCTTCTCCGGTAAACGGATCTTTTACGACAAGAGAAGGATGAGTGCACATTAATCCTCCAACCGCTCCGTTTATGTAGACACAAACACCTCCTACCCCGGCTTTTATTAAACTGTCGTTATAAAAAACACCTTTCTCAATACCTTCGCGTACAAAATGCGGAAAATCAGATGAAATCAATAAGTTCTTACTCCACAAAGTTTCCGGATGATTTCCCCACGACACAAGTGTTCCAAGTACATTTTCATTTTCCTTGTCAATTGCTTTTATCAGTCGGAGGCCTGAATCAAAAACTTCAGGTTTACGTGTATCCTTTACCAGCGGAATGGCTCCTGTCAAATCTTCTGAAATTTCCAACCTGGCGGGCCTTAATTTTTGAGCTGCGGTAACAACCGACTTTACAATCTGACTTTTTACAAACTTCATGTACTCCTCATCCACACCACACTTGAACGGCGACTCCCCCCATAACCCGAGTAGATCGGGTCCTTCATGCGTATGTGTTGATGTAATTATGGTATATGTAATTCCAGCCTCTTCCGGTATCATTTTCCGCACATCAATAACATCGTCGTTCATAAAACCAATGGCGTCTAGCGCAACAATAGCCAACCTTGTTTTTCCATCGTCAACAACAAATGTGCGAGCCCAGATATCGTCGTGTACCCCGTTTGCTGGTTTTTTATTACTGAAACCGGCAATCCAAACCGCATCAAAAACACCATTTCCATTTTTATCAGTAAAAGTATCTCCGTCTTTAGGGTTGTATTTTGCGTCACCATTTTTATCCTCCCAACGGTCCGGAACCTCTGGTGTAACAGAAATTGCTGCAAAACCAGCTTTTAATTGCAAATCATCAGAACCATCTACTTTCAAATTAGCGGAGTAAACGGGATGACGATCTTTCAAGTTCAAATAACTCCGAACCAAGAACACAATCACAATCACCAAAAATAAAACACCTACTATTTTTATTATCCTTTTCATAGCGACGAACTTCTATTTTTCTGAATTCATTAAAACTCCAATTAAAATAACAATAATGAATCAAATTATCATTCATCAATCTTATTCAAAGCACATTAAATTTTATCGTTTTTCACCCTGTTACGTTTTAATTGCATCAAATTAACAAATAATCATGTATTTCTCATAAAATTCCAGAAGCATTAAAAGGCAGAAATCTTTAAGTTTATAATTCAAGGCAGAAATGTAATCGTTTCTATTTTGTACTAACTTTAAAAAGCACTAATCCAATTATGATTCCACATTCAGAACTATTGAAATTAAAACGTTGGAACACACCAACCATCTACAACGGGTGGGAGCAACTCACAAAATCGGATGCCGGAAAAGAAGGATTCAACCTGGAGGAAAGCACTGATTTTATGCCACAAATGGGTCCAATGGCAGGGTATGCAATTACGCTCGTTATTGAGCCGGGAAATCCGGTTCATCAAAAAACAAATACGGATGTATGGAGTGATTACAGAGCATATGTAGCTTCAGTTCCGGGGCCCAAAATTGTTGTTGTTCAGGATTTGGACAAACCCAATACCTTTGGATCTTTCTGGGGAGAAGTAAACAGTAATGTACATCGGACTTTAGGATGTGTAGGCACCATTACCGATGGCAGTATCCGCGACGTGGACGAAATGACAAACGCCGGATTTAAAGCCTTGGCCAAACGTTTGTCTGTAGGTCATGCCTATTCAACGCCCGTCAGATGGAATTGCGAGGTTGAAGTTTTTGGCCGCAAAGTAAAACCGGGGCAACTTATTCATGCCGACAAACATGGTTTTCTTGTTATCCCTGAAGAAGATGAACAAAACCTGCTGGAAGCAGCTATTTTTATGGATAACAACGAATGCAATACGGTGATTGCAGCAGCACGAAATGCAGACGGAAAAACGAACAGTGAAATTTTGAAAGATATAAATAAGGCTTCATCTCTTTTTAAAAAAGCAGTAAAAGAAAAGTTTGGAAGTAAAGGAGAGTGGTAAAAATGAAATATTTAAAATTGATATACTTTGTACTACTTGCGTTGTTGATTTCAGACGCTTTCGGGCAGGAACCGGGCGCAAAAATCCAACATGTAAAAGTTTATTATGAACCCGGGCGGTTTGGTGGCTGGCCGGCAAACAACGGCATCTGGAGCTGGGAAAATGAAATCCTGGTCGGTTTTGCAAGAGGCTACCACAAAAATCTGGGGCAACACATGCACAATATCGATAGGGAAAAACCGGAGGAACACATGTTTGCACGGTCATTTGATGGTGGCAAAACGTGGACCATTGAAGCTCCCGGTAAAGAAGGGGTAATGATTGCGCGAGGCAGTTCATTGCATGGTACTGAACCCGATCCTGAACATATGAAATCCGTTTCCAAACTGAACAAACCGATGGACTTTTCGAATCCCGGATTTGTGCTAAAGTTCTGGATGTTGAACATGAACCACGGCCCTTCAATATTTTATTATTCATACGATAAAGGACATACATGGAAAGGACCATTTAGTCTGGAGGTTGATGGAAATAAAAAGATTGCCGCACGTATTGATTATATGGTTGAAGACTACAACAGTTGTGTGGCTTTTTTAACTGCATCAAAATCAAACGATCAGGAAGGTCGGGTTTTTGTTGCTCGAACGGATGACGGAGGGCTTTCCTGGCAGCTGGTTTCCTATGTGGGCGACGAACCGGAAAAAGGCTTCAGAATTATGCCATCAACCGTGCGACTTTCTGAAAATGAATTGCTTCTGACCTCAAGGGTAAGAAGCGAGACGACAGACTACTTTGAATTGTCAGAAAAAGAGCGGAAAAACAGCCGTTATATTGATTCGTGGTTAAGCAAGGACAACGGGAAAAGCTGGAGCTATTTGGGAAAACCGGTAGATGATACGGGCGAAGGAAACCCTCCCAGCCTGATAAAACTAAAAGACGGACGCCTTTGTCTGACCTACGGCTATCGTGAAAAACCTTACAGTATTTGTGCAAAACTGAGTACCGACGGGGGCCAAACCTGGAGCAAACCAATTGTATTACGAACAAACGGTTCAGGAAGAGACATAGGCTATGTGCGAAGTGTGCAGCGACCAGATGGAAAGGTGGTTACTGTTTATTATTTTGAGGATTCGGCACAACCCGAACGCTTTATCGAATGCGCAATATGGAATCCAAAATTATATAACTGATTTTGTGAAACAATTATTACTGAAAACAATGATGATGAATTTCAAGAATAAAAAATGGTTGATTCTTTTTAGCCTGATTTTCTTTGGGTTAGCTAAAGGATTCTCACAAACAATTGATCTGACTGATGCCCAAATCATATGTTTTGAAAAAAATGACAGGCATGTTTTAAAAGCGCTCTCTGTTTTGCAGGAAGAAGTGGACAAAAGATGCGGTATCGAATTCTCTGTCAGCCGAAAATGGAAAAAATCGGAAAACTCAATTATTGCCGTTGGCCTGGAAGAACAAATTGAAAAGTTTCCTGAAGAATATCAAAAATTGATTTCTTCGATACCTTCAACAAAAAATGAAGGATACAAAATTGTTGTGCCTAAATCATCAAAAACAGTTTTAATTGTTGGAAAAGACGCACGTGGAGTTTTATATGGAATCGGTAAATTTTTGCGCCAACTTGAAATACAGAAAGGTAAAATTTCAGTTTCTGCTGATTTAAATATTTCATCATCGCCGGCCTACCCTATTCGCGGACACCAGTTGGGATACCGACCAAAAACTAATGCATACGATGCCTGGACACCAAAAATGTATGACCAGTATATTCGGGACCTTGCGGTTTTTGGTGCCAACAGTATCGAAATAATGCCACCGCGCACCGACGACGACTTCACCAGTGTGCATATGAAAATGCCTGCAATTGATATGATTGCAGAACAATCAAGAATTTGCGATTCTTATGGAATGGATGTTTGGATGTGGTATCCCAATATGGGAAGTGACTATATGCATCCTGACTCAATAAAAAAAGAACTCGATGAACGACAAGAAGTTTTTAAAGCTGTTTCCCGACTTGACCATCTTTTTGTTCCTGGCGGCGATCCCGGGGATCTGGAACCCGACGTACTTTTCAGTTGGCTGGCAAAGGAAGCAGAAATTTTACACCAATATCATCCCTCCGCGAAAATTTGGGTTTCACCTCAGGTTTTCAGGCCAACACAGGAATGGTTTGATTCATTTTATTCACATGTAAACAAAAAATACTCGTGGTTCGGAGGTGTGGTTTTTGGCCCGTGGATTAAAACACCAATTGCTGAAATCAGGAAAATTATCGGCCCGGATATTCCTGTCCGCCGTTACCCTGATATTACACACAGTTTAAGCTCCCAATACCCGGTTCCTCAATGGGATTTGGCCTACGCAATCACATTGGGCCGTGAATGTATAAATCCAAGACCACATGATGAAAAAACAATTCATAACGCTTTTGATGAATTTGCACAGGGAAGTATCAGTTATTCCGAAGGCACAAACGATGATGTAAATAAATTTATATGGAGCGAGCTCGACTGGAATCCGGAAACACCGGAAATTGAAATATTACGCGAATACTCCCGCTATTTTATCAGCTCAGAGTACAGCGAAGAAATTGCGCAGGCTTTTATGGCGCTGGAACAAAATATCCAGGGGCCGTTATTAACAAATGATGGTGTGCCTGTAACTTTTCAGCAATGGGCAGCATTGGAACAAAAAGTACCTGAAACGGCAATGCAAAACTTTCGTTTTCAAATGGGGCTATTGCGGGCTTACTTTGATTATTACGAATTTCGCCGGCTGATTTCTGAAACTGAACTGGAACAACACGCACGTGAAATAATAAGCAGCGCAGAAAAAACAGGAACTACCGAAGCCATCGAACAGGCAACAGAAATGTTATATCATGCAAAAAAATCAGCGGTATACCCTGAAATCAGAGAACGCTGTTTTGCACTTGCCGATTCACTTTTTAAAAGTATTGGAGCACAACTAACCGTGAAAAAACATCATGCAATGGATGGCCGCGGTAACTTTATCGACAACATCGACCTGCCTTTAAATGATGCAATGTGGATGCTCGATCAGTTGGAAACGATAAAGAAACTACCCGGTGAAACAGAAAGACTTCATGCCTTGGAAAAAATGCTTCATCGTACAGATCCCGGCCCCGGCGGATTTTATGACGATTTTGGCTCGCCGGGAAGCCGGAGAAGAGTAATTTCCAATATTTCGTGGGAAAAAGATCCCGGGAATTTGACTTCGCCGCGTGTAAGTTTTGGTGTAGGTCTTCGTGGAGAAGAATGGGTACATCAGGTAACAGCCAAAGGATTTGAAGGAAAATCGTCTCCAATGGCATGGATGAACCAAGTTACAACATTGTATGATCAGCCGTTAAAAATACGGTACGATAATCTCGACAAGAAAAGCAGTTATACAATTAGAGTAGCCTACACCGGACGGTTTCGTTCAAAAATAAAAATGACGGCTGATGACTTTGTGGTGCATGAACTAATACAAACCGGTATTCAACCTGTTTACGAATTTCCTGTTCCGCAAAAGGCACTTTCCGATGGAAAAGTTACTTTCGGATGGACCTGCGGAGAAGGAGAACGAGGTTCTCAAGTTTCTGAGATTTGGTTGATTCGAAATAAAAAATAATCTATTCCTGACTTAAATCTCGGTAATATAAATCTTTTGCTTCGATAACCATTCCCGGATTGTGCATCTGTATAGCAAAATGCCCCTGTTTGTATTCGTCATCATCATAAGTCATTACCGGCTGGTCGTTAATCCAGAATTCAATATGGCTTCCCACTGCTTTAATCCGATAATCAAACCATTCGCCATCTTTTGTAAGATTTGCCGTTGCTTCACCCGTGGGTGTACCAGGTTTCCATAACCATCCCGTGTGGGCTTTCTGTGTATGACAAATTTGTGCTTCGTAACCTCTTGGAAAACCATCAGGGTTATCCACAGGAGGGTTGGCCCGAAAATATAGCCCGCTGTTAGCATCTCTGCCTGTACTGTAAATTTTAAATTTACCTTTTACTTCAAAATCAGCAAGTACAGGATCGGCATAAATATGCCCGAAGTCAGCTTCACCTTTTAAAACGCCGTTTTCTACTGTCCAGGCAGCGTCTCCCCGAACGGTCCAGCCATCAAGGTTTTCACCGTTAAAAAAAGATTGCCATTTGGGTTCATCGCTGCAACTTTCTGTTAAAAAAAATGCTATAACAGCAAGAAAAAATAATGTACGTTTCATAAGTACCGATTTTAGAATTAATTGTAGATTTTTAATGAAACAAAACACCGGCGGGTATTTCCTGCATTTCAAAATCAGGTCCCTGCCAGCTTATTATATTGAATTTCTTTGCCCCCAGCTGAAAATATTTTTCATCAATTTTGTATTTTCCTTTTCGTAAAGCAATAGTCTTAAAACCGCCACGCAAGAACTCTTTTCCATCCAGGTACAAGGTACATTTATCGTTTACTTTTATTGAAAATGTATAAATACCGTCTTTCGAAACATGCAGATATCCAGAATAAATATACCCAAAATAATCCTCCCGCTTGCGCTGTTTTATAGTAAAATTTTGAATTATACCTGTTTCAAGCGGAATTAGCTTTTCAAGGTCATTTTCTTCCATTACATGTGCATGATAGTATTTGTATTCGATACCTTTTCGAAAAATCTTTTCACCTTCATAATTTTTATAATCTTCAAATTCCAGTTTACTCAGTTTTACCGATACCGGAGCACTTGGTAATATGCCGTCCTTATAGCTTGCAAACCTCAAATTTGTTGTTTCATACACCTCAACAGGTGAGCTATAAAGATTCGATTTATTGGTTGGCCGGCTTCCATCGGTTGTGTAATAAATTTTGGCATCCTTGTCGTTGCAGCCTAAGGTTACCGAGGCTTCGTGTAAAAAGTACTCATCATTGGTAGTAGCGAAAGGCAATTCAACAGCTGTTTTATAATCCTCACTTACCGGTCGGTCTTCCGATGCTGCTCCCCAATTTTTATTCGGCGAGGCTCCCATTTCAAACACCAGTTTTGAACCATTTAAAATATCGTTATGCGTAAACCATGATTTTGTGTAAGGATTTCCATCCAGGGACACAGCTTGAACATACTTGTTTTCGGCAGAAATATTTTTTGCCAGTATTATAAAGTCCTTTCCATTTTCGAGATGAATGGTTACTTTATCAAAAACAGGGCTTCCTATCACATAATCTGGTGTTCCCGGACAAACCTGGTAAAATCCCATCGCACTTAATATATACCATGCCGACATCTGACCACAGTCCTCATTTCCACTCAATCCGTTGGGTTTGTCATCGTACATGGTATCCAGAATCCGCCGAACCATCGATTGTGTTTTCCAGGGAGCACCGGCGTAATTATACAAATATGCCATGTGGTGACTTGGTTCGTTTCCATGAGCATACTGGCCAATCAGACCGGTTGCATCAATTGCACCTTCGTCGTGAATAGATTCTTTGGTAAAGAGTGTGTCCATCCAGGCAATAAACTTTTCATCTCCGCCAATCAAATCAATTAAGCCGTTTATATCCTGAGGGGCAAATAAACTATATTGGTAAGAATTTCCCTCTACAAAATGTTCGCTTCCTTCTGCCGGATCAAAAGGCGTTATCCATGATCCATCTGAATTTTTTGGTCGCATAAAACCAGTGGAAGAATCAAACAGATTTCTATAAAACTGAGATCGGTAAATGTAATCCTGAAAATCGTCCTCTTTATTCAGCGATTTTGCCATATGCGCCACGGCCCACTCGTTGTATGCATACTCCATTGTCATGGAAACAGAACCTCCTACTTTATCTGCCGGAATAAATCCCAAATCATTAAAATAAGGAATGCTTTCCACCCGCTTTTTCATAGCTTCCAAAGCCAGTTCAGCATCGAAATCGCGGATTCCTTTTTTGTAACCATCCAAAATGACTGAATGTGTATGATAACCAATCATCACACCTGTATAATTTCCGGCTAACTCCCATTGAGGCAGCCTGCCACCAATACGATACATTTCGAGAAATGTTTTAATCCATTCATTGTAGCGTGCAGGATCAATAATCGTGTATAATGGCATATTGGCACGAAAGGTATCCCAAAGTGAAAAAACCGTGTAATTGTCGAATCCTTCGGCTTTATGAATTTGATGATCCACACCGCGATATCTGCGGTCAACATCCATAAAAATATTGGGGGCAATGGCCGTATGATACAAACCACTGTAAAAAATCCTGCGTTCTTTTTCAGTCCCACCTTCTACTTCAATCTTCGATAAAAAAGTATTCCACTCCTCTTTTGCCTTGTCAACTACTTTTTCAAAATCCCAGCCCGGATTTTCAGCTTCCAAATTCTTTTTGGCACCTTCAATATCCACAGCTGAAATACCAACTTTTACCAGAATTTGCTCATCCTTTTTTGTATCAAATTGTACAAAAGCCCTGATGTTCTGACCATTAGATTTTTTAATTCCATCAACAATAGTATCGTTTAATGCAATACCATACGTACGAAACGGCTTTGAAAATTTTGCATAAAAATAGACGAACTGCTCAGTTGCCCAACGGCGGGATTTACGTAAACCCTGAATTTCGGTATCGCTGATGATTTCGATATTGGATGTGAGCACATGGTCGCGGTTTTTTAAATCGATGATAATGTTTGCGCTGTTTGATTGCGGAAAGGTATAACGCTGCATACTTGATCGCGTTGTCGAAGTCATTTCTGCCAGTACATTATAATCATCGAGCAAAACACTGTAATAACCAGGGGAAGCTTTTTCATTCTTATGACTAAAAGCAGAACGATATCCCGTTTTTGAATCATTTTCGTCTCCGGGAAGAATTTGCACTTCACCAACCGTTGGCATAAAAAGCACATCACAATATTCCGGAGCTCCTGTTCCGCTAAGGTGTGTCTGGCTGAATCCCATAATGGTTTTATCGGAATAATGATACCCCGAGGATCCGTCCCAATCTTCCCTCCGTGTATCGGGGCTCACCTGCACCATTCCAAAAGGAAGCGTTGCTCCCGGAAAAGTATGTCCGTGGCCTCCGGTTCCAATCATTGGATCAACTAAAACAGTATAATCATTCTGCTTCAACTTTGCAGTACCACAACTAAAAAAGAAGATACAAATTAAAACCAGGTTAGTTAGTTTAGTAAAATTCATAATTCGTGGCAAAAAAATCATTTCTCAGCATTATTTTTCATAAAATCTTCCCGTGCATCCTCCACATCATCCATATCCGGCCCTTGTTCTATTTTTCGCCAATCAATGGTCCTGTGGTATTTTTTCATCGAAAGCTCAGCATCGTACATCCGTTCATCATGACGTTCCAGGGTATATGGAGTAAAGTCAGGTTCGTCCGTAAAAAAGTCCTGCAACAAAGATGCTGTCAAATCAAAATGATTGACATAAGGCACATTCAGAATGTTATATATGGTTTTCAGTATTGCCCCAAAATTAGCATGGGTATGTGACACATAACCTTTTTTCACATATGGGCCAGCCATCATCAAAACTGAACGGTGTGCGTCAACATGATCAACTCCACCTTGTGGATCATCTTCGGTGATAATAACCAGCATATCTTTCCAGTATTCAGTTCTTGAAAGAAAGTGCAAGATGCGGCCAACAGCCAGATCGTTATCTACCATATACGACTGGCGGTAAGGATACCCCTGTTCAGGATCAGGTCCGGTACCGTGATCATTCGGAATCATAACCGTAACCAGTGGCGGCATTTCATCGTTGCTGTCAATCCAAAGTCTTGTAAATTCTTTTTCAAACTGATCCATCCGGTACTGATCCGGAATATTCATATTATAGCCCGGATAATCGTGGCTGGTCCGGTAAAACAATGCCTTTTGCATTGGAATCATTACTCCGTGTGCTGCCCCTGTATTAACGTCATACCACTCTTCACGTTCATGACCGCTTTCGTTGGCCTGACCAAAGTTGTAAAACTCAACACCCTGCCGTTCCATAGCTTCCCATATTCCACCAATTTCAGCATAATCTTCCGGGTCAACACTCCCAATGGTTTTTGGAAACCGACGGCCTTCCGCTTTCGAAAAAGGCATTGCTTCTTTGCTTGTTGCTGCATTTGCTTCCACCCATTCATTTGGGATTACCCCTACCAGCCAGTGATGGCCATGTACCGAAGCATCACTGTCGCAATAATAATTATCGGAGTATGAAAATTGTCTGGCAGCTTTTATGTGGTTAGGTGCAATTCTTAAGTTCGGAAACATTGGTTTCATCGAATCAGGTAACGTATAGGTATTATTGATACCATAGCGAGCAAGTGTACTATCGCCCCGTCCTCCTTTTAACTGGCCAAAAACCTCGTCATATGTCCTGTTTTCCTTTGTAATATAAACGATGTGTTTAATCGGACTTTGGCGTAATCCCGGCAACGCAGGAAGCGGGTTTTTCCCGTCGTCCTCCACAGTAGTTTCAATAAAAGTATTATCAATACATTGTTTTGTATATTTTGCCAATTCTTCCGCATCGGGAACTTTTACTTTCTGAAAACTCCCCAACTGAATAGAACTAACTGATGCACCTTGAATTGGTGGGACAAAACCATCTCCTCCGTTTGGCCCTGCTCCCCAACCCCGGCAAGTAATAATGTACAATTCTTTCTCATCATCAGATAACTCAACACGTGTTGGCCCCCAACCGGAAGGAATCAATCCTTTTGTGGTTTTTGTGGGAATATCGATAACAGCCACAGCGTTAAATCCGAGAAGCGCTACGTACAACGTTTTTTCATCTTTGCTCATCGTAATTCCAAAAGGAATAAGGCCTCGAATTTTATCGATTCGTTCGTCCACCTGTATTGGAATGCGGCCCACCATTTCCTGTGTTGTATGGTCTATAATGGCAATATTATCATTTGTGGCATTGGTTACATATGCATACTGTTTTCCAACGGCAATTGAATTCGGGCTTGCTCCTCCGACAACCTCCGCATCCTCAACTGTTTCACCAATTAAATAACCTGTTTTGAATTTGTTAATTACTTCGTTTTTTTCCAAATCGATTGTAAACACACTCATGGCATCGGGATGATTGGGGCTGCCCAAGCCTGGAATCACTTTTCCTTCCACAATTGTTCCTTCCCTTGATTCATGCGTATTTTCACCGTACGGATGATGAGAAATCCGCGAAGCTTCATAGGTTTCGGGTGTCACACCTTCGACCAATGGATAAGAATAAACGCCAACATTGGCCACAAATGCCTGCTTTTTATCGGGGCTAATTGCCACGCCAAAAGGTTGCCGTCCAACTTTAACCGAAGCTGTGACTTTTTTTGTATTTAAATCGATTCGAACCAATCGAAAGTTTCCGCGATCAAGAACGAGTAATTCATTGTTATCCGGATTCAGCATTAAATCCGAAGTAAAACTATCCTGATAATCTTCCCCGTTTATTTTACCATTCAAAGAAACGGCGCCAACCTTTTTATACTTTTCAATGTCGTAAATTACCACATCGCCCTTATCTCCTCCACTCAAATAAACATGCTTTGAATCGGGAGAAAAAGCCACGCCCAAAAATGAGCCGCGGGTAAGTGGAGAAGGGACTTTTTGGTCGTAACTCGGAATTCGTTGAGAAGACAAGTCTGCCAGGTTTATAATTGTAATTACACCGTCGTGCAAAGTAACCGCCTTTTTACCATCGGGAGAGATGGCCATTCCATACGGATCGTTGGTAATGGGAATCACGTCACCAGCCGGAGTAACATAACGCCCGCTGGGCAAAACAGTAACACCTGCTTTGTCTATTTTGCAATACTCTTCTTTTCCGGGAACCTGTAAAATTTTTACCGTTTTTACCGATCTGCTGCAGCCAATTAAAAGCACAACAAAAAGGGTTGAAATGATAATCTTAGAATTCATCGTTGCAAATAATTAGTGTTGTTGTTTTTAGAAATCTAAAGATACGGTTCTTTGCACTTAAATAAATCTGAATAGTATTTTTATAATATTAAACTTACTTCTTAATCAACCAAAGCTCTGTTAGCTCAGGGTCCCCCCAATTCAAAGTAATTTTACCGCTCCTTACTGCCTCTGCAGGTACGTGATATTTCACCACAGCACCTTTTTTATCGCTAAAAACAAAGGGATCCACCCAGGTTCCATTCACCTGAATTTGCGCAACTCGATAGCCGGTAACCCACACATCATATTCAGCAGATGAATCAATATTATCATACACTGCTGCGATCGGCTTATCCATACTTACCAGCCACGAGAGCCGCAAACGATTAAATCCTTCATCCCAATACCAGTAGCCCGGATTTGGGTTTCGTTCCATTAATGGATCAGTATCAAGCCCCTCTCCTCTTACCACATGATTAGAACGATCCAAGGTTCCCAAATCATCGTAAAAACTACCCTCTCCGGGATTCTCCCAGTTGCGAATCATTTCTAATCGTTCAATTTTTTCTTCCTCGGAAGGTAATTTTGAAATCCGGGCAAACTCGTCCACCAACCAAAGGCGGTTATTCATTGGCAAGTCGAGGTAGTCAATGATGGCACCGCGATTCAAGCCAATCGCGTGATATTTTTTTACACTGGTTTGGTATCCCATGGAATCATAAAGAAATTGTGCTGATTTTTCGATTTCTGCTTTTAAATCAGAAGCTGCCGGCTCAGTTATGGCAAGATTCAGAATTTCTTCCGATTTCTTCATCGCTTCGTCAGCGCTTGTTTCTGATGCTTTGCCAAGCACCTGGTTCACCTGCTCCTCCAATCCACGTTCATAAATCACCCGGTTTCGGATATAGGCATCATACCTGGCTCTCAACATAAACAGCTGCCAACGCCAATTAGCTTCTAATTCAGGCGCCATTTGGTTCAAAGATTCCCAAAAACGAAGCGTGGTTTCAACTGAACCTTTTTGAGCAAGTGGTCCAACCCAATTATCTTCAAGGGCAAAAATTCCGTCAGCCACAGATTCAGCCAAATCGGCCCGGAAAAAGTAGCGGCCATAATCTTTTAAAATTCCCCGAATATCTGCTTTTTGATTCCAGGCTTTGGCACTCCATAATACTTTATTTAAATCGTCGTGCATTCCGTCCGAATACGAAATAAATCCATCGGTATAAGGAGCCGACCAATTGTGAATTGTTGAATAATAAAGCGGTTGTGGATTTGGACACTCTCTACCCAATGTACGGGCCAAAGCAGAATCCCACCACCCCACATCATACTGGCTGCGGCATGAATGTGTAATATCAGGATAGTCACGCAATCTATATTTTGCCGGTAGCCTTTTTCTCATTTCAGCAATTGGAGGAGTAGCCGGACCAAGAACCAAACCACCTAACCATTCCGGCATATTCGTATCTATATATTCAAATACATAATCAATTTTTTCCTGGTCAAAATCCTGAAGCGAAAGCCATAATTTGGCTTTTGGATGTTTTACTATCAGGTACTTGTAAAGCTCGGTCAAATAAGGCATTATCAATTTCGGGTGATTACTTCCGGGATCTCCGCCGGGAAGAAAGACACCATCCAGCCGGGGAGTTTCGTCGAACAGCTTTTTTTGTTTTAAAATAGCTTCCGTTCTTTTTTCAGTATCAGCCAAATCAAATCCGGCAGGTACCCATATCCAATAATCCAAATCATACTTATCACAAATCTGACTGATGATAATATTCATTTTCTCAGGTGTAACTTTCATCAACGATTCACCACCTGCATGTAAAGGAATATTTTCAATGCTATTGGTTCCAAACATTGCCAAATCACGAATATACTGTTCGTAAATTTCAGGCGTCCAGGCATCGTATGAATTAGCAGTTGCCCGGTAGCCAATCTGATGGCCACGAATCGGGTACTGTGGAGATGTAGTATAATCCATTTGTTCAGGCAATTGAACTTCTCCTATACTCCAATCCATCATTCGAAGAAATTTGCCCACTCCAAATAACACACCCCGGGCATCCATAGCAGAAACAGAAATACGATAACCACCGTCTTCCTTGTTTATTTTTAGATTGTATCCTTCCGGGTTAAGACCATTAGATTTAAAACGATTACCGGACGACAAAAAAATAGCATTTTTATAACTTCTCTGCTTTGTATCTATTATCCATTTTAATCCGGTACGTTTTTCAACCTCTTCGTTTAAAACCTGCGCAGCCACAATTTCAGCCTTATTATTTTTATTTCTAACCACAATAACAGCATCTTTCATACTGCTCTTATCTATGTATGATGCATAAGTAGAAATTTGCATTAACAAAAGAACCAGAACCTGCATCTGCCAGGAAAAAAACAACCGCGAAATAGTCTTCATAAAAATTCTAATTTACATATACCCTTCTTTATTTTTATCCACAACCTTTGTCTGTTACTTCATATGAAATAATACTTTCGGCGGGATTTCCTGTTTCTCAATACCCGGGCCTTCCCACGAAACTTTTAATCCATTCAAACCACCTTCCTGAAAATATTTGACTGAAATGGGATGAAGTCCGGTTTTTAGCTCAACCTTTTTCCCTACTTCCACAACCGGATGCAAACCATCGTTATTAATAATCATATTGTCGTCGATATACATTCTTCCACCGTCGTTTGTAGCCAGATAGAAAGTATATTCACCCGCCTGTTTTATATTGATGTAGCCTTCAAAATCAAACGAAAAGAATTGTTCCTTTTCCCTTGGCTCCATTGTAAAGGTTGGAACAACTCCGGTTTTTAGGGGAGTCACGTCCAGAAAATCGTTAACCATTCGGTAAATTCCCTGCGTATATTTATATGAAATACCGGGTTTTACTTCATTCATGCTCACCCTTTTTATCTCGCCCATTTTTTTAAAAACAGCCGTAGCGGTGAGACTGGCTTCATCTCCTTTAAATGCCTTCATTTTAACAGAAGTGTTTTTATTCACCACCAAACCATCTGTATAGAGTGAAGAATTCCTGGTTGGCTCAGAGTCATCCACCGTATAGCGGATTTCAGCGCCTTTGGTATCACAAACCATATTTACTGTACATTCTGTCTTAAATACCTTCTCTAAATTGCTAACGTAAGGAGTAGTTACAATTACCGGCACATCTTCTTTTAAAGGATATTCACTGTTCACAGCCCACTCTTTGTTAGGCTCAGGCCCCATAACCAGCTCCAGCTTGCCTCCTTTTGCCAGTTCCTCGTGACGGAACCAGAAATTGGTCAATTCTTTTCCGTTTAATTTGGCCGATTGAATGTATTTATTTTCAGTAGAAATATTCTTTGCTTCAATTACAAATTCTTTTCCTTTATAATAATTCTGGTCAAGTTGAATGGTAATCTTTTCAAAAACAGGACTTGAAATTTCATATACCGGATCAACAGAAGAACCACCATCCATTTCGAACAATCCCATAGCACTCATTACATAAAATGCGCCCATTTGGCCCTGATCTTCGTCGCCGTGGTAACCATCAATGGGACCAGTGCCAAAATAATTATCCAGTACTTCTCTTACCCAGAATTGCGTTAACCAGGGCTTGCGTGAATAATTAAACAACCAGGGAGCTTCCATATTCGGTTGGTTTCCAATATTTACATATTCGCTGGTGAAATGAGGATAGGAATTTTTAAATCCGTGCTCAAGTCTATCATTAAACTCATCCACTCCCATCAACTCAATTAAAGCCGAAACATCCTGCGGTACATACCAGCTAAACTGCCAGGCATTTGCTTCCACATAATTTTTAGAACCATAACCAAAATTCTGTCCCTGACCTCCGGCACCGGTACTTACTGAAAAGTCTTCGGTCCAGGGGCCACCGGCATATTTAGCCCGCATGTATCCTGTTGAAGGATCATAAACATTCCGATAATATTGAGCGCGTCTCATAAAATAATTATAGTCTTCAGTTTTGCCCAAAGCTTTTGCCATTTGTGCCACACACCAGTCGTCGTAAGCATACTCCAGGGTATTTGAAACAGGACCTTCATTGGCAGGAACAAAACCAATATCCATATAAGTTTTTAAATTTCGGTTCCCGACATATCCGCCACACTCGTGTGGCTTTCCGGGAATCATTTGAATTTCCTTCATCGCTTTGTAGGCTTTTTCTGCATCAAAACCACGAATTCCTTTTTGCCATGCCATTACAATAAAAGGCACCTGATGTGCCGCAACCATAATGCTTGAATATTCAAGTCCGCCGGGAGCATCTGCCAGCCAGCCACCGTCGTCGTATAATTCCAGCAACGAGTTCACCCATTGTTCTGTGTAATCGGGTGTTAACAAACTCCACAATTGATTTAAATTCCATGCCGAGCCCCAAAATGCATCGCAACCATAAATCGGACTATCCGGATTGGGTGCCTGCTGCACCTTTTCACACATATCCACGTATTTTCCGTTCACATCACTAAAAATGGAACGCGAACAATACGCACGGTACAAATTGGTGTAAAATTTAAGTTTATCCGTTTCAGAACCGCCTTTAACTTTTATCTTTTTCAGCAAGGTATTCCAAACATTCCTTGCATTATCACGTGCTTTATCAAAATCCCAGCCAAAAGGATCCATTTCGGTATTCAGGTTCAACCAGGCTTGTTCTGTACTTACATATGAAATGGCTGTTTTTAACAACACAACCTGATCATCTCCTAAATTGAATTCAAGAAAGGCCCCCATATCCAAGTCTTCTGAAATTTTAATATCCTCCGTATTTTCAAGAATATTTGTTCCGGTCCAGCCACCCATCGATTTAAAAGGACGGTTAAAACGAGCAGCGAAATGTAAGGTATATTCATTCCAATCGCCGGCTTCGCGCTGCACATATCCTTCAATTTCAGTATCACTTATTTTGCTGATTTCAGCTTTTATATTTTTTGAAGGTTCCTCTTCTGCCACTTTCAAATCGAAAAGCACCCGGCCGTTTTCTCCTTTTGGGAATGTATAACGCTGAAATCCTGCACGGGTAGTTGCCGTAAGTTCAGCAAGAATATTATAATCTTCCAGGATCGCCGAATAATAACCCGCTGTAGCAATAGTGTTATCATTGTTAATACGAGAACGATATCCGGCATCCGGATCTTCTGAAGTCCCGGGAGCTATTTTTAATTCTCCGGTGGTAGGCATGGTAGTAAAACTTCCCATCATCCATGAATGTACATGCCCAAAGCCGGAAATGCTGTTTATTTTATATTCGTAGCCAGCTCCTAACTGATAATGTGTTTCATCGGTATTATCGGGACTCAGTTTCACCATACCAAAAGGCATGCTTGGTCCGGGATAGAGCATCCAGCGGGAAGAAGAAGTTCCCAATAAAGTATTCACATAGTCTACCGGTTGTTTTTCTTTTTGTAAACAACTTTGCAACAATACCACTCCAAAAACCAGAAATAGCTTAAATAACCTTACTTTAAAATATATGTATTCCTTCATTTTCGAAAACTATATAAAGCAGACCTACTCAATTTTCATTTACAAAACATGAGCAAATCTCGTTTTAAGACTGAATAATTTTAAAATTGTATTTTGTAAAAACATATGGTTTACAACCAATGTAAAAAGAAATCTTCAGATTAAATATTACATCAATTCCGCTTTAGGCTTTATTTTTGCGAATAAAAACCAGGTCAGAAAAGCAGCAGAAACAACAAAAAATAAGTCAACAACAAATCTTCCGCAAATTATTTGACAGAAAGTAAGTTCTTTTACGTTAAAATTTTCAGGATGGACAAACATTCGCAACACTGAAATTAAGATGCAAGACCAAATTAAAAGCAAAAATAGTTTTCTGACACTATTAGCTTTATTACTAAAGCTGGCAACTCCCCATGCTACGATTGCAGTTGTTAGAAATACCCAAAAAAAATGAAGGGTAAAGGGAGACCAAAAATTTATATCATTGTAAAAATCACGAAATAAATCGATAGCAGTATGGCAAAATGTTAACGTTATCCCAATTTGCCAGGCTGCTTTGGGGAAACGGATTAATACGATAATGAACAACAGCCCGACGAAAGCGTAATTAACAAGCAAGCGTGCAATTTCTTCTTTTATATTTCCACCGGCCATATTATTTACAATGACGGTGTTGGCAAACCACTCCATCACATTTGGAATTAACCAGTAAATAAGTAGTCCGGTGATTAAGACAACGGTCATTTCTTTCCAAACCGTAAATTTAACAGGCGTAATTTCTTTTATCTCTTTTATTTGTTGAACAAGGAATTCTTTACGACTAAGCCAGGAAGCATAGCCAAGAAAAGCACCCAATAAAAATCCGAAAGAAAATTCCATGGCTTTCCACCAACTGGAAAAAATTGCATCGGGTAAATAAACCCCTAATACAAGCCAAAAAGAACCTAAACCAAATCCCAAAGCTCCGCCAATCATTCCAAATAGCGCAAAACGTATAACCAATTTAAAATCCGGAGAAGAAATTTTTATTCGCAGATAAACCAAAAGTAATATCGCTGCTAAAAGAAGCCCTGCCCATGATTCAGCACGTGGATTTTCAGGGTCGGAGAAATAAATCAACATTGAGTCGTTAATGGTTTTAAACCCGATGAACATTCCTAAAATTATCAAAAGAGAAGCTGTAATAAATACTTTTTTAGATGTTTTATGAAATAGAAATCCCAGTGACAGGACAGCACCTCCGAGCAAACCCCACATCGCACCTTTTAAAGTAGTTCCTGTTGCACCCCACCAGATTGTTTCCGGGTCTCTGAGAATTCCCAGTGTTTGTCCGTAGGTCATTTCGCCTCCCATTCCAATTCCAAACACACCAAAAACTACCAGAATTGAAATCGACCATGCCGGTAATTCCAGAAGCATTCCGATACTTAAAGCAACCATTGCACCGGGTATCATCGCGCCAAACGGACCACCACCTATGTGACCGCGTAATCCCCACCCCAGCATCATCGCAATTGCCGGAAAAACAATATGCATCCACTTAGGAAATCTTTCACTTTTAATCATAATTTTTTGGTTTAGCTAAATTTTTATAAATCGGTTTTGATTTTTCTTAATACGTAATGAACTTAAAAACAATTACTAAACGACTTCAGCACTAAGCTTTCCGGGCAAATAATTCTTTCAGGCTTACGGTTTTATTATTTACGAGTGGTTTGGCCCAGAAACTAATGCTTAAAATATAACCCAGTGTTAAAAATATCAACATCATTCCTACACGCAGTGAAGAAAAGTCGCTGATAGCACCTATCACAATCTGAACAATAGCACCTCCGGCAATTCCGGTCATTAAGATACCTGCAAATGAGCCATGATGTTTAGCTACAGAATTTAATCCCAGCGAAACAATTGTCGGATACATTACTGAGAGAAAAAATCCGGAAACAGGCAGAGCCCACAAGGCAATATTAACACTGCCAAACAATCCTGCTGCCAAACAAATAATAGCCAAAATGGTAAACCAGCGCAAAATTTGTTTACTGTCGAACAATTTCATGAGAACCAAACCTAAAATTCCGCCCACTGTCATTAGTCCCCAGAAGTAAGAGACAGCATCGGCACCTGCAAGATCAGGATCGATATTATGGTATATATTCAAAAATTTCGACAACCAGTATGAAATTCCCTGTTCGGAGCCTACGTACATAAATATACCAAGAAAGTAAAGAATTACATACTTGTTTTTAATGAGTTCCAGAAAACTATCCTTTGAACCAACTTTTTCGTCTTCCTGTAATTCTACTTTTGGAAATTTTACAAAAAATATGATTACCCCCATCAAAATGGCAATAGCTGCGAAAGCCCAGTAAACAGAAACCCAGGACATGTTTTCCGGAACAAGTTGCGACATCAAATCAATCAGTGGTTTATTCAAATTTTTCTCATCGATATTCACAACGAAATAGGAATACATTTGCGGGCTGATAAAAGAAGCCAGTCCGAAAACCAACTGCCCCATTACGGAATAAAAGGCGTAATTAGCTTCACCTCCCGAGACACGCAACAGCGGATTTATTACGACCTGCAAAGCAGCCATTCCGGCTCCGATAGTGAATAAAGAAACGATAAACACATCAAAAACAGGAAAAACAGCAAACACCAACGAAGCTGCAAAGGCCATTATAAAGGCCAGAATCATTATTCTTTTTTCGCCATATTTTTCCACAAAAAAACCAAAGGGAATTGACATTACGCCATAGGCAATAAAAAAAGCAAAAGGCAGCAGTCCGGCAAGCGTTTCAGTAAGCGTAAAGCTCACAGACACTTTTTGATTTAGCGCGCCTAAAATATTGGTAAGAAATGAAATGACAAAAAACACCAACATTATCAGAACGACCAATAGATTTTTTTTCTTCATAACAAGACAGTTAAAATCATATTCTTAATATCTACGCAGTTCAGTAACGACACAATTGCAATTCGTTGCAAAAAATGGCGCTGACTTTTTTGGACCATTTTCTTTTCGGCAAAATCAAACGATCTACTTTAAAACTATTGCATCCACATTCCATGCTTTTACTTTTAGTTCAGGCTTATTATCGCTTGCATCAGAAAGGAAATACTTTGCCTGGTATTCGCGCTCTTCTCCGGGTAATAATGTAATATAATTATCGTCCCAGTAAACGGGTAAAACAGGTTTGTTGGTTTCCGGGTCAGTTACGTCGAAGAATACAAAAAAGGCAATCGCATCCGACGGATTTTTTACTTTTAAATTTACCATCCCAAACTGATTATCCTTCAGGAAGGTGTATTCATAATCCAACTCAACATTAGGAAGCTGGTTCAGACTCGTATAATCGGCATAAGCTTTAGGAGGAGTAAAAAATGGCCACTCTAATTTTTTTGCCGCTTCATAATCCAGTTCATCCTTTTTAAAAGAAAGCCAGTAAATGCTGTTGTCCACTTCAATATTGTTTTCATCAAACACTCTCAAGTCAAGAAAATACACCGGAGTTCGATTCTCTATTTCAGGTAATTTGTAAATAAACTTTGAGATGTTTGTTTTTACACTTCCTTTCCATTCGTCGCTAAAAATTTCTTTTGATTCAATATCAAACACCTTGATTTTGACGGTCAGATTATTTGCATCATTTAAATCTTCGTTGGCAATATAAATATCATCAAATCCATAGCGATAAATTGCGTGGATTGGATTACAAGCTTTACGCACCCCGTAAAAAGAACCATTGGGTTGCAGGTAAGTATCATAAAGCTGCCAGTACAATTCGGGCCAGGCAGAGTTTAGCATCCACTGGACAAGACCTGTGCTTTTGGGTTTGTGCGCCACAAATGCTTCAAACATCGGGCGCATCAGCTCATAGTTGCTTAACTGACATTTAAAAGCAAATTCTTCAACACTGTTTGATTTTCCGTACCGCTCGTCCATCGCCTTGCGAAACCTGTCAAGTGTTTTGAACTGGTTTCTACCGGTATGATACTCCCAGTATTTTTTATCGATTGGCCAAAGGCTTTCTTCCGGCAGCATCTTTTTTAATGAAGCCAGAGGTGGAATACTTGGCCCGGGACAGGTTTCGGTATTAAAACCATAACCACCTCCGAGCATCGAGTCGGTAAACCAGTATACCGGTGGAGTATATGCGTAAGGCCCCAGCATTTTCATCCCGGTTGGTCCGCTTATATCGCTAACAAGGGGAACCTCTGCAACTATCTTATTATCTTCAGTTCCTGCTCCACCGGCAGAAGTTACATATGTCCTGGAAGGATCGTATTCCTTAAACAATTCGATGTATTTTCGCTCCAGTTTTGGTGCAGGAAGTTTATCGCTCCCGAGCATCCATACATATATACTTGGGTGGTTTCGCAGCCACAACATTTGGTCTTTCCAACTGGCTTCCATCAGATTGATATCTTCGTCATTGGTTGCACCACCATATTTTTCATGAGTTGGTTTTAACAAATACTCCTCCCACTCCCAATGGCAATTCCAACCTATCATTACCAAAATACCGTACTCATCACAGAGGTTATATAATGTCTCATCCTTTCCCCAAAAACCTTCACAACGGATACTGTTCATGTTCATGTGCCGAACATATCTCAGCTGGGCTTCTACCGATTTGGGTGTATCCTGCAGCAATACGTCATCCGTCCATCCGCCACCTTTAATAAGGACAAACCTTCCGTTTACTTCAAAGGCCCTGTTTTTATCTTTGTTCAGATAACTGTTGATTTCCCTTATCCCATATTTTTTTTCAACCTTGTCAATTATCTTATTGTCTGATATAAACTCCACAGTCAACGGGTATAAATTTGGAGCCCCCATACCATTTGGCCACCAAAGATTTACATCTTTTACAGCAAGTTGGCTGAATTCCTGCGGCTCAAATTTGACATTAACGTTTTTACCAGGTTCCAGGGTAATTTCTTTTTCCACTACACCCAACTCATAATTAACACGCAGCGTTCCGGTTATCGATTTTTCAGAACTGTTTACCAGTTCCGTTTGAACATATAAATCAGCATCTTTAAGTGTTTCTTTGTTTACTTTCGAATAGACAAACGGACTCCTGATTTTTACTCCTTCATTCACTTCCAGAAAAACCTCTCTGAAAATGCCCAAATTCCGGTCGCGGGGTAAAGGGTTCCAGTCAACAAATCCGATGGAATACTCTCCGTCGGCATGTTGCCACATTTTAAGCGCCATTGTATTTTCACCCTTCTGTACAAAATCGCTGATATCAAAACTAAACATGCGATAAGTTCCGGCAAATTTGTCCTTTCCCACCACTTTTTTTCCGTTTATCCATAAATCAGCACGGTAGTTAATTCCGTTAAACCGCAAACTGATTATTTTACCTATATCTTCTGATTCTATCTGGAACGATGTACGAAACCACCACGGAACTTTAAACTGTTCAGGATCTACTTTTTGCATGTTAATTCCAAAATATGGATCCTCAATTACACCATTTGATGCCATACTTCCCAAAACAGTTCCGGGAACATTGGCTTTGTGCCAGGAACTGTCGTCAAAACCACTTTCTGAAATGATTTCATCTTCAACACCGCCAAGCATTTCGTCAGACTGCATCGTCCAGCCGGAATTCATGTTTTCTATGCGATAGGTTTCTTCTTTTTTGACATCATCACAAGAGGTAAATAAAATCGAGACAACTGATATAAATCCCAAATATTTGCTAAATCGATTTAATATTTTCATAAAATTTTTTTGAAAAAGAAAATTACTATAAACTTTGCGCAGAGCTTTACTCCAACAAAATAAGTTTTATTAAAAGACAAAAACTTCGTTTATATTAATCAAATTACATTATCTTTTAACCCATCAATAAAAAATTAAAATATAATTTCGCAAAAAAGGTTAAGATTCTTTTTATTACATTCTGTAAACAATAACTAAAACTCAACATCATGCAGCTACGCATATTATTACTTACACTGTTTTTTTCGCTTTACGCTGTTTGTGCAAACTCAGGCCCGGTGAACAAAGAGAAAAAACCTTCTGATTATGTAAATCCATTTCTTGGAACAGATTTTTTCGGACATACGTTTCCGGGAGCATCTCTCCCCTATGCCATGGTTCATTTAAGCCCGGATACTGATACAAAAGGATGGACTTACTGTGCCGGCTATGTTTATTCTGATAACTCAATCATGGGATTTAGCCACACCCACTGGAGTGGAGTTGGCATGGTAAACGGTGGTGATATTTTACTGATGCCTGTTGTAGGAGATAAACTGCAAATTACTCCCGGAACAAAAGAAAATCCGGATTCCGGTTATCGTTCAAGATATAGTCATGACAATGAAACCGCCTCTCCCGGATATTACTCAGTATTTTTGGAAGATTACAAAATAAAAGCAGAACTAACAACAACCCAACGCACCGGTTTTCACAGATATACTTTTCCCAAGGCGGACAATGCCAAAATTATTCTTGATTTAGGCCACCAGATTGGAGATATGAGTTCGGGCGAAATCTCAAAATTTAAAATCGCAGATAATAATCGTATTGAAGGTGAAAGAAGCTCCGGGCTAGGCAAAGTTTATTTTGTGGCAGAATTTAGCAAACCTTTTCGCTACTACGGAACTTTTGATGCATCGTATATTACACCTGAATCGGGCGGAAGCATTTTTCCATACAAAAACGCTGAAAACGGTGATAAAATTGGGGCATTTGTTAGCTATAAAACAGAAGAAAACGAGCAGATTCTTATAAGAGTTGGCATTTCATACACCAGTGTGGAAGGTGCAAGAAAAAATCTGCAATCAGAAATAGCAGACTGGAATTTTGACGCGGTAAAAGGTAACGCAGAAAAAACATGGAACAAAGAACTTTCGAGAATTGAAATTGATGGAGCGACCGATGATCAAAAAGAAATTTTTTATACTTCGTTGTACCACTCATTTCTTGCACAGTACATTTCACAGGATGTTGATGGAAAATATGTTGGTTCGGACGGAAAAATTCATGAAGCCAAAGGATTTGATTTTTACGGTTCGTTTTCCTGTTGGGATACCTATCGATCGCAACATCCCCTGCTTACTTTAACGGCTCCTGAGCATGTAAATGATTTTATAAAATCGATTGTCGCCAAGGTTGAAAACTATCAGTGGTTACCTGCTCAACATTTTCTGAATGTTTTTGGCGAATCGATGGTTGGCGACCATTTGATTCCCGTAATTGTAGATGCCTATACAAAAGGGTATCGCGACTATGACGTAAAAAAGCTTTACACCGCAATGCGCAAAAAAGCAATGGAGAACCCGCAAGATCCGGTCCCAGGCCACGCAGGCCGTTCAGGTTTGGATTATTATAAAGAATTGGGCTATACTCCGGTTGACAAAGTTACCGAGTCGGTACCTAATACGCTTGAACTTGCTTATGACGATTGGTGCATTGCGCAGCTTGCCAAAGAACTGGGCAAGAAAGAAGATTACGAAATGTTTATGAGGAGAGCAAAGAACTATACCAATGTATGGGATCCGGAAAGCCAGTTTATGCGTCCTAAAAATGCCGACGGAACCTGGCTGGAAGCATTAAACGGGAAGGAACAGGAAATTGTTAAGGCGGGAAAACATTCCTATTACAAATATTTTGATCCGCTTTTGGTCGGACGGCGTCCTAACCGGTATTATACTGAATCAAATGCCTGGCAATACATTTGGTCTGTTCAACACGATATAAAAGGTTTGATTGATTTATTTGGCAATGAGAAAGCTTTTATAAAAAAACTGGATACTTTTTTTGAAATGAGTCCGGTTATTACTCCGCCTAAATATGTTGGTGTTGTTGGAACAATCGGGCAATACGTTCACGGAAACCAGCCTTCTCATCATGTAGCTTACTTATACAACTACGCAAGTCAACCCTGGAAAACACAACAGCGCGTGCGTCAGGTTTGCGAAGAACTTTACAGAAGCGGCCCGGGAGGTTTGTGTGGAAACGAAGACATGGGGTCGTTGTCATCATGGTATGTTTTGAGTTCGATGGGATTTTATGCAGTAACTCCCGGCCTGCCTGTTTACACCGTTGGGAGTCCTTTGTTTGGGAAAGCCACTTTAGATGTTGGCAATGGTAAAAGTTTTACAATCACAGCAGAAAATAATTCAGAAACAAATAAATATATACAATCAGCAACACTCAATGGAGAATCATTCAATCGCACATGGATTACACAGGAAGAGATTACAAATGGTGGTGAGCTTGTTTTTAAAATGGGTCCGGAGCCCAATAAAAAATGGGGAACCGGGAAAAATGCACTTCCTCCGTCGATGACAGACTAAACCTTAAATTATAAATAGCTACAAAAACTTTTTGCAGAATTTCTATTTCCGGCATTTCCGGAGGAAATTACATTCTGCAATTATATTTCTGCCGACGATAAAAAATGCCATTTAATCTCTTTTTACATCAATTGACAGATCAGCATTTTTTAGACTCCCGGTAATTGACAGTTCTTTTAGCTTATTTTTTAAATTAATAGCTGTTTCCGTAATCGCCAAACCTCCCTTTCCGGTACACTTGTTACAGCTGGGCATTGTTTTGCTCACCCTTGAAACGGTTTGGATAACCTGGCTTAAAGGAATAACCAGATTATATCCTGAAACTGCCATAATTGCTGACGAATATGCATTAACAGCTGCACTTATATTCTTTCCCAAACAAGGTACTTCTACTCTGTCTGCCACCGGATCGCAGACTAATCCAATCATGTTTTGGATAGCCATTGAGGCCGCCCCGACAGCTTGCCGGGCAGTACCTCCCATTAACTGCACCATTGCAGCGGCAGCCATTCCAGAAGCAGCTCCACACTCTACCTGGCAACCGTGTTCTTCTGCTGAAAACCCGGGCCCCTGCGCAAAGTAAGCTCCTACCAAACCGGCAGCATAATAGGCCTTTACCAATTCCTCTTTGGCAGAACCAATATTTTCCGCAACAGCCCGCAATGATCCTCCTACAGTTCCGCAGGAGCCGGCAGTTGGCACGGCAACAACCACTTCCATGGCGCTTTTGGATTCCATAAGAGCCGATACATTGGCAATTATCCGGGTTATAACAGAATCTGCAATTTTACCGTCTTTTACTGCATTCCCAACCAGGTGTGATTGTTGCTGCAAAATCCGGTCAGCATACTCCGTCCCGTTTAAACCGGTATCGATACTTTTATGAATGATTTGAATCATTTCCTCCATTTTATGAACCAACTCCTGCTCCGTGAGCCCGCTGGTACATCTTTCGTAAACAAGACCCAAATCCCCTAAATCCAAACCTTTTTCTTCGGCATAATTAATTGATGACTCAAGGGTGGAAAATGGCATTTCGGTTTGCCGACCCGAAACTACAGGCATTATTGGATTGATGATGGCTATTTCACCAACATGCGGGTGATTTTGCAGTTGAGCTATAAATTCAGTGGAAAAAGGATACGACGATTTAAACTCGACCTTAGTTATACCCTCTTTTTGTTCCGTTAAAAACTCGACTTCCGGCGGAGTTATTGATTTTAAGTTATTGGAAAAGTGCGGATTATTGGAAGCAAATGTGATAATTCCAAACAAATCGCCATTCAAAAATACAGGAAATCCTTCAACAGACCTTATTTCAAAAGATCCTCCCCCCAGGGAAACCGCAACGATCTGCACTCTTTTTTGTGAAGTTCCCCAAAGCGTAAGTCGCACCGTATTTGCATGATCCGTTGGAAAGGAGCTTATCTTATATTCAATGTTTATACCTTCTTCCCGGGCGTATCTTTCGGCAAACTTCATTCGTTCATCGGTTATTTCAAGTCCCAGAAGTCCGCCGTCGATACCCATTGTTGTTCCCTGTTCTCTATAGTTTGGAGCCCAGGCCCCATCGCGGTCAAATTCGATAAGCGCTTTTTCCAGTGGATCATTTAAAATATCCAAAGCAATTCTTGCGATCCGCCACGATGCAGCGGTGTGTGAACTTGATGGCCCCCGCATCACAGGGCCAATCACGTCGTTAAATATGCCTGGTAGTTTTTTCATAATCGTGTGTTTTTATTCTCTTCTATAACATATTAACAATTGTAAAAGGAAAGGTTTTATTGATTCAGAAAAAAGCCAAAAGACTTCGCCATAATTATCTTTCCATTGTCTCAAGCAGTTTAATTATTCAAAAAGGTTGATTTCGAGACCAAAGTCCTTTTCCAGGGAAAATTTATAAATATCAGCAGCAACCGCATAATCCTGAATGGCAACTCCTACACTTTTAAAGAGAGTAATTTCATCATCCGATTCCCTTCCCGGTATTTTTTTCAAATAAAAATCACCAATCTCGCCAACAATGGGATTATTGTCAATTATACCCTCTGCTTTTGCTTTTATAAAATCGCCACTTTCCTTTAAACAAGGTTCTGCCTGATCGACATATACTTTTGCATCCTTTATTAAAAGAGGATCGAGTTCCTGCATGTGCGGCTGAAAAGAACCTATTGCATTAATATGCGTACCTTTCTTCACTTCTTTCCTCCGAAATAGAGGTTTGGTAGAATTGGTCGCCGTACAGATTATTTCTGCTTCTGCCAACATGGAAGTATCTTTACAAAAAATCATTTCCAGATTTAACTTTTCCTCCATTTCACTAATAAACTGTTCGGCCCGTTTACTGTTTTTATCAAAAACCAAAACTTTTTTGATATTACGTTCGCAAGCAACGGCTTCTATTTGTGTTTTTCCCTGCGCTCCGCAACCAAACAATGCCAAAGTTTGAGCATCTTTTCCCGCAAAATACCGGGTGGCCAAACCACTGGCTGCACCGGTTCGCAGTGCAGTAATATACTCGCCATCCATTATCGACAAGATTTCTCCAGTTTCTGAGTCTATTACAAACACTACACCCTGAATTACAGGAATCCCCATTATACAACTTTTTTCTCGTTGTGTTAAGAATTTTATAGCAACCCGTTTGTCAGTTTCAACAAATGCAGGTTTAAAAAGCATTAACAAATCATTCGAAGGTAGCCTGGAAACATTCCGTAAAGGCACAAAGCTGTCTCCAGACGACAATGAAGAAAAAGCCCTTTCCATTGCATCAATGGCCTGTTTCATGGAATAATATTGTTTTATCTCACCAGCTTTTATTATTCGTGTAGGTTTTCTCGAAAGCCGTTTAGTGCTCATGAACAATACGTATTATCTGTTTTATTTTGTACCTGTTGGCAAATTCTTTTTAAAATAGTTTAGCATAGTCATTCGCAGGTGAAGCGATGTATTTTCCCGCTCATTAATACTATGCGTACGCATTGGATATTCCACCATCGAAAAATATTTATTCTGTTTGATCAGTTCATTTACCAGCATCTCGCAACTTTGGTAGTGGCAGTTATCATCCCCTGAACCGTGAATCAATAGTAAATTTCCTTCCAGGTTTTTTGCGTGCGTAATCGGACTCCCGTCGCGATATCCTTCTGCGTTGTTTTCCGGTAAATTCATGTATCGTTCCTGGTATATGTTATCGTACAGTAGCTGATTGCTTATAAACGCGATAGCAATTCCGGTTTTATAAATTTCGGGGTGCCTGAACATACAATTTAATGTATTTGAGCCGCCGCCGCTCCAGCCCCAGATACCAATCCGGTCAGAATCCACAAAATCCCATTCCATAATTTTACGCGCACATGCTGCCTGGTCTTCAGGAGCAGTAATACCAATTTTTTTATACACACATTTCCGCCAGTCGCGTCCACGGGGCGTGTTCGTCCCACGATTATCAATACTCATTACGATATACCCTTCCTGCGCCAGTAACTCGTCCCAAAGATTACTACTCCATCTGTCCTGAACCGTAGAACCTGCAGGTTCACCATAAATGTAAAATATAAGGGGATATTTTTTCTCCGGGTTAAAATTAGCAGGCTTGATCATCCAGGCGTCAAATTCCAATCCGTCGTCGGTTTCAATTTTGAAAAATTCTTTTTCAGGAATGGTATATTTAGCCAGTTTATCGTTTAACTCTTTGTTGTCTTCCAAAACACGGAGAACTTTATGATCAGGTAGAGAAATTACTTCATAACGGGTAGGCGTATTATGATTTGAAAAAGTATGAATGGCATATTTACAATCGGGTGACATTGAATAAGAATGATGACCGGTTTGGTTGTCAGGTGACAAACGTTCCGGCTTTCCTTTTCCATCCATCCTGCTTCTGAAAAGATAACGTTGCGTGGCATTATCCGGTGAAGCAATGTAATATGCCCACTTATCGTCAAGATCAATTCCTAACAACTGTATCACTTCAAAATCGCCCGAAGTTATTGGTGTTATTTTTCCATCCTCTATGGAAACCCGGTTAAGGTGCAGCCACCCTGTCTGATCGCTAAACCAGGTAAACTCTTTACCCTTGTTGAGCCAGGTAAGATCATCGTGAATATCCAGCCACGTTTCCACTTTTTCAGTATAAACTACTTTAGATGTTCCGGTTGCAGCATTTGCAAAAAATACTTTGTTGGTATTCTGCTGGCGGTTTAATTGTTGAATTATCAGTTCATCAGAAGAATTTGCCCAATCCATGCGCGCCAAATAATTATTTCGAGGATCGCCGGGAATATCCATCCAGGTAATAGCTTTATCGTTAAGTGTTATAGACCCAATTTTAGCTGAAGAATTGGCCGTGCCAACTTTGGGGTAGGGAAGTGAAATAATTTTCGGATAAATAGAGTCAATGTTGTTTATCAGGTAGAATGTGCCCATTCCTTTGGTATCCATTTGCCAGAATGATATTTTTTTGCTGTCGGGGCTCCATCTAAATCCGTCGCGACAGTTCAGCTCTTCCTCGTAAACCCAATCAAAAGTTCCGTTAATAATCTGGTCATTTCCATCGTAGGTTAGCTGCTCGACATCTCCTGTTTCCAGCGATTGCACATAAATGTTGTTTTTGTAAACAAAGCCTACCTTTTTTCCATCGGGTGAAAATTTGGCAAACATCAAACGGGCTGGTTCCATTAAAGCGCCAATCTGGGTTAATTTCCCGGTTGTTAAATTCAGTACCCAGTAATCGCCGCGGGTGTGATAACGCCACACTTTTCGGGTATTTGTGAAGATAAGTAGTTTATTATTGTCTTCTGTCCAGGCATAATTGCTCACAACCAATGGACTCTTCTCTCCTGTTGGGATTAAGTTTTCGGCTGAAACCAGAACTTCCTTATTTCCTGTTTTCGCATCATATCTTACGATATCTTTTGCTCCGATTTCTTTATTTGTTTCGAGAACAGAATATCCTTTATTGTCCTTCATCCATCTGATTTCATTAATTCCTTTCTGGCGAAAAACATTGTTTTGGTACAAGTCCTCAAGCGTTAACTTTAAGGGTTTGTTTTGTTGTGCCGAAGCATTAAAAAAGAATCCCGTTACAAGCGCAAATTTCAATGTAAAAACAAGTAATTTTCTCATCTTCATTTTCTAATTATTTTTTGTTGTTTTTTCCTGCCAGTCCTTCATCCCTCATTTCCTGCCATAAAGAAATCATTTCCTTTTTCATGGAAGCAACAATTTCAGGATTTTGTATGGAAATATCGTTTATTTGGGAAGGGTCAAGTGATAAATCGTATAATTCAACTTTTTCTGGATTATTGTTGGCCATCCACGAATGTAAACTGATTGAATCTGCTTTTGGGGGTAACCAGCCAATTAATGAATAATTCCCCTTTCGCATCGACATTTGCGGCATTCTGAAATACGTATCTTCATGGTTTGGATAAAACCAGATAGAAGAAACATCGCGTTTTACTTTTTTATTTAGAAAGGCTGCAAAGGCATCGATGCCGTCGATGGGACGATCAGATGGAACAGCTTCCCCAACAAGATTACAAATGGTTGGCAAAATATCGGTTCCATTAAACAGAACATTACTTTCAATTCCAGCAGGAATAATACCTGGAAACCTTACAATCCCCGGCACACGATGTCCTCCCTCATAAGGAAATCTTTTCATACCACGAAAATCTCCGGGTGTGCCAAAACATTTATCCCGAATGGGATCATCCCAATTTCCCAACGATTCTTCAATGGTTACGGGGGTCTCTGGCCCATTATCGCTGGTAAAAATAACCAGTGTGTTTTCTTTTAGGTCCAATTCTTCGAGTGTGTTTAACAGACGACCAAAGGCATTATCCAACTGGCTAACTGTACCGTAGTACTCTTTTTTATTTAAAGAAATATCTTTCTTCGGACGGGTAACCTGGCCGTATTTAATGTTTTTTTCTAATTCATCAACCTCCCCTGTATCATACATCTGGCTATATTTCTCCGGGGGCAGAATAGGCGTATGAGGTTCATGAGAACACATGTACATAAAAAATGGTTTCTTTTTGTTTCGTACATTTTCTAACCAATTGCACGCCTTATCAACAATTATATCGCAATACCAGCCTTCTGTAACACCAATCGATTTTCCGTTCAGAATAAATTTGCCAGGATTTTTGGGACCATCAAATGCATTTACTGTGGTACCCATCCAGTAATCAAATCCCTGATCACCTGGCCCGGGTTCATCTCTCTTCTCTTTTTCCAGTGTTGAGAGATGCCATTTCCCAAAAAAACTGGTTTCATACCCTGTTTTTTTTAAAAGTTCAGCAATGGTTATTTCCTCATTTTTCAGGTATGTATCTTTTCCCAGGATGTAAAAAAATCCACTTCGGTAAGGATTTCGGCCGGTTAATAATGCAGCCCGTGAAGGAGAACAAACCGTTCCTCCCGAATGAAAATCGGTCATTCGAACACCTTCGGCAGCCAGCTTGTCAATATTTGGAGTTTTTATAATCGGGTTACCATAACAGCCAAGGTCTCCATACCCCAAGTCGTCCGCAAGAAAAATAACAATATTAGGCAACGGAGTTTCTTCTCTGCAACTACTATTAAATACAAAAAAGACCAGAATATATAATAAGAAGTAATTTTTCATTTACCTTATTTCGGTATAAGTCGATACAAACCTCCTTTAATTGTTTTAAATTCAATTGAACCATCTTTATTTACCTTCGAAGCAATCTTTTTTCCGTCTTTGGTTACTTTGAGATTTTTTCCATCATCTATTCGACAAATTTCTCCTGCTTTTGACAAGATTTTTAGTTCTGAAATTGTACTGTTTTCCCATGTAAAACCCAGTTCAAAACCGCCACGTGCACAAACACCGTTAAATTGTCCCTTATCCCATTCGCCGGGCAATGCCGGAAGTAGGTCGATACTTCCTTCATGTGACTGGACAAGCATTTCGGTAATTCCGGCGGTAACGCCCATTGTTCCGTCTATTTGTAAAGGCTTTCCACATTTGGCAAATAACTGTGGATAACATTGCTCCTGAAGATAGCCTTTAAAAATATTGTTGGCTCTGTCACCGTCGTACAACCTGGCCCAAAGCGACATTTTCCAGGCTCTGGAAAATCCCATCGCACCGTCTCCTCTTTGGTTGAGCACCTTTTTACATCCATCAATAAACTCCGGGGTCCGTTTTACTGAAATTACATTTCCCGGATATAAACCGTACATGTGAGAAAAATGGCGGTGCTTATCCTCCATCTGGGCCATATCCTCCGTCCATTCCTGTAAAGTGCCATCTTTACCTATTTGCAGAGGTACGAACCTTGCTCTTGTTTGTTCAGCTTTTTCCATCAACTCCGAATCGAGTCCAAGTATTTTTTCAGTCTCAATATAATAACCAAATAAATCTTTCAGGATTTGCATATCAATTGAAGCTCCATAACAAATGGTTGTGAAATAATACATAGCAGTAACTTCATCAAAGAAATACTTGTACCCGGGAGCCTTAGGAGGATTTTCAGGAGATGTAGACGGATTTGTTACCAGCCATTTTGTATTGGGATCTTCCACCAGGAAGTCCATAAAGAATTGCACAGCTCCTTTCATCACGGGATAAAGTTCCGTTAAAAATTCTTTATCGCGGGTAAAAAGATAATGTTCGTATAACTCATTGGTCAGCCAGGCGCCACCTACTGTAAAAGTTCCCCAGCACGGGCCATCCATTGGTGCAGCTACACGCCATAAATCTGTATTTTGATGAAACACCCAGCCACCAGCACCGTAATGTTCTTTTGCGACCTGTGCGCCCTGATCGGTCAATTCTTTAACCATGGTTGTAAGCGGTTCCAGAAGTTCGCTAAGATTTGCTGTTTCCGCAGGCCAGTAATTCATTTCGGTGTTGATATTGGTTGTATATTTTGAATCCCAGGCAGGGTTCATATCGTTGTTCCATATTCCCTGCAGGTTCGCCGGTTGGGTTCCCGGGCGGGATGAACCAATCAGGACGTAACGCCCAAAATTGTAAGACAACGAAGCCAGGCTGGGATCGGCATCTTCCGCAATTTGAGCCATTCGTTTATCGGTAGGAAGATATGAATTTGCTGTTTTTGGTAATTCCAAAGAAACTCGTTTAAAATATTGCTGATAGTCTTCTACCGCTGCAGACATCATTTGCTCATAGGATTTCCCTTTTACCTGTTCGAGATAATTTGATACCCGCGCTGTTTGGTCGGCACTAACATCTTTATAATTAATAAAATTAGTTGCTGCTGCAATAATCAGCGTTACAGCATCGGCCTTATCAATAAGTAGATAATCGTCTTCCTCTTTTATCGTTCCTCCTTCAGGAATGGCTTTCAACTGAGCCCTGTAACGGATTTTCCCCTCAACGCCCATATAGTCGGCTGATTTTCCGTTTACCATCAATCCGTCCTGTCCAACGCCATCCATCCTGAAATAGTCGGTAGCATAATTGGAGTGGGCGCTGTTTCTTACTCCCCTTAGCTGTGCTTTAAATGTAAGACTGCCCGGTTTACTAGCCGTAAGACGTACCAATATTACCTGGTCGGGTGCCGAAGACAAAACTTCCCTGCAATATGTAATATCATCCACTGTATATTCGGTACAAACAATTCCTGTTTCTAAATCCAGCCATCGTTTATACTCGCTTACTTCTTCTTCGTTTTCAAAAAAAAGATAAAGATTGGCCAGCGACTGGTATTTTTGCTGTTCCACCGGATATCCCATCAATTTACGGCCAAATAATTTATGCGCTTTTATAGGTTCACCTTCAAAAATATACTTTTGAATTTGCGGCAAATACGCTGCGCCTCCCTCAACAACGGTTGAATAGGGACCTCCGGACCAGTATGTCTCTTCATTTAGCTGAATACGTTCTTCTCCATACTTTCCAAAAACCATGGCTCCCAACCTTCCGTTTCCAACAGGAAGCGCTTCTTCCCACTCTTTGGCAGGAGCATCGTACCATAGTAATGTTGCAGGATCAAAATCCTTTTTATCAATTTTCTGAGACATTCCATTATTCCGGGCATTTATATTTGTCGAAATACCCAGAACCAACAATAGTTTGACAATCAATATTCTATTCACAACGATAATTTTAATTCCTTTTAAATTTATTATTTTATTACAGCTTAAAGTCAAAATTATTTCTGGTAAAAAGAGGTATATTTTCAATTTCAACTTTATAATCAATTGTTTGACCGCCTTTGTACTTTTTCCCTGTTCGCGCATCTACCCATTGAGAACCACTTGGCAAATAGATTTGCCTGGAAGTTATTTTCTCTTCCAACACAGGAGCCACAAGAATATCGGGACCAAACATATACTGATCCTCTACGATATAACACATTTCATCTTCCGGAAAATCAAAAAAAAGCGGGCGCATAACCGGGATACCTTTTTCTGAAGCAATATCCATATGTTTTTGCACATACGGGCGTAATCTTTCCCTCACATCCAGGTAGTGAGACATAATTTTAAATGCATCATTGCCAAAGCTCCATACTTCGTTTGGCCCGCCGGTACCGGTAAGTTGCCCCTCAATTTTTTTCATTGGGCTGTTTACCCCGTGAATCCTCATTACAGGGCAAAATGTACCGTACTGAAACCATCGGATTAACACCTCTTTGTAATCCTCCGATTGCGGATTGGCCCAAAAACCTCCTATGTCAGTAGTCCACCAGGGTATTCCGCACAAACTGATGTTTAAGCCTGCTTTTACCTGACGTCGCAGAGTAGGAAAATCTCCTTTTATATCGCCTGACCACAAGATAGTTCCCAAACGTTGACTTCCAATCCATCCGCTGCGGGTCAGATTAATAACTTCGGTTTGCCCACTGGCGATCTGCCCGTCATAAATGGTCTTAGCAAAATAATAGGGATACAAACATGATAACTCAAGGCCGTTCCCCTCATAGTACCTGACATTATAATATTCAAGAGGTTCCATTTCGGGTTCAGCTTCATCCATCCAAAACATACGAACTCCCAAATCCCAGTAATTTTCTTTCAGTTTGGACCAAAATGCTTTTCTGGCGCCCGGATGTGTTACATCAACAAAGGTAAGATCATCGTTTACCTTTAAAAAGAGATTATTCCCTGATTCAGGGCGAATGGTAAAATTGCTGCGTCTAAATTCTTCATAATTTTCACTTTTAGCAGCAAGTGTAGGCCAAACTGAAACAAGTAATTTTATTCCCATACTATCCAGTTCCTTTATCATAGCAGCAGGATCGGGCCAAAAATCATTATTAAATTTCCAGTCACCGGTAACCGGCCAGTGGTAAAAATCGGCTACGATTACCGAAATTGGCAAATTTCGTTTTTTGTATTCACGAGCTACCGACAATAAATCGTTTTGTGAATAATAACGTAGCTTTGATTGCCAGAAACCGGTTGCATATTCCGGCATTTTGGGTGACTTCCCCGTCAGGTTGGAATAATGAGTAACCAAATCGGCAGGTGTTTCTCCCGGGAAAATAACATAGTCAATTTGCTTTGCATATTCAGCATAAAAACTGGTATGGGTAAGCGATAACTCCGCCCGGCCAATAGCGGGATTATTCCAGATAAAACCATATCCCTTACTCGAAAGCAAAAAAGGAATAGAGATTTGCGTATTTTTTTGTGCGAGTTCCAAAACGGTTCCTTTCAGGTCGAGACAGTCATTCGGATATTGCCCCATACCGTATAAATGTTCGTCTTTTTCTGCGTCGAAGGTCACTTTCATTTCAAAACGATCACTCCCTTTACTTTTATACTGACGTGCAAACTGTGGGTGATGATGATGATAAGCTTCACGAAGCAGCACCTCATCTTTACCGTTTAAGTAGGTAATCCGCCCTCTGCGTGATTCTATTTCGGCCTTGATTTTGCCATTTCTTACTACCGCCTTATCTTCAGTTATTGATATTTCAAGCTGTACATCGGGTTGCGAAAGCAAGTTCCAGTTTTGGTCGGAGATGCGAAGACTTTTTGTACTCCTGAACCGCAGTGCATCGGTACCGAAAGCGTCGATCCAAAATAATTCTCCTTCATCTTCCCATTGCAGACGATTTTCAAATTGAGTAAACAATCCCTCCTTTTTTACCTGGGAATAAATTTTCCCCGGTGTGAAAATAAAAACCATCAGGATTACCGCGGTAATCTTTTTAAAATTTTTCATCTGTTTTTTTCTTATCGTAGTTAACATGAGCATTCCGATTTGTTATTCGTTTTCTGAAATTATTTGAATAGCCTTTTGTGAAGCTTTCGCAACAACATTGCTATATGATTTTTGCAGCCCTGCTTCCTTCAAAAAGGAAACATCTGATTTACCGCCACATTTCCCAATTGCAATTAATGCTTCTGCTTTTACGGCATAGCTGTTTTCAGTTTTGAAAGTTTTTTTAAAAAAGTCTTTATTCGATGATTCTTTTAAATCCCCCATTGCTTTTATGGCTGCTGCCCTTGTTTTTGATCGGTTATCACCTGCACATTTTTTAAGAAAATCATTGTTGTCTTCTCCATGATATTTACCAATCATTTCAATGGCTGCCGACCTTACTGCCCAAAATACATCTCCCTCCGCGATACGTTTCCACAATTCCAAAGTTTTAGGCTCGTCTTTATATTGAGCCAACTGATTTACAGCCCACATCCGGCCGGTCATATCGTCGTTAATTGCCTGAAATAAAAGTTCTTTCTGACTTTTTCTATATGTCCATTCTTTTAAAATATAGTTTCCATCATCAAACCGAACCATATCGGGTTCCGTATCCAGATGAATTTTAATATCCTCTGTTTTTTCCCTTATCCAGTATTCCTTTACTTCTTTTTTTCCTTCTGAAAAAATACCTAAACGCACGGGTATCATATAAATAGGAACATTTTCCCATTTGTCCTGTTCCTGAATTATTGTCAGGGTAAGTTCTTTATTTTCTTCATCCCATGTTTTTCTGATATTAAAAACAGGATGTCCCGGCCTGTAAAAATATTGGTCAAAAAACCAATCCATATTTTTCCCACTAACATCTTTTACGCATTTTATAAAATCAGACGTGGTTACCGATTGAAACTCATGCTTATGAAGAAAAGCGCTGATGACTCTAAAGAATATATCATCCCCGAGAATATACCTAAAAAGATGCAATGTACATGCTCCTTTTTCGTAAGTGTGGCGATTAAAATTATCACCTGGTTGCTCATAATTGAGGTATACAATTGGCCTCATAAACCGGTTATGAGCTTCTTCGAGATAATTATTTTTCTTTGTCAGAAGATCATAATCTCCTTCATCTTTCCCTTTATCGTAACTTGTATACAAGTGGTCCGAATATGTGCCAAAACTTTCATTGAGCCAGGTATGCTCCCAACTTCTGCATGTGATAAGATCGCCCCACCACTGATGCGCAATTTCATGGGCGATTACATATTCCCGGTAATAGTCCTGCTCTGTGTATTCATCGGTTACAATTCCTTCACCCAACAAAGTAGCAGAAGTTGCTTCTGCACCTCCGCCTATGTAGCCGGAAACAACCTGATCGTATTTTGCCCACGGGTATTCATAATTATACAAGTGGTTAAAAAACTCAATCATATAGGGTGTTTTTCCAAATACCCTCTCTACATCATCGGCCATTGAATGATAGACCCAGTAATTAACCGGAAGATTCTGCAACGAATCTTTGACCACCAAATAATCGGCAATGCTTAAATTAATAAGATAAGTAGAATTGGGGTTTTCCTGCCGCCAGTGCCACGTAGAAGTACCATTATTGTTCTCAGTTTTACGAATAAACCTGCCATTCGACAGAACTTTGTATTTGCTGTTAGTGGTAATTATCATTTCCTGTGTTGCCTTATCGTTGGGGAAATCATAACAGGGAATCCATTGTCGCGCCTTGTTTGGAAAACAGTCTGACGATACCTGTTCAGGCCTGTTACCTTTGGCTTCAATAAACCTCAAACCGGGAACAGGTTCGGACAGATGATATTTAACTGTAAAGGTAATGGTATCATTATCCCCATAAGACCGGGCTGTTTTAATAAACAAGTTTTCCTCCGTTTGATAAAAATCAAGATGGACACCCTTATTACTCAGAACATCTGTAACCAATATTGATTCAGCATCCAGTTTTATCTTTTTAAGGCCGTTTGTTAAAGAAGCTAAAGTGATTGTGTTCTGACCTTCCAGATATTTTTTGTCAAAATCAACAGACAAAGATATTTTATAGTGAATAGCATCATAATCTCTTGATCGTTCAGGAGAAACCGGGAGACCGGCAACATCAGCAATCTGACTATGAGCCATTAGTGAAAAAATAAAAAATATGCTTATCAAAATAATATTTTTCATAATGTATTTATCTGTTTTTCAAAATTGAATAAATACAGTAGTGAGGCAAAAATATCTGATTCCTGAAACTTCAATCTGATTCATTTAGAATTTAATATTTTAAATAAATTTTGCGCTATCGTTAAAGCGAGCCAAACAAAATCATTATTCTCATTTTCAATCATATAAAACTACGTTTTGACGGTATTTTTCCCTTAACACATCGAACGGAACTGATGCATTGTATTTAGCCAATTCTGTTGGATCGGGGTCGCCCAGATATTCTATATAAACACAATCTGTTCGTATCGTTTTCCCTGGCTCTTTCAGATTAAAATATGCTTGCAGGCATGTTGTACCGGCTTTCAAATCAACCTCGAAAATCACACTTTTCATTTCTGATGTAACCTCGGCTGTTCTGTTCATATTACCGACCGTCAGATCTGCGCTGGCAATTGGCAAATCAATATCGCCAGAAGTGTTTTCAACAATTCTTTTGCCCGACTCTGCGGGCCAGTGATTAAGCTTTATCTCATATTTACCATCGCGAGCCACATTAACAACCCAGATTTTTTTACCATTTCGTGTATGGGCATCGTGTGCATTCAGAGTTACGGGATTTTCGTGTTCCGTTCCAATCGCTATTTCAGCATATGTATCAAAATCAACAGAAATATCTTCCCACCATTTTTCGTACCTGCCATAAAGATCTTTTACAATATCGGGGTTTTGTGCTGCAACATCGTTTCTTTCCCCGGGATCGGATTTAATATCATACAATTCATCTTTTTCGCGTTTCACAAGCCTCCATTTCTCGGTAAGCACTTGATATTCCTTGTCCTTAACCGGATATTCAACCCTTTGATTGTGGATAAAAAGGGTTCTTTCCGGCCACTCTTTAACTTCCTCGTTTAAAAGAGGCACCAGGCTTCTGCCATCGTATTTCAGATCATCCGGTTTCTTTAGATCGCACAAGTCAATAAGTGTTGGCATTAAATCGATATGGGCTGAAAGCGCATTAATTTCTTTCCCGCCACCTATTTTAGCCCCGGGCCAACGAACAAAAAATGGCACTCTGTGGGCGTTCTCATATCCCCAAATTTTGCCCCCTCTCATTCCTGCACTATAGCCTTCTTTCACAAAACCTGTTTCAAAATCAATAACAATACCACCAAACCATGGGCAGGGGCCGTTATCGGTCATAAATATCAGTATTGCATTTTCCTCGAGGTCCATTTCTTTCAATGTCGTTAACAGATTTCCAAGGTCTTCGTCCAATTTAGTAACCATTCCATAATAGTGAGCCAAACGATCGGAAACAAGGTTCTTATAAGGTTTTACATATTCCTCGTCAACTCTCAGAGGCGCATGAGGTACATTGGTTGAGATGTAACAAAAGAATGGTTTATTACGGTTATTTTTTATATACTTAATTGCTTCGCTAAACCAAACCGTATTGCAATAGCCTTCAAACTTTTCGTAGTTCCCGTTATGAATATAAGTGTCATCGTCATAATCATTTCCCCAGTAATCGGGGTTAGCTCCTATTGCGCCACCGCCGTGTACTATTGATTCCCTGAATCCGCGATCGTTGGGCCTGAAAGGATAATTTTCTCCCAGGTGCCATTTTCCAAAAATTCCTGTCGCGTATCCATTGTTGTCAAAAACGTCGGCAATTGTAGTCATACCCTCCTTTAAAAGCGATCGTCCGCCAATTGTATGCCACACTCCGGCTCTCGACGAATAGCATCCTGTCATTAATGCTGCACGGGTTGGTGAGCAACATGGATCTACATGAAAATCGGTAAAGCGTACACTTTCCTCGTAAAGTTTGTCCAGTGCAGGAGTTTTTACATAAGGATTTCCATGACAGGCAAGGTCACCGTACCCCTGATCATCTGTCATTATTAAAATAACATTGGGCTGTTTCTTTGAGCAAGAAACAAACAAAACAGAAATCACCAATATTGAATATTTTAATCTGTTCATGTTTTATTCCTTAGAATTTAAATTAACCATAAACCTCAATCTGTTATTTCAACAGTATTTCCGGAGAATCAATATAAATGGTCTTCCGGACTTCGGGACCTTTATCTGTCCATTCCCCAAGCGCGCTTATTTCTTTTTCAGCTAGTTTTTGAATTTGAGCTACTATCTCAGGATTTTTATCCGCTACATTTGTTTTTTCCCCCGGATCTGAACGTAAATTATACAATTCAATATTATCGGGAAAAACGGTATGTCCATAAGTGCTTTTAAGAATATTTTGCTGCTCCTCTTTTGAAAACTGTCCAAGTAAATTAAGTTTCCAGTCGCCATAGCGTACTGCCTGAAGATACCCCACATGCCAGTAAAAAAATGGACGATCTTCTCTTATTTTTGCGGGATTAAACAGATAATCAGAAATATCTGTACCGTCCCTTTTTATACTATCGTTAATGTTAAGATTTGCCAGTGCAGTAAATGTTGAATAAAAATCGAGTACAGAAGCAGGAGAGTTACAAGTAGTTCCGGGCTTTATTCTCCCCGGCCACCATGCAATGCACGGAACACGAATACCACCTTCAAAAGTCTGCCCTTTGTTCCCTTTCAAAATGCCGTTGCTTGCTCCCCAATAGGGTTGACCGCCATTATCAGAAGTAAAAATCACCAGTGTGTTTTTTGCAAGCCCTTCTTGTTTTAAATAATTGAGAATTTCACCTGTTGACCAGCTAATTTCAGCAACCGATGCCCCAAATCCTTTTTTAAGATTATTTGTTTTCCGGTGGAACTGTTTCCGGGCAGCCACCGGATTGTGAGGCATGGTATGTGCCAGATAGATAAAAAACGGTTTTTTCTTATTTTTCCCTATCCAATTCAATGCTTCTTCAGTGTAACGTTCCGTAAGTGTCGACATTTCGCTTTCACTTTTCTGATTTATTACACCAATAACCTTTTCATTTTGCATGATGGGTAACAGCGGAATATTTTCTTTTTCAATCCCCATATCGTTGGAATAAGGCAGTCCGAACCAATAATCGAAACCATGATTTATCGGTAAAAATTCCGGTTGATCACCCAAATGCCACTTGCCAATAATTGCCGTTGAATAACCAGCTTTTTTAAGCGCTTCAGGCAAAATCGTTTCTTCCGGATTGATGCCTTTTTTAGCTTTTGGGAAAAGCACCCATGCATTATTTTGATCTAAATCCAGGTCGACCCTCCGGGCGTAGCAGCCCGTCATTAAACCGGCACGAGACGGTGAGCAAACCGGAGCGCCAGCATAAAAATCAGTAAACCTGACTCCTTCAACAGCCATTTGATCCACTTCCGGGGTTTGGTTCCATAAGGAACCGTAACTCGACAAATCAGCATATCCCAGATCGTCGCAAAAAATTAAGATGATATTTGGGGGAGTTGATTTATTTCCGGCGAATAAATTGGATGACAAAGCAGCGATAAAAATAAACAGTAAATAAGTTTTTTTCATTTTATTCGATTTATAATTATAAGTATTGGGTATAGCAGCCCGTCAAACGCTCACGTTCGCGCCAAATAAAATACAACTATAATTTCACCGGGGCAATTGTTATTGTAACCGTCTCATCTTTTTCAAGAAACAAGAAAACCACCAGATTATCTCCTTCGAGTTCATGGTTAATTCCTACTCTTGCATCCTTTGCTGGCTTCCCGTTAACAAGTACTTCTGCCTTTTCTGCTGGCCAGTTCTTTATAAAAAACGCCGGATTACAAATTGGACTTTCATTGTTTCCTACCAGTTTAAACTCCAGTTTTTTGGGTTTTAATGTTTTACTTTCAATTTGGTAGCATCTTTCACTTTTATCGTAACCATACGAAACAAAATCTCTCCCTTCTATTTCTATATCAGGTGCATAAGCCCAAGACCGGCCAAGCTTTACAACTTCTTTCATATCCATTCCGTTTATTCCATACAGTCCATTCCAGTAGTTGCGATCGCCATTTTCATTTATTACCGGGTATGAAATAGGAAAACTGCCACAATGGGAAGGGCGATCGGATGTGGTACTGGTACGCCCGTCGCACCTCGCCTGGCCAACCGGGAAATGGTTACACCCGCCATGTTGGTTGTATCTTGCCAGATTATTCCATCTCACTATCATCTCGTTGCCCGGTTCAAAACATATAAATGGTTTGTTCTCCGATTTGAAATTGTATTGCTGTACAGTGTAATCCTTTGCAAATTCAGTATCCATACTTCCGGGATTTTCGACATAAGAAACCGGAGCAATATTGCCCTCATAATCAGCCACGTGAACGTAATCCTTTTGGAGTAAATCGCTCTCCACCTGACCGGGATGAAGCAATGGTAACGATTCCTGAAACTGGCGCGGGTAACCCAGTGTTCCTTTTTTCCATGATACCTTTCGGATACCTGCCGCATCGGGATATATATAATGATATTCGTCAATCCAGCACTCCCAGCCTGTTTTGGGGTCAACTCTCCAGGTATTGTTGTATGCGCTAACAGGTGCATACCTCCAGTGAACAACAACCCGGGCATCGGTATTTTCAATAATTCTTACATGAGAAAAACGACAATGGCGATCCTGCATATGTTCAAAACAGCCTTCCTTGTCTGCATCACCAACTCCCCAGGCTTCAATACTTTGATCCGACATCCAGTTGTTATTTTCAGAAACCCAGGAAGTGCCATATCTTATTCCCCGCCAAAAAATTACATTTACCGGCAGTTTATCAAAACAGACAGCAATATCCGGGTCCTGATCAACCGGCCACAAATTATCCCACTCGTCGTAATATTTTAATTTGGTATAAAACGCTCCAAAACGACCGGACTGGTTTTCAACTGAGGGAAGCCTGTGCGGTTCAATTTCAGGAGCTTTAGTATCGTAACCGGCAAAATCACCGGCAATATCGTTACTTGTTTTTGCTTTATCAAAAACTTTTACTTCATCTATTATTCCGTTTAATCCAAAATATTGGGGCAGTGTTCCCCAGGTCCGGTGAATGTCGGAAGGTTTTTCAGGATATGCAACCATGCCGATAATACAGTTCTTGTCTCTGGAATAATTTATTTTTCCCCGAATCGGGAGTTCTGCACTTTTTTCACCGTTAATATAAACAGTCATCTCTTTATTGGCACGGTACACTCCAACAATATGCATCCATTTTCTTAAAGGAATACTTAATCTTTCGGTTGTGCACGAAATCCATTGCCCGCCAATGGCAGTTTGAAAAGAGGCCTCTCCGTGCGGACCTATCATTAAACGGTAGCCTTTTATTTCATTGCTTTCGGTGGTTAGCACAGGACACCAGTTCCATGGATAATTTCCCAGGGCCACCCATGCTTCAACGGTTATTTCTTCGCCGGGAATCGGTAATTCGGAATCGTTGTGTATCAAGCGGGATGTAAATCCATCCAGTTTCAAACCCTTGCCTTTTACTCCTGCTGCAAGGTTAAAATTCCCTTCCAGTGTATCCGGAATCCCACTTTGCTGCTCCGCAATACTTCTGTTATTTACTTTGCTAAAGTCCCACGACAGAATGGGGCTCTGAGCAACAGACATATTATAAAAGGCAAATAATAACAAAAATATTATGACCAAACGTTTAGACTTAATCAAACATTTCATAGATATGGATTTCGTAATCTGTTTCATTATAAATATTATTTTTTCGATTATTCTTTTCCAGAAGGCTTTGAAAAAAATCCGTAAGCGTTAAAATGTAACCTTCAATTTAGTAATCTTATTCGTTGTGGAAATTTTAAGTTTATATTTTTGGAAGAATCGTAATAGTCACTGGTTTGTCTTTTTCAAGAAATAAGAAAACCACCAGATTATCTCCTTCGAGTTCATGGTTAATTCCTACCCTTGCATCCTTTGCTGGTTTCCCGTTAACAAGTACTTCTGCCTTTTCTACAGACCAGTTCTTTATAAAAAACGCCGGATTACAAATTGGATTTTCATTGTTTCCCATCAGTTTAAACTTCAGTTTTTTGGGCTTTGATGTTTTACTTTCAATTTGATAGCACCTTTCACTTTTATCGTAACCATACGAAATAAAATCGTTTCCACTTATATCTATTTCAGGGGCAAATGCCCATGATTTACCTAGTTTTACAACTTCTTTCATATCCATTCCATTTATTCCATACAGTCCATTCCAGTAGTTACGATCGCCTTTTTCATTTACTACCGGGTATGAAATAGGAAAGCCGCCAAAATGTGAAGGACGATCGGATGTAGTGCTTGTACGCCCGTCGCACCTCGCCTGGCCAACCGGGAAATGGTTACACCCGCCATGCCGGTCATACCCTTTAATACTGCTCCATCTTATCATCATTTCGTTGCCCGGTTCATAACAAATAAAGGGCTTGTTTTCCGATTTGAAATTGTATTGCTGTACGGTGTAATACTTCGCAAATTCAGTATCCATACTTCCCGGATTTTCGACATAAGAAACCGGAGCAATATTGCCCTCATAATCGGCCACGTGAACATAATCTTTATAAAGCAATTCACTCTGTACCTGGCCGGGATGAAGCAATGGTAACGATTCCTGAAACTGGCGCGGGTAACCCAGTGTTCCTTTTTTCCATGATACCTTTCGGATACCTGCCGCATCGGGATATATATAATGATATTCATCAATCCAGCACTCCCAGCCTGTTTTTGGGTCAACTCTCCAGGTATTGTTGTATGCGCTAACAGGTGCATACCTCCAGTGAACAACAACCCGGGCATCGGTATTTTCAATAATTCTTACATGAGAAAAACGGCAGTGGCGATCCTGCATGTGTTCAAAACAGCCTTCTTTATCATCGTCTCCTTCCCCCCAGGCTTCAACGCTTTGATCCGTCATCCAGTTATTGTTCTCTGCCACCCAGGACGCGCCATATCTTGTTCCCCGCCAAAAAATTACATTTACCGGCAGTTTATCAAAACAGACAGCAATATCCGGGTCCTGATCAACCGGCCACAAATTATCCCACTCGTCGTAATATTTTAATTTGGTATAAAACGCTCCAAAACGACCGGACTGGTTTTCAACCGAGGGAAGCCTGTGTGGTTCAATTTCAGGAGCTTTAGTATCGTAACCGGCAAAATCACCGGCAATATCGTTACTTGTTTTTGCTTTATCAAAAACTTTTACTTCATCTATTATTCCGTTTAATCCAAAATATTGGGGCAGTGTTCCCCAGGTCCGGTGAATGTCGGAAGGTTTTTCAGGATATGCAACCATGCCGATAATACAGTTCTTTTCTCTGGAATAATTTATTTTTCCCTGAATCGGGAGTTCTGCACTTTTTTCACCGTTGATATAAACAGTCATCTCTTTATTGGCACGGTACACACCAACAATATGCATCCATTTTCTTAAAGGAATACTTAATCTTTCGGTTGTGCACGAAATCCATTGCCCGCCAATGGCAGTTTGAAAAGAGGCCTCTCCGTGCGGGCCTATCATTAAACGGTAGCCTTTTATTTCATTGCTTTCGGTGGTAAGCACAGGACACCAGTTCCATGGATAATTTCCCAGGGCCACCCATGCTTCAACGGTTATTTCTTCGCCGGGAATCGGTAATTCGGAATCGTTGTGTATCAAGCGGGATGTAAATCCATCCAGTTTCAAACCCTTTCCTTTTACTCCTGCTGCAAGGTTAAAATTCCCTTCCAGTGTATCCGGAATCCCACTTTGCTGCTCAATTGTTTCACGATTTTCCATCTCATCAAAATCCCAGGAAAGAATTGGATTTTGAGCAACGGAGAAATTACAAAACAGAAGCGCCGACAAAAGCGTAATGAAAAGATTTCCACATTTTGTTTGACAATTTATCAATTCAAATTTAGTAATCCGTTGCATCCTAAAATTTATTAAAAATTTGTACTGACTTCTTAATTTCACACCAATAAGGCCAACTTTTTAAAATATGCTAACATAACTATACCTGGCCTTCCGAGGTAAATATGCGAAATCGCCATTTTTAAGATTCTGTTGTTTTTGCTGACAGAGAAGATAAAAGAAACAGGTGAACAGTTTCTGTCCAACTGCTTCTTTCTTTTCTTTTATAAACAACTATTCTACACCGGTTCTTTTATCCCACCACAACTGGGTTCCATAGAAAATATCTACTTCCTCAATATCAAATGGGAAATTGGAGTTTAATGATTTCTCCTCATCCGCGTAGGCCATTCTAAATGGAGGACGATTGTGCGATGCTGCATAATCAGAAGCGACGCCAGTGAGCAAAGGAATATCTGTTCTCCTGGCTTCTGACCAACCTTCCACACTCTGTTTAAATAAACATATCCATTTTTGTAATGCTACTTTCTCCAGATTTGAGGTATTACCTTCATCCCAGGCAACTTCAGGTTCAGTTAAAAACGTTGAAATAGCAGCCGAAGTAATTTGCCCGCTCTCTTCGCAGGATTTTTTTATTCCGGTTTCATATGCAGTCTGCGCGTCACCGGTGGCCAGACCTCTTTCGTATGCTTCGGCCAAACAGAAATATACCTCAGCACAATTCATATAAGGTACAAAACCCTGAGGGTCGTTCATAAACCAATCACCGATATGTGATCTGTTAAAACTGTTATTCAAGGTATCTGATTTATCATTCGGACCAAACCGGTGGCCGCTGTATACACCATACGCATTTTTGTCGGCATAGACTGGTAAACGGGGATCATTGTTATCCTGAAGAGCATCAATTATTGGTTGTTGCATCCTCCAGCCTGATGTTTTGGCTGCATCACCAACTGTCCCCATGGATTCATACCATATCTCTTCGTCGGGTGCAACTCCCGGAAAATACCAATAAGCATTATCTTCATTCTCAGTCATAATCGGGTATTTTGTGGCATCTCCCAGAACATCCTGAATAACGGCAGCAGCAGCACTTTCATCGGCTGATGACATACGAATTGCGACTCTTAAGCGAAGCGAGTTACAGAATTTCTTCCATTTTTGAATATCTCCCTCAAACAAAAAATCGCCATCACCAATATCGTCTCCTTCGGTATCAAACATATCAGCAGCGGTTTTTAACTCATCGAGGATAGTGTTGTATACTTTTTCCTGAGAATCATATACCGGATAAATAACACCATCTTCAAGCTGGAATGCTTCAGAATAAGGAATATCTCCCCACATATCACAAGTTTTATGCGCATTGTATGCTCTGAATGTTAAAGCAGCCGCATAAAGATTGTCATTTTCTTCCTCAAGCGCCAAACTCATCGCATCAGTTGAATAAGTCATTGTAGTATACATGCTTTTCCACATGCTGTTATTGATGTCTACCCTGTACTCATAATCGGCAGCACTTATGTAGCCCGAATATGCTCCGGCATAATAGCAGTCCAACCTTGTTCCAAACAAAGTATACATTGAGGTTAGCATTGATGCACCCAACACACTTGTTCCGGGTACAACTGTTGCCGAATTAGGACTGGTATTCATTTCATCAAATTCGCTTGTACAAGCACTAACGAACAGGATTATACCAGCCAATAAAAATACTTTTGATCTAATTATATTCTTCATGATTTCAGTATTTATATTCCGTTATTAAAAATTCACGTTAACTTTCAAACCATAGCTTCGTGTAGTAGGAATCTGGAAATTTTCAAAACCAACTCCACCTTCTCCGCCACCAAGACCTACTTCAGGATCAATTCCCAAATCTTTTGTTGATTTATCCCTGTATAGAATTGCCAGGTTTCTTCCAACAAGTGAGACATTGAGCTTTTGTATCCATTTTACTTTTTGCAGATTAAAATCGTAGCCCAAAACCAGTTCCCGAAACTTAACGTATGTTCCATCAAGTATAGAATATTCATGGTTGTTCCACATCCAGGCCCCGCCGTAATAGTCCTGTGCAGAAACCCGAATATCATTAGGAGTTCCGTCTTCGAATACACCGTCAACGATCAAACCTTCCTCACGCACATGATTAGCTGTTGTAACCGCATACGATCCTGTCGGGTAAGAGTGCCACGCTGTTGTACTGAATATATCACCACCAAGCCTGACATCAATTAAAAAACTCAAATTAACTCCTTTGTACCTGAATGAATTTGTGATACCCCCGGTCCAGTCCGGCGTAACTGTCCCCAGTTTTTGGGCGACACTGGTCGTTTTTGGAATACCTCTTGAATCAACGACAACTTCTCCATCGTCGTTTCGAACAAAAGGAAGTCCCCATAATACTCCCCATTCTTCTCCGGGAATACCAAGAGATGTAGCACCACCAAACCCACTTGAGATTTGATATGATTCCAAATCACCATAAAGCGAATTTACCATACTTTTGTTTGTGGCCCAGTTTACTGTTACATCCCATTTCAAGCCAGACGTATAATCAAGGACGCGACCCGAAACCATTAACTCAACTCCTGTATTTTCTATTTCACCGGCATTAAGTCTCATTGCCTGATATCCAGTAGCAGATGACGTTGCCACAGAAAGTATCTGATTAACGGTAGTTTGATCATAATAAGTAAAATCCAGTGAAATTCGGTCGTTCAACAAACGCATGTCAACACCAAATTCGTAAGAAGAAGTTTCTTCCGGTTTTAATCCAACAGGAGGCATAGTACTCGTTGGGCTAAAGGTAGAAATTGAATTGTAACTACCCGCATTATATGTTCTGGCTAACTGGTAAGGACCTGTATCTCCGCCCACTTTAGCGATACTTGCTCTTAACTTTGCATAAGACAACAAATCAGATTCGACTGAAAAGGCATCTGTTATGCTGAAACCAAGACTTGCTGAGGGGTAAAAATAAGATCTGTTTTCTGCCGGCAAGGTAGAACTCCAGTCGTTACGACCGGTAACTCCAAGAAAAAGATAGTCTTTATAAGATGCATTTGCTGCAAAATAAAGGCTGTTTGTTTCATACTCACTTTTATACATGCTTACAGTGGGGGTCCCGTTTACATTCGAAATCGTATATAAGTCGGGAACAGTAAGATCCGCTGCATACATATACATACTTTTATACTGGTCATTCCTGTAATTTGCCCCCACAAGTCCGTCAATGCGAATATCTCCAAAAGTTTTATCAAAATTTAATGTGAAGTCGCCATTTGTTTCCTTTGTGTAAATCTGGGTATCAGCAAACTGACCTCCTCTTCCCCTTCTGATATTATTCACCGTACCAGACTGGGTAATATCACTTCTGTATTCATTATAAAAATCAATACCAACACGTGCATTTGCGTACAACCAGCTTGTAAAATTGTAGGTTACGCTAACATTTCCAAAAACTCTGTCTCTTGAAAATCCGGTAAGGTTTCTCTGTGTGTAAAAAGGATTATCACCACTGGGAAATATGTAATCTTCATTTCCTTTTTCATAAAACAAATCTTTTACATACTGTGTTGGGTAATCCCTCTGCAACCAACCAAAAATATCTGCCCAACTGTAACCATTATTGGGAATATTATCACTCTCTTTTCTCAAATATGTAAAATTTGCAACTGTTGTTATCTTTTCAGAAGGCGTAAGTCTGAGATTAAAAGCAATAGAATTTTGTTTTTGATCGGTGTTATTTACAATTCCGGTACTGTTCCTGTTCGTAAATGTAACTCTACCGGAGGCCTTTTCTCCGTTTGCGGATAAAGCCACACTATTTTCAATATTTACGCCGGGTTCAAACCACTGTTTAATATTATTAGGACGAGACACCCATGGACTATTAGGGCCGGTAGACCATTGATCAAGTAAAAGTCCGGCATCCAATCTTGGTCCCCAGTTAATAGGCCAGCTGTCATTAACACCGCCACCATCGCCATCAACATAGTTATACGAAAACTGCTTTGCATAATCGTTATAGCTCAGCGACGTGCCATTTTCCTCATTATATTTATTGTAAATGTACTCACTGCCGTCCCAGCCTCCCCCATATTCATTCTGAAGATTAGGAAAATAGGAGGCCTTGTCGATAACTACAGATGAGATTACATCGACTCCTATTTTTCGTTTATCCTTATTTCCCTTTTTTGTAGTAATAAGAATAACACCGTTGGTCGCCCGGCTTCCATACAAGGCCGAAGCACTTGCACCTTTAAGTACTGTCATCGACTCAATGTTATTGGGGTCTATGTCTGACGCGGTGTTTCCCCAGTCCACACCACCTGCACCAGAGAGGTTGGTCGTTGAGTTGTCTATAGGAGTTCCGTCGACAACAAAAAGAGGCTGATTGCCTGAGAAAGAGGCATTCCCCCTGATTACAATCCTTGAAGAAGCCCCAATGGTGCTCCCGCCACTTGTAACCTGAACTCCGGCAACTTTTCCGGAAAGCGAGTTTACGATGTTAGCATCATTCGCCATGTTCATTTCCTCTGAAGAAAGATTTTGTACGGCATATCCAAGTGTCTTCTTCTCCCTGGTAATGCCAAGAGCTGTTACAACGACTTCATCAATTCCTACATTTTCAGGTTCAAGAACAAAGTCGTAAACATTTGAATTTGTGAGCGGAACTTCAACCGTTTCCATCCCAATAAAGGATGCAACCAAAGTGCCGGAGGCCGGGACTTCTAACGTGAATGTACCATCCTGCCCGGTAATGGTACCGGTACCTGTTCCTTTTACCGAAATGGTGACAGCTACCATTCTTTCACCATTTTCAGATGAAGTAACTGTCCCGCTTATCATCCGGTTTTGCGCAAATGCACATATTGCGGCAAACAGAACCAAATAGATTAAAACTAGTGCTTTTTTCATAGACTCTATTTTTAAGGTTAAAAAATTAAAAGGTATTTATTCATATTCATTGGTTTCATTTTCAGAAACATTGTTTTACAAGTTCAATCATTTCATTTTTGGTGGCTACCCTTGGATTTCCCTTGTAGTCTGGTAAAACCATACACTGGTCTGCCAATTTTGGAATCTCATGTTCGGGCATCCCTATTTCACTTAATGTTTTATTGAGGTTTAAACATTTTAAAAACTGACTGATTTCCTCCGGAGATTTTGCAGCAGCTTCCTCATCAGAAAGAGTCTCCAGTTTGGAATTTAGTATTCTGGCTATTCTTGAAAATTGGGGTATCGCATGTTTCCATGTATATTCAGCAAAAGCAGGGTATACAATCGCCAATGCTTCACCATGGGCAACCTGAGGATACATTCCCCCAATTGCCATCCCCATGCCATGCGGAAGTGTTACGCCGGCGTTGGCAATACAAAGCCCCGCGAGTGTATCAGCCCACGCCATTTTTTCACGTGCCTCAATATCTTCTAAATCTGACAAAACCCGAGGCAAGTATTCTACAACAATGGATATTGCTTCCCATGCCAGCAAATCGACATAAGCTCCGGTACCAGGGTTAATGGTACTCTCAAAAGCATGACACAAGACATCAAATCCGGTTGTCGCCGTAACAAATTCCGGAATAGTCAGCATTAACTCCGGATCGACAATACACACCTGCGGATACAAAATATTATTGTATAAAGCAGACTTATCGCGCAGTTCTGAATTGGTGACCACTGCAACCTGGGTAACCTGTGAACCTGTGCCGGAAGTTGTAGAAACAGCAATGACAGGTAATAATTTATTCGGATCGGGCTGAGGGGATTTATAAAAAAGGTAATCCCAACTGCTACCTTCATGTGTGGCTTCAACCGAAATCGCTTTGGCTGAATCCATACTGGAACCTCCCCCCAAACCGATAATAACATCTGCACCAAAACTTTTGGCCATTTCAGCCCCGGCAGAAATCGTCTCAATAGTCGGATTAGGAATTACACCATCGTAATGTGCAACCTTCATTCCTGCACTTTCAAGTATATTTATAACCCTTACGTACTGTTCTTTAAATCCAGCTACGTTAGCTGGTGTTGTCACAAGAAGTGCTCTATTCCCATACTTTTTTGAGATTTCACCTAATTCATTTACCCGCCCCCGGCCGAATAATATTTGTGTTGACTGATGAAAATTAAAATGTTTCATTATTGTTGGTTTAATCCTTAATTTGAATAATTGAAGTTTACTTTTTTCATTTTCAAAATGAGTAAATCTTCAAACTCGCTTTTCTCCAGTACTATTTTCTCTGCGTAAAATTTCTTTGCATATACCTGTAAGAAGACACAGAATTATCCCATTCCAAATATTTCAGGCTATATTCCACTCGTGAAATAATCTTTGCAGCCTTTTATATTCAGTCTTTTCGCAACACAGCCTGTCAACAAGATTTGGCTTGAATAATTTTATAGCGAATGCAAGAAAGTTACTGGAATTTTTAGGTGTTCCTTTTTACAAAATGTGTCAGTTACATTATATCATGAACGCCAGAAAAAATAAGCAACCCACACATAAAAGGAAATTCGGGTACATCATCGTTTAATTTTCCCCGAGGCAGCAACCCCCAAAGTAATTTTCCGGAACCATTATCCATTTTCTTTTGCTTCATATGAGCTAACTAAAGATCGATCATAACTTTCATTGCTTTGTCTCTCATATCATCGATGTATTTATATGCTTTCCCAAACTCGCTGAATGGAAAATGCTTTGAAACAAGGGGTTCTGTTTTTATCTTTCCTTCAGCAATCATAGATACAGCTTCCTCATAATCCCTGTGTCGGTACATCATCGAACCATAAATATTCAACTCGTGTTCTCCGACATAATACATATTCACCTCCGGATTTTTTGCATAGACTCCAAGTATTACAACATCACCTCCTTTTTCCACATTCGCAAGCAATAAATCCAATGAAGTTTGAACTCCCGCGGCTTCAAAACCTACCTGAAATCCTTCATCGCCAAAACATGATTTAATTTCATCTTCAACGGGGGCATTTTTAACATTGAGTGTTAATTCGATACCGCACTCTTTTGCTTTATCCAGCCGGTAATCACTTACATCGGTTATTAATACTTTTTTTGCTCCGCGGGCTTTTGCAAACTGAGCGACCAAATTACCGATTGTACCAGCACCCGACACCACAACGTTCTTTCCGTTGAGTCTTGTTGGTCGACTTGTTGCGTGTGCTCCAACTGCAGCTGGCTCAACCATTGCACCTTGTTCAAAAGTAAATGAGTCGGGCAGGACGACAAGCCTGTCTTCAGAAACAATAAAATAGTCCTGTGCTACTCCGGGAGCCTGAAATCCTTCAACTTTCAAATTCTGACATGCATTATACTGTCCTCTTTTACATGGATTACATTTACCACAAACCTGTTGGGGCCTGGCGGTGACTTTCATTCCCGGTTTCGCCTTTGAAACATTTTCTCCTACAAACTCCACAGTAGCTGAATATTCGTGTCCCTGAACTACAGGATACGGAGTTGCCGGATGCTCGCCATGAAACACATGAACATCACTTCCACATATTCCAATCCGTTCAATTTTGAGTAAAAGCTCGTTGGGCTTAAGTTCTCCCGGAGCCTTAACTTTGAAATATTCTATTTTGCCCGGTGAGGACATTATGGCTTGTCTCATTTTTTACATTTGTCTTTTTTGGGAGCAGTACCGGACAGATAAAAATCCACCCGGCTTGCTCTTGTCTTAATAAACTAAACTCTATCTATGAAAATAATACGTACAACGTTATCAGGGAAATAATCAAAACGATGACAAAAATGCGCACATCACTTAGCTCCGTGATTTTCCCTTTTATAAATGCCAACGGATGCTCCCATGTATATTTTTTCACGACTTTGCTGTCAGGTTTTGGTGTAGCATAACTAACTGTAAAATAAATAAGTGTACAAAATACAAACAACCACCAGGCCTGCATCATAAATGGGATCTGCAAGCCTTTGGTTATATACATATAACCGCTAATAGGTTCAAAATCAAAGCAAAAAGCGGCTATTCCGAGCAAGAGACCAACTATTAGTGTAACAAACGCAGCCTGCCGGGTTCCTCTTTTTGAAAAAACACCAAAAAGAAAAACAACAGCAACCGGTGGAGCTATGGCAGAAGCAATTTTATTAATCGCTTCAAAAATGCTTGTAAATTTATCCCCTTGTGTAGACCATGCCATGGCCAGTATCATAACAGCAACAGCGGAATAGCGGCCAATCCGAATTTGTTTTCTATCTGAAATCCGGGGATTAAATCGTTTCACGATATCAACAGCGACCAAAGTGGCAGAGCTATTAAGCGCTGCAGCAATTGTGCTCATCAAGGCAGCCATTAAGGTTGCTGCCATCAACCCTTTTAACCCGGTTGGCAACAACTGGTTAATCATTACAGGCAGAGCCATATTGGAGTTTGTTCCAATGACATCCTTAAACAACACATACCCAATTACTCCGGGAAAGACCAAAATAAAAACCGGCAATATTTTCAAAAATCCTGCAAATATTGCTCCTGTCTGAGCATCTTTTTGAGTCTTTGCTCCCAATACACGTTGCACAATAGTTTGATCAGAACACCAATACCAAAGACCTAAAATAGGATAGCCTAAAAAACATGCATACCAGGTCAATCCCGTATCTCCTCCAAGCGCTTTAATGCTTTCATTTGTCTGCAACATGTCAAGCTGCCCCGGCTTTAGATTTGCTTTTAATTCTGTAATAGAGTTGATACCAGCATCAGACAAAGCATAAAGCCCGAAACCGGTAAGCAATATTGCCCCCAGTATCAGCACCGCAGACTGCACCGTCTCTGTAACAACAACCGCTTTTAACCCGCCAAGAACCGTATAAATAGAGGTAACTGTTGATATTACCAAAATTGAAGTCACTACACTAATTCCGAAGAAAGTCTCGAAAACTACAGCTCCTGCATACAAGCTCATACCGATATGAACAAACAAAGCACCAATAATTGCAATAAAAGCCAACACTGTCCGGGAACGCGAATCATATCTTTTTTCTAAAAACTCGGGCAAAGTTGAAATCTTACTCCTAAAATAGAACGGGGCAAATATTAATCCCAACATTATAAGAGAAACCGAGGCAAGCCACTCAAAATTCCCCCAAACAAAACCTTCATTATAACCCGACGCAGCCAAGCCCACCAAATGAATAGTTGAGATATTTGATGCAAACAAAGCAGCTCCAACAACAGGCCAGCTCAAGCCTCGTCCGGCTAAAAAATAGCCTTCACTAGTCATCCGCTTTAACCTTGTGGACAAAACACCAATTGCCAAAATCCCAACGAGATAAATAACAATAATTGACAAATCAACTAAATTTACTTTTTCATTCATATTTGCAGACTTTGTCTAACTTAACTTACAACTTATTTTCACTGAACAACCTGCCTTCTGCACCAAATATCAAAACTACATTTCTAAATATATACTATAAAATTACTTATGTACTCGAATTGTTTTAAACTACCGCGAAACTTTTGACTATGTTAAAGAAACCTATATCGAAAAGTATTCCATTGATTACCGCACTCATCTTAAAAATACTGAATGCTTCTATTCTAAAGAACAAGAGTGCACATTCGCTTATTCTTCAACCATTTCCCCAACCACATCAACCTCAGCACCAAAACGGAGAGTCCTAACTTATCACATCGCGACAACCAAAGCCTGGCTGGCCAATCTTCCACATTTCTATTTCAAACTCGATAACCACACAGCAATTACACTTTTTAATATCATTTTCAAATATAAAATATAATATTTCACAAAACAATACAAATAGCTTTTTTTTACGATAAAAAAAATATTTTATAAAATAAACAATGCAGCAAAAACAGAAATAAACAACTGAATAACAGAATAATAAAATACAAAAATCATACAAAACAGCTCTTAACAATAATTTTATATACCATTTTAAAACTAATTTAAAAAAACTTACAAAAAGAGAGAAATATGAAATACAAAGTTTATAAATGAACAAAGAAATCATACATTATAATATTATTTTAATATCTTTGTCGCAAATTATTTTACATGAAGAACGAATTCTCTAAAATGGATGCAGGACTATTGCATCTTGCTAACAAAAAGGTACTTTTAAAACTGATAAACCAAAAGGGGCAAATTAGCCGCTCCGAACTTTCAAAAGCAACAAAACTCACCCCGCCGACAATTACAAGAATAGTTGATGAGTTAGTTTATAAAGATAATCTGGCAGAATATATTGGAACCGGAAGCTCGAACGGAGGCAGGCCTTCAATGATTGTTAAGTTCAAAAATGAAGGTAACTATATTATTGGTATCGACCTTGGGGCTACTTATATAAGAGGAGGCCTTGTAGATTTAAACGCAAAATTTGTTTATGAAATACAGGTCCCGACAGAAATAGAAAAAGGATTTTCCAGTATAATTGAAAAAGTAGCAAACGTTATACAAAAACTTAAAAGCAGACAAGAACTTAATTCCAAAGTGTGGGGTGTTGGTATAGGGGTGGCCGGACTTGTGGATAGTAAAACCGGTATGATTGAGTCCTCTCCTGATTTTGGATGGTCTAAAATTGATTTAAGAAAAGAACTGGAAGACAGATTAGGTCTCCCCTTTTTCTACGATAATTCAACACGCCTGATGGCATTAGGAGAATTAAAATTAGGTGCAAAACAAAATTTGAAAAACTTTGCAGTAATAAATCTGGGTTATGGGATTGCTTCGGGCTTGGTTATCGAAGGTAATCTTGTAAAAGGACATGTTGGTTTTGCAGGCGAATTTGGACACATTTCGGTTGATACCGAGAGTAGTGTTAAATGCAAATGCGGAATGTATGGCTGCTTGGAGGCGCTGGCATCAGGACACCGCATTGCTGCTTTAGGCAAACATGCATTAACAAACCACAATTCACAAATATTAAATGAACTTTGCAACGGAAATCCAAACCTGATAACCGCTGAACTCGTAGCAAAAGCAGCCCAAATGGGCGATAAGTCGTGTTTAAAAATATATAACGAGGTTATCGAATACTTATGTAAAGGAATTGGAATTATTGCAAACCTTTTAAATCCTGAAATAGTTTATCTGGGGGGAGGAATATCCTTAAACGAGCAGTTTCTTTTTGATCTGGTTCAAGCTAAAAAATCAAAATATTTATTATATACAAATACTGATATGCCCATCGTTCCATCTACATTTGGCGAACAGGCAACAATTATCGGAGCGGTTTCTTTGGTGCTGGAAAAGATAATGAACCTGGAATTGTTAGTCGAAGAATAATTATTTGCTTTTTGTTTTACACGGACAGCTCAAAAAGCGAAGCAACACTCAACCAAAGGGAATATTATATATAAACCTTATAAATCCTTTTTACTTGTTATTTCCAAAGTTGCTTGTTAAATGAAGTGAAAATATTTTCTTCAATTTAAATTTGTTTATTGGTTTAGAAATAAAATCATCGCAGCCAGCAGTTTCTGCTTTGTGCCTGTCTTCATTTGTAGAATAAGCTGTTTGAGCGATAATAGGAATATGTGGCATAATTTCCTTTATTTTTTTTGTGGCTTCGTAACCATCCATAATAGGCATTTTAATATCCATGAGGATAACGTTTATATCGCTGTTCGACTTACATACATCCAACGCTTCCTTTCCATTGTACGCGTGAAGAATTGTTGTATCAGACGCGATAATTTTTTTTATTAAAACATCTAAAAAATACAAGTTTACTTCCTCATCTTCAACAATAAGAATCTTATATTTATTACTGCTACGCGGAGTTGCATTTTTAAAATCAAGTGTAATTGTCTGCTCCGAAGAACTTGCCGGCAGGTAGGGTATATCGACATAAAAGACAGCCCCCTCTCCCTTTTTTGAAGTTAATGAAATGGAAGCATCAATCAACTTTGCGTTTTCCTGTGCAATGGATAGCCCCAATCCAAGTCCACCCCATTTATTTGATAAATATCTTTCTTCCTGCGAAAATCGCTCAAAAATAAATCGCTGATTATCAGCATGAATACCAACACCTGAATCTTTGATATAAATTCTGATTTTGTCGTTTCTTACCTTATACCCAAATACAACAAAACCATCTTCTGTATACTTAAATGCATTATCAAGAATATTACTTAATATCTGATACAACTTTGTTCTATCGATTTTAATAAAACACTCTTCGTTACTCAGCCCAGGCTCCAAATCAAATTTAATATGCTTTTTCTCCGCTTTAAGTTCGAAAACATAAAAAAGCTCTGAAAACAAATCATTTAAAGAAATTTCCTGCGTCTCAATGGTAACCTGGTCTGTAATCAGCTTTGAAAATTCTAAAATAGCACTCACTATTTTTATCAGTTGATTTGAAGAGTTTTGGATTATCCTGATATAGTTTTTTCTCTCTTCTGCAGTTACCGTATCGGAATCAAGTATCTGCGCAAAACCATATATTCCGTTTAAAGGTGTACGAATTTCGTGAGAAAGATTATGGAGGAATTCCGTTTTGAGCATATCACTTTCTTCTGCTTTTTCTTTTGCTCTCTGCAATTCAATTTTTTGTTGTGCATTTTCTTTTTCAAGCTGGTATATTCTCAAAGCATCATCAATAACTCCTGATAACGACTTTTCACTCCATGGCTTTTGAATATATTGGAAGATTCTCGCCTGATTAACCGCATCCTCTACCGCATTTATATCGGAATATCCGGTAATAAGAATTCGATTTATTTTAGGAAACTTCTCTAAAGAATATCTCAGCAATTCAACTCCTGTCATTTCAGGCATACGCTGATCACTCAAAATCAAGTCGATATGATGTTCTTCCATCAGCATCATTCCCTCTTTTGCTGATGTTGCTGTATAAACATTATATTTTCGTCTGTACGTATCTTTAAAAACTCTTAGGTTGCTGGGTTCGTCGTCGACATAAAGTAAGTTGTATTTTTCCATTTGAGTTTGAGTTTAATTTTTTCCGGGCACTTTACAAACAAGGTTTTTTCTTTCAGCCAATTTAATCATTCTGAATTGAACTTGATATAATATTTTTTAGTTCTTCATAATTCCAGGGTTTGGGGATAAACTTTGATAAACGAAATTCTGCAAAAGCTCTTTTTATATCGTCATCTTCGGCATAACCGGATAAAATAACTCTACTGGGAGGAATATCATCATATTTTTCTGTTATTTCCTTTAGTAACTCCACCCCTGTCATCCCAGGCATCCGCTGGTCTGTTATAACCAAATCTACCATATGGTTCTTTAACAATTTTAATGCTTCAAAACCAGATTCTGCAACAAAAATTTCATAATCTCTTCGAAATGAGTCTTTGAAAATCCTCAGATTACTTCTTTCGTCATCAACATATAATATCTTGAATTTCATATCGATATAAATTAATCTTTTTATTCAAATTAAACTACCGGCAAAAAAATCAAAAACTCGGTTCCTTCTCCCTTGTCAGAATTTACCTTTATTCTTCCTCTATGATCATTGATAATTCCATAAGTAATCGAAAGCCCTAATCCTGTCCCCTTCCCTACGGGCTTGGTTGTAAAAAACGGATCGAATATTTTTTCTTTCAACTCATCTGAAATGCCAGCACCACTATCTTTTATCGAAATAACTATTTCATTATCTTGTTTGAAAGTTTTCAGCCAAATTCTCCCGGACTCCGAGATAGCATCAATTGCGTTTGAAAGTATATTTAATAAGGCCTGATTTATCTTACCGGGATAACACCCCAGAACAGGCAATTCCTTATCATAGTCCTTTACAATTTTAACATGATTTTTATACTTGTTTTTCAAGAGCAGTAATGACATATCAAGGCTTTCATTAATATCCAGATGCTCCAGGACGCCTTTATCCATTCGTGAAAAATTTCTCAGTCCTTTTACAATTTCAGCAGTACGATCAGCACCCAATTTTATATCATTGATAATTTCAGGAATCGCTTCAATCGCATCGTCAAAGTAGTTTTCCTTTTTTAACAGTTGAATCCTTTTAATCTTCTCTTCAAGGTTATCGTTGTTAAAATCCAGGTTGCTCACTTCATCAATAATTGGCTGTATATCTTCAAAATCGCGCAACAGACTATTGATGCCTGCATAAACAAAATTGATTGGATTATTTATTTCATGGGCTATACCAGCCGACAACACCCCCAGTGAAGCCATCTTTTTCGATTCAACCAGTTGCTCCTGAATCTCTTTGATCTCCTTAAGAGAGGCAGTTAATTCCTGATTCTTATCATTTAATTCCCTGTTAATTGTCAAAATCGTTCTTTTATTATTCTCGAGCTCTTTGTTTTGATCTGAAATTTCTTCTTTTTGTTGCTCCAGAAGTTGGTTTTTCTTTTTTTTGTCGCGATAGCTTTTAAAAAGAAGCAGTAAAAGAATGGATGTGATGGTTGTGCCGATAATAAAAAAAATTACAACAGCGCGTTGTTTTTCGATAACCACATTTTTTTCAGATAATATTTCTTCCTGTTCGTCTATTTCGGCTTGTTGCTCACTCAAAAACAGTTTGTTCTCACCTATCTCGTTCTGATAGTCAAGCATCTTTTCCTGAGCGTTTAAAAGGCTGTCATTAAATGATTCCAACTCCTGCTCATTTCGGAGTAATGTTTGTTTTTGGATATCAGATTGCTGTCTAAATCCTTCAATATCTGACGTCAGTTGATCCCGTTGTTTTTGCTGAAGTTCAATAAGCTCATTTTGTTTTTGAATTTCATTTCGGTGCCGAGATATCGTTTGCTCCGCATCTTTCACCTGCTTGTTTACACTATTTAAATCAGCTGTTAGAAACTTTAGTCGTTGTTCAGTAATTTCCAGTTGATTCTCGGCGCTGTCCAGTTTTCTTTGAGACTGGAGATACAGATCAATTAAATCGACTTCTGCTCCTCCCATTAGCAAAATTTCATCATTGATTTCAATCTTACGACTATAAATATTCCCTTTGTTCATTTCAAAAAGCATCTTGCCTTCGTTCGTTTCATACAAATTGAAAACGATCTTACTTTTATCCTCAATATTTTCGCCTACCAAGAGAACTTCAAAACTTTTGCTTTCGGTAAAAATTTTTGGATACAGAGAAATTTTGTCACTACCAATAAAAATCAGACAGACACTTTTATAGTCAATATTCCTGCCATCCGGTTGATGTATTAAACGAATATCTTTTTCTCCAACTTTTATATTTTTTGCCATATTATTAAATTCCTGAACAATACCTTGTTTTTCTGAAACCAGCACGATAGTGTATGTAGAAAATGCTTTTTGTTTGGGAGAAGTTGATAATTTGGCAAAATTATAAACATATGCGCCTAAAACCTGACTACGATCGACCTGACCAAAAACTGGAGGCGCAACAATAAGCAGTGTTGTCAGTGATAATATGAAAATATAAATTCCCGTTTTGATCATAATTTTTCTATTTTATAAGAGAGCTTTAATAAAAAAAATCTTTGAGCTTGTCTGTATCTGTCTGGTATTAAATTCGATGTATGATAATATTCTTTGTTCGTCAGGTTTTTTAAAACAAACTGTATGTTTTTATTTTTGTAATTCAACAGAGAAATGTTCAGGTCAACAACAACCGCCGGTTCGATGTATTCACTGTTTGTCGCCTTTATAACTTTTGGATTTTTACGTTTCCCAAAATAAAAAGTTCGTAATCCGACGTTTAAATGTTTGGAAAATGAGTAATTAGCTCCCAGTACCCCGGTGTGGGGAGCAATTTCGGCTACTTGCTCACCATTTTTATCGGCAGTTAAATTATAGGTGTAACTGCCAAAAAAATTAACATTGTTGTGTACCAGATTAGTACTCAACTCCATACCTTTTGTTTCAGTATTTCCGCTATTATTCCAATAGAAATCAGCATTATCGGCAGCGTACACTTTCACAATTCCATTGTACAGTCTATTGTAATAAATTTGCAAATCAGTTTTAAAATTATCCGTGATAAAAAGCGTATTTGAAATTTCAAAGGATCTGAATTTCTCAGGATCCAAACCAGGATTCCCGATCCCATCAGTAAAATCCCATGGTTTGGGAGCCCTGAATGCTTGAGCAAAAATCAATTTCCCGCTGTATTTATTTTTATTAAAAAGAAGAGAAGCTCTTGGTGTAAATACTTCCCTGTAACTTGTGCTGTATTCATATCGCGAGCCAACTGTAAATTGCCAGTATTTCTGAAAACTATAATCCAGTTGTAAAAAAATTCCTGCTAAAAAATCACTGGTTTGATCCGGAGATTTTGGTTTTCGAGGTTGAATATAATATTCATTACTACTTGTTGTTGAATACCCTTTTGCCAAATTCTCATACTGACTCAGAAATCCTGTTACAATACTAAAATCCTCTGATGGTTTGACTTCCAGAAAACTTTCTACGCCCAGCAAATTATTTGGGCGATAATAGCCAATCTGCCCGGTATCAGTAACTTCCTTTACCGAGTTCGCCAACACAGTTGCATTTCGGTTATATAATGTTGTATTCCATTCAACTTTATCTGAAAAAAGTTTATTATGTTTTGCATAAGTATTTACAAGTTGTAAATTCCACAAGGTTCCAAAACCTTTATAAATAGTGTTCACGGAGGGGTTATAAGAAGTAGTTGAACTTCTTCTGTTTTGATAATTTACGCCAAAAGTTAAGTTTTTTAAAATTAGTTTTGCATCAAAAGCATAATCTGTTTCAAAAATCTCCAAATCATCATCCCAGTAATTATCGTTGTTACCATTTGTCAGATTCGCCTTTTCAGTGGTTTTGTACATGGCAGAAAGTTGTAGGCCAAGTCTATCATTAGAATTTGAATATGTTATGTCGGTTTGATATGTATTAAAAGCGCCCGCTCCCACACTTGCCAGCAAACTTTCCCCTTTTCCGGGGTTTTTGGTAATAATATTTATTACTCCCGAAATGGCGTTTGTTCCATAAATAACAGAAGCTGGCCCATACATAATTTCAATACGTTCTACATTCGCCAAATTATATTGTCCTCCGCCGTAGTATCCCCCTGAATTCAACTCATTGATTTGAACGCCGTCAATATAAACCAAGATTGAATTGTTTTGTCGTGGCAGCCCGCGCAAAAATGAGTAACTATTTAATCCCATAATGTCACGAAATTGAAAACCCGGCAACCCGACCAAAATATCTTCAAGCGTAAGGTAAGCTCCGGCTTCAATTTGTTCTTTTGTTACCACCCTGATTGTTGTCGACGCCTTACTGATTGTTTGTTCGGTCTTTTTTTCAGAGGCGATTTTTGTTTGAGATAATTGATATAAACTTCTGGTATAAAATGTTGTGGAATCAGTTTGAGAAAAAACATGGCTGCCGCTAAATAAAAAGCCTGATGTTACTATCAAAAAATATATGGCTGTTGTTAATTTGTCCATGTTCTTATTGATGTAATTTAATCAAAAGACTCACTAAAAAAGTCCTGCCGGGCTGTGGATGATAAGCTGGAATAAGCCCATCAGGATTAACATTGTTTTGGTAATCATAATCATCAACAAATCCTGATCCCGTTTCCCTCCCCACGCCATAATACTGTTCATCAAATACATTATTCGCAATTAATTGCGCAGTAAAACTTTGTAAAAAACGATAAGAAACCACCAAATTGGCCTTTAGATAAGACGGAGCGAAGCCGTTTTCGTATGTTTGCAGCCATTGGTTTGTCTCCTGTGCTTTTCGTTTACCAACATAATTTGCCCTGAAATCCGCAGTAACTTTATTTGAAAATAATTTCAGGTTTACTCCAGCGTTCAGTTTATTTTTGGCAGTACGTTCAATCTCATATACTCCTGACGGCTTAATACCAACTAAATAGCTGTAGTTTGAATACAACAGAAGATATTGGGTTATCTGGCTTGAGAAAAAAGTGGAAACGCCTGAAACTTTCACCTGATCCAGATTTTCATATCGTTCTCCCGACGGCATATTCTCATCCGGAACTTTCCCTATAAAATCACTTATTACAGAGTAAAATACGTTTGCTTTTATTGAAATCTTATCATTGGCCAGCAAGCCGCTGAATTCAACTTCACCTGTTTTTATCTTCTCAGGGTTTAACTCAGGGTTCCCTCTAAACTCACTTGTTAATTCAAATATACCAGGCTGTCTGAACGCCGTTCCGTACATAAATTTAATCCCCATAAAAGTTTCAGGTTGAAAATCTATCGCTAATCTTGGATTCAATATACTTCCAAACTCTGTACTGTAATCATATCTGAGACCTAGAGAACTTGACAGTTTATTTCCCCATTCCTTATCATATAAAGCATAGAAAGCAAGTTCTTTCTCATAAAAAAGAGGGTATATCTTTTTTTGATTTAACCCTCCTCCTTCTTCTGCTATATCCCAGGAAGAAACTGAAGTATCATTGGAATCGGAATAATCACCCAAGGAAACAATCCGTTCACTTTTCCTGCTGACAGTTGCTTTCAATCCAAAATAAAACAAGTCTTGAGGACTGAATTCATACAAAAGCTTTTCTTCAAGATAGCCCTGATAGGAATAGGATGCATAGTTTTTTGTTAATTCCGGAAACTGGTAAAGATACCTGAACCCAGCATCAGGAAGAATGTTGGTGGACCTGAAAACCAAATCCGATTTTAAATTTAATTTTTTCGAAAATGTTGAATTATTTGTAATATAAAGATGATAAGATTTGTAATGCGTTTTGCTTTTTTTACTAAAAATATTGTATTCGTATTGCACATTGGCCGATGAATATCCGCGATCAAATTCAGAATAAAAAAAACCTGCTTCATTGTTTTTATGCGAAATCTTTGCCCGAAATGCATAACTGTCATTTCCGGTACTAAAACCCCCGGGAATTTCTTTCCCAGCCAAAGCATTGGGAACATCTTCAACAAAATTTCCTTCGCTGTCGTAATCGGCCAAAATCGTTGAAGGATATTTATTGTTCTTGAAATAACCGCCCGGGTCGTAACGATCAATACCTTCATCTCCCAACGATTTGTATTTATGAATCGCCAACGAGGCATGAGTATTTTCGCCGATCGGAGTTCCCATATGGACGTCAAAAACAGAAGTTCTGTTGGAACCGACTGAGGACTGAGCATTTATACCTGAAAATTTCTTTTTTGTTATAAAGTGAATTATACCGGTAAACGCCTGTGCTCCATACATAACCGACCCAGGCCCCTGAATAATTTCGATACGCTCAATATCAGCAAACATATTTTCATAGGTCCATAACAACGACCAGTTATAACTTATCTGATTCTGAATAATCCCGTCAACCATAATCAGAACCTCTGGATTACCAATTTCTCCCACTCCCCTGTTCATACTGTAGGTCGAATATTCCCCACTCCCATCATTATACATCATAAAATCAAAACCAGGAACATCCTGACAAATATCAACAAGCGTTTGATATCCTCGTTCCTCAATCATTTGTTTTGTTATTATGATAATGTTGGATGGCGCACTACTGGTTTTCTCGGCCTTAATAGAGCCGGTTAAAATCTTAATATTTGCCAGTTCCCTGAGTGAATAATTGTATATATATCCGGTGTTGTCGTTATTCTGAGTCGAACATAACAATGGTTTCAGAAAAAGGATTAGTATGCAAAATATCCTGACTTTCATCCAATAGATTGCGAAGATAAAGTTACTAATATAAATATATTAATTGATTTTAAAAATATGATAATTTACACACACCATTTAACAATAATTATTCAATATAAAGCAGAAGCCTTCAAATCCGTTAAAAAATTGTATTTAACTGAATAAACTGACCATCGTACTTTGAATATGTTTTTCAGACAGAATTTCTATTTTGAATTGAATTGCAGGTTAAATATTCAATACATCACTCTATTGCTCAGCGCAAAATAACCTTTTATTCTCTCATCATATATTTTCTTCAGAATTCGTGTTTTGCATTTTCTGAGAATTACGATTGTCAATACTTTCCAAACAATAAAATGGGCCATACATTAGCTCAACGCGACCATTATCGGAGCGAATGCTTTCATTGGTGTATAACCTGCGAACGCTTATCGACATCTGACGGGTTATTCGGAACCGGGTGTGTTTTACAAGCTGATTTTTCCGTCTAAATTATTTGTTTTCCTGCTGTTAATACTATCCGGATGTTGGGCTCCTGCCAGTTCCAAACATGTTGGCATAATGTCAACATCAACTACCCAAATTAATTTGTCGTAGTACTGGTTTGCCGAATCGGACTGGTCAAATGCACCTGCATAATCATCCAACAAAGTGTGTGGCGAATTTTCAATTATATTTTTGCATTCTGTTAATGTGTCCTGCCATTCTCTATCAAACAGATGATATTTAGTCTTTTAAAAACTTTGTGAATATCCATTTATTTACAGGAAGACGTAGGCCGGTAACAGTATTTTTTCTCAGGAATGATGCATCTTCAATCATTCATGTATTATTCTAATTGAACAAGCCGGTAGATGTATCTGACTATTAAATTAAAACTGAATCAAATTCCAGTAATTATAATTGAAATTGCAGGCTAACGATTTAAAGTTTTACTCTCTTGCATAGTTGTATCAAGCAAAAAAAAGAAAAACTTATTTCTTGTTTATTTTGCAAGAAATATCTATTAATGATTTTGGGGAAATATGACAAGTTGTATTAGTGAGTTAGCAAGTCCGGTTCACAAAAAATAAAACAACAGAAAAAATCAGCCAATACAAATTTCAGGTAAATAGTATATTTGAAAAAGAATGTGGAGGGGAGTAACATATATATTAATTTTATTATTGTGGAGTGTCGCAGCCAAAGCAATTGAAAACCGTTATGTATTCAAAAAACTAAATAACGAAGACGGACTGACCTACAACACCGTTCATGATATTGCACAGGAACAAACCGGAATTATCTGGTTTGCCACGAAACAAGGTTTAAATAAATACGACAGTTACAACATCAGACGCTACTATAAAGAGGACGATCTTGGTATCCCATCAAATTTTTTCACAAGTGTTATCGTTACGAAAAATAATCGCCTGTTTGCCGGAACCGACAGAGGTGTAATCGAATACAACCGTCGTTTTGACAAATTTGAATCTTTATTATTTGAAGAACGATCTCTGCCAGGTGTTACAACCTTATTTGAAACAAAAGAAGGTGCAATACTAATTGGTACTCACCGGGGAATATATGCATACCACCCAAAACAAAACGCAGTAATAAAATTTATTTCGTTACAAAACGAACCTATTACATCAATTGCTGAAAGTGCTGAAAATACCTTTTACGTTGCTACAAATTCAGGTGTTTACGTGCTGAATTCAGATGGAGTTTTACTCGAATACTTCAACACAACCAATACTCCCGGATTACAGACCAGTGCAATTAATAAAATTTTTATTGATCATGCCGGTAATTACTGGATAGGGACCGAGAACAGCGGGTTGTACATGTTTGACAAAAACAACAAGACTTTTTTAAAAGTAAGACTTGCTGAAACAGACCAGGCTGAAACTACCGTTGTGCGCGACATTGAAGATGATTCAGACGGGAATATCTGGATTTGCAGTGAACTGGGAATTTTTATCCTGGATCCCGCAACAAAAGAGACCGTTAATATTCAACATTCGCTGGAAAAGTCTGAGTATTTTTTAAATGATAATGCCACTTACTGTGTGTTCAGGAGCAAGGAAGATATCATGTGGATTGGAACTTATTTTGGCGGAATTAACTACACCAATCTTAGCAATTTTAAGGGGTTCTTTACGATTTATCCGGGCGACGGGCAAAATGAACTCCGCGGAAAGGCGGTAAATCAGCTATATAAAGATTCAAAAGGAATTTTGTGGATTGCGACAGAAGACGGAGGCGTTTGTACTTTTAATACTGAAAAGAAAGAAATTCTGGATTACTACCAGCATCAGGAGAAAAACAGCCTCAGCTCGAATAACATCCATGCCATATGCGAAGACAAGAACGGAAACATCTGGTTTGGACATTTTATGACAGGGATTGATATTTACAATCCCCGGACAGGAAAATTCAGAAATATTTCCATTCTTCCGGATATCAAGTACAGCATTACCGAAAATTCGGTTTACAGTATTTATAAAGATTCAAAAGAAAACATTTGGGTAGGAACCCGCAAGGGCGTATACCTTTATGATTATGATACTCAGGAATTAAAGCCGATCAAGCAAGAAGAACTGGGGCAATTGTTTATATACAGTATTCTGGAAGATAACCATGGAAACATGTGGTTTTGTATCCGGCATGGCGGCATAGCATCTATCAATAAGAAAAACGATTCCATCAGTTTTTACCGGGAGCCGGAGTTTTTGTCAACCAATAAGATTATTGCTGTAAACGAAGACAGTAAAGGACAAATATGGTTTGGAACCGTGGATGGAGGAGTTAATGTCTATGACCCGCTCACCAAAAGTTTTCAACATTTAAGTATGGAAGACGGACTACCCAATAATACTGTTTACGGAATACTGGAAGCGTTAAATCACAACATATGGCTCAGCACCAATCAGGGATTGTCGATGTTTAATCCCCAAACACGGGAATTTAGAAACTACAACAGGAACGACGGGTTGTCGCAAATGCAATTCAATTTTGCGTCTTATTATAAAGATGCTGATGGTACACTTTACTTTGGTCATGTAAACGGGTTAAGCTATTTTAATCCTTCTGAGATAATCGATAATAAAATAAAACCACAGCTGATTTTTACTGATTTAAAACTCGCGAATGAAAGCGTCCATGTATCCGAAAAAGGGATTTTAACAAAACCGATCGACCAGGCCGAGAACATAACACTAAGTTATTACCAAAAATCTTTTACAATTGACTTTGTTGCAGTAAACCACATATCAGCAGGAAATAACAAATTTTACTACTACCTGGAAGGTTTTGATGAGAACTGGAATGAAATGGGAAATAAAACCAACGCCAATTATACCAATTTATTACCCGGAAAATATACTTTTCATTTAAAGGCCGAAAACAACGACGGTATTGAAAGTGCAAACAGTAAAAACCTTATTATACGCATACGACCGCCATTTTATCTCTCGTTTGGTGCATTTGTACTTTACTTTTTACTGATAGCCGGAATTTTTATTCTGTACCGAAAAATCACAATCGACAAGGAAAAAGAAAAAGCAGCGCTAAAACTGGAACGAATTGAAAAGGAAAAAATTAAAGAACTGAGTCAGCAGCGGCTGAATTTTTATACCTACATTTCTCATGAATTTAAAACCCCTCTTTCCATTATTATCTCAAGTATTGATCAGTTGTTCGACAGGAGTGACGTTTCAGACGACCTGAAGCAACGCTTCCAGCGTCTTGGCCGAAGCTCAAAGCGGCTCTCTTTTCTGTTTAACCAGTTAATGGATTTTCGTAAAATTGAAACCAAACATGCCAAACTTGTTTTGCAGAAGGGCGATATCGTTAACTTCCTGCGTGAAACCTGTCTGGTTTTTACGCCTCTTTTTGACCAATACCGGGTGAACTTTGAATTTAAAGCCAACCGCGACGAGTACGAATACTGGTTCGATCCTGATAAAATTGAAAAAATCATTGCAAACCTCATTTCAAATGCATTAAAACATACTCCCATTCATGGAAAAATAATTTGCGAAGCTAAAATAGCCGACGAGATTAGCGATAAAAACCAGAAGCATTTAAATATTTGTATCTCGAACACCGGGAAGGGCATTTCCGAAGAAGAAAAACAAAATTTGTTTACACCTTTTTACATGAACTACCGGCACAACGAACAAAAAAGTGGCTCGGGAATAGGACTCACGCTGGTTAAGAGCCTGGTGGAATACCTTCACGGCACCATCGAAGTAAAAAGTAAAATAGATGAAGGTACCCGTTTTAAAATTCAACTGCCCCTGAATTACCAGGGAATTTCAAATATCAAACTCGAAAACAACAGAGATACAATCAGACATAATTTGGACTTTGAAAGTATTTCCGAAGTGACTACAAGCCCTGCCCCGGCGAAAGAAAAATCGAATAACGACAAGGAATTCAAACTGCTAATTGTTGAAGACACCGTAGATCTGGCAGAAGTTTTGATGGAGCATTATTCAGAACATTTTGATGTAAAATGTGCTCAAAATGGAATAGAAGCATTAACAATTGTAAAAGAAGAAGAACCCGATATAATTATCAGCGATGTGATGATGCCGGAAATGAATGGAATAGAATTTTGCAAAAAAATTAAAGAAGACGAAGCAACCAGTCACATTGCCGTGATTTTACTCACCGCTAAAACCACACACGAAGATAAAATAGCAGGATTGCAGGCAGGTGCTGAAGCCTATGTGAGAAAACCATTTGATTTAAATGAACTTGACCTCCATGTACGCAACTTTATCGAGATGCGTAAAAAACTAAAAGAAAAAGTTGTTACAGGAGCGCACATCGATCTGGAAAGGCTGAATTTCCAGGACAAGGACAAAGATTTTATCGAAAAAGTATCTGCAATAATCAACGAGAATATTGAAAGTGAAACCCTTAATACAGAAGAACTCGCCCAAAAACTGGGGATAAGTAAAACTCTGGTCTATTTAAAACTTAAAAAATTGCTCAACATGTCCGGATCCGATTATATCCAGTCGTTGCGTTTTAAAAAGGCGATTGAATTAATGGCGGATTCCGCACTTAATATTTCCGACATTGCCTACGAAGTTGGCTTCACCGACCCAAACTATTTTAGCAAGGTGTTTAAAAAAGTGTATAAAAAAACTCCTACAGAATACCGAAAAGAATTGCTAAATAAGATTAAAGGTTTAAATATGAACTGATTATAAAAAATGAGAGTTTCTCATTTTCCTTTTTTTTTAACTTAAATTCCAGTTCCCGAAACGCATTATTTCCGATTCTTGCGTCAAACTTAAATCTTATGCAACGGATAGAATCGACCTTATTTCTGATTTTTATTTTAATTATCTTTTCAAAAAATGAATTAAAAAGCCAAACATTAAATCCGCAGGTATCGGCCATGTTTGAAAATGCTATTGACAGCATTGAACCGACTATGCCCAATGTTTGGCCGCTTTTTAAATACCACCTGCGTGATATTGCCGTATGCAAAGGCCCCGAAAACAAATATTATCTTACCGGAACAACTGACGACAACTGGGGAGTAGCTGAGGGTATCCGCGTTTGGGAATCGCCAGATTTAAAAAACTGGCAAATAATTGGTGATGAAGGATTTGTATGGACTTTTGAGAAAGATGCCAGCAACGAAGCTCAACGAAGGATAAAAAGAACCAACGGACGTCTGGTCCGTGGAATCTGGGCTCCTGAGATTCATTATATAAATAACAATTTTTGGATTACCTATTCGGTTAGTGGGGGTTATGGCTCAGGATTACTAAAGAGTACAACCGGAAAACCCGAAGGACCATACGAGGATGTAAAAAAGGACGGTTCGATGGTAAAAGGAATCGACGCTACTTTATTTAAAGATGTTGACGGGACGGTTTGGTATATCTGGGGACCGGGGAATATGAAAAAGCTAAAGCCCGATATGATGGGATTTGCCGACACCGAACCACCTGTGTTCCCTAAAGATGCCAGTGGCAAGGAAGTGGGTTATGAAGGTGTAAATATGTATTACAAAAATGGTCTCTACTACCTGATGGCGGCAGAATGGAATTGTGAAAGCCCTAAAAAAGGCCATGTATTTGGAAATACGGATCTAAACCGCCGAACCGCTGACGGTCGTTATGATTGTATGATTGCTATGGCAGAAAATATCACCGGTCCGTATTCTGAGGCATACATTGCCATTCCGCACGGTGGCCACAATATGATTTTTGATGATTTTGATGGCAACATCCAGGCAACCATGTTTGGCAACGATGAAGCAGCGGCACAATGGCGTGAGAATGCTGCCCTTGTGCAAATGAAACTGGATGACAAAAACCGGTTGGTTCCTGTTGTTCCCTTTCCACTGGCAGCAACAGAAAAAATGCCGGTAATTTATGTTTCTGAAAAAGGAGACAACAGTGACGGGAAATCATGGAAAACAGCACTTACATCTTTGCAAAAAGCAGTTGAATTGGCAAAGCCGGAATCTCAGATTTGGATTGCCGGAGGAAATTACGGAAACGTGCTGAGAATTGAAGGGAAAACAGCTCTTTATATTTATGGCGGATTCAAGGGGGTTGAAGAAAAGTTATCCGACAGAAAACTGTTGACAACAACAAAAATTGATGGACAGGAAAAAACAGCTCACGTGCTCACAGTAACCAACTCCGAATACCTTCGGATTGATGGATTAACCATAACCGGCGGGAAAAATACAGGCCAAAAAACTGATGGAAACGGTGCAGGAATCTGGCTTGAAAATGGTGGCGAATCAGTTCGGTTTGTAAACTGTACCATCTCAAATAACTATGCACTAAAAAATGGTGCGGGAATATATGCCGCCAATGGAGCAAGTCCCTTGTTTGTTGGCTGCGATATAATAAACAATGAGGCCAACCTCAATGGTGGGGCCGTATATGTGAATTGTAACGCTGACAACGGTTATCACACCCGTTTTTACAATTGTAATATCAGCAACAATAAAGCGCAGGCAAACGGAGGGATTGCATGGTTTATAAGCGACTTAAAACAAACCGGCACCTTACGTTTTATTAACTGTTTACTAAATAATAACTTTACACTTCTGGAAGGCGGCAATATTGTTATGAACGGCGGATCAACCCTGCTAATGAGCCATTGCACGGTGGTAAATAACCGAGGAATGTCGAAAGGTGCAGCCATTTCCCAATTAGGACGCGTGCCGGCGCAAAACCGCATTATTAATTCAATTTTTGCCAATAATTATGGCGCGGCACTTTTTGTTGCTGATGCTTATGAAGGTTCAGATCCTACGTCGGCACGGGAACAACAATGGACAGAAATTCAAAACAACCTGTTTTTTAATAATAAAACCTTAAGCCTTTGCAGATACTCATATAAAGCCGCCGATTTTAAAACCGCTCAGGAGCTAAACGCAGAAAACTGGGCTGCTGATAATCTTGAAGGAAATCCACATTTCGTTAATCCCGATAATTCAAATTTCAAATTAAAAAAAGGGTCAAAAGCAATTGGAACAGGGACTTTGAAAAATGCCTTTCCTGTTGATTTTTTCGGAGAAAAGAGATTTACAGATTTTGATACAACAACAAATAAGATAGACATTGGATTTCAAGTGTTTTCGGGAAAATAGAAAACATGGTTAATTCAGATTCCAGTTTTTCTGAATCAATTTCAAGTAGATAACATATGAAAGATTTTAATATTGTATAAACCAAATTAATCGAATTTATGAACAAGCTTAAATTATTATTTCTAGTCTTGTTTATCCTCCCGTTAGCATTATTTGCACAAAATAAAATAACGGGGGTGGTAAAAAGCGACGCAGGAGAGCTGCTTCCCGGTGTGACGATTATTGTGGAAGGGACAACTCAGGGAACCACTACGAACTTCAACGGAGAGTATTCTATTACTGCTCCTGCAGACGGCAACCTGATGTTCAGTTTTATCGGCTATCTGTCACAAACTGTTCCGGTTAACGGACAATCAGCAATAAATGTAGTTCTTCAACAGGATATTGAAGAATTGGAACAAGTGGTCGTAATTGGTTATGGAACTGTAAAAAAGAGCGATTTAACAGGCTCCGTAACTTCTGTAAAAGCCGATGAACTAAATCCGGGAGCAAATGCGTCTGTTGAACAGGCGTTACAGGGGCGTGTTGCCGGTGTACAAATTTCGCAAAAAAGTAACGAACCAGGTGGAGGCTTGAGTATCAGCATCAGAGGCTCCGGTTCTATCCAGGCAGGAAACGAACCGCTCTATGTAATTGATGGAGTAATCGTTAATAATGGAAGTGTTGCCGGAACCGGCGGAGTTGGTTTCACCGGAAACCAGAATCCCAGAAACCCGTTAAATTCATTAAACCCGTCAGATATTGCATCTCTCGAAGTTCTGAAAGATGCTTCGGCAACTGCAATTTATGGTTCAAGAGGTTCAAATGGTGTTGTAATCATTACCACTAAAAAAGGTAAAGAAGGAAAACTTCGTGTGGGTTACGATGGCTACTATGGTATCCAGCAGGTATACAAGCCACTGGACGTTTTAACTGCCCAGGAATACAAAGATGTATTGAATTCCATTATTGATTTAGGCGGAGGCGATGAATTGCAGCGAATCGATCAAATTGAAGGAGGCGGAACCGACTGGCAGGATCTGATCTACAGGACTGCGCGGACACAGAATCATAACATTACAATGTCGGGGGGCTCAAATAACCTCACCTATTTTACTTCACTAAACTATTTCGAGCAGGAAGGATTGGTGAAGGGCTCAGCCATCGACAGATATAACATGCGATTTAATCTCGCATACGACGAAAGTAAAAAGTTGCGGGCGGGAGTCAGTTTTAATGGTTCATACATTCATGACGATTTCGCCTCAACGGGTCTCGGAATCAACGAAAACGGCGGAGCAATATACACGGCTGTGAATTATGATCCGGTAATTCCTTCTTACAATGAAGACGGAAGTTACAGAAAATCTGACTTTTTTGTTGGTGATAATCCACTGGCCATTCTTGATGGTGAAGATGCAACGGCTGAAACTTTTCGCTTTTTTGGAAATACTTATCTGGAATACTTTATTATGCCCGAGTTATCAGCTCAGGTAAAACTGGGTGGCGATGTACAGGATGTAAGGAGAGATATTTTTATTCAGCCTTTTACAGTGTCTGGTGCAGGTACCGGAGGAATCGCTTCCATTCAAACAGGAAGAAAAGATTATGTTTCTGCCGAAGGAACCATAAATTATACTAAAGAGTTTGAACAGAGCAGACTGAATGCTTTACTGGGAACAACTTACGAATATTTTCAAACCAAAACATTCGCAGGCGACGGACGGGGATATGCCCTTCCTGATTTGGGAATCAATGCCATTGGCTCCGGTGATCCCTTATTAAATAACCTGGGGAGTGGACGTACACAGGCTAAATTTATTTCCTATCTGACCAGGGTAAATTATTCACTGATGGATAAATATTTAATCACTGCTTCCATCAGGGCAGACGGTTCTTCGCGTTTTGGTGAAAACAATAAATTTGGTTATTTCCCATCGGCTGCAATCGCCTGGAAAATGCATAACGAAAATTTTATGGCTGATGCCGGTTGGCTCAGTGAACTAAAACCAAGATTCAGTATTGGTAGTACAGGTAATGCAACTATCGGAAACGAGTTAACTTATCAAACATTCTCCGCCGGTTCACAGGTTCCCTTCGGAGACGCCTATTACAGTACAATTACTCCTTCCCGAATTGCCAATCCGGATTTGACCTGGGAAAAAGCGGTTCAAATCGATGTTGGTTTTGATTTTGGCATTTTGGAAAACAGGCTAACGGGTTCTTTTGATTACTTCAACAAAGAAACAACCGACTTACTTGTTTATATCCCTCAACCATTAAACACTGGTTTCTCCGGTCAGGTACAAAATATGGGTGGCGTTCGGAACCAGGGTTTTGAACTTTCGCTAAGCTGGGATATCATCAGATCAAACGATCTCTACTGGAATCTTGCCGGTAACCTTTCGACATTAAAAAACGAGGTACTCAACATTGGCGATCGCGGAGATATTATCCGTGGAGGTCTTTCACAGATTCCTGATTTTTCAATCATTACACCAGGAGAAGCTCTGGATTCCTATTATGGTTACATTGTTGATGGAATCTGGCAGGAAGGCGATGACTTTAGTGTAACCAATGACAATGTCCAGCCAGGCGACCTGAAATTCCGCGATCTGAATGATGATAAAACCATTAACTCTGAAGACCGGACCATCATCGGAAAACCTATCCCTGATTTTACATGGGGACTGACCAGTAATCTTCAATTTAAAAACTTCTCTCTCGACATTGTAATGCAAGGCGTACAGGGAATTGATAAATTAAATGCCAACCTGGCCAATTCAATGTTCCCAAATAATTTCAGACAAAACCGCATAGCAGAGCCACTATTAAACCGTTGGACACCGAGCAATCCATCCAACAAGTATCCATCCTTTGTTAATCCTCTCGCTTCCGGAGGAACAACGGCTTTGATCAACACAATAACGGTTGAAGATGCTTCTTATATCCGCTTGCAGTCGGTACGCCTTGGATACGACGTGCCGGTAGAGAATATCAGCGTTTTCAACAAACTGGCGATTTATGTTTTAGCTCAGAATCTGTTTACAGTGACCAATTACCAGGGAACCGATCCGGGCGCCAATGCCAGTGGAAGTAACACAGCAGCAATTGATTTTAACGCTTATCCGCTCCCACGAACTTATATGGTGGGTCTGAATGTTGAATTTTAAAAATGGATGACATGAAAAATAAAATAGTAAAACAGATAGTTGGAACCTTGCTACTTTTGATGGCAATTGTATCCTGTGAAGACCAACTCGAATTATATCCTGTAGCTGAATTTGCTCCGGCTAACGCTTTGCAGAATGAAGACGGAATAGAAGCATTATTATTTTCTGCCTACAATAACTACACACCGGGTTCCGGCGTTCGAACAGAAATTCTGATTAACGAGGTAACTACCGACATGGGCAGGGTGCGTATTGGCGCCGTGGAACGGGAAATGAAACCATTTATGGATTTCAACTGGGATGCATCGACCAATCACCTTGAGGGTTTACTCTGGTCTCGCCCGTATACAGCTATCCGAAATGCAAATACACTACTCGATAACATCGATGACTCAGCAGTTGATGAGGATTTCAAAAAAATGGTGGTAGCAGAAGCAAGGTTTATCCGTGCCTACGAATATGTTTTTATGTACAAATATTTTGGACCGGTGCCACTCCGGACAACAAGCGATCTAACCATTCAACCAAAAGAGCTTGGACTTCCAACCGAACAGGAATTTCTTGATTTTGTTGAAACAGAATTGAATGCGGTTGCCCGGGATTTGTTAGCACCATCAGAGCAAACTCAGGTTGGAAGAGCGACCAAAGGACATGCCTATGCTACGCTGACAAAATTTCTGATGAATACCAAACAGTGGAGCAAAGTTCCGGATGCAACGCAGGCACTGATGGACTTAAATTATTATGAATTGTTTCCGGATTACCGAGCTGCCTTTTTTGTTGAAAATGAACCTCAGACCAATCCTGCAAACAAGGAGATGATCGTAACATGGTCATTAAGAAATGAAAGCGGCGGTTACAACAACGACTATCAAAACGGAGCTTTCCCTCCCGGATTCAGAACTGCAGATAATATTCCCGAGTTTGAGTGGACAACAAGTATGGCCAACTGGCCCACGCAATTTAGTTTACGTGATGGATTTGTAGATTCTTTTGATCCGAATGATGCACGGAAACAAGCTATTGTGGAGACGTATTACAACGCAGGGGGTAACCTTGTTAATTTAAGAACAGCAAATACCGACAACAGCCGAAGCCTGAAGTATTTTGATAACAACCAGACCGGGAATTTTAGCGGTTGCGACATACCTTACATTCGTTATGCCGACATTTTGCTGTGTCGTGCGGAAGCACTGAATGAATTAAACGGCCCTACCCAGGAAGCTGTAAATCTGATAAATGAAATACGCAACAGGGCAGGTGTAACTCCCTATTCCTTAGCCGATGTTGGCGACCAAAACAATTTCAGAGATCTGATTCTGGACGAACGTGGATGGGAATTTTTCTCGGAAGGAAAACGCAGAGAAGATCTTATCCGCCACGGTAAATTTTTGGAATATGCGGAAGAACGTGGTTTAACCACCTCGCCGGAACAGGTTTATTTCCCTTATCCTTTGGCAGAAGTAGATGCCAATCCGGCACTGGACCAGAGAGAAGGATATTAACAATTGGTTTAGTTTGTTAGCAGGGCTGCATTGGAAAAACAAATGCAGCCCTGCTTATTCTGGTTGAATGGTTCGGGTTAATCAGTAGTTGATTATTATCTATTTACCATCTACACAGAGATATATAAACAAGATTTGACGAAGCCGAAAAAAAAATAAATCAAACGCTATGAAATATAAAAATATAGTTATAAAAGGGATTTTTGCACTTTGCCTGATGTTTACATTCTCATGGATAAATGCACAGGAGATGGGTATAAACTTTAACGAATCGCTGTTTCATGCAGAGGATGTCGACAAATTGGGCCGAACAAAAACCACCTGGGTAAGGGGCTTTTTTGAGTTTTTCCAGTATTATGAAGATCAGAGTAGCTTAACTGATGTAGACGATCAACTCGAGGACTTTTTAAACCTGAAAAATGCCGGGTACAAAACTATTCTCAACATCAAATGGAATTTTCATAACCAATCTTATCCTGATACAACAAGTGCAGAAATTGTCGCATATAATGAATTTCTCCAGCGCGTTCTGGATCGTGTTTGGGAAAAAATCGACATTATTGTGGTGGGTAACGAGCCCTTTATCGAATCGATGAACGACCTGGAACGAAACACAAGGTTGGCGCCGTTTTACCAATTCATGTGTAATCGGGTTCAAGAATACAAAACCGGAAAAGCAGACATTCCAATCTATTTTGGAGCTTTTAACAGGTTATACGATTTCTACCGCGATACGGAAGGTGTGCTTCAAATGTTGAATTTTGTAAAAGAAACACCGTGGATTGAGGGAATTGATTTACATATTCACCACAAAAACAATAACGACATTGTTTCGATGTACAGCTATGCAGATGCCAGGATAAGAGACGACCAGAAAATATTGATGACTGAATTCTCGCTGGTTTTTTGGTGGCAGGATCATACCCGGGATCTTATTCCTTCTGAATTTGCTTCGAAATACAATTATTCGGCTGATATGCTGGTGCATCAATATATTTTCTATGCCTTAAACGAACGCCGCCCCAAAGAAGAATGGGACGACTTTTTGAGCGGATGTCCGTGGTTTGAGGACAGAAAACACTATCTGTGGGAAGTGTACGAACTCCTGACGCAGTATGAATCGTTCAATATAGCTACTTATTCCTACCAAATCAGCTGGGGGCCAAACTTCGATGGAAATACAATGCCCTGGCTCCTTAATAATCTAATTGCTGCAACCACCATCGAAGATGATCCGGAAACCGGAGAAAACCAGTTTAATTATGCCTTTATCGATGATTTTCATAAAATTCAGGAAGTTGAAACAGGAGAGAATAACCCCACTTTACCTCCTGATCCGACAAAAATTTTTATGGAGTTTAATTTTGATGAAAACCTGACAGATGCATCACCCGAAAATGTTATATTCAATTTAACAAAGGGTACTGAGACCTATACTGATGGTAAATTCGGGAAAGCACTAAATTTTAACAATACAGCATATGTAACTCTACAGGATGCGCTAATAAATGCAGGCGCAGAAAACAGTACGCTTGGGGTTTGGGTAAAAATGGATCAATCAACCGATGTTGCCAATGCCGGAATGACCATCCTTCATCAAAAAGACCCCGCCGGAGGTACACCACCCGGAAGGATAATGATGGAAATTTTAAATGGCGATATGCCTGCTTCTTTCGAAAGTGGAATCAGGGCACAAAGTTTTGATGTAATTAATCCCGAAACCTGGTACCACATCGCTGTTGTTCACGACGCCGAAAAAGGGATGAAGAGCATTTATGTAAATGGAGAATTAAAAGGAATTGCCGATTTTGGCACAGAACAATCGCTCGGACCATTTGTGTTGGGTGCTTTTAAAACGGAAGAAAGGGCCTTTCTTTACGGAAGCATCGACGAACTTTTTTGGACCAGGGAAGTTCTCTGCCCAAACCAGATCAAATCGATCATGAGTAAGGGCATAACACAAAGTTTTGACGACCAGCTAACGGCCGTCACTGCTGTTGCTCAACCATCGGATTTTAATCTTTTCTTTCCGAATCCCACATCCAGTAGCATCAGGTTTTCCAGCAAAGTAGTGGAAAAACAGGGACAATTCCGGTTGTTCGATTTAAACGGAAGGGCAATGACAGCTTTACAACCTGTACAATCGGGTCTGATTAATCTGGACTACCTGACAAAAGGAATGTATTTTATAAAGGTTTTTACCGAAGAAAAAGCCTGGTCCGAGTGTTTGATTTTGGCAAATTAAAGGGAATAATGCTCAACTTAACAAAAAACAAACATAACCACATACGAAGGTCGACTCTTCTTTTCATTGGTGTTTTGTCTCCTTGTATCCGTCAAAAATGAATATTTTTACATCGAACACTCGAAATATTAAAAGATGAAACTAAACCTGACCTTACTTCTGCTATTAATTTGCCCGGTTCTTTGGAGTCAACCCAAACTGCAAATTTCCGAATCGGACAAAAAGCCCAATATTCTTATCATTATGGCCGACGACTGTACCTACAGTGATTTGCCGCTTTATGGTGGAACAAATGTACAAACACCACAAATCGACAAACTCGCTTCACAGGGGATGACGTTTAACCGGGCCTTTGTTACCATGTCGATGTGTGTACCGTGCCGCGCCGAATTGTATACCGGTTTGCAACCCGCCACCAGCGGCGTTTGCTGGAACCATTCCATTGCGCGTAGCGGAACAACAAGTATCGTCCAGTATCTGGGAGACATGGGGTACCGTGTTGGGATTGCCGGAAAGGTACATGCGGCCCCGCGCGAGGTTTATCCTTTTGAAATGGTTGATGGAGTGGAACGCAACTGTGTTTCGAAAACAGCAGGTTACGATGCAGCAGGTTTGCGGGACTTTATAACTAAAAACAGAAAACAACCATTTTGCCTGGTTACTGCGCTGGTGGTTCCCCACATTCCCTGGACGGTGGGCGATCCCTCACATTTTGATCCTGAAAAACTGAATTTGCCGGAGTACGTTGCCGACACCAAAGAAATGCGCAATGAATTCACAAAATACCTTGCAGAAATAGAAGTACTCGACCGGCAGATAGGTACTACGCTTGACCTTTTAAAGGAAGAAGGTATTGAAGACAATACAATTGTAATTTTTACTTCTGAACAGGGTTCACAGATTCCGGGCTGCAAATGGACCAACTGGAACAATGGCGTCCATACCGGATTGATTGTGCGGTGGCCCGGAAAAGTAAAAAGTGGTACACGTACTGATGCGCTAGTCCAGTACAATGATGTGCTGCCTACCTTGCTTGATGCGCTGGATAATAAAACCAGTGCAGGCTTTGATGGCTCAAGTTTTCTCCCGGTGCTGCTGGGTGAAAAGAATACCCACCGTGAGTTTGCTTATTTTATGCACAACAACGTTCCGGAGGGACCTCCCTACCCCATTCGTTCAATCACCGATGGGAAATATCATTATATCAAAAATCTCGCCCACGAAAATCTTTATATCGAAAAACATTTGATGGCCAGAATGACGGAAAATCAATACTGGCCGTCCTGGATTTTTGAAGCTTCCGGCGATCAAAAAATACTGGACTTGGTGACTCGTTATCAGAAACGACCGTCTGAAGAACTGTACGATATGACAAGCGACCCAAATGAAATGAATAATTTATTAAACCGGGAGGGATTTACAGCAATTCAAAACAGGCTTTCAAAAAAAATGGATGAATGGATGACAAAGCAAGGCGATCCCGGTGCGGCAATTGATTCGTTTGAAGAGTTAAACAATGCCCGAAAAGGGAACCATTTTGAAAACTGAAATATTTACAGGAAAAATTACAAAAGTTTCTTTTTTGTTGAATAAAATCAAAAAATCAGGTATTGAATCAAATTGAATATCAATCAAAAAAATTAAAAATAAATGAAATTTAAACTTACAACACTATTATTGGTAACTTTTGTTACAACATTTGCTCAAAAATGGCAACCGGCCGGCGAAAAAATGAAAACCCGCTGGGCAGCAGAAATTACGCCTGAAAATGTGTGGCAGGAATATCCACGTCCGCAATTTGAACGTTCAGACTGGATGAACTTAAATGGCCTTTGGAACTACTCCATTTTAAAAAAGAACCTGGCACAACCCAAAAAATATCAAGGCGAAATTTTAGTGCCTTTCTGTGTGGAATCATCGCTTTCGGGAGTAATGGGCGAGGTAAAACCAGACGATCGGATTTGGTACAAGCGAACTTTTGAAATTCCAACGGACTGGAGTAAGAAAAATGTAATTCTGAACTTCGAAGCCGTTGATTATTCAACCACTGTTTTTGTAAATGGTGCTGTTGTGGGTGCACACAAAGGAGCTTATGATCGTTTTTCATTTGATATTACAGAATATTTAACCGGAAAAGGAGAACAGGAATTGGTTGTTTGTGTGGATGACCCATCGAGTTTTGGCTCACAGCCGCGGGGAAAACAACAGATGCCCCAGGAGGGAATCTGGTATACTCCGGTAAGCGGAATCTGGCAGACGGTTTGGATGGAAACTGTTTCTCCGGAAGCGTTTTTGAAAGAGGCGAAGCTGGTTCCCGATATTGATGAAAAAACAATCGCGGTAACTCCTGTATTAAACAAATCACTAAAACCGGAATACAAAGTTGAGGCGGTGGTTTCGTTTCAGGGAAAAGAAGTGGCAAAAACTGAAATTCCGGCAAATATTACAGGCTTAATCGATATCCCAAATCCTGAATTATGGTCGACCGATGCTCCTAATTTATACAATTTGAGTTTAAAGCTTTTTAATAAGGCAGGTGAAAAAATTGATGAAGTACAAAGTTATTTTGGGATGCGTAAAATTAGTTTGGGAAATCACAAAGGAACAAAATATCTTTTCCTGAACAACCAACCGGTTTTTCAATATGGCCCGCTTGATCAGGGGTGGTGGCCCGACGGATTACACACACCTCCTTCTGATGAAGCAATGAAATACGACATTGAAATGACCAAAAAAATGGGATTCAATATGATTCGGAAACACATAAAAGTAGAGCCTGACCGCTGGTTTTATCACTGCGACAAACTGGGTATGCTGGTTTGGCAGGATATGCCTTCCGGGATGGTTGTTATTCCAAAAACAGGAAATGAAAGACCGGAACATGTCCAGCACGTAAGGCCAAACGGGCCCGATTTGAATGTTCGAAATGAAGATGCGCAACAGTTTGAACTGGAACTTCGCAGAATGATTGATATTCATTACAATTCACCAAGTATTGTAATGTGGGTGCCTTTCAACGAGGGCTGGGGCCAGTATACTACCTGCAGAATTGCAAAGATGGTAAAAGACTACGATCCCACCCGTTTAGTAAATGCAGTGAGTGGTTGGGCGCTTCGAAATTGTGGCGATGTTTATGATATACATACCTACCAGACTGAGGTACGCATACCTCCTGCTTCGTTAGACAGAGCTTCTGTTATTGGTGAATATGGAGGAATCGGGTATCCGATAGAGACAAATTTGTGGAATCCCGAGATGCGAAACTGGGGTTATCAGACTTATCATTCAGAAAAAGAATTATTAGATGCCTATATTTACAAATTCAACCAGATTGTTGAAATGAAAAAAACCAAAGGACTTTCTGCGGCAGTTTACACACAAACCACTGATGTGGAAGGCGAAGTAAATGGTTTGATAACCTACGACAGGGAAGTTATTAAAATTCCTGTTGATAAATTAAATGAGCTACATTCGGTATTATATCAGGAATAATTGACAAACCAGCTAAAAGTCGGGTTATGAATAAACAGATATTTTTTTATTTGGTGCTTATTTTGTTTGGCGGGTGTGATTTCAAAAAAGACAAAAATTATACGGAATCGTCGGCAAAACCTAATATTATTCTTATTCTCTCCGACGACATGGGTTATTCAGATCCGGGATGTTTCGGAGGAGAAGTGGAAACTCCAAATCTAGATGCGCTGGCCAACAAGGGGCTGCGTCTTACACAGTTTTACAACGGAGCACGCTGCTGTCCCACACGTGCAAGCCTGATGACGGGTTGCTATCCGCATCAAACCGGAATTGGTCACATGACCAACACTCCCGCCGATTTTGCTCAACACGATTTGCGAATTCCTGAATACCGTGGTTTTTTAAATAAAAACTGTGTAACAATAGCCGAAGTGCTAAAAGATGCAGGTTATACTACATTGATGACCGGCAAATGGCACCTCGGAATATCCGATAAATCAAAATGGCCCTTACAACGTGGTTTTGATAAGTTTTACGGGTTGATTCCCGGAGCAAGCAATTTTTTTAAACCGGTTTATCCACGGGGAATAACTTACATGAACGATACGGTTTCGGTTAGCGATGACGATTTTTATACAACCGATGCTTTTACCGATTATGCCATTCAGTTTATTGATGAAGCAAAAACAGAGAATAGTGAGAAACCTTTCTTTTTATACCTGGCTTACACTGCACCGCACTGGCCTTTAAATGCGCCCCGTGAAGTGGTTGAAAAGTACAAAGGAAAATACATGGAAGGCTGGACAAAACTGCGGGAAGCCCGCTATGAGAGAATGCAAGAGATGGGAATTATTGATGAGAAATCGGATTTGTCTCCCCAGGATTGGCGCGATTGGAACACTTTGCCCGAGGAAAAGAAAAAAGAAATGGATCTGCGACGAGCTATCTATTCGGCAATGATAGACCAAATGGATCAGAACATAGGAAAACTTGTTAGTCATTTAAAAGACCAAAATATGTTAGACAATACGCTGATTATCTTTTTAAATGACAACGGCGCCTGTGCTGAAGGCGGGGAACTGGGAGGAGGACCGGCAGAGCAACTGGATACAAAAGAAGGCTATTTCTTGTCGTATGGCGGTGCATGGGCAAATGCTTCAAATACCCCCTACCGCGAATACAAACACTGGGTGCACGAGGGAGGAATAGGAACACCATTTATTGCGCACTGGCCCAAAGTAATTCCAAAAGAAAATGAAGGCCGAATCGTTTCTGAATACGGATTTTTGCCTGATCTTATGGCCACATTTGTTGACGTTGCCCAAACGACTTATCCTGAGGAATATCGGGGAAACAAAATTGTGCCAACTTCAGGGAAAAGCCTTGTTCCGCTTTTAAAAGGTGAAAATAAACCCATTCATACTGAACCCATATTCTGGGAACATGAGGGAAATAAAGCGGTACGACTGGGAAAATATAAACTGGTTTCAAAATGGAATAAAAAACGTGAAACCGAATGGGAATTATATGATTTGGAAACCGACCGGTCGGAGATGCACAACATTGCTTCTCAACAACCGGAAAAGGTAAATGAAATGGAAAAAATGTATGAGGAATGGGCACAGGCAAATCGTGTGCTGGCCTGGAATAAAATTCAAAAACTGTACAAAGAAAAAAACAGTTCCGAAAAGAAATAAATCAGGAACTGAAATTAAAAGAAATAAAACATGAAAAATTTGCTGTATGTTTTGGTTGCGTTGATTTTTGCAGGTTGCAGCTCAAACACAGAAGAAAAAAAAGAGGAGAAAAAGCCAAATATTATCATCATTATGGCCGACGATCTGGGCTATTCTGATATTGGTTGTTATGGCGGCGAGATAAACACTCCAAACCTCGACGGGCTGGCAGCCGGAGGTGTCCGGTTTACACAATTTCATAACGCGGCACGGTGTTGTCCTACACGCGCATCCCTGTTGACCGGCAAATATCCTCATCAGGTTGGACTTGACAGAAACGGACAAACGCTTTCACGAAATGCAGCAACTATTGCTGAAGTATTAAAAACAAACGGTTACCATACCGGAATGGCCGGGAAATGGCACCTCTCGCGAACCAAAGCTCTGCCCGACAAGGAAGAACAGTTGTTGTGGCTTTCCCATCGAAAAGACACAGGCATTTTTGCTCCCCCGGAATCCTACCCGAGTAATCGCGGCTTTGAAGAACACTGGGGGGTAATTTGGGGAGTAGTTGATTATTACGATCCCTTTAGCCTGGTTCATAACGAAAAAGAAATAAAAAATGTCCCCGACGACTTTTATATCACCGATTTTATTACCGACAAAAGTATTGAGATGGTTGATTCGTACAGTAAAGACGATAAACCTTTCTTTTTGTATGTTGCACACACTGCACCACACTGGCCCTTGCATGCTTTGCCTGAAGATATTAAAAAATATAAAGGGGTATATGACGAAGGCTGGGACAAACTCCGTGAAAACCGATACAAAGGATTAATTGAACAGGGAATAGTTGATCCGGCAATTGCTCCGCTGGCCCCAAACGAATCGGGGAAGTTGTGGACTGATTGTGAAAATAAAGCCTGGGAAGCCAGACACATGGAAGCACATGCTGCTATGGTTGATCGATTGGACCAGGGAATCGGACGGCTAATTCAAAAGCTGAAAGAAACCGGGGAATACGACAATACAGTTATTCTTTTCCTTGCCGACAACGGAGCTTCGCCCGAGCGGGGTTACCAACCCGGTTTCGACCGCCCCGGACACAACCGTGAAGGCAAAGAAATAGATTACAATACCTTTGAACGGCCGGGATCTGAACTTACCTGGGGTTATCTGGGTGTGGCATGGGCCGGAGCTATCAACGCCCCTTTTCGTTACTGGAAAAAAGAATCGTTTGAAGGCGGAAACTGCACTCCGTTTATTGTACACTGGCCGACCGGGCTAAAAGGAAAAGAAAATACCATCAATCAGGGAGTCGGGCATGTTATCGATATTTTGCCCACCTGTCTGGAACTGGCTGAGGCTGAATATCCCTCTATGATAAATAATTTGGAAACTTCGCAGATAGAAGGAAAATCAATCCTCCCTCTTTTAAAAGGAGAAATTTCAACAACTCACGATACACTTTTCTGGGAGCATGAAGGCGGACGGGCCTTGCGTATTGGCGACTGGAAAATTTCGGCATTAAGCGGTGGTGAATGGGAGTTGTTTAACATGGCAGCAGATCGCACGGAAAACAACAATCTGGCTAAAGAAATGCCGGAAAAAGTGAATGAAATGGAAGCAGTCTGGCAAAAGGAATATCAACGGATCTTTCCTGCAAAAAACTAAATCTTAAAAACAAAGGGGCAGGTACAAATAGCAGTACCTGCTAAAACCCTTGATTCTATTTTCTCCGGGACAGTTCAGACCCTTCCCCCGGGGTATTTTTCTGCTTCAACCGGAACTTCTCACCCTCCCCCCGACGATTTTTTTGACTCCATCACCCGGTTTGCCCTGCCCATTGGTAATTTTTTTGATTGATGTCTTATACTGAAATAACTTGACGCAAAAATGTCAAGAAAATGAAAAAAAGGAATGAATCCATGTTAACAGATTACATGGATGGATTTGAAGAAAAAACAGTTAATTACAGTAATTATGAAGTAAGCTTCCGACGTTGGCTGGTAGCGCAGATTGATGCTGGAAATATGAGTTACCAGGAAGCACGGGAACGATTTTCATTATCAAGATTTGAATATAAAAAGATCATAAAGCGCTGGCAGGAGAGATATTCCGACGAAATCCACATATCTTTACAGATGATGAGTGCAAAAGAAAGAACAGACCACAAAGCGTTGGAGAAACGCATCAGGGAATTGGAAAAGCAGTTGGAACGTGCGCAGATGAAGAATGTGGCGCTGAACACTATGATTGACATTGCAGAAAACGACTACAAACTCGAAATCAGAAAAAAGTCTGGACCCAAACAGTAGATGTACTGGCACGCATGTATCCTTTGGTTTCCAAGGCGGTACTATGCGAACTGTTTGGGTTTACCCGCCAGGCCTGGTACGACAATAGGAAACGTCAATCCGGGTACCAGATGGAGGAAGTTTTTATATTAAGACAGGTAAAAGATTTGCGTAAAGAGCACAAGCGGATGGGGACAGAGAAGCTCCACCGGCTGATTGCGCCGACCCTTCAGAAACATAATATTAAATATGGAAGGGACAAGTTTTATATCCTGCTGCGGGAACATGGCCTGTTGGTCAGGCGGCGCAGGCGCAGGCCTAAAACAACCAATTCGAAGCATTTTTTCCGCAAGTATCCCAACCTGGTAAGGGATATTGAGATAATGAGTTCCGGGCGTTTATGGGTTAGCGACATAACCTACATTCGCACTGAAAAAGGTTTTGTTTACCTCTCGCTTGTTACCGATGCATATTCCAGAAAAATTGTTGGCTGGTGCCTCTGGCCCGACCTCACCAGCGAAGGGGCTTTAAATGCTCTAAAGATGGCCATTTCAGGGGAAGGGGTGAAGCAGAACCTTATCCACCATTCCGACCGCGGCATCCAGTATTGCTGCACCGACTATGTGAACTACCTGCAAGGTTCAAATATCAATATTTCGATGACAGAAAACGGCGACCCCTATGAAAACGCTATAGCCGAGCGGGTTAATGGTATTTTAAAGAATGAATATGATTTAAACGAAACTTACCCGGATTATCATGCAGCCCTGGAAGCAACAAAGGTTGCGGTTTACAAATACAACAACAAACGTCCGCACCGCAGCGTGGATTTTATGCTTCCGGTGGATGCACACAAGGAATCGGGATCACTTAAAAAGCACTGGAAAAAGCGGGAATTTAATACGACGGGAAAAGAAGCAACAGAATACAAACCTGCAACAAAAACCAGCGATAAAAAATGAAGCTGCACAAAAAAACAGGAAGAAGAATTATATCTGTCCCTTTAATCAGGGATAAGACAGAAAGGAATGAGCAGTTACAGGGATTAAAAATATGCAGGAAAGAATTTGCAAGAATAAAAAATGAAATAGTTTTGTAAATCAGTAAATGCAGAATAAATATTTACATCTATCAGAAATTAAAGTTAAATCTGTCAAGTTATTTCAGGAAAGGACATGAACAGGCTTTCGAAACACGTCCACAGGTCATTTTTTTGATTGAACAGGCTTTCGGAATGCGTCCACGGACAATTTTTTTTATTCCGCAGAGTTTCGGAGTGCCTCCCCTTACCATTTTTTTGATTTAACCGGGTGTAGGAATAGGCCCCTCAGTTGTTTTTCTGATTCAACTGTTTGGATTTTAATATCCCGGACTTGTCTCGTTAGCTCTTAAACATAATCTTAGTGTGCTCTCCTGAGTTAAAGTTTTTTACATGATTTTGTCCAGTTGCTCGATTAACTTTTCATCTGAGGGTCTTTTTGCACTAGAATCAATTATTCTTCCGTTTTCATCAACCAAAATATACCGTGGAATTCCTCGTACTACATAATCTGTAAAAAATTTATCCCGTTCGTCAGAGGTATGTAGCTGTATCCCACCAAGTTTTTTTTCAGTAACAGTTTTCTTCCAATGTTCTGCATCATCCAAAATATTAATCCCAACCAAATAAATGTTTTTCCCTTTGCAATATTCCTCTAACCTCTTCTGGTAGGGTATTTCAGCCATACAAGGTCCACAACCTGTCGACCAAATGTCGATATATACAATCTTCCCCCGTAAATCTTTTAATTCAACCATATTTCCATGTACATCTTCAAATTGAAAATCGGGCGACATCGCACCTTTTTCAATCCGCTTTAATGTATTGTATTGTGTTTGAACCCTTTTTAAATACTTCTCGTTTGAAAGATTTTGTAGCACCAGCTCATAAACCGGGTCTAATGCTTTTGTCCTTGCCAATTTAATACTCCCCACATCGTACGACAGTCTTTCTTTAAGGTTCTTTGCCTCTATTTTTTTATTAAGCACATGCATATAGGTAAGATAAAAATCAATCGAGTCATTGTCGCCAACAATACTATTGGTCTCTTGCCATAAATAGGAGCTAACAAAACGTATGTAATCATTTACATTTATTAGGATACTATCATTTACATTAATATCTTTAAACAAATTGGCATAGTAGTTTTCTGATACTGTAAAATCATTGTCTCCTACAACAATTTGTCTTCCAGTTTCATATAGTGCTTTTTTTCGTTGATATTCATATTTCAATTTACTTTTTTCGAGATATTCAAATTCATGGCAAACCTTGTTTTCAATTTCATTTAGCAAATTAAGCCTGGTTTGAAATATGGAATCCATTAGAAGTAAAAATGGTTCTTCCTTCCGTTTTGCGTAGTATTTGTAATTGTCAACCTCTTTAAGTTTATCAACCAGAACGTTGTTTGCGATTAAGTAGCTGTTTTCAATTGAACCTTCCCCCTTAAACTCAATTGAATTCCCAATTTTTATATCGATTTGAAAACCTGGTTTTAAATAAATCCTGAAGTTTCTTTCATTAATAGATAAGGTGTAGTATCCTCGGTCAGCTAATATTGTATCGTGGAATACATGCGCACTGTCGATGTCAATTTTAAAAGTGTCTGTTTTATTGCTAATAACAAGACCTGTAGCATCAGCAATATCTGCATTGCCTGAAATTATTACTTGTTTCTGAGCATCTTGGTTACTACAAGAAATGAGTAGTACAAACAGGAATATTATAAGATTTGTTTTTTTCATTTTCGGTCTTTTTAAAATTACAGGATTTGTTATTGGGCAAAAATTGTCAGCTTGACAGAATACATAACCCATTCATTTGATTGCAAATGTTCACCGATTACCACCCGGATTCCTTGATATACAATTTTAGATTTTGCATTTTTATTTGGCTTGTACAAATTGGGAACGAGCTTTTCCATCGTTTTTAATACTTCTCATTTTGCAACAACTTGCCAATTCCTCTATGTCAATTTCAACGTCTTCAATCTCAAATCATTCCCGATCTTGAGAAATCCTGTCAGATCCGCAGAAGGTAACAACACCGGTTTAACTTGTCGAACCGCCAAAATCCCGCCTGCCATATACAATTCTTGTACGTTTATGGTTTTATCCTATTTTAATCTCAGTTTGAAATACTTCTACTGCATCTCCCATTATCTGAATCAACACTGGCAATGTATTTTCAATTTTGACCTTTACATTAACTTTTCCCATTCTGTCTATTCTTTCGCCCTGACAACCGTTAAATTCAAATTTATTGTCAGCGTACTCAACAATTCTGTTTTGTATTAAATAACCTCCCAATGGCCCGTTTGCGTTACCAGTCACAGGGTCTTCGTTAATTCCAACAGCGGGGGCAAACATTCGTCCATAAGTTAATACTTCCGGGATATCAGAATCAAATGTAAAAACAAAATATCCGTTGCAATTAATTGATTTACTCAAACTTGCTAAATCATTGAAATCTGGACTTAAATCATTCAGTTTTTCCCTGTCCTTAATTCCAATCATTACTTTTGAGTGTCCGGTAGATGCGATTTGAACCGGACATTTGTTATCCAAATCTGATTTTGCTAATCCCAAAGCTGCAATCAGTTTATTGGTTGTTTCTGAATTAAATGTTGGACTAAGTTCAAATCTCCCCTGAGTCATAATAACTTTATAATCTCCATTTTCTTTAACTATTTCAAAAGGAAGTATTCCAATCTTGGTTTTAATCCTTAAAATACAAGAATCTAAATGTTCTTCAAGTGCTTTCGCATACATTGCTGCTATCGTGGCATGTCCACAGGTGGGAACTTCAATTTGAGGTGTAAAATATCTTATTACACCATCACAATCCTTGCTGTCAGGTGAAAATAAAAACGCAGTTTCAGAATTGTTTAGTTCTCTCGCAATTTTTTGCATTTGATTGTCACTCAATCCATCAGCATTAATTACTACTCCTGCCGGATTTCCTTTAAATCTTTCTTTTGTAAACGAATCGATTTGATATATTTTAAATTCTTTCATATCTGTTTCAAACTTACCAAGTATTTTCACCAATACGCACAACACTGTACATCTGACCATTTGTTACTCTATTAATGACATAAACTATTATTTTTCAATACAATATTCAGTCTATCCACTAATAAATATTTACAAACGAGAAAATCGCTATTTGTTGAATGAAAACCGGGCAGCAGTTCTGCACTTTGAATCCAATACGCGTGCGGCCGGGTTTCGGAGGATTAAAATTATACGAACGAAAGGAATTTAACAACAACGAATTTAAGTTTGGAAGGGGTCTAAATAGCGGCGAATGAATGTTGATTGATGATACTCATTACTCGATACCCGGTAAACGATCTGTATTCATTCCCTTTTTTAATCCTCTTTCACTGCCACTTGCTACGATAATTCCGTTATATGATTTCATATTTGTTATTGCTAGTTTCTCCGGCAGCCCTGAACTGTATGATTTCCAGTTTTCATCTGCCATTTCTCTTTTATACACCCCGTCCCATTGTCCCGCAAAAACGGAATTACCATTTTTTACCACATTAAAAGTATAAAGTTCTGCAGGTAACCCTTTTTGAACATTTTTCCATGTTAAGCCTTTGTCTGTTGAAGAAAGCAGTTCGTTATATACCATGGCATAAACAATATTCTCGTCTGAACTAATATTGTGGAGGCTATGGTTGGCTAAAATTTGTGTCCAAGCTTTGTTGTCTTTCGGTGTAGTAAATGCTCCCTGGTTTGAGCCAATATAAATGTTCCCCTCAGATTCAGTTATCCCGTTAACCTGCATTGTATTGTTACCATATTCCAATTCCCAATGATTACCGGTTTCATTGTAAGAAAATAACCCGGCATTGGTACCGGTATACAACTTGTCGCCAATTTGAACAAGTTTACGAATGGATAAGCTGGTAAGACCTGAGTTTATATTTATCCAGCTTTTTCCCTGGTCAGCAGTGAAAAAAACACCACCTTTTTGTGTTCCAACAACTATTTGTTCCTTAAAAAAACACAGCGCACCGGGATTACTTTCAATTATTTTTTTGTCCGTGGGAATACCAACCCAAAGGTCTTTCTGAAAATCAAAAAAATAAACCCCCTTTTCTTTTGTAGTAATTCCAAGTGAGTGGTCGGAAGCGGCGATCGCACCCAATCCGAAACTAACAGAATCCGGCAATCCTTCACTTTTATTTTCCCAGCTTAAACCATTATTAAATGAAAAATAAACAATCCCTTCACTTGTAACTTTGGGACTATTGAAAGAAGGTCGTGAACTATCATTCTTATCCGCTACTTTTTTATTTCCTTCTTTTGTTTGCGCATTGCAGGAAATCAGGATCGTCACCAGAAATAATAATATAAAATTTCTCATTTATTGTTTTGTTAAAAAAATTTCCTGTTTTTACTGTTTGGCATCATAAGGCAAATTTGACTAAATCTAAAACCCGTTGCAACTGTTAATACCGCAATTCTTTTCTGAATTAAACTGACTGTCGGTGGCGTAACAGCCCATGGAAACCTGCCCCCCACCTCTCAGTATATTTTCCCGGCATACAATCCTTAAAACACCTGTTTCAATAATAAGTTCATCCTTTGAAAAAATGACAAAATGAAGTAATTTCAAACCTTGTTGCAAACAGCTTCGTTTGTTTGATAACTTTTTACTTTTCTGATTTCAGTCATTAAAGGCAAAAGTTTACAACGGGCTAAAAACAGACTAAAATTAACCATTATGATAGCCGCAAGATTATTCTTTTATGTATCTGCCATCTCAATATGTTTTGTATCATGCCAGCCGGAAAAGGAAGAACAACCGAATGTCCTTTTTATAGCAGTTGATGACTTGCGTACTGAGTTGGGGTGCTACGGAAACACGCAAATAAAAAGTCCGAACATTGATAAACTTGCATCTGAAGGACTGGCATTCAATCGTGCGTATTGCCAGCAACCTATTTGTATGGCATCAAGAGCAAGTTTAATGTCGGGACTAAGACCGGACACCTTGCAAATATACAATTGTCTTTCGTTGGAAGAGGATGCGCCTGGAATTCTGACCATTGATCAGCATTTTGAGAACAACGGTTATAAAATATGGGCAGCGGGAAAAATTTATCATCACGGAACAGATTATGAAGTACAATTTGGCGACGCATATCATACAGTAAAAACGGAGCAAATTGGAAGGGGCTATCTGTCAGAGGATGCCATAAAAATTGTGAAAGAATACGAAGAGTGGTATCAAAAAAACCGAAATCAGTCAGGTGGCGGGCGCGGTCCGGCATTTGAGTGGCCCGACGTCCCCGACAACGCTTATGAAGATGGAAAAATGACAGACATGGCTATTAAAAAGCTGGCGGATTTTAAATCTGCTGATGGACCTTTTTTTATGGCGGTGGGCTACAAAAAACCACATTTACCATTTAACGCTCCAAAAAAATACTGGGAGTTGTACGATGCCGGTGAAATTGACGCGGCAGATAACCCTTATCATCCTGAAAATGTAAGCCGTTTTTTCAACTATAATTTTGGAGAATTGAGAAATTATTCCGGGATTCCCAAAGGCGCAACGGCTTTTAACGATACGCTCAATAAAACGCTAAAACATGGTTATTATGCCTGCATTTCATACATCGATGCGCAAATCGGGCGTTTGCTTGATGGCCTGAAAGAAAATGGATTGGAAAAAAACACAATTGTCATTCTGTGGGGAGATCATGGCTGGAAGCTGGGCGAACACGGAATGTGGTGCAAACACACCCAGTTTCATATCGACAATCATGTGCCACTGCTTTTAAAAGTTCCCGGGCAAACTGCAGCAAAAACAGATGCATTGGTAGAATTTGTAGATATTTTTCCGTCGTTGTGTGAATTGGCTGGTTTGGAAAAACCCGGCCATCTCCAGGGAACAAGTTTTGCCCCTCTGGTTCAAACGCCGGACAAAAAATGGAAAGAAGCTGCACTAAGCTACTGGCCTGTAAGTAACAGAACCGATCCAGAAAAAGTGGTAATGGGCTACACTGTACAAACCGATCGTTACCGATACACCGAGTGGATCAGGAAAAGTACAGGCGAACTTCTGGCCCGCGATTTATTCGACCATCATACTGACCCTCAGGAAAATAACAGCATTGCAAATGATCCGGAAAATGAGGAATTAATGCAAAATCTGAGCAGGCTGCTAAATAAAGGAAAAGGCTGGAAGGGTATTACTACCAGGCTAAAGGAAAAGTCATAGTACGTGTACAGAACAAACCAAAATACAATCTTTCTTTTTTAAACACAGATGGAACCAGAAAAGTAACGTTTAAGGCAATATAGATATTAGTGAAAATACAGCCAGGCCTGTCGTTGCACTCTGCTGATATGAACAGTCATTTTTTTTCCTTCATCCACACCGGAGTTGTGTCCGAATCGTGGTTTCTCCCAATGATGTCTCTATACAGTTCAGGGCGCCGGGCATTCGTATATCTCCAACCTCCCGAAAGTTCAATTTTTTCTTTTGTAATTTTTGAAATCGTAATGTCGTCTTCAAAGGATTTTATTTCAGTTAAAACTTCGCCAAATGGATCGATGATCATCGAATTGCCATTTTTCAGATGTTCGCCGTCATAACCAATCGGGTTTGTAAACGCATAATACACTCCGTTATCGTAAGCCCTGGCGGGCAGCCAACGCATCAGCCAGCGCCTGCCCTTAGGCCCGTCAAATTCCATTCGTAATGAAACAGGATCGTTTTCCCGGTTCTGCCAATATTTATCTTCGACATAACCCCGGTGTGGCATTGCGGATGGTGTACAGCCCGTAACGTGCGGGGCAAAAATTAATTCCGCTCCCAGGAGGCTTGTTGCCCGAACATTTTCTATCACATTATTGTCATAACAAATCAAAATTCCGCATTTCCAACCAAGCAGGTCGAACACGCAATATTCGTTTCCGGCCGACATATGCTTGCTGATAAACGGATGTATTTTTCTATATTTTGCGACCAATCCTTCTCCTGTAACACAGATATAGGTGTTGTATATTTTACTGCCCGATTTTTCCACCAGACCCGCCAAAACCGGAATCTCCAATTCTTTGGAAATCGTTATTAATTCCCTGGTACTTTTTCCGTTTGGTACCTCCTCCGCCAGGTCAGTTATCTGTTTCAGGCTTAAATCTTTGGTAAAAGTGTAAGCCGTAACTGACATTTCGTGAAAACTAACCACATCGGCTCCTTTAGATTTTGCCTTTTCTGCAAGCTTACGGATTACAGACAAATTATATGTTTTATCTCCGTCTTTCGGTTGAAATTGGGCTACTGCTACTTTCATATTTGTTCTTTTTGGTTGTAACTACGAACACCTGTGTAGATGTAAAAATTATATTTTTATTTCCAAAAATTCAGTTTTTTCTACATATGTCTTTTAAAAACGCTTTCATCGTTCCTACTTCCTCGATGTACTTTTGCTCCACGCCGTCCAACCATAAAACTTGTGCACAACCTTTCTTTTTTGCTTCAGTTTGAGCTTTTACAAGTTCAACAATGGCTTTCAGTGCAAACTTTTCATCCAGTGCCGGTATACATAAACGTTCACTCGACTTGTTTAAACGTTTAATGTTTTTCTCCGGTCTGAAAAGCAAAATCTCATCGTTTTCGGATAAATATGCTTTTAATCCTTCGAATACTGATTGACCGTAATGAAAAACCATGGTTGATGGTTCAATACAAATTTTATCGTAAGGCTTAATTTGCGGATTTTCCCAACCATTTCCCGAATAATCCATTTCAAACATATATTCAGCAAAATATTTTCCAAAGCCCAATTTTTTAAAATCGGGCTTCGGACTTTCTCTATTAGTCTTTGTAAACGCTATATTCATTGTTAACTTTTTTATTGTACAACAATTTTTAAAAACTTGCAGCTTAGGTAGTGTGTTCAAAAAAGTAAAATTAAGCAGTTGAAATTAAAATATTTTATTCTTTTGCGGCTAATTTTCATTCAAATTAATTCGAGCTGCAGAGCTTAAATTTGCTACTACTCCGGCAATCTAAATTAAAAGATATTATTGTCAATACTTTTTATAAACATCTCATTTTTCAACAAGTTGTAATTCTTTGATAATTAAGTCCGAATTTCCGTAAAAATATGTTCTAAATTCAATATCTCTATATCTTTTATCCGTGCGGAATGACAACTCAAAATAACCACTTGAATCGAGTTTCTCTGCACTTAATGTTTTTTGAGCTAAAACGGTTTTACCATAGCCTGCAACTATGTCAAACTTCGCAACTGGGTTTGCATCCCGGATATTTTCTATTTTTAGCTTGTATTTTATAGTAAAATCTCCAATTCCGATTGGAAGATAAGGTCCCCATATTATGTATTTGTCCTTTAATTCCTTGTTTTTTATTTGTAGTTCAATCCCGGCTGCCGTTCGATTTACTGCTTCATTAAATTTTAAACTTTCAAAAGGTATTATTTCATCTCTTTTAATTTTTTCGTATCTGTTAATAATACAATCGCCCAGACTAAAAGAACTGTCTTTTTTGACCAATACATAGCTAAATTGTTTAAGCGTATCAGGAAATGATTTCAACCACATATCTTTGATTACATATATCTTTGGTTGAGCAAACACTTCATCTACTAATCTTTGGTTACGCACCGCGGCTCCATCAAATGCAGTTGCTTTTATTCTGTATGGATCAGGACAAGCCGAAATATAGGAGTTCCAAAATTCACCAATAATTCCGATCTCACCCAATTCTAAAAATTCAGATCTTACATCGATTTTTGAACGAAGTGTTTTTGGTCGTATATATTTCAGATAATGTATTGAACTAAATGCACCGACCAATACAATAAAAACAAGAGCTGATTTTGCAATTAGATTTTTATGATAATCAGGTTCTAAATGGTCAAATACCTGAAGAATTGCCATGGAAAATGAAATGTACAAAGGAATAAAATACCAGCGTCCCATTCCGTTTAGATAGACCCATTTAGATACGAGTATTACTCCAAAGACCGTAAAAAAGTCAAGAAGAAAAAAAATTAACCACTTCTTTGAATCGGCAGTTAATATCAAAGACTTTTTATAAATAGCTGAAATACAAAAGAAAGTAAAAATTAACACAAGCCAGGCATATATACTCAAAAGGAATTCTTCATTCTGGAAAGCAAATATTTTAAATACTTCAGCTTTCAGAACATTGACACTTTGAAAAAAAGTATCCAAATTATTAAAAGAGGTATAATACTTTGCTGCACCGGTTGCATAACTTTTGGCATACCTGATAAATAAATAATTACCAACGGTTCCTAAAAGAATATAAGCCAATATAATTTTATTCAATCTCAGCTTATTTGATCTCAAAGAATTAAATGTAAATAAAGTAATTCCCAATAACACAATGGTCACTATCGCTAAGTCTGAAACCCAGATTGAAACAGAAAGTATCAGTAATACAACAATGATCAGGATATGATTTAAGACTAGCTTTTTGTTCTTAAAATCAATCTTGTTCACAAATAAAACAGAAAAACCAATTAAACTATATTGCATTCCTAAGGGGAATCTATTTAAATCAATAAATCTTATGGGTGGGAAAAACCATATTATTGCAAATACCAGCTTTGTCAACTTGCTTTTAAAAAGACTTGAAAAACCAATATAACCAAGAATTAAAATGAAATAATTTGATATCGACACTGCGTTTACTGCGGAGATTCCAAAATATTTATGAAATATCTGACCTATCAGAGGAATTAAAGTTCCTCCCCTGTCTTGTCCCCAACAGTATAGATCTTGTGGTAACTTGTAGTAAAAAGTCATTAAAATATTCAGAGCGTCATCTGAATTTAATAATGGATGATGTCTCGAAGAATAAAGAAAAAATGAAAGAATTATTACAACTGTCAAACCTGCATAAAATAGGATATCCCGTATTTTCATTGTAGAAAAATTATAGTCAGTACAAAAAATACTATTCAGTTTTAAAGTTTTAGTGTCAACTATTTTCTTGTCCGCAATTAACACACATATACCTACCAGGCTAAAAATCAAAACTTTTAATAAAAATATTTAAATTCAGATGCTGCTCGGCAGGATATCTTTTAATTTGCTTACTTTCTAAACTGTATACGTACGGGTGATTTGTACAGAAAGCCAACTTTGCAGTTTCATAATTTTCGGAAAAATCATTTGAGTTTAAATTAATTGATATCATTTTATGTTTAAATTTTTCAATTGTTTCATCTTGTCGCTTTAACTCTTCATTTAATAAAGGGAAAACAATCATTAACAGAAATTTCACCATCAACTATACAGACAGCAAAATTTTACTTAAGTATTTGTCTGCAAGGGACATATTCGACAAGAAGCAATTGAAAGCGTTTTCTTTTATTTCCAAAAGGATTGTAATTTATCAAAAAACATATTAGCGAACAAAACGCCCGTAAATTTATGGCGTTTATCTTATCTCCAGCGGAGCTTAATTTAACAATTTGTCGGATGCCCTCCATTCAAAAAAACGGCGCAAAATACCGATTCGTCCGAGTTCATAAATCATTGGTCGAAATATGTATTACTTTTAAATCATACTGGCTACATTAGCGTAATATTTTATCTTTGTCACTTATTTTAAAATTAAGCAGATAAATTAATATGAAAATTGCTTTAATCGGTTACGGGAAAATGGGTAAAGAAATTGAAAAGATAGCTGTTTCCCGGGGACATGAGATAGGTTTAAAAATTGATATCGACAATCCGCAGGATTTAACACCCGAAAATTTACAAAAATGTGATGTAGCCATTGAGTTTACGATACCTGCATCGGCCGTAAAAAACTACTACACCTGTTTTGAAGCCGGAACTCCGGTGGTGAGCGGTACAACCGGCTGGCTTGATAACAAAGAAAAAGTTTTCAAAAAATGCGCCGAAACAAATGGCACATTTTTTTACGCAAGCAATTTCTCGATTGGAGTAAACCTGTTTTTCGAATTAAATAAAAAACTGGCTGAATTAATTGCTCCCTATCCTAACTATGATGTGGAAATGACTGAGGTTCATCACATACATAAGTTGGATGCACCAAGTGGTACTGCCATTAGCCTGGCTGAAGACATTCTGGAAAAGATTTCGCATAAAAATGCCTGGGTGAACGATACTTCACCTGCCCCAAATGAATTCAATATAAAATCGGAACGCCGTGGAGAAGTACCCGGAATTCATTCGGTAAAATACGAGTCGGAAGTGGATTTTATTGAAATTACACACAGCGTAAAAAGCAGGAGTGGTTTAGCGTTTGGAGCTGTTTTGGCAGCCGAATACTGCAAGGATAACAATGGTATTCTTACCATGAAGAATTTATTGAACATTTAAAAATTTATAACAGATATAATGAGAAATTTATTATCAAATAAATGGTTTAAATTTATTTCCGTTGGCTTGTTGTACAGCCTGTGGGTATTATGGCTTGGCAGTTACTGGTGGTTTATCGGGCTGGCCGTAATTTTCGATATTTATATTACTGAAAAAGTACATTGGGCTTTCTGGAAAAAGAAAAACCCGCCCAACGGGAAACAAACCAAATTTGTTGAATGGGTTGATGCCATTATTTTTGCGGTTATTGCAGCAACTTTTATCCGTATGTTTTTTATTGAGGCATACACCATTCCTACTTCGTCGATGGAAAAATCCTTGCTGGTGGGCGATTACCTTTTTGTAAGCAAAACGGCTTACGGGCCCAAAACACCCAATACACCGCTCTCCTTTCCCTTTGTTCATAACAAACTGCCACTTACGCATCATACAAAATCGTATGTGGAATGGATTAAACGTCCATACAAACGTTTAAACGGATTTGGCGACATAAAAAACAACGATGTAGTGGTTTTCCATTTCCCGGAAGGAGATACGGTAGCCACCAATATCCCCACCGCAAGTTATTATCAGCTTATTCGGGAATATGGCAGGGAACGTGTTTGGAGCGACACACGTAATTTTGGCGAAATTATCGCTCATCCGGTTGACAAATGCGAAAATTACATTAAACGCTGTGTAGGAATCCCCGGCGATGAGATAAAAGTGGTAAACTCGCAGCTTTTTGTAAACGGCGAACCACAAAAACATTACGAAGGAATGCAGTATGATTATGTGGTAAAAACCAACGGAACATCAATAAATTCAAAAAGACTGGATCAACTGCACATTGCCAACGACGACCGTACAGTTTCAGGAACAGGATATATTTTCCCGCTTACCGAAGAAAATGTAAACATACTAAAGGAGTTTAACAATATCACTTCGGTGACAAAAATTGTTGAAGAACCAGGCGACTGGGACAGAAACGCTTTCCCATCGGATGAGAATTATCCATGGAACCGGGATAATTACGGGCCGTTGACGATCCCGGCAAAAGGGGCAACCGTTTCGCTTACCACGGATAATCTGCCTTTATACCAAAGAATCATCGATGTATACGAAAACAACGATTTGGAAGTAAATGGCGGACAAATACGAATCAATGGAGAAGCAGCAGACAGTTATACCTTTAAAATGGATTATTACTGGATGATGGGTGATAACCGCGATAATTCTGCCGACTCACGTTTCTGGGGTTTTGTTCCTGAAGATCATGTGGTGGGAAAAGCCAAATTTATATGGCTGTCGTTGGATAAAGACAAAGGTTTTCCAAAAAATATCCGTATAAGGCGGATGTTCCAAACGATTAAATAAAATAAAAAATATAAATTATTCGTTTAAAGGATGATAGGAAACTATTGTCCTTTTTTTATATTCACAAATAAAAAGAAAAATGCAGGCTGTAATCATTATTCTACTTATACTGGCTGTTCTTCTGGTTATTTTTACGTTACAAAATTCCATGGAAATCTCCATCAATGTTTTCTTTTGGGAAATAAAAGAGGCGCCCCTTGTTTTGGTATTAATCGGATGTATCGTTATCGGATACATTTTAGCCATTATTTATTTTTATCCCAAAATCTGGAAACTAAAAAAGGAATACAACAAACTCATCAAGTTTAATTCAGAACTCAAAGAGCTGCACGAAATGAACCAGAAAAAAAGAAAAATAGCCGAAGAGGAAATCGATCCGGAGGGAATTGAACTGGATGACGACGACGATGATGATTCTTTTTTTAAAGATTAACAACAGCTACGAAGGAATTTATATACTTACCGAAAAAATAAAACAGGATAAAAATCGTGTTGATATTGTCAAACTAAAACCCAACGATAATGCCGGAGATGAAGTGACAGGTGGCTATATTTTTAAAATTGATTACCGGAATGAAAACGACAGTTGGAAATCGCCCTACTCTCCCATCGACCATCCGGCGTTTGAAGTTCATTTTGTATACCACGCCCCCGATTGGGACGAACTGAGTTATCAGCAAAAAAACTATTTAAAAAATTATCTCTCTTCTTTTGAGACAGCTTTGTACGGTCCGGATTTTAAAAATTTGCAAAAAGGTTATCCCAATTTTATCGATGTGGAGAGTTTTATCGACTATTTTATTGTGAGTGAAATCTCGCGGAATAACGATGGTTTTAAAAAGAGCCGCTATTTTCACAAAGATAAAAACGGTAACATCGCCGCCGGACCGGTGTGGAATTTTGACTGGGCGTGGAAAAACATCAACGAATGTTTTATTTTTAAAGCCACTAACGGTTCCGGATGGTCATACAAAATAAACGACTGTAATCCATGGGTAAAATCACCAGGATGGATGATTCAGCTGTTTGACGACTTTTATTTCAGACAGAAAACAAATTGCCGGTATTTCCACCTGCGTGAAACGGTGCTGAGCAACGAAAATATTCTGGGAATGGTCGATTCATTGTACAACGTGGTAAAAAATGCACAGCTCCGGCATTTCGGGAAATACCAGATACTGGGAATAAATGTTGGAGCTCCCGAGGTGGGTGAGCAGCCACAAACATTTGAAGGTGAAGTTGAAAAGCTGAAAAACTGGATTACCTTACGGCTCGACTGGCTCGACAACAACATGCCTGGGGATTGCAACGGCGAACCACCTGTAGAACTGGCCTCGGGCGAAACATTTATGGTTTATCCCAATCCTGCCACTTTAGAAATAAATGTATTGGCAAAAGACATCATCAAACAAGTGCAAATATTTGATTTTACAGGAAGACAAATTTATGCAGCCCCTTCTGTATTTAAAAAGTCATTCCAAATAAATGTTTCTGCTTTTTCCCGGGGAATCTATATTTTGAAAACAACAGGAGTTGATGAGAAAATATCCACTCAAAAAGTGATTGTAAAATAATTTACGCGTGGCTGTCTTCCGCTTTTATCGGCGGAACGATCCGGCGAACCGCGCGATGGAAGCGTCGCCCCCGTATCGCCCTCTCTCACTTTAATATTAGAAAAAGAGTGGTGCGATGTATTTGTAAATCCATATCCGGACACAGGCATACAGAAACTTACTTTTGGGTATCCTTCTTTTTCTGCCTCGTTGCCAAAGTTAAACTTCTGGTCTCGGGCTTTTTTAATTTTCCGAATAAAACATTATTGCGCTGTCGTTAATTTCAATTTTATGCGTTTTTACCAGCTGAATCATTTCAGCGCCAGCCAGCAAAACCGGTCCGTAACCATGCGCCGCATACACATTTACCGGGCGGTAATAATAAAAAGCGGGGTCAAATCCCATTCCTGTTCCCACACAGGTTCCTTCCACCTGTCCTTGTTTATTCACCTGGGTTGTTACGGCATTCCAGGCCAGACAAATTTTGGGCCCGTACACTTTTGCGTCAACATAGCCCCGGTTGATGGCGCGTGCTATTGAATAGGTGTAAATGGCTGTTGCCGATGTTTCCAGATAAGAATCATTCCGATCAATTAACTGATGCCAGAATCCCTTTCCTGACTGGTAATTACACAAACCTCGAATATGCCGTTGTAATAAATCCAAAATCTTCGGATATTCTGCATGATTTTCCGGTAAAACTTCCAGTAATTCCACCAGGGTCATTACGGCCCAACCATTGGCACGTGCCCAGTGAAACTGCGGGTGTTCTTCCATATCCTGTACCCAGCCGTGCATAAACAAACCTTTTTCGTAATTAAACATACGTTTGGCAAAAAGCAACACTTGACGCGCCGCTTCGTCGAAGTATTTTGAATCGCCCGTGTATTTTCCCATTTGTGCCAGCGCCGGAATACTCATAAACAAATCATCGAGCCACAAGGTATTGGGTTGTGGTCGGTTACGAGCCAAAGTTCCATCTTCAAGACGGAACTGTTTATTCATGATGTAGTCTACATAATTTTTTATCATCGGATCCAAATCCGCTTCCAACCCGGCCTGTTGTGTTTTTATCATTGCTGCACACATTGCTCCGGCATCATCAAGTGCATGCGGGTACAGAACCGAGTGCAATGCAGTACGGTCTTCGGGATTCTTTTTGTAAAGTTCCGCAAAATAAGGTCGCAACTTTGCGATAAACTCCAGCCGTTCTGTTGTATATCCTGCGTATTTCGGAGCCCCGGAGGTTTCAGTAGCCAATAACATCCCGGCATAAGTAACCCCCCACTCGTAACTGATTAATCGAAAATCTCCGGGTTGAAAAATCGTATTTTTATCAATTTTGGAAAAATCGGTAATTTCAACTTTTGAATTTTTATCGATGAGTTCTATTGGCGTATTCTCATTCAGATAGTTGTAAACACGGTCTAAAACCTCAATTATTTTTTCCACTTCAGGTTTCCCGTAAGGCGTATCATAATCCGGCTGAAGCAAATGCAGCGGAGTATTCGAGTCATTAATCTTTTGAGAAAACGTAAAATTTGAAAAAGTAAAAAGGGCAACAAAAATAATAATCAGTTTCGTTTGATTTTTCATAACACAGGTTTTAATGTTGACTTAAATCGGAACAATGATACAAAAATATAAAAATACAATTGCACACTTATTCTAAAATACAATTACAAATTAACAAACTACGCCCCTCTTTAAGAGTAGAAAATAAAGCAAATCCTTAAAGTTGATAATTCCAATGGCAAGTCACGGGGAATTAGTTGATTAAATATTAATTTCGCGGTTCAAACAATTAATACATGCAAGACAATAAAGCCATATTATTAAGCACAGCCTACTTCGCTCCGGTTCAATATTATTCAATGTGTTTAAAATACCCGGCGGTTTATATCGAACAATTTGAGAATTTCACCAAACAGACCTACAGAAACCGGTGTGTTATTTTAGGAGCAAATGGTCCTATTCCACTCGTTATTCCCGTAATAAAGGGCCGCGGGCCAAAAACACTGATAAAAGATTTAAAAATTTCATACGATGTCGATTGGCAACGCAACCACTGGCGAACCATTTTTTCAGCATACAACTCCTCCCCTTTTTTTGAATTTTTTAAAGATGATATTTTCCCGTTTTTTGAAAAAAAAGAAAAATACCTGCTTGAGTTAAACATGAAACTCCATGAAACACTTTATGAACTTCTGGACATTGAAAATGAAACTGTTTTGACTAGCGATTTTGAAAGTGTTCCCGAAACAGCGTTGAACTACCGGGAAATAATTTCACCCAAAAACAAGCGACCCGATGTAAGGTTCCAACCGCAAAAATACACACAGGTATTTTCTGAAAAATTTGATTTTTTTCCCAACCTTAGCATTTTAGATTTAATTTTTAATGAGGGGCCCAACAGTTTCACTGTTCTGGAAGAAAGTTGGGTATAGCTTTACTGATTGCAACTTTTTGTTTAACTTGGGTCGTATAATCTAAACCTTACATTGGTATGAAAAAGATTTTGTTCTTCCCCGCAGTTTTACTTTTTGTCACTTTACTTTCGTGTGCTCAGGAAAACCAACAGAAATTTGAGAAAGCAGCACATATTCTTGTGTTTTCAAAAACTGAAGGTTTCCGGCATGAATCCATCTCATCAGGGTTAAAGATGCTGGTTGACCAGAGCAAATCCCAAAACTGGATTATCACAGCAACTGAAAATGCAGAACTGCTAAGCGATCCGGTTTTAAAAGATTTTGATGCGATTGTATTTTTGAATCCTTCGGGAGATGCACTTAGTGAACAGGCACAGGATGCTTTCAAAAAATTTATGGATAAGGGAAAAGGATTTGTCGGTATTCACGCTGCCGCCGATTGTGAGTATGATTGGTTGTATTACGGCAATCTGATTGGTGCATATTTTAAAACACACCCGCCGGCACAGGAAGCAACAATCAATTTTGAAAGCTACAACCACCCGGCAATGCAACCGTTTAATGGAATAAAATCGTACACCACGTTTGATGAATGGTATTCTTTTAAAGAAAATCCAAGAGAAAATGTACATGTACTTGCCTCTTTGGATGAAAGTACAATCAAAAAATCAAACAACAACGACTGGAAAATGGGAGATCACCCGATTATCTGGTGGCAGGAGAATAATGGTGTGCGTTCATTTTATACCGGTTTTGGGCATACGCATGAAGCCTTTCAGGACAAAAAAATTATTGAACATATTACAAATGCAGTAAATTGGGCTGCCAAACGAATCGACTAATACAACCAAAATCGTTGGTTAAAAAAACAATTTGCCGGTTTATTGGTTTTGAATGACAGAAGTTTTCATTCAACATGAAGAAAAAAAACTGGCAAATTAAACTTGGAATTTTCCTTATGATATTCTCCGGAGTATTTTTCGGAGCCACTTTTATTATCCCCTTATTCGAGTTACCAACAAAAACAAAAGTTATACTTTCAACCACAAGTATAGTGCTAATGGAAGTTGTGTTTTGGAGCGGAGGATTATTGGTTGGAAAAGAATTATTTGCCAAATACAAAAAACAATTGAATCCCAAAAACTGGTTCAAAACTAAAACAACTACAAAATGAAAGGCAAATTTTTGTTTTTGGCATTATCTGTACTTTTACTATTTCAATTTTGCGGACAAAAGAAAAATAATTCACAAACCGAAAAAAATAATCAATCGTCTGTGGAAACAAATTCGGCAGATAGTATTGAAGACTGTTGTATAAATGTTCCCGACAGATTTTCTCTTCCAAATACAAGGTCAGAATCTCAAATCAATATTGATTCAATAATTGAAAAAAATCCCAATCTTGAAGGAATGTTGTTTATTCCCGGTGGAGAATTTAATATGGGAGCGCGTGATGCACGTTTTGCGCGGGAAGACGAATATCCCGTTCATCCGGTAAAGATTTCATCATTTTTTATGGATCCGCACCCGGTTACAAATGCACAATTTAAACAATTTGTGGATGAAACCGGATACATTACCACAGCAGAAAAAGATATCGACTGGGAAAAGATGAGAAAACAACTTCCGCCCGGAACTCCCAAACCGGATGATGAGCAGTTAAAAGCTGCTTCCCTGGTTTTTACACCTCCGGGGCACAGGGTAAACTTAAATGATGTCTCCAACTGGTGGAGCTGGATAAAAGGTGCAGACTGGAAACATCCACATGGGCCGGATAGCAATCTCGAAGGCCTGGAAAACTACCCGGTTGTTCACGTAAGCTGGGAAGACGCAAATGCATATGCCAAATGGGCCGGCAAACGATTGCCCACCGAGGCCGAATGGGAATATGCAGCTCGTGGTGGTCACGATGATTATGTATATGCCTGGGGCTTTGAGTTGGTTTCGGAAGGAATGCCAAAAGCGAACAGCTGGGATGGTGAGTTCCCGGTTTTAAACACACAATTTGACGGCTTTGAGAACCTCGCTCCTGTAAAACAATACCAGCCCAATGATTTTGGCTTGTACGACATGGCCGGAAATGTGTGGGAATGGTGCCACGATTTGTACCATCATGAGTACTACAAAACTTTTGATGCAGGAAAAGTTGCCGATAATCCGGACGGACCAAAAACAAGTTACGACCCGATGGAGCCCAATGCCAGAAAAAGAGTTATCAGAGGAGGTTCTTTTTTGTGTAACGACTCTTATTGCTCGGGATATCGTGCCGCCGCCCGGATGAAAAGTACAGAAGATTCAGGAATGTCGCATTTAGGATTCAGATGTGTTGTTTCGGCCAAATAAAAAACACCTCCGTAAACGAAAGTGTTTTTCAGGTTATTTTCAGGCTATTTTTTAAAATATCTTATATCCTACTGAAATCATAAAAGTCTGATTTTTTGCATTCAAATCGGAATCCATATGTTTATACATATTTGAGCTGTTCTCCATACGGAAATCCAGTGTGAAGCCAAAAATATCGGCACCAATACCATATTGTAAACCTACATACTGGTCTTTGTAATATTCCGGATCCAAAAGTTCATCACCGTCTACATCCTTGGAAGTTAAAAAACTAAAGACGGGGCCTCCCATCAAACGTACATTGGCTTTTTCGCCATCAATTATCTTGATTCCAAGCAACAGAGGAACATCTAGAGTATTAAAGTCAAACTCTGACGCAACATCAAGTACATTTCCGCCTTCCAGTTCACCGCCTTTTGCACTAAAATACGCTTCCGGCTGAACAAAAATCTTTCCGGCACCAACACGCCCAAAAGCACCAATATGATACTTTGTAATCGTTTCAGAATTAATTTCACTCTTTTTAAAAGTAACCTTTGAATTATTTAGTCCTCCTTTCAATCCCAAATTAAAAATGGGTTGAGCAGAAACCGAAATAACAAAAAGTAATAATAAACTTACGACTGTTAATTTTTTCATGACTTGTAATTTTTATTATAAACGATATTATTATCTTTTAAGTATCCAAGTTTTTTGTTTCTTCGGTAACACACAAAATCAAAACTTGTACCACTAATTTAATTTGTCATTTTCTTCTGTATAAACCGGACAAACATTTCAGAAATATGAGAACCACTCTTTCCAAATATTTGTACTTTTAAAAACAAAAATAAGCCACAATGACCAGAAAACTAAAATCAATTTCTATTATTTTATCTTTCCTTATTCTTTTTACATCATGTGCATCGCAGAAGTATTTTTTTGATACAGAAAGCCGTGAACGCCAAAAAGAGCTAAGAAAAAACCGCTCAGGAAATGTATTTGGCGACATCGGTCTGATGATTGCCTCCCTGTTTGTAATGGCAACATTAGAAGTTGACACAGGATTTTACCCGGAAGGACAGGAATTTAAAAAGCTGAAACTGGTAAACCCAACAAAGGACACCATCTATGTAAACATGCTTACTGATGTATACTGGGATGAACAGAATTTTTGCGATTTTATGGATATCCGTATTCCGCCACACCAAAAATGTACGATGCTTGTACCGGTAAATGCCAATTATAATGTGTATTTTAGCAACACTCCGGAAGAGGAAGACGATGAAATGCTGGAAATCAATACAGATGCGTTTAAAAGGCTTTCTCTTTACCCCGGATTAACCGTTATTGAAGACGAAAACCTAAATCAATAAAAACATGAAAAGAAGATCGTTTCTTAAAAGCTCTGCCCTGGCTGCCGGAGCTGCTGTTACTGCAACAAGTGTAAATGCCAGACCGATTTCCGGAGAAGAAAAAGATTTTTACGAACTCAAAGTATTTCAGCTGACTGGCGGAGGCGGGAGAAACCAGTTAAAAAAATACTACACCGAAGCCGTAATTCCTTTTTTAAACAAACGCGGTGCAAAGGTGGGTGCCTTTAACGAATATAGCCTGGAAGATCCGCCCGTGATGTACATTTTGCATGCACACAAAAGCCCGATGGACTATTATGAAGCCGTGCAGTCAATGAAATCAGATGCTGCTTTTTTAGAAGCGGCAAAAGAATACAGCCAGTTGCCGGCAGACAACCCGATTTTTGTACGTTACGAAACATTTTTAATGGAAGCATTTGATGCTATTCCGAGGATAAAACAGCCTGACAGCAGCCGCGGACTTTTTGAACTGAGAACCTATGAAAGTTACAACGAGGACGCCGGAATCCGAAAAGTAAAAATGTTTAATGATGAAGAGTTGCCTCTGTTTGAAAAAGTTGGACTTCACCCTGTGTTCTTTGGTCAGTTAATGGCCGGACAGTACATGCCTGCTCTTACTTACATGCTCTGGTTCAAAGACATGGACGAAAGAACTGCAAACTGGGCAAAGTTTTCAGGATCTCCGGAATGGAACACCATGAAAAATAAACCTGAATACGCCAATACGGTAAGCAAAGTGAAAAAGAAATTTCTGATACCGGCTGATTTTAGCCAGTTATAATAAAATATTAAAGGGGAATTGCTCCCCTTTTTATTTTTACAAAAATACATTAACCACAGATTCATTGTTAACTTTTTCAAACTTAACTTTCAATTATACTCCTCCTTTCTGATTCCTGACTACTTTTGAGCAAAATTGCGGCTAAAACTATATTGTAAATGAAACCTTTTATTTCTCTACAGAAAGTTTTGCCACTTCATACCGGGAATTCTTTTTCATCGCCTGTAAACTGGGAAATCAACGCCGGTGAAATATGGACAGTTCTTGGAAACAACGGAAGTGGAAAATCTTTGCTTGCCAATATTTTATTGGGTAAAAAAAGAATTGGAGAAGGAAGTATTGAGTACCATTACTTTGAAGAAATAAAAAGAAATAACAAAGATGAATTTTTGTGGCCGGGAAAATACATCAGCCATATTAGTTTTGAAACCATAAACGCTGTTACTAATTTTAGAGGAAGATATTATCAGCAGCGATTCAACAGCCAGGATGCCGATTTGGCGCCATTTGTATCTGAACTTTTTGACTTAAATAAAACGGAAACAAAGGAAGCAGTTGAAATGCTGGGTATTGGCAATCTTCTGGATCGAAGGATAATTAGTTTATCAAACGGCGAACAGCGTAAATTAGTTATCGCAAAAATTCTTTCTGAAAAACCACGGATGATAATTTTTGAAAATCCTTATATCGGGCTTGACAAAAATGCGCGAAATCAAATCAATACTGCTTTCCCGCTTTTAAGGGAAAATGGTATTCAGCTGATTTTTCTGGTTCCGTCGGTTGAAAAAATGCCGGCCTGTACCACAAATATTCTGGAAATAAATACACAGGGAATTATACGAACTCAAAAAATTGAAAATTTTACACCGGGCAGCAAAAATCAATTCCCGCCGGAAAAAAAGCCCCTCATAAACTGGGGAAAAATTCCGCAGACAAAATCCCCAAAATACGAGCAGGTTGTGCAAATGGATGATATTGAAATTTCCTATGGCGATGTTCACATTAACTCCGACATTAACTGGGAAATAAAAGTTGGCGAGAAATGGGCTTTACTTGGGCCCAACGGTTCCGGAAAGTCAACATTGCTGAGTTATATTTTTGCCGACAATCCGCGGGCTTATGCAAAAAAGCTGGCACTGTTTGACCGGAAACGTGGAAGTGGTGAAAGTATCTGGGACATAAAAAAACATATCGGATATATTTCGTTTGAAATGGCACTCTGTTATCCTAAAAATGTACCATGTATTAAAATCGTAGAATCCGGATTTTATGACAGCATCGGTCTTTACAAAAAATGCAGTAATAAACAGGAGCAGGCGGCACTTCATGTATTGGAAGAGCTTTCTTTAAGCGAGTTAGCCCATCGTAATCTGGGGGACATTTCATCGGGAGAACAACAAATGGTATTGTTTGCCCGAGCACTGGTGAAAAATCCGGCTCTGCTAATTCTTGACGAACCCTTTAACGGCCTCGATGAAAAGAACAAACAAAAATGTACTGCGGTTATTGATTCTTTTTGTAAACAACCCGGTAAAACGTTAATTTTTGTCACTCATTACCGCGATGAGATTCCGTTGTGTGTTGACAAATTTCTGGAATTAAAAAGCAAAAACTAAAAAAGAAAGAATTTAATCTGAAAGTTTTTTGCGACAAAAAAGATCTTTAAAAATTGACCGTTGCCATAGCAGGCCACGAAAAAAATTTAATTAAACTGAATATTCATTTTTCAGAACAGCCATTCTGTACGATTTTTTGTTCTCAAAACAATACTCTTTTATCAATATGATAAACTTTCAACGGATAAAACGCCTGAATTCCTGGTAATTTTTCACCACTTTTATGTTGCGTGGTAATTTCGGATTGTGATTATTAACCTGACCTCCTGTAATAAATATCTTCTGTTTTACAAAAAGCTGTTTTAATCGTTCAAGGTAGTCCTCCATCTCTTCTTTGGGAATTGAATTGATAAAAGCTGTAAAAACATAATCAATTTCCATTTGCCCCGCAATTTTACTCAGGTCGTCAAACGGAACTGATTGACCCAAATAAATGGTATTGTAACCGATTTCTTTGGCAAAATAATAATAAAACAGAAGACTTAATTCGTGAAGTTCATTTTCAGGAAGATAGAGCAAAACAGTAGCGTCTTTAATGTAATTATTTTCCAGGCGATCAATCTCAACAATTAGCTTTTGTCTGATTATCTGGGATACAAAATGTTCCTGTGCGGGAAAAATTGTTCCTACCTGCCAATAGGTCCCAATTCTCATAAAAAGATTAAAAAAGACTTTTACAACGGCTTCTTCAAAGCCAAGCTCCCTGATGATTTCATTTGTTAATTTTACAAAGCCCCGATTGTCAAAGTTCAACATGTAAATTATCAGCTGATCGATATAATCCGATTCCGAAACTTTTACTTCAGCCACCTGCAACACCGTACTTTTTACCTGCTCGTCATTCCAGCCGGCAACTTTCGATATTTTGTAACCATTTCGCACGAGCATCGAAACATTTAATATTTTCCGCAAATCTTCATCGGAATAATACCTGATGTTTGTATCCGTACGCTCCGGCTCCAGTAAATTGTATCGTTTTTCCCAAATCCGGATTGTGTGCGCTTTTATTCCTGAAAGAACTTCCAAATCTTTTATCGAATAGCCCGATGTATTCATTTTACTCGTCTTTTTATGTAAACTGAAATTTACCGTTCAAACACACTAAAGTCTTTTTTGTTTAAAGTTTTACAAATAAAATATAAACAAAACTACTATTTATATTTCTACTCTGTGCATTTTAAAAAGAACAACATCCAAATAAAAATTGAAATCTAAAAAGCAACCGTTAAAAAGAATTTCAATTATTTTATCTCCATTTCAACATATTATTTCATTTTTGTATACTCAAAAGAAAAAACCGATGAAAACATACAAGTTTTTGATTTTTGTACTTTTATTGTGTATAAGCACAACCATTTTTTCACAGGAAAAATATGCCATTGTTATTCATGGTGGTGCAGGTGTAATGGGAGGTCTAAAAGAGAATGAAGAAGCACAAAAAAAATACTTCGATAAACTGGAAGAGGCACTAAACTTAGGGGAGCAACTTTTGAAGGAAGGAAAAGCAGCGCAGGATGTGGTTGTGGAAGTTATTCAGGTAATGGAGAACTCACCTTTGTTTAATGCCGGGAAAGGTGCCGTTTTTACTTCAGAAGGGAAAAACGAACTGGACGCCTCAATTATGGACGGAGCAACTTTAAACGCCGGTGCAGTTGCCGGTGTTCAGGATATAAAAAATCCAATTCGGGCAGCACGTGAAGTGATGAACAATTCAGTGCATGTTTTTTTAAGTGGAAAGGGTGCCTCAGCGTTCGCAAAAAAACAAGGTTTGGAAATGGTTGACAACAAGTATTTTTACACTGAATCACGGTACAAGTCATTGAAGCAATTGCAAAAACACGAACGCGAACGTTCTGTAAATGACAACCACGGAACCGTTGGTTGCGCCGTTCTGGATACCCACGGAAATATTTGTGCCGGAACCTCAACCGGAGGAATGACAAATAAAAAATATGGCCGCATTGGCGATTCACCGGTTATTGGTGCCGGAACCTATGCCAACAATAAAACATGTGCGATTTCCTGCACTGGTCATGGTGAATATTATATCCGACTTGCTTTTGCACGTGATATTTCAGCACTGATGGAATATAAAAATCTGAGCGTGGATAAAGCCTGCCGCGAAGAAATCAGAAAGTTATCTGAACTTCAGGGAACCGGCGGTGTTATTGCATTGGATGCCAAAGGAAATATTGCGATGGAATTTAATACCGAAGGAATGTTTCGCGGTTATATCAAATCGTCGGGTGAAAAAGAAGTTGCAATTTTCAGGGACTAAAAAACGATTAAACAGGTATGAACTTTCTTTTCCCAACATTTTTATTTGCACTGCTGGCTGTTGCCATTCCCATTATCATTCACCTGTTTAGTTTCAGGCGATATAAAACAGTGTATTTTAGCAATGTTGGCTTTTTAAAAAATGTAAAAAAAGAATCGCAGAAAAAGTCAAAAATAAAACAACTGCTTATTCTGCTGGCGCGAATTCTCACTATTGTTTTCCTTGTATTTGCATTTGCACAACCCTACATTCCGAACAATCAGGAGGTAAAAAGGCAAACGAGCCAACTGGTAGCAGTTTATGTAGACAATTCGTTTAGTATGAACGCACTTTCGGAGCAGGGACAATTGCTGGAAGTGGCAAGAAACAAAGCTCTTGAAATCGCGCTCGCCTACCCTCCCGGAACAAAATTCAGGCTATTTACCAACGATTTGGAACCGAAACACCAACACATTTTTAACCGTGAACAATTTATCCGGGAAGTTTCAGGCATTCATTCATCGCCCAATCTTGTTCCGCTTTCACTAATCTACAACCGCTTTTCAAATCAGAGTCAGGACGATGATGGAAAAAGCGACAAAAATTTATATTTTATTTCCGATTTCCAGCGAAGTATTACCGATGTTGAAAATTTCCGCGACGAAAATATTTTTAGCTACTTCCTGCCCCTGGTCCCTAACGAAGTGGCTAACCTGTATATCGATTCCTGCTGGGTTGAAATTCCTGCTCACCGCTTAAATCAGGAAGAGACCATTTATGTAAAAATAAAAAACAGTTCAAACCAGGATTATCAAAATCTCCCGCTAAGAATATTTCTGAATGACTCAGTAAAATCGATAACCAATTTCTCAGTTGCTGCACAAAATGAAATTACAACCAGTTTAATTTACACCAACAATTCAGCGGGGTCGCAGCAGGGGAAAGTTGAAATCACCGACTATCCCTTCACATACGATAATAACTGGTTTTTAAGCTATTATGTAGAACCAGAGCTCAAAGCACTAGCCATATACAGTGACGACACAAAGTCGCAGGAAGGGTTAAATTATATTGCTGCATTGTTTAATGAAGATGATTACGTGCAGCTTGATGAGATGAATGTGCAAAATATGCAAATGAGCCGGCTGCCGGAATACAATGCCATTTTTCTGATTAACCTCAATAATTTTACAAGCGGTTTTATAAACGAATTGACTACGGTGGCAAGGAATGGTGTTTCAGTTGTGTTGTTTCCCGGACTCGACGATCTGATTGTGAATAACAACCTGTTATCGAGGTTTAACAGCAAACTGATTACAGGAAAAGATACTACGACACAAAAAATATCAGGGATTGACTTTGACAACAAATTTTACGAGGATGTATTTCAAAAAAGAGAGGAAAATGCCATTCTTCCTGAGATTGACGGGCATCTGAAATTTGAAGAAAATATACGAAGTGCGGCAACCCGTTTACTCTGGTTTCCCAACGGAGACAATGCTCTTTTTTCAGAACCGGTTGAGAATGGTAAATTGTGGGTATTTGGTTTTTCTTTAAACAGTTTAAACGAAGCTTTTGCCCGCGATGCGCTGTTTGTACCCACCATTTACAATATCGTTCTGAACAGCATGCCCGACCAGGCGATTTCTTACACAATCGGAGAAAACAACTCCTACAATATTCCGCGAAATAAAAAAATTGATCTCAACTCAACCATCGAAATTGAAAACCGGAACTCAGGCGAAAAATTTATCCCGGAAAAAACAGTAACCAGTGTGGGTACCCGGATTGATTTTAATGATTTAATCAGTGATGCCGGTCACTATTTGATTCAAAACGATGGGGAAACCATTTCAACCATCGCGTTTAATTATAATCGCAACGAATCTGATTTGAGGTATTTTACACCAAACGAACTGGAAAACCTATCGGAAACAAGTGGTTTAAATACAAGCGTTGTTAAAGATGTCACAAGTAATTTTTCAGATATTTTTGATGAAGTTCAGAATGGCAAACAATTATGGAAATGGTGCATTTTACTGGCCTTGTTTTTTATTGTTGCCGAGATTTTAATAATACGGTTCTGGAAATAAATTCAAACGGTTGCTGTTTTAACATTTGATAAAGAACAAAAAATGATAAAACTTAGCCTGTTTCAGTGCTTTTTAACACCACAGGATGTTTTGAAAATGAGAACGAAAATAGTAATTCTGTAAAAAATAAAATAAAAGACATGACAGCATTAACTTCACAGGATTTTATTAAAAAGGAAGACAAATTTGGTGCCCACAATTATCATCCGCTGCCGGTGGTTTTAGCCCGGGGAGAAGGTGTTTTTGTATGGGATGTAGAAGGCAAAAAATATTACGATTTTCTGGCCGCATACTCTGCAGTAAACCAGGGGCATTGTCATCCGAAAATTACGGAGGCCCTGATTGAACAATCAAAAACACTCGCACTTACATCGAGAGCATTTTACAACAATGTTTTGGGCGAATGGGAAGAGTACATGACGCAGCTGTTTGGCTATGATAAAATGCTTCCGATGAACTCAGGTGCAGAGGCCGATGAAACTGCACTGAAACTGGTTCGCAAATGGGCATACAAAGTAAAGGGAGTCCCGGCAAACGAAGCTAAAATTGTAGTTTGCGATGGTAATTTTCATGGCCGTACGATTACCATTATTTCCATGTCGTCGGATCCGGATGCGTACAATCATTACGGGCCCTATACACCGGGATTTGTAAATATTCCTTACAACGACATTGAGCGTCTCGAAAAGGAATTGCAGGCCCCGAATGTTGCCGGTTTTTTAGTGGAACCTATACAGGCAGAAGCAGGCGTTTATGTTCCGGAAGACGGTTACCTGAAAAAAGCCGCCGAGCTATGTAAAAAATACAACGTACTGTTTGTAGCCGACGAAGTGCAGACAGGACTGGCACGTACAGGAAAAATGCTGGCCTGTAACCATGAAGATGTACGCCCGGATATTCTGGTGCTGGGAAAAGCACTTTCAGGAGGAATGTATCCCGTTTCCTGTGTGCTGGCCGACGACGAAATTATGCTGACCATCAAACCGGGCGAACACGGAAGTACCTACGGAGGAAACCCGGTTGCAGCAAAAGTGGCCATGACCGCACTCGATGTGCTTCAGAATGAAAAACTGGCTGAAAATGCAGAAAGACTGGGGAAAATATTCAGAGCCGAAATGAAAGCTATTAACTCGCCACTGATTGAAATGGTGCGCGGGAAAGGATTGCTGAATGCTGTAGCAATAAGACCAACCAACGACAAAACGGCCTGGGATGTGTGCCTTGGATTAAAAGAAAACGGACTGATTGCCAAACCTACACACGAGCATATTATACGGTTTACTCCGCCACTGGTTATTACCGAAGAGCAACTGATGGATGCCATCGGTATCATTAAAAGGACTTTTAAAGAATTTGGAATATAAAATTTTAAAAACGTTATTCTGATTTATGCAAAAATTTTAATAATTATAAAAAAATATTAGACCAGTTCAATCATAAGGGATTTAGTCAAATTTGTAAAAACAAAGCTTGAAGAGGACAACATTTTGGACTTTCATTACCAAAAAGCATATCGTAGTATTATTACAGAAACAGTGCTGGTGAAATTAAAAGATTAAATAAGAAATGATTTCGATATTCTTTCATTAAAAATATGTGAAAGTAAAAAATGCCAGTTACAAACTAAATTTGAGCAAAAAATGATAATTGCATCAGCCCAAACCAGACCTACAAGATTTGACATTAATAAAAATTTACTTGCCCACTACAGGCTAATTGAATTAGCTGCCAGGAACGGTGCTGATTTACTTTTGTTTCCTGAATTGTCGATTAGCGGATACGAACGAGAAAGAGCCGGAGAATTTGCTTTTGAACCCAATGACAAAAGACTAGATAAATTAAGGAGATTATCCGCAAAAAATCAAATTGTTGTGGTTGCCGGAGCTCCGGTTCTGATGGCCAACAATTTATATATTGGTGCATTTGTAATACAACCCGACGAAACGATTTCAGTTTACACCAAACAGTTTTTACACGGTGAAGAGAATAATTATTTTGCTGCCTCAGCAGACCATAATCCGCAAATTAAAATCGAAGACGAACAGTTTTCGCTCGCGATCTGTGCCGATATAAATAATCCACAACATCCAGAGAACGCAAAAAAAATGGGTGCTACAATTTACATGGCAGGAATATTTTTTGAACCTCATGAGATGACAAAAGCACACTTAATACTCTCCGGCTATGCAAAAACACAATCGATTAATGTACTGATGTCAAACTTTGCCGGTTGTCCCTATGGGCTTTCCGGTGGCGGGGAAAGCGCATTCTGGAACAAAAAAGGGGAGCTTGTGGCTAGCTTAAACGGCTCCGAGCAGGGAATACTATTCATTGAAAAAAAGGGAGAAAATTGGAAGGAGAAAATAATTCCTAGATAATCCCTAACCTCTTGCAATACAAAACAGCCTGGGTAGTATTTTCCGTTCTGGTTTTCCGAAGAATATTCTGGCGGTGATTATTTACGGTGTTTACGCTAATAAACAATTTGTCAGATATACTTTTACTATCGTAACCACGGGAAATTAAATGTAAAATCTCTTTTTCCCTTTTGGTAAGCAAACCTGGCGAATTGTTTTCATCATCAGTAAACAAATACAGCTTTCCGTTTTTTATGTTAATCAGTCTTCTCTGGGGTTGGTAATTTCCTGCTTTTTCAGGCAACAAATCGGTAATGACCAGCGAAAGCCAGGCTTTTCCGTTTTTGTCAAGTTCCAGAATAATGGATTGGTGCATGTAACGCCGGTAAAAACCATCGGTATCTTTCACCCTGAAATCATAAATAAGTTTATAATTCCTTTTTTCTGCCGGCTGAAGCTGAGAATAAAAACGATAAATCAAAAGGTCGGTTTCCAGCACAAAAGCAAAATCATCAGGATGAATATTCCGGTAGGTCGAATCGGAATTATATTTCCCCTCCCTATCAATATTACTGCTCCCAAATAAGCGCTTTTGCTCCGGGCTTTCCAGAAGATAATTTTTCTTATTCATGTCAAATACAGCAAACAGCGAACGCTCTGCCTCAGCTAAACGTTGCAGTAAATCAATTTTAGGCGCAATTCGCTCATAATCCTCCTCGGCAACCGCACATCGATGTGTTTCCATATTCCGAAGTAGTTCTGCTTCTATTTGTTCTGCACGCCTTTTCATAAAATTGATGATAATTCACTATTTCCTGCAATAATCAGGGAACATAATTTTGCAATCAAAAATAAGAATAATTCCAAAAGCTATGTTTGCTTTTAATTTATTTTGAATGAACTAAAAAACAAAAATGAAGAGCCATAAAACAATAAATAAAATATTTCTGCTTCTTGCGGGAGGAGTTGCAATTACTTTAGCCGGAATAAACTGGACCATTGGAACTGCAGCATGGATAGCACCGGTTTTTTTGTTGATGTTTACCCGAAAAGCAAAATGGATGGAGATCTTGCTTCTCTTTTTGACTCTTGTTGTTTCGGGAATGATTTCTCAAACCGGCAATAACCTGTTTCATTTAGCCACAGTTAATATTTTTAACGGAGTAAGTTTTGGGCTTCTTACAGGAATTGCATATGTTACCGACAAAGCTTTATACAAAAAAAACAGCCCTTTTTATACCAGCCTGATATTTCCGTCAGCAGTTATTCTGGTTGAATACTTTATGAGTTTTGCTATCGGAACATGGGGAAGCATTGCACACACCCAGTTTGAATTTAAGTCCTTATTGCAATTGAGTTCTGTTACAGGCACTTTTGGTATTTCATTTTTAGTCGTTTGGTTTGCTTCGGTGCTGAACTGGCTCATTGAGAATAAAAATAAACGCCGTAAAATATACATAGCAGGCCTTATATACGGCGGTATCTTTCTCCTTGTTGTCCTATTCGGACTTATTCGTAAAACTCAGTATTCACCAAATAAAAAAACCGTAAAAGTTGCGGCAGTTATCAGTGATACCGATATTCATAAAATCGTGGAAAACAATGAGGAAACCATAAAAACTCTGGCAAACGATTACAGCGCCAAACTTCCTTCTGAGCTTTTCTCCGCTCCTGAAAAGGTAAACACACTCATTGACCGGACCAAAGAGGCTTCAAAGCGGGGAGCGAAAATCATTGTATGGAATGAAATTGCTTTTGTTTTAAACCAGGAACAGAAACAAAAGCTTCTGACCGAAATGCAGTCTTTTTGTTTAAAAGAACAAGTTTATGTTTTGATTGCTTTTTTGGAAGAATCAGTACAATCCAATCAAAAGCCGTTTAACAACAAAAGTATTCTGATTTCTCCCGACGGCAATGTGGTTTGGGAATATATAAAATCCTATCTTCATCCTTATGCAGAAACACCAATAGTTAACAACGGAATTTTTCAAATTCCTTCAATCCAAACCAAATACGGAAAAATTGGCAATGTTATTTGTGCCGATTTGGACATGCCTGCTTACATTAAACAAACCGGAAAACAAAACATTGACATCCTGCTGGTTCCTTCATTTGATTGGCCTGGAATAACGCCTCTGCACTCCGAAATGGCGTGTCTGGAAGCCATTCAGTTTGGTTTTTCATTGCTTAGGGCAAACGGCAAGGGATTGACTGCAGCCTACGATTACATGGGAAACTCCATCGCTTCTTTAAATACTTTTCATTCGAATGAAAAAATCCTTTATGCTGAAATACCGGTACAGTCTGTAACAACCATTTATGCCAAAACAGGGAATATTCTGATTGTGTTGAGTTTTGCCTTTATCCTTTTTATGATTGCAAAAAAGGCATTTAAAAGGCAAGGGGGAAAGCAGGCTGAAGTTTAATTTGTTGCCAAATGCAACTGCCCCTCTACCCTTTTCCTCACTACATCGAAATTGCGTTGATAGGAAATTACAGAGACTCCCTGATTCATGTATCCCCCAAACTGCGATACTTTTTCAAACTGGTAGTTACCCTGGATTAAATCTACCTGCAAATAAGGCAAACAGTCGCGAAAATCGTTTCCGTAGTTTTTTAACGCATTCAAAAAATAAAAAGTAACGTCGTAACCCTGAATTCCGAAATTATCAGGCTCGGTATAAAAATTTGATTTAAATTTCTCAATAAAATTTATTGTCGACGGTTTTTTATAATCCACCCAGTAGGGTGAAACATATTCCATTTTTAAATTATGAAAATAGTCAATCTGAATACTTTCATATTGCGGGAAACGACTTGTTCCAATCAGGGTAATGGAATATTCATCAGCGAGGTTATTGATATTTGAAATGCCAATACTTAACTCTCCCTCCACTGACGACGGGATATAAATAACATTTTCTTTGTTGTGTGAAAGAATCCGTCGCAAACCAAAGGGCCCGTCGTGTTCAAAATCGTAAACACTAAAACTCACTCCGGCCGATTTTCCCATAAAACCAGAATTGTAAAGTTTTTCCTGAATAAGTTCTACCAGTCTTCCTTCAGCTGTTCCCTGGTAGTTACTGGTTCGGAAAACAATAAAATTACTGTTAAAATATTCCTCGGCCACCAATTCTGCGGTTTTAACTGCAAGATAATCACGGTCGGGATTCACCTGGTAATAATACGGATTATTCTGTTTTTTATTTGTCTGTGCCGAAAGTGGAGAAACCATCGGAATACGATTTTTTGCGGCAATATCCGCAACATCATTTTGAATGTTTGGAAACACCGGACCAATGATTAAATCTGTCTCTAAAAAATCGTGGGAATAAACTGCCTTTCGAACCGAGTCGGCATTTTGCTGTGTGTCAAAAACTTTTAATTCAATATTCATCCCTGCCTGCTGCATCGAATCAACAGCAAGCAACACACCTTCGTAAAACTGAACAAAATTTTCACTTCCCCGGTAGAATCCGATAAACATATCTTCTTTAACCACTTCTTCAACAAAAGTATCCAGCTCGGATGCAGCAACTACATCGTCTGTAATTTCTTCATTTTCCAGCAGTAAACTATCTGAATCCGGAAATTCAGTCACCTTATTCAGCGTATCATTTGCTTCCTGAAACAAAGGAAGAAATAAAGCAATCTGATAGGTTTCAAACGAATTCCAGGATGTTTGTCGCGGCTGACACGATTCAGGAACTGCGACGGGAAGCTCCGAGGGAATTTTTACATCATAATAATCCGGTGTGGTGAGCAATTCTCCCGGAGTCTCTTTATTTTCAACCTCCTGCACTGATTCAACGTCAGCCTTCCTTTCTGCCATAAATTCTGTTATCTCAGGTTCAGGTCTTCGCGGTATCAAAACGGTCTCTCCACGCAAGAGATTTCTTGTTTCCAGGACAGGATTGTATTTTTTAATCTCCGGAATTTTAATATCATATTTAGCAGACAATCCATACAATGTCTCTCCTTTCTCAACTTCATGCTTAATAAAAGCATCTTCATTTACCGGTTGAATATTTTTTGCCTCAGCGTCTTTCGCCGGAACTTTTAAAACAGCTCCAGCCGGAAAACCATCGGCTAAAAAAGGATTTAATGCCTGCAATTCATTTTCACTTACATCATATTTCCTTGTAATTCCCCATAAGGTTTCTCCCGATTCAATAATATGCTCAAAATAATTGGCTACTTTGCTACTTTGTTCCAAAACCGGCGCACTTGTTGTATTTTCCGTTACTGATTTTGGCAGATAAATTTTTGTTCCTGCTTTTAACTGGCGGGCATCAGGATTATAAAATAAAATTTCACTTTCGGTAACATTGTATTGTCTGGCAATCGAGTAAAGAGTTTCCCCTGATTTTACCGTGTGAGTAATAAGATCATTGGACCGTGAAGACTCTGTTTCTAATAAAACGGGCTCGTTTTTACCAACAGGTTCTTGCTCTGCAATCGCTTTTTCTTCCCAAAGCGGTATTCGAAGCCGCGTGCCTTTTCGAAATTTTTTCACCTCCGGATTATAAGCATACAATTCTTCAATGGTTATTCCATAGCTTTTGGCAATAAAGTAGGGAGTTTCACTTCTTGATTCTATGGTATGAAACTCAAAGCTTGTAGGATCGCCTTTTTTGTATACCGGTTCGTTGGCCAAATCGACACCTTCAGTAAAAGGTATTTTAATAATATCACCTATTTTTAAACCTTGTTTAATCTTTGGATTTATTCGGATCAATTCCGAATCGTCAACCTCAAAATGTTGAGAAATAGAGAAAATGGTTTCACCAGTACGTACCTGATGCAAAATATACTTCTCTCCGCTGATAACAACAACCTCATTTTCTTTCAGTTGCTGTGCTCCCAAAAGAAACGGAAAAGCTAAAATAACCAGAAATAAAACTACTATCTGAGAAATCTTCATCGAATTATCGGATTTTAAAATTGGGTCAAATTTAACAATTATTGATCAACGTTTGTTTTTAAACGTTTCTATTTGAAATTAATTTTATGGTCTTTGTTTCATATTCTATTTTTATTTTTCAGCTGTTAAGAATTGTTCTTTTTGTAAAATATTTCAAAAGTTTTACTTTGTTATTTCTATTTTTGCTCTTTAAAGTGGGTTTTCACTACTAAAAATAAATATTAAATGCAGGAAAAAATAATCATTCTTGATTTTGGCTCGCAGTATACGCAGCTTATCGGACGGAAAATTCGTGAATTGAATGTGTATTGCGAAATACATCCTTTTAATCATTTTCCCGATATTGATGAAAGTGTAAAAGGAGTTGTTTTGTCAGGAAGTCCTTTTTCAGTAAGAGACAAAGATGCCCCACGCCCCGATTTATCAAAAATAAAGGGAAAACTACCTGTTTTGGGTGTTTGCTATGGTGCACAATATATGGCTCATTTTTTTGGTGGTGAAGTTGCTCCTTCCGACTCGCGTGAATATGGTCGTGCCAAACTGGGATTCATCGACCACGACAGCGACCTTTTTAAAGACATCTCTCTACACACACAAGTTTGGATGTCGCACGGAGATACTATCGTAAAACTTCCAAAGAACTATAAAGTTATAGCATCAACCGAAGATGTAAATTTTGCGGCTTACAAAATCGATGATGAAAAAACATACGCCATCCAGTTTCATCCTGAAGTTTACCACACAACTGAAGGAAAACAGTTGCTCAGCAACTTTGTAACCGACATTTGTGGTTGTGAGCAGAACTGGACACCCGATTCTTTTATTGAAACCACAGTGAATGAGCTGAAGGCAAAACTAGGCAACGATAAAGTTGTTTTAGGCTTGTCGGGCGGTGTCGATTCATCGGTTGCCGGAGTTTTGCTTAATAAAGCAATTGGCGATAATTTAACCTGCATTTTTGTAGATAACGGGTTATTGCGAAAAAATGAGTTTGAAGATGTTTTGCATTCCTATAAAGATATGGGCCTCAACGTAATTGGTGTAGATGCAAAACAAAAATTCTGGGATGATTTAAAAGGAATCACAGAACCGGAACAAAAAAGAAAAGTGATTGGCCGGAATTTTATAGAAGTTTTTGATGTTGAAGCACACAAAATCCAAAATGTAAAATGGCTGGCTCAGGGTACCATTTATCCTGATGTAATTGAATCAGTTTCGGTAAACGGCCCATCGGCAACAATAAAATCGCACCATAATGTAGGTGGCTTGCCGGAAAAAATGAACCTGAAAGTAGCAGAGCCTTTGCGTCTGCTTTTTAAAGATGAAGTGCGGCGTGTAGGAAAAGCGTTGAGAATAAAAAAAGAATTGCTCGGGCGCCACCCCTTCCCGGGACCAGGGTTGGGAATTCGCATTTTGGGTGATGTTACTCCGGATAAAGTGAGAATGCTTCAGGAGGCGGATTCCATTTTTATAAACGGATTAAAAAACTGGGGTTTGTATGATGAAGTATGGCAAGCTGCTGTTATTTTATTGCCCATTCAATCGGTTGGTGTAATGGGCGATGAAAGGACTTACGAAAATACGGTTGCACTCCGCGCTGTTACCTCAACCGACGGGATGACGGCCGACTGGGTTCATCTGCCCTATGATTTTTTGGCAAAAATGTCAAACGAAATCATAAACAAAGTTCGTGGTATAAACCGTGTTGTTTACGATATTAGTTCAAAACCACCGGCAACAATTGAATGGGAATGATTGTTGCTGTTGTAATCACTGTTTTCCAATAATAAATTCTAATAAATAAGGTTTGGAATTTATTCCGGAAAATTAGTAAGAGAATAACATTAAAACCATTGTCATGCAGAAAAAAAACAGATACGTTTCTCAAATAGTCATCACATTGTTTTTTGCTTTTTTGATCCTGTCTCCTGATCTTATAAAAGCGCAGGAAGAAGTTCAAAAAAACCAGCTAAAGTTTGGAAGGTTATTGCGGCTCGTTGACGGATATTATGTTGACAGCGCAAATGTTGACGAACTAACGGAAAAAGCAATTGTCAGCCTGCTCGGAGAATTAGATCCTCATTCGGTCTACATATCCAGGGAGGAAGTAGAAAAAATGAACGAGCCCTTAAAAGGAAATTTTGAAGGAATCGGGATTTCATTTAATGTTTTTAAAGACACATTACTGGTAACGACCACTATCCCCGGGGGGCCTTCAGAAAAAGTTGGTCTCAGAGCCGGAGACCGTATTGTGGAAGTTGACGGAAAAGACATCGCCGGTATTGGTTTAAAAAACAGCGATGTTTTTGATTTATTACGTGGAAAAAAAGGAACAACTGTTGAATTAAAAGTACTACGTAAGCAGGAAAAAGATTTACTGGATTTTACCATTGTTCGTGATAAAATTCCGATTTATAGTCTAGATGCATCCTACATGCTTGACGAATCAACTGGTTACATAAAACTCAATAAATTTTCAGCAACGACAACTGAGGAATTTGTAGACGCGATGAAAGAACTGCGGACTCAAAGCATGGAGAATCTTGTGCTGGATTTAAGGGGGAATGGAGGGGGGTACCTCAAAACAGCCATTGAAATCTCCGACCAGTTTCTGAAAAACAACAAAATGGTTGTTTTTACTGACGGTTCCAACGAACCGAGAAGAGAATACAAAGCAACTTCGATGGGGATGTTTGAAGAGGGTAATCTGGTCGTTTTGGTTGATGAATCCTCCGCTTCGGCAAGTGAGATTGTCTCGGGAGCTGTTCAGGACTGGGACAGAGGTGTAATTATCGGGCGCCGATCCTTTGGAAAGGGTTTGGTTCAGAAGCCCTTCTTTTTGACGGATGGCTCGATGGTACGCTTAACAACAGCACATTACTATACGCCGAGTGGTCGTTGTATTCAAAAGCCCTACGAACACGGAATTACTGAATATCGCCACGATTATCAAACACGGTTAACCAATGGCGAAATGTTTAGTGCTGACAGCATTTCAATAGAAGACTCTCTGGAATACAAGACACTGGTAAACAGTCGTCCAGTTTATGGTGGTGGTGGTATTATTCCCGATATTTTTGTGCCCATGGATACATCTTCACATTATCGCTATTTTAACCAGTTGAGAAGAAATAACATTGTTTATAATTATGTTTTGGATTATATCGACAAACACAGGACTCAACTGGAAGAAGAGAACGCTGATTTTGAAGCATTCAATACCAGTTTTTCAATAAGCGATGAAATGATTGAGCAAATTGTGCAAAATGGTGAAAACGATGGAATAGAAAAAGATGAAGAAAGCCTGGAGTTCACTTTAGACTCGATGAGAAAAGAGATAAAAGCATTAATTGCCCGTGATTTATTTTCCAGAAATGAATTTTACAGGGTTTATTATGCTGACGATGAAGGTATTTTAAAGGCTCTTGAAGTGATTCAAAACCAAAACGAATACAACAACCTGCTTGTCTCGAAAGATTGATAAATTATGCTTAATAATTTTCTGGAATGGCTCTTGGGCAACAAAATTGAAGTACTGGGAGCCATTCTTGGTGTTTTATACATTATCTTTTCGATAAAACAAAATGTTTTAACCTGGCCCACTGGTTTGCTGACATCAGTTTTATACGTTGTCGTTTTTTTTCAATCAAAATTTTATGCCGATATGGGATTGCAGGTATATTATGTAGTGATTAGTATATACGGCTGGTATTATTGGCTGAAAGGTGCAACAGGTGATGACAACAATGTCCCGGTAAAAAAAACACCTAATCGCTTATGGCTGAAATTGAGTGTGGCAACGATAATTATTTATTTCGTCATTTTGTTTATCCTGATAAAATTTACCGATTCAGACGTTCCTTTTATGGACTCATTTACAACCGCGTTAAGTATTGTCGCCACCTGGATGCTGGCAAGAAAATACATGGAGCACTGGTTAATATGGGTTTTTGTAGATTTATTTTCATCAGTATTATATGTATATAAAAATTTATGGGCAACTGCGGTGCTGTTTGTTGTGTACACTGTAATGGCTGCTGTAGGTTATTACCAGTGGAAAAAAGATCTAAATCATCAAAAAGTTAAACAATTTGCCTAAAATAATAGTCATAACCGGGGCCGAATCGACAGGAAAAAGTGTTTTAACGGAATCGTTGGCAAAATATTTCAAGGTACCTTTCATTCCTGAAATTGCACGGGAATATATTGAAAATATCGACCGGAACTACAACTATCGTGACGTTGAAATAATTGCAAAAAAACAGGTTGAATTATTACACCAGTTTTCAAACTCAAATTATCCTTTTTTATTTGTAGACACCTGGCTTATTATTACAAAAACATGGTTTGAAGTTGTTTTTAAAAAGGTCCCGGAGTGGATTGAAAACGAAATTCAAAAAACAAAAATCGACCTTTTCCTGGTTTGTGATACCGACTTACCCTGGATTCCCGATCCCGTTCGTGAAAATGGAGGAGAAAACAGGGAGATACTTCAAAAAAACTATTTGAAACAAATTGAATACTACAACTTTAATTATAAAGTTGTATCAGGATATGACGAAAAAAGACTTAAAAATGCCTTGCATTTTTTAAAATTTATGTGAATAATTTAAAACCATGCCCACATCTATATGTTTTAGAATTGAATATTGTAAATTTAAATTCTGAAATTCCAGGAATCTTATCAAAATTATGACAACAAAAGAATTAGAATCAAAAATAACTCATACCATTCAAAAACTCAGTGATCCGTTTTCATATGATAAGGTTTGTCATGAACACCGTTTGGGCGAACCATTACCTTCAAAAAAATCACTGAGCAAAGTAATCGAAATGGTTCGTGAAATAATTTTTCCCGGGTATTTTGGCAACACCTCTCTGCGTCCCAATACAACAACACATTATATGGGAGTATACATAGACGAATTATATGAATTGCTCAGCCGGGAAATATTGGCCGGGATGTGTTTTGAGTGTGAAGATGAGAAAGCAAACAAAGTTGAAAAACATTCAGACATGGCAAAACATATTGCCATGGATTTTATCGAGTATCTGCCTGAAATGAGACGCAAACTGGTGGCTGATGTTGAAGCAACCTATCTAAACGACCCGGCAGCAAGAAACCGCGGCGAAGTCATTTTTTGTTACCCGGCCATACGCGCTATTACAAACTACAGGATGGCGAATAAGTTACTTGAATTTGACGTTCCGTTAATCCCTCGTTTTATTTCTGAAATGGCCCATAGTGAAACCGGAATTGATATCCATCCACGTGCGCAGATTGGCGAGTCTTTTACCATTGATCACGGTACCGGTGTTGTAATTGGATCAACTTGTATTTTAGGCAAAAATGTCAAAATCTATCAGGGAGTAACTTTAGGTGCCAAAAGCTTTCCGCTGGATGAAAATGGAAATCCCATAAAAGGAATTCCACGCCATCCTATTGTTGAAGATGATGTAGTTATTTATGCCGGAGCAACTATTCTGGGAAGAGTGACTATTGGAAAGGGTTCGGTTATCGGAGGTAATGTTTGGGTTACACGCGATTTGCCACCAGAATCTAAAGTTATACAGTCACGTCCCAAAGAAACAACTTTTGCCGACGGTGCTGGAATTTAATCAAATAAAAACAAAACCTTTTGAAGACTTTTAAACTTACAGCAAAAACCTTTTCCGGACTGGAAAATGTTTTGGCATCGGAAATTAAAAAGATTGGAGGCAAGAATATAAAACCGGGTAACCGAGTAGTCCATTATGAAGGTGACTTGGAAATAATATACAAATCCAATTATTTTTTGCGTACCGCATTACGAATCCTAAAGGAGATAGAATTTTTTCAATTTAAAGATGTTGACCAGTTTTATTTGTATTGTAAAAAAATCAAATGGGACAACATCTTTAATATCAATCAAAGTTTTGTCATAAACAGCACAGTTTCCAATTCAAGGGAATTTCGTAATTCAATGTTTGCTTCTCTCAAAGTAAAAGATGCCATTGCTGATTATTACAGAGATAAAACCGGAAAAAGACCCAATGTAGACACTCAAACTCCGGATATAGTAATTAATGTGCATATTAATAAAAATAATTGCACCATTTCATTGGATAGTTCGGGTGAATCGTTACATAAAAGAAACTACAGAGTAATACAGGGAGATGCTCCTTTAAATGAAGTTTTGGCAGCAGGAATGATTTTATTATCCGGGTGGAAGGGAAATTCAGATTTTATCGATCCAATGTGTGGTTCCGGGACTTTACCAATTGAAGCAGCTTTTATCGCGCAAAATATACCCGCCGGAAAATTCAGAAAAGATTATGCATTTCAGAATTGGCCGGACTATGATGAGGAGCTATTGGACAAAGTAAAACAACCTTCCGATAAAAGAGATTTTAGATATAAAATATATGCTTCTGATATTTCAAAAAGCAATGTATTAAATGCACAAACAAATGCAAGAAGGGCATTGGTTTTTAATAAAATTCAATTTGAAACAACCGATTTTAAAGATCTGAATTTGGATATTTCAGAAGATGCTGTAATCATTATTAATCCACCTTATGGTGAACGCATAAAATCAAGCAACCTCGACGGCCTCTATGCTATGATTGGCGAGCGACTGAAACATCAATTCGCAGGTTGTACTGCATGGATATTAAGCGCATCTTCAGCAAGTTTAAAACAAATAGCATTAAAAACGTCTCAAAAATTAAAGCTATACAACGGCTCGCTTGAATGCAATTATAATAAATACCTACTCTTTAGCGGTAAATTATCAGAACAGTAAAAATATTTAAACAAATTCTTGGAAAATAAAAAGGGTATATTATCCTTCTGGATCAAAAATATCTCTGTCGCGAGTTTTTGGTGGTATAGGATCGCCTCCGCCACGAACTTGCATCATTTCATCTTCACTTAAAATATCAAAACTTTGGAAATTTTCTACTGAGTTATCAATCATCTTTTTCATCGTAAATAAATTAATTCGTTAAACTTAAAAATCACACATTCTACTTATATATTCGGATAATGGTAAAAAGGTAACCCCCGAATTGGAAAAAATTTTTATTTCAATTAATTTGGCTGCATAAAACACAGTTGGTATCGGATGAATAAATTATTTATTGTACTCATTTTCTCCACTTTAACCCTTTCGCCCATATATTTATTTGGAATTGATTTAAATAATGAAAATGATAGTATACAAGCTGTTCAGCTATTCAGTGTTGCCAGTGAATATTCCTATACAGGACAATATTATGAAGCACTAGAGGCTTTTAAAGACGCGTTGGAATTAAGAAAAAAATTTTATGGAGAAAATAGTAATCGTCTTGCCGGTACTTATATGGCTTTAGGTACTACATACAAGAATATTGGAAAATACGATTTGGCAGAACAAAATGTTTTAATTGCTGAGCGACTTTATAAAGACAGATATGGAGCAAACAGCAGCAGAATATCAAACGTTTACTTTAACATCGGAAATATATACAGAGCGAAATTAAATTATGCTGAAGCCATACGATATTTTGAACAAAGTATAACCATCATAAAAAGCCAAGAGGTTGTAGACCATGTTCTTATCGCATATATAAATTATAGCATTGCAGAAATATATTATTTAATGGAACGATATGACAAAGCCATCGAAATTATTAAAAGTAATATTGACAATTCTGAAACTATCGATAAAATCTACTATTATGAACTACTAGGTGCAATTTACAACACGGAGAAAAAATATGACCTGGCTTCCATAGCTTACGAAAAAGCAATAAAATATACGCTGGAGTTTTACCCCACCAATGATATAAATATTGCATTTCAATATCTCAATTATGCCTCCTTTCAATACAATATAAACAATTACGAAGTAGCTGAAGATTACCTGAAAAAAGCTTATTCTATAATTTCTTTGACAGAAACCCAAACGGGGACCACCATTGCGGAGTACTATAGAATATATGGCTTTTTGAACGCAGGAAAGAAAATTAATACAACTGATGTGGAGGATTTTAGAAATCAAAAGTATCAGAATTATCAACAAGCAATTTTTTACTTTAAAAAAGCACTTAAAGCATACAACTTCCCGCCTGATCCTGAATCAATTACCTCTTTGGATGAAATTAATTCCATATCTATAGTATCAAGTATCAGTATTTTAAAATTCATAGCAGACAACTACGTTGAAATGGCATTAATTTATGAAGGAAACAATAAGGATATTTATAAAAAATCAATTGACCGAGCTCTTGATTATTATGGGTTTGTAGGTGATTTATTACAAAAAACAAAACGGGAAATTTCGGACGACGACAGCAGAATCCTATTGGCAGGCTTGGAACAGTCAACTCTTATTAAATTAATAGAAACTTCATTCAGAGCATACAAGTTAGAAAATTCGGTTGAATATGTTGAACTTGCTTTCAAAAACGCTGAATCCTTAAAATCAGGAAGTTTGTTCGACAAATTGTCCAATGATGAAGCAATGCAGTCAAGTTTAATACCGGATAGCCTTTTAACATTGGAAAGAAAAATTAATTTAAACATCACAAACTTTAGCTCCATGAAATACAATGAGCAGGTTTCAGAGACTCCTGATGTATCGGAAATTAACCGCCTCGATTCCGTTCTTTTTAGTTTAAGAAGACAAAGAACAGAGCTCAATGATTATTTGGAAGACAACTACAAGCAATATTACAGTCTGAAATACTCTGATAACTCTATAAACATCAACAAGATACAAGATAAACTAAAATCCGATGAAGTTCTGGTCGAGTATGTCTTAAATGAAATGGATTCACTTACAGAACTCTACACCTTTTTCTTTACAAACAACGAAGTTCAATTTGAACGTCAGGAATTAGCACCTTCTTTTTCCAAAAACATCGATGAGATATTCCAATTTATGTCCAACTCTGGTTATATTTTTACAAAAAATGAAGATTCAAAGAAATATTGTGTTGCTTCAAATCAACTGTACAAAAACTTAATTGCTCCCTATGAAAACAAAATAAAAGACAAGAATTTAATAATTGTACCCGATGGTAAATTGAGTTACATATCTTTTGATGCACTACTCACTGATCTACCTGATACAACATCAACTATTCAATTTAACAAATTAGATTATCTGATTAAATCAAATATCATAAATTACTCATATTCAGCAAATTTAATTTACAACATTGATAATACTAAAACGAATTCTCAAAAACGAATACTGGCATTTGCCCCGGAATATAATTCAGACTCAATTACAATTGGAAATAGTGTATTTCCCTTACGCCCTCTTATAGGAACACAAAAGGAAGTTGATTTAATCGCCTCTGAAATAAAAACAGAAGTATATAAGGGAGAGAATGCCACAGAATTGAAGTTTAGGGAAAAAAGTGAAGATTATGATATTTTACATTTGGCAATGCATGCTTTTATAAACGATTCCCTTCCTTCACTTTCTCAATTTGCTTTTGCTCAAAACAAAAACGGTAATCTTTCTTCTGACGGGCTTTTAAGTACCGCAGATATATATAATTTAAATTTAAAAGCCCGCCTCTCTGTTTTAAGTGCCTGTAACACTGGAACTGGCCAGTTAAAGAAGGGAGAGGGCGTCATTAGTTTAGCAAGAGGTTTCCTTTACGCAGGCTGTCCGGCAATTATTATGACTTTATGGGAAGTTGAAGATAACTCCGGAACAAAAATTATGAGCTCGTTTTACAAATTTCTAAAAAAGGGAAAAAATAAAGACGAAGCCTTAAGACTTGCTAAGCTGGAATATTTGGAAAATGCAAATTCAAGACTGGCTCACCCTCACTACTGGCTTGGTTATGTTAGTATTGGCGATAATACCTCTCTGTATAAGAGTTATGATTTTTACTTCTTTAGTTTACTTTTACTCACAATAATCGGTGTTACTGCAGAACAAATAATTCGTATCAGAAAAGCCCGCAAAAAACGGGCTTAACTGTATATTACACAGAATAACTTTTACAAATACCTGGACTATTCCTAACTATTTTTTCACCAAACTCTACTTTTCGTTATTACGAATATAAATTGAATAATGTGTGTGATTTTTATTCGTCTAACAAAATATTTTACATTTACTGTTATTGAACTTTTTAGAATGTGTGTGATTTTAAGTTTAATTCCAGTAATTTATTTCAATGAGCTTTAGATGACTTGAATTGTTTTTAGAATGTGTGATTTAACAATTCAAACGAATCTTTTTATTTACAACTATTTTATAGAATATTTAAGTCTTCTTAGTATTGCCTTTGCATCCTTTTTATAAAAACTATTTTTATCGATGATTGCGGTTAATTGAACCTTTGCCTTATCCAACTCTCCAAGCTTAATATTACACAGTGCTCTGTTCCATTCTGCTTCTTCGATAAAAAGGTTGTCTGCATGTTTAATAACCTGATTGTATTCAGGAATCGCTTCTTTAAACTGATTCAAATTTTGCAAACTTGCTCCTTTATAGAAGTGGGATGCATATTTTTCACTTTCCTTTTCCAGCGCTTTATTATAATTCTGTATGGCCATTCGGTAATCACCATTCATAAAATAGAGATTCCCCTCGGTAAAGTATTGATTTACTTTAGTAGCTTCATAGGTAAGCGAACGTTCAGGAGACCACTGCGGTGATTTGTAATACGAATCGTATGTTTTGTCTAACGAATTTAAACTGATATTTAAAACTCCTGAAAGGCCTAACAACAAAATCATAACGGCCGCATATCTTTTCAGATTCTTTGCCAGTTTAATTTTTGAATCGGGTATGATGGATTTAACTTCAGTATTTTCTGCACTTCTACGCGCTTCAGCTAACCCTTCTCTCAGGGCAAATATATCTTTCTCACTTGCTGCTTCATTTACGTTTCTTCGTAGATTAACTTCCGACATTAAATCGGTATTTTCGGTCAATTCCGCTAAGAATTCGTCCAACAATTCCCCATCCAACTCGCCGTCGATGTAGCTTTCAATATCCTTTTCGCTAACATTCCAGGATGTCTCAGTTTCTATAATATGACTCAACTGATTACGAAGTTCCAGTATATCGCCTTCAAGCAAAGCACTTTCCATCTCCCGATGTAGTAGAACTTCTTCCCGGAGCGCCCTGTTTTGTCCAAGTTCTGCCTCAAACTCATGAAGCTTTTCACCACTTAACTCTCCGCTCAAATAACTATCTATATCCTCGGTTGAATATTGTGGTTTTACTGATTTTGCTACATGGGAAAGTGTTTCCCGTAAATTGATAATATCTTTTTCCAAAACAGCTTCTTCCAGCCCTTCCAAATCTTCTAATTCTTCGAAATCAAAACCTCCTTCAAGAGAATCGTCCATTTCTCCATTAAGATTTGATTTTTCCTGCTCCCTGTAAAACTCATGAACATTTTCATTGGAGCTCATTTCGTGTTGGTAAACATGCACTTTGGGAAGTGAGTCATAGAAATTAATGAGTTCCTCGGGAGATACATTTTCATTTATTTCCTCAATGTCTGCAAATTCATCGAGTAATTCAAATGTGCCAAAACTGCTTTTTTCTGATTTTTGTGTTTTTGAAATGTTTTGGAGTTTGTCCCGGAGGTTAACAATGTCTTTTTCGCCGACTGCTGATTTAATTTCCTGATGCAATTTGACTTCTTCCCTTAAATCACTGTTGTGTTTAAGTTCAGATTCAAATTCCTTTCGATCGACCTCGCTTAACTGGTCTTCGAAATAATTTTCAATCCATTCAAAAAATTCTGCTTTAGGTATCATCTTCAAGTATTTTTTTGTATTCTGTATCTTGCTTTATCCTGTTTATCAGTAGTTCTTTACACTTATATTTTCTGGTCTTCGCATATTTTTCTCCTTTATATCCCATTATCTTAGCTATTTCCTTTAACGGGACTTTATCGAAAAAAAGTTGCAATAATTTCTGACAATCTGATCCCAAAGTCTTAAAATGCTTCTGATACAAGCTGTATCTTTCATTTTTATCCACTAAGTCTACCAGGTTTTCGTCGTATAAATCATCCTGGTATGGAAGAGTGTCATTTAACTTCTCTTTTTCTATTCTGCGTTTTTCGAGTTGTTTTAACCATAAAAACCTACAGACAGAAAATAAATAACCATGAAAAGAACTCTTTGCGAAAATTAAATCATTCTCTTTTAATTTTCTGTAGATAACAATTATAGCTTCCTGAAATACATCATTAGCGTCATCTTCGCTACCTTGATTTTTCTTAATAAAAAAACTAACCTTGTAATAATACTCCTTATAAATGTATTGTAAGATCAGATTATCATGTCTTAAAATACCTTTTAGGATTTGCTCATCGCTATAACTTCTCATCTTCTATATATATAATTCGATTTTTATCAAAAAGGTAACCCGTATTTTTAATAATTCTTTAAATTGTTATTAATCTGTTTGAAATAACGGGCTGAAATATTCTCATAAACAACACCTTACATTTAAGGTTGTAAATGTACAAATCTAATCAAGAATAATGAAATTTGGGCCAAAAATTTTGAGAGGCATATAAAAACAAAAAGGCCGGTTCAACAACCAGCCTTTTCTCATTAAACTAACTAACCTAACTAAACCTAAACTTATGAAAATAAACGTACCGCAAAGATAAAAGCAGAAATGAATTGAGACAACTATTTTCTGTTAAATCATGTTAAAGATTATATTAATTTAACATGAACACCTATTGAGCAATAAATGTATAATGGATTGTACCGCTCTGAATATCAGGGGAATTGTAGTCTGTATTAAATATCGTTCTTGACGCAGCGACTTCGGCATACGTATAAATTTGTTCATTGCGTATATTTCTATTTTTACGCGCCGAGGCTTTAACAACCCGCCCGTTTCTGTCAACTTCAATATCAACAACTATTTTTCCGCCTCCTTGTGTTAAGTAAACAGGAATGGGCAAACTCAGGTGATACCTGTTTTCCAAATAATAAACAATGTTACTTTCACCCGTATAAACCACATTTTTAATGGAATCAGGATTCATTCCCTCAGTGGTTTCCACAGGCATTTCAATGTCTTCAAGTTTTACCCTTTCTTTTGACAATTGATTATTAACATCAGCTGCCAATTGCCGGGCTGCCTCTACTTCTTTGAGATAGTCTTCATCAAAAAATTCCTCTGTTGCAGATAATCTGTTTGAAGCGCGATTTGTTCTCTGACTTTGAGTTTCGGTACTTTGCGATGAAGGATCATTCGGAGTATCATCCTGCTGCTCGACTTCCGGTTCTTCAATTATTTCCTCCGGTTCCGGTATGATTTCAGGAAATTCAATAATTATTTCTTCTTCTTTTACATTTCCTTTCATGTCTACTTCCGCCAAAAGAAATGTGAGAACGAGCAAAATATGGAAAACCAAAGTTCCCATTACCCCATAAATGTTCCTTTTATAAAATTTCCCCAATTTGCTCATGCAGCAAAAGTATAAAATAACCGCTAAAACATTAACGCAATTCGACCTTCAAAATTTATTAAACAGCATAAAAAATTCCGTTTAAATAACACATGGAGATAAATTCTATGGCTTGATGTAAGTTGCTGATCTTTATCATTATACCCATCACTGTTTCTGTTTTCAAAACACAGTTTCAACTCAAATTTTCTATTTACACGCATCGTTTAACAGTTTTTAACACTCTGTTTTTCAAAGTTTTAATATCTGAATGACTTTTTTTTTGCATGTTTATAAAATGAAATTTAATTCCCTATTGAATCAAAAATAATATCGTATTTTAATGCAGGAATGAGTGGGTGGTCGAAAATATTGATTCTAGTTATCATAACATTAACAAATGTCTTAGGTTCTGAAGTTCCTGCACAGTCCTATATAAAAGATACTGCCCTTATTGAAAAATTACCCGAAGAAAAATACAACCAATTTTATGATAGCTTGAAGCACAAAGCCAATCAAAACAAGTTCACCCGTATCTTTTACGATTTTCTGATTTCTCCACCTCGTCCCTACGTCGATAAAAAAGAGATGGCTCTGGAATATTACAGTCGGATGGAAGGAAAAACTATTTCTGAAATTGATATCACTGCACTTGATGTATTTGGCCCCAACCTTGAAGATACAACAAAAAAAGCCAAAAGTTGGGTTGAACGAACGGCCAATGCGCTTCACACAAAATCAAACCTTAACACCATCGGAAAAATGTTAATGTTTAAGGTGGGCGATATTATCGATGCTGAAGAATTGTACGAAAACGAACGTATAATCAGGGCGCTTCCCTACATTAAAGACGCCCGCTTTTTTCTGGAACAGGATTCTATTAACCCGGATTTGGTAACGGTTCATGTAATTACAAAGGACAGATTTTCGCTTGGAGTTTCGGGAAATGTAAACGGGACTAGTTCTGCAGCACTCGAACTATACAACCAAAATATTTTTGGTGTTGGTCATGAAATTTCATTACGTTTTGTCGGTCATTTGCACAAACAACCGTACATGGGTTTAGAAACGTTCTATTCAATTAACAACGTTAAAGGAAAATTTGTGGATGTTTCTGCAGGATACATGAACACATACCTAAAAGAAGGATTTTCTTTTGAGCTGGAAAAACCATTTCTAATTCCATCAATGAAATGGGGTTACGGAGCTTCTGCGTTAAGAATGCACCGAACGAACCAGATTTTTGATAATGATCCCCTAATTATTGAAGAACCGTTGGATTATTCATTTTACAGTGCCTGGGCAGGAAGAAGCTTTCAGATAAATGAAAACAATTACAATAGCTCTCAAGTGGTTATTTCGGGAGGATTTTATAATCGCACCTACCACCACAGACCAAATCCGTCGTTTCCGGAGAATCAGTTTTTCTCCAATAATACTTTTTACTTAACAGGTTTAACTTTTACTCAGCGGCGATATATTCAGGACCAGTTAATATACAGTTACGGCATTGTTGAAGATATACCGGAGGGATTTAAAAATGAAATTGTTTACGGATTTGATGCCAATGAGTTTGGGAACAGACATTATTTACACCTTTATCTTTCAAACGGGAATTTACTGATAAAAAGAAGAGGCTATCTTTTTATGTCGGCTGGTATTGGTGGTTATTTTAATAAATCGAAGTTTGAGCAAGGACAAGTTCAGGCGAGTACCAATTTTATTTCGCGCCAGTTTAATGCAGGAAGAAAGAGGTTTCGACTATTTATCCGTTCAAATTATATTCTTGGCCTTAAACGTTTTGATATTGAGAATCTTGACTTAAGCCGAAATGAAGATATTCGTGGATTTTCAAGTAAAGAAGCGGTTGGCAAACAAAAACTTAGTGTAGATCTTGAATATGTTTTGTTTTTGCGCAGAGAATTCTACAAGTTTAATATGGCTTTCTACGGATTTGCCGACGTGGGAGTTATCGGTTCAAACAAAAAGCTTATTTTTACTCAAAACTATTACAGCGGCCTTGGCCTCGGCTTACGACTTCATAATGAAAACCTGGTTTTCAAAACCCTGCAAGTCAGGCTTGCTTTCTATCCTTTTCACCCCAGCGACATGAGTTTTGTTGGTTTTATCTTTGAAGAACAATTAAAGAAAAACTTTTACAGTTTCGAGCCTACCGCTCCCGCCCCACTGGATTTCAGATAATTTTAAAATTGGAAATAAATAAATGGTTGCATATCGGCTGAAATGGATTGATAAACAATTATTACAACAACCGCAGAAATTACAACTTTCAACCACAAAGGCGTTCCAATAAACCACTCGGTAATTTTCTCCTTCCATTTATCACTTAACCAGTGAATAAAAAATCCGAACAACATCATCAGAAAAACCCACTTGTAGGCAGCCAAAACCTGTGGGATAACATTTAAATGTAAATCAGTAGCTATCTGATGCATCATTCCGTTTACAACGGTCATCGACTCGGAGCGGAAAAAGATACGCGTAAATGTGATAAAACCAAATGTGATAGCAATTTTCCAGATGTTGACCAAAATGTTATTTCTTTTTTCCCAGGGACTTATTTTTCGCCAGAACTTATATGTAACAAGGCCAATTCCGTTTAAACCTCCCCAAATGATAAACTGCCACGATGCTCCATGCCACAAACCTCCCAACAACATGGTCAGCATTAAATTTATATTGGTATCAATTTGCCGTTTGACACCCGGAAAAATTCTGGCCAGAATTGCAAATACCAAAACCGCCACAGCAAAAATGGGCACCAAAATAAATTTACCGGCCAGCAACACAACGATTGCTAAAACAAGCCCTAAACTAATATAGCTAAAAACCGAACCGTTGCGGTTTCCACCAATTGGAATATACAGATAATCTTTTAACCAGGAAGAAAGAGACATATGCCAGCGTTTCCAAAACTCACCTACACTTTTTGCTTTGTAGGGTGAATTAAAGTTTTGCGGCAACCTGAACCCCATCAATAAAGCTACTCCGATTGCGATATCGGTATATCCTGAAAAATCAACATATACTTGCAGTGAGTAACCAAATAAAGCCATCAGATTTTCAAAGCCGGTGTAAGTAATCGGATCTGAAAAAACACGATCAACAAAATTTACGGCAATAAAATCGCCAATAAATATTTTTTTTATGAGTCCTTTTAAAATCATAAAAACAGCCCAGCCAAACTCACGTTTTGAAACATGGTAATCTTCGTAAATTTGTTTTACAAAACCCGATGCCCGTACAATTGGACCGGCAACCAACTGAGGAAAAAAGGAAACATAAAAACCAAAATCGATAAGATTTTTTACCGGCTCAGTCTGCCTCCGGTAAACATCAACTGAATAACTGATGGTTTGAAATGTAAAAAACGAAATTCCCACCGGCAATAAAATCTGGTTTACATTAAAGTGTGTTCCCGCAGTTTGATTTGCTATTATCGCCAGATGATTAATCACATGCAGGTCGGTTCCCAGCAATGTATTTATACTGTCGGTAAAAAAATAGGCATATTTAAAATAAGCCAGCAAAGTAAGATTCACAACCACACTCGCAGCAACAAGAAACTTCCGAGCCATTTCATTCCGGGAATTGTAAATCCATTTTCCGATAAAAAAATCGGTTATCGTACTGAATAATAAAATAAAAAAGAAAAAACCACTGGACTTGTAGTAAAAAAATAAACTGGCAGCAAATAGATAACCTGCACGAATACTTCGATTTTTTTTATTGTACACAAAAGAGTATCCCAAAAGAACCAGGGCAAAAAATCCCCAAAAGAAAAAACGGGTGAAAATCAACGGTGCCGATTTATCATAAATCAAAATGCCTTTTAGCCATTCTCCCCAATTTATTTGTTGTATAAAATCCAAGTTTTATTTTGTTAGTTGTGAAACTTCATTTTTGGTTTGAACATAGTTTTCAAAATTCTGCATAAACGCTGCAAAAAAGAGATCCCCCAGCATAAGATACCCTTCCCGTGTAAAATGGATTTTATCGTGCTGGGCCAAATAATTTCTTTCCCATAAAACCACTGAATTTAGTCCTCCCATTACTTCAAACATATCCCAAACGCCCGTATCATGTTTCTCTGCCAGTTTAAACATGCTCTCTTCCACTTTCTCTCCGTTTTTATTCACATACCTGCGATAAAGATAACTGTCGTTATTTGTAGTTAAAATGATGGCTGTATGTGGTGCTGCCTTTCTGATTTTTCCTATCAATTCAGAATAGTTGTCTTCAAACCTCTTTTGTGAAAAACGCCTTCCGTACGCATCATTAATTCCAAGCCCGAGAATAACCAGATCGGGCTGCAACTGTTTCATTTGTTCTTCAAAAAGCTGACAACGTAAAAATGCCGGAACATGTGCACCATTTACGCCAATGCTGTTATATACAAAACCATTCGGCGCTTTTTCCGTGCTTATTCCATACAGCGTAAATCCTTCAGAAGAATTGGCTTCACGCTGAATCAACAGCCGTAAACTATCAACATGTGCATTTAATTCAAACTCAATAAAACCATCTCCGTTTACTTGTCTTTTTACCAAACTACTGTCAACCGACACTGAATACTTTGATGTTTCGTAATTGCAAAAAACCTTAATTTTATGAAAGCTGTAATCCAACTCATTTTCATCTTCCAGCAAAATGGTAAGGTCGGTAAAAGGTGCCCTTGTTGTAGCAGAAATTCCTCCCACTCCCAATAACTGATCGTTTTTTCTTCGCTCTATATTCCGGCAACTTTGCCAGCCTCCGGAATAACGAATATAGTAGCCGTACGGCGAATTTGTTCTAGCTATCCGATAGGGGAACATAAACCCCCACCCCGCGTTCATATCGCCATTTAATTGCTGAAAACGGCTCCTGAGTCTTCCGGAAAAAGTTCCGGCCTGAATATGTGATCCGCCAATATGAACCACATTTATTCTTCCCTCGCCCGTTGAAAGCATATTTTCAAGCTTTGTAAAAAGTTTCTGCGCATACTTATCGTTTCCAAAATGATGCAGTTCATTCCGGTCGTACCGAATAAAATTGTACGGATTTACCTGGTACAAATAACTTTCGTCCTGTGCAAGTACGTGCACAGAAAACAGCAATCCAAGCCATATAAAAATGAATCTCCTCAATTTACTTCCATTAAAAAATTGTTGTACTCAAAAATCAATGCATTATAAAACATATTCGCCACCAGACGTGCTCCGCGAGCCGAAAAATGCACATAGTCAGGACGTGCCAACTCAGGATCGGCGTTAACCCACGAAGGCATACTGTTGTATCCTCCCATTGCCTCATACATATCCCAAAATCCGCAGCCGGTCGACAGCGCAACTTCTTTTAAAGTTTCCACTACAACAGGCAAATATTCGTAGGTAACATACTTGTCTTTTTCCTTGGTTGACATGTCACTTGGTCCGATTACAATAATGGCAGCGTCCGGGCACAAATTCTGCAATCTTAATATTTGACTTTTAAACCAGCGCCCGTAATTTTTTATGGCCTTTTCGTTTTTAATATAGGGCACTACATTACCGCCAAATTGAAGAAGAAAGAGCCCGGGTTTTAAATCACTGTACATTTTCAGGCTGTGGAGGTAATCTGATTTTGTAAAAATAGTTCCCGAACTTCCCCGAAGCGCAATATTATCCACAATCACCCCCTGCTGTTCCGCCAACTCTATACCGTAAATATCGGGACTGTCGTAGCCCGAGAAACGAACAGAAATATGACTTACCGAATCCGGAAGCTGACATTCAATCACACCATACTCCAACGCTGCAGGCAAAGTATCGGTCAGCAAGATGTCTGCTTTTACCATGAGCTGCATTTCAACAGGGCGTTTGGCGTTTCCGTAGAACATTCTGAAATGTTTATATTCTCTTGTAAGTTTGTACGAAATATCTGACTTGGAAATGTTCAACTCAGCATCGTACAAAATTGAATCCCGGAAAGGAAGAGTGTCGCTTGCCGGCGGCGCAAATCTTGAAAAAGCTCCCATTACACCGTAACGATCGTGCTCAACGGTGGAATCAACTTTCCCGTAAATGGGATAACGTTTCCAATTATCTGAGTTTTCCTGAACGGCACTAAAAATATAATCGTAAGGTTGTAAAGCCGGGCGTAACCCCGGACCACTCCCGCCAAACTTTACCTGAAACTTGTTCCGGACAAAACTGGTAATCCGGTCTCCCTCAATCTGGCTGTCGCCATAGTGCATTATCCGAATCAATGTACTGTCGTGAAGGGTTTGAAAAAACCGATGCAAATTAATTTTTCCCGTATCTGCCAATTCAATCTTATAAATTGAGGCAACAAGGGAATCATAACTGGCACTTGGAATAAATTCAGCAACTGAATCAGAGCAAACAGTGTCCATATCCAAATCGATATCCACCAGAGAATCAATATCAAACTGCTGTTCCAGAATTTCAGAAACATCGGCATATTCTACCTCATTATCAGCCAGCATTTCTTTAAAAGTAGGCATGTGAAATGTAAAGGCACCTAATTTTACTCCCCCTCCGGGAGTAATCCACATGGTACCCGCCAAAAGCAGAAAAACGCCAAACGTAAAAAGCAATATTTTAACTGGTTTCATTTTCGGGGATGTATTATTAGTTTCTGACCAATTTGTATTTTTCTCGGATTATCAATGTTATTCCACTCCAATATCAGTTCTGGTGTCACTCCTTCATACTGCTTTGCAATAACAAACGGAGATTCACCATTTTTTACCACGTGTTCTATTTTTTGGTTTGTATCAAACTGTTCGTAAACTTTTAATGCGGTGGTACTCTGAATTCTATCAATAACATCTTCCTTCTCATTCGGTTTCTCGGCAGTTTGATTTACCAGATTCCTGTAATAATCAGCCTGGTCATCAGGTATAAAAATATCAATCACTTGCCCTGCCTGGATTCGCCTTTCATTCACAATATTATTCCAGTATTTTAAATCGGCAATACGAACGTCATAAGTTTCAGCAATAATACCAAGTACATCACCGGTTTTTAAACGATATTTTATTTTTGTTTTTCCTTCAATTTCCAGGTCTTTTACGGGCTCGCCCAAATACTGTCGGTTAGGTGCCGGCGGATATTCAATTTTTTGTGTTATCAATTGGAAATAGCTCGAATCAATGGCGTTATTTATCGAATCATTCCATAACACAAAATCATCTCTTTTGCCTTTGGGAAGAGCAACTCTCCGCCCCTTTGAATTCTCCGGGACAATGGAATATTTGTACTCCGGATTTAAATCACTGATTTGCTCAGCTGAAATCCCAATTACTTTTTCAATTTGTTTAAAATGCAACTGGCGGTATATCCTAACGGTGTCAGGAGCGTTCTTTTTTTGATAAAACCCCGGTTCAGGAATAAACCGACTGGTATTCAAAAACGCAGCCATTGCCTGAAACGCTGCAATTTGCTCAGCAACTTTTCCCGGAAGATGGCTTAAAACGGAAGCGGTGCCCGAGCTTTCACCTGCAAAATGAATCGCATTTTTTACCGCTGTATTCCCTGAAATAAAAGCGAGAACAGCCAACTCTGTGTTATTGTAAATTTCCAGATTTTGTTTCAGGTCCCGGGCTGCTATTCCTGTTGAACGTATAACATCCAGTCGTTCATCCACCAAACGAGTTACTTCGCCGCCATTCAACAGGGCCTGAAAATGCGAAAGATGCCAAATGCCGGCTCTTTTGCCTTCCCCGGTTGAATGAACATTTAAAGCTGAAATAGCAGGAGCCAGGTATTTTAATTCAACAGGCAAACCCTCTTTTTTAAATTCCGTTTCAAAATCTTTTTCATAAAACGAAAACAGTTGAACCAAATTCTTTTTCCGCTCGTCTGCCAGCGAATTCAGAAAGCTGAAATATTCTTCTGACTTATCAATAGCTCCAGGAAAGACAGGAAAATGTAACGATTTATATGCTTCGGAAAAATCAGTAGTATTTTTAAATGTAAACTTTCCGGGATAAAGTTCCTTTTGAGAAAAAAAATACAAATCAGAAATCTGTTTTATATTTTCTGTGAATGTTGAGAAATAATTTCCGGGGATGGTATCAGATTGAGCATTTATCCTGGATGTGCAGATCAAAGATACCACAAGCAAAATCAAAACGATATTTTTTATATTCAGATTCAATTCAAATAAATTAAAGCTGCAAAAATATCATTTCCTATGGGAATGAAAACCGAAAAGGAAAAATTCATGTCAGGCATTTTCCGCCAACACTTTATATGGAGGCCTGAAGTCACCTGATGAATAAGGATATCAGATTTCATTCATGCGGGAATTTTATCTACTTTTAGCCATCAAAAAAAATTACCACATTAATCATGAAACGATTAACCCAATTGTTCTGTATTGCCATTCTGGCTTTTAGCATTGTAGCCTGTCAACAAAAAACACAAAACGTTTCTCTCAACGGAACCGTTCTTTCCGGCGGGATAATAAATGAAACGGCAACACCTTATGCAGAGATAAACCATAGCTCATCGCCAAAGGGCACTGTTTTGTTTTTCCCGGGAACAGAATCAAAAAACGATTCGCTTACCTCGGTTTTTATACAGCAGGGGTTTTCAGTCGTCACTTTAAAAGGAGATAATGTCCAACTGGCAGATGCCTGCAAGGCTTTTCGTTTGATTCTGTCGGATGAAAAACTACAGCTGGAAACCGGGCATACTTCCATCGTCGGAATTTCAGATGGAAGCAAGCTAGCGGCGCTCACAGTGTACGAACTGGACGAAAATGAACGCCCGGATGATTTAATTCTGATAAATCCGGCCGGTTTTGAAGAAACTACACAGGGAACGGTTTTTCCGGTCATTAATCCGCCGCTAACAACGCATACAAAACTTTTGTGTATTACTGATTCTGTCACGCTAAATCCAACAGCACTCAACGCCGCGATTGAATATAGCAAAACGTGGATTGGTTACGACGGAATTGCTTTCAACAAAAATGTAAACGACGCAAAAAATAGTAGTTCAACAAAAAAATTACTGGTTTCCTTTTGGAACGGAGAAATGGTTTTTCCCAAAGAAGAAGTAAATCCGGCGGCAGCTCCGGTGGAAGGATATTCTCCTGAACGTCATGAGGAAAAAGTAAAGCTGGTAAAAAATCACAAATACGACTTGCTGTTTGTAGGCAACTCCATTACCAACAATTTTGAGAAACCGCAGTACCAGGCAGTGTGGAAAAAATATTTTGCCTCACGCAACGCAGTGAATTTGGGTTTTTCAGGCTATCGCACCGAAAATATCATCTGGAATATTCAAAACGGAGAGATGGAAGGGCAGTCACCGAAAGTGATTATTCTTGAAATCGGCACCAATAATATCGACGAAAAGAATTATCCGACGCGCCACACTGCAGGACAACTGGCTGGCGGAATGGAAGAGATTGTAAAAATATTCAGGGAAAAATGCCCGGAATCAAAAATTATTCTGCTGCGTTGTTTCCCCGGCGCTTACGGTGGGCCAAATCCAACGTCGCACCGCCGGATACTCGAACGGGCTTCGGATATTGTTTCCCGTTTGGCCGACAATAAACACATTTTTTATTGCGATGTAAACCATGTATTTCTGAATATGGATGGGTCAATCAATCACAACATGCTGGGCGACTGGTTACACCCTACTCCTGCCGGCGCGGAAGCCTGGGCAAAGGCTATGGAACCGCTGCTTTCGGAATTAATGGGCGACCCATCGCGCGATACTAAAAAACCGGTTAATTCGGCCATCGTTCCCACTTCGAAACTGGAAAAAGACAGCTACGACTGGTGGGTTCGTCATGCCGATGTATTACAGGTAAAAGATTCGCTAAATCCGGATATTGTTTTGATTGGAAACTCCATTACCCACTTTTGGGGCGGTTCTTTCCCGCCTTTAAAATATGCCGACGGACGTTCACGTGAACCCAATGGCCCAAATTCGTGGAAGGAAACGTTCGGAAATCACCGCGTGCTGAATTTAGGTTTTGGCTGGGATCGTACACAAAATGTATTGTGGCGGCTGGATCACGGCGAACTCGACCGACTGGATCCGAAACTTGTAATTATTCACATTGGCACCAACAACACCAGCCAAACAAAAAATGCACGGATGAATACCCCGGAGGAAATCGTAGAAGGACTAAAAGCCATTTGTTTGCGTGTACGATCGAAAGTTCCACGGGCAAAAATTGTTTTGATGGAAATTATGCCAAGGGAAGAAAAGTCCGATAATCCGCGCCGGATATTGATAAACGAAACCAACAAAATTTTACAGACATTTGCTCAGGAAAATGATATTACGCTGCTCGACATCAGTTCTGAAATGCTTACTCCTGACGGAATTTTAACCAAAGAACTCACGTTCGATTTCTGCCATCCCACTGATGCAGGTTACCAAATATGGGGCAATGCTTTGCAGCCATTTATCCGGGGAATAGAATTCTAATCCAGTACAATGAGGATCCGGATTCAGGTCGTTAGCCTGATTTAACGGAATAAAAAAGTGTCATCCCAAACGGATAGAAACCGATAACACCGGATTTCTTTTCCTATCTGAAATGACACTTTGAAAGGATTCGTTTTTACAATTAAGCTTCTATTGATGGTCTCGTTCACGAATTTCCACCCGCCGAATTTTTCCGCTGATGGTTTTAGGCAATTCATCAACAAATTCAATTACCCTTGGGTATTTGTAGGGGGCAGTTACTTTTTTCACATGGCTTTGCAATTCTTTTACCAAAACATCGCCTGCTTTTTCTTTGTAGTCGTGGCCTAAAACAACGGTAGCTTTTACCACCTGCCCGCGAATGTCATCGGGCACTCCGGTAATGGCACATTCCACCACTGCAGGGTGTGTCATTAATGCGCTTTCCACTTCAAACGGCCCGATTCGGTAACCCGAGCTTTTAATCACATCGTCAGCTCTACCTACAAACCAGAAATAACCATCTTCATCTTTCCAGGCCAAATCGCCGGTGTAATAAATCCCGTCCGAGATGGCTTCATTGGTCAATCGCTGATTCCGGTAGTATCCTTTAAACAGCCCTGTAGGATATTTTTTATCGTAACGAATCACAATCTGCCCTTGTTCGCCTGCTTCGGCTGAGCGCCCGTCCGGAGTAAGTAAATCGACATCGTAATGTGGATTTGGCAATCCCATGGAACCGGGTTTGGGTTCCACCCAGGGCGAAGTAAACACAGAAAGTGTGGTTTCACTTTGCCCGTAACCTTCGCGCAGTTTAATACCCGTTAGCTGATAAAATTTGTTATATACTTCCGGGTTCAGCGCTTCACCGGCAATGGTACACCATTCCAGCGCCGACAAATCGTAATGGTTTAAATCTTCACGAATGAGAAAACGAAAAATAGTTGGCGGTGCACAAAGCGATGTTACTTTATGTTTCGACAAAACAGTGAGAATATCGGCAGGAGTAAATTTCTCGTGATCATAAACAAACACAGAAGCTCCAACGAGCCACTGTCCGTATAATTTCCCCCAAACAGCTTTTAACCAACCGGTATCGGCAATAGTTAAATGCAAACTGTTTTCATGCAAATTTTGCCAATATTTTGCGGTAATAATATGCGCCAGCGGATACACGCTGTCGAGCACTACCATTTTGGGGTCGCCGGTTGTTCCCGAAGTAAAACTTACGATAATCGGGTCGTCGTTTTTTGTTGGCTCCGCCGGACGTTTAAAAGGTGTGGCATTTTCAACACCTTTATGAAAATCTTCCCATCCTTCAGGAACGATTGGCCCAATTGAAATTCGCCGTTCAACGGATGGTGATTTTGCCATCGCGCCATCCACATGACTTAAAATCAATTCTGTTCCGTCGCAAACAATGGCTTTTATGGTAGCTGCATTATTTCGGTAAACAATGTCTTTTGACGTAAGCAAATGAGTTGCCGGAATAATAACTGCGCCAATTTTGTGCAAAGCGATAATGGTAAACCAAAACTCAGAGCGGCGTTTTAAAATCGCCATCACCATGTCGCCTTTTTTAATTCCCAGAGAGGAAAAATAGCCCGCAGATCGGTCGGTAATTTCTTTTAACTCGCCAAAAGTGTAGGTTCTGCACTGCCCCTGGTCGTTTGTCCAGAGCAAGGCACGTTTATGTGGATTTGTAGCTGCCCAGCCGTCAACAACGTCGTAGGCAAAATTAAAATCTTCGGGGATAACCAGCTCATAGTTGGCTTTAAAGTCTTCAAAATCTTTAAAAGCCTTTTGTTTTAAATACTTCTCAATCATGTAGCTGTAATTTCTTTGGTTTTATTAAAATATCAGTGAAAGAAATTTAACGGTTTCATTTTGTAATGCTTTCATTCCATGCGGAAGTGAGGCATCAAAATAGAGGCTGTCTCCTTCGTTTAAGGTGAGCTCGTGCCCGCCAACGCTCAACAGCATACTTCCTTCCAAAACATAATTAAATTCCTGTCCGTTGTGACTATTCAAATGCAATTTATTTTCACTCGGTTCAACGGTTACAATAAACGGATCGGCTTTTCGGCCCACAAAACCGGCTGCCAGCGACTGATATTTGTAAGCACTTATTCGCTCCATTGCTGTGCCCTGCCCTTTTCGTGTAAGGAAAAAAGATTTCATCGTTGGCTCACTACCAAAAAGCAATGCAGTTAACTCAACATTATATTTTTTTGAAATATTTTGAAGGGCGCCAATAGGAATGTCGTTATCACCACTTTCGTATTCCAAATACTCATTTGTACTGGTATTGCAGGTTGCTGCCATTTCTTCCACCGGAATATCCAGCAGATCGCGTAAACCCCGTAATCTCAATGCTATTTCGCGAATTTGTCCGTTCATATTTTTTTCACTTTAGGTTAGTAATTAAGAACAAAGGTATAGCCTTTACATAGAAATTGTCCGGCTTCCCTTGCCGCATATTTTATATCGGTTTTATTGTTCGATTTTTCGTTCCTTTCGCTGCTTATTAAAAAAGCAGACTACAAGTTATCAATAAAATAGTCGCTTACTTTTTGCATCAAATGCACCCTGTCTTTTCCACGAACGTTGTGCGGATGTGTGGGATAAACAAAAAAATCGAGTTGCTTTTCCTGTTTTACGCATTCCCGGAGAAACTTCATGCTGTGCTGCATAACCACGGTTTCGTCCTGCACACCATGAACCAGCATCAGTTTCCCCTGAAGACCGGAAACATGGTTTAACATATTGGTTTCCTTAAATCCTTCAGGATTTTCCTGTGGGGTATCCATGTAGCGCTCACCATACATTACTTCATACATGCTCCAGTTGACAACAGGGCCTCCGGCCACACCAACTTTAAAAACTTCGGGATGGCGCAGCATAAGGTTTAGTGTCATAAATCCACCGTAACTCCATCCGTGTACACCAATCCTGTCTGAATCGACATAAGGTAATGATTTCAAATATTCAATCCCTTTCATCTGATCCTCTGTTTCCAGAATTCCCAATTGCCGGTGAACAACCGTTTCAAAATGGCGGCCACGGTTTAGCGTTCCTCTATTGTCCATCGTAAAAGCAATATATCCCTGCGAGGCCATGTAATATTGCCACCATCGCGCCTGATTATTCCAGCTTTTATTTACCAGTTGAGAATGGGGTCCGCCATACACATAAACAATCACCGGATATTTTTTTGATGGATCAAAGTCCACCGGCAAAATTAAACGGCCCGCCAATTCTGTTTTTCCGTCGGCAGACAGGATAGAAACCAGTTTATTCTCTCCCAATTGAAAGTCTTCCAGCGGGTCTTTGGAACTTAACAGATTTTTTCTTTTGCTGCCGTCCGCAGAAATAAGGTCTGTATTGTGGGGGATCTTCGGCGCACTCCAGTTATCAATTATAAATTTGCCACCGGGGCTGACTACGCCGCTGTGAACGCCTTGTCTGTTTGAAAGCTTTTCCATTTCCCCGGTTTTAATATTCACCCGGTAAATATGATTTTCCAGCGGACTTTCTTTTGTTGCCTCCACAAAAACAAATTTTTCTTTACTGTCGAAACCTAAAACATTGGTTACTTCCCACTCTCCTTTTGTAATTTGTTTTAGCAACTGTCCTTGTGTGTTGTATTTGTATATGTGAAACCAACCGTCTTTCCGGCTCAAATAATAAAACTCATTTTTATTTGTTTGGGAGAATTGAATCGGATACAGCGGCTCAACATATCGTTCATCGGTCTCCTCAAATAAAGTTTTTACTTTTTCTCCGGACGAAACATCGTAACAATTCAGTTGCATGTGGTTTTGCCCGCGGTTCAGTTCTGCAATATAAATGTTCTTTTCATCCGGCGACCAGGCAATATTGGTCAGATAATGATCAAGCGGTTCTCCGGTTTTCATAAAAACAGTTTTGCCACTGGAAATTTTATAAATCCCCAGTTTTACCTGCTCGCTGGTTAATCCGGCCATCGGGTATTTTACGGGAGTGTATTCTGCCTGCCTCCCCATAAAATCGACCAGCGGATAATCGTGAACCCTGCTTTCGTCCTTCCGGTAGAAAGCTACAAAATTCCCTTGCGGCGAATTAAAAATTCCACCGGAAATTCCAAATTCACTTCGGTGGACCGATTTGCCATTTACAATTCCTTTTCCACCGTCGAAAGTGACTTGCACCTTCCCGCCGTCAGCAAAAGAGATAAACAAATCATCTTTAACCGTATAAACAACAAATTTTCCAGCTATATTAAATTCAGCATTTTCAGCACTTACAGGCAATTCATATTTATAAACCAACTTTTTATTTCCGGTGTCAATCAGCAAAAACTTATTTCTGTTCTGAATCAACATTTCGGAATCGTTCACCCATGAATATTGCGGAAAATTTTTAAAACGAATTCCCGTTGAGTCATGCACAATCGCGTTTAACTCCTCAAGAACAATAAAGGGTATCTTTTCCCCTTTCTTTGCAGATTCAAGCCATAAGGTATCACTCTCAAGATAAGTAAACTCAATTTCACTCCTCCAGCTCAGATTCTCAAATGATTCAGGACTAAGACCATTGTAGCGGCCAAGGATGGCATCCCCAAGCGTCATTTGTTTTTGCTGGGCAACAACAAGCTGCGCCAAAAACAAAAAAAGAAGAAAGATTTTTCGCATGATTCAATTTTGTATATTGGGTTGCGAAAATAAAGAAAGAATTAGCAGCTAAAAAGAATTTTCGTCAAGAAAACCGGAAATTCCCGCATATATAAATCGGTTCAACAGAACATGTAAACTTTAAAGCTCGATTATTTGTTCTCTTTCTGAATCAACAAATTATGAGAATACTTTTAACAGGCGTAACAGGTTATGTAGGAAAACGTTTACTCCCGGCACTCATTGAAAAAGGACATCATGTAATTTGTTGCGTACGTGAAAAACGGAGGCTAAATTTTCACAAAAATCTTCTTGAAAAACTGGAGGTGGTTGAAGTTGATTTTTTGAATGAACCTGATTTTGAGATCATTCCTAAAAACATTGATGCTGCATATTACCTTATTCATTCCATGACTACTTCGTCGGAGAAATTTGATTTACTGGAATCAAAAGCCGCTGAAAATTTTAAAAAGTACATGGAAAGCACCCGGGTAAAACAGCTTATTTATTTGAGTGGGATTACCAATACAACGAAACTCTCACGTCATTTGGCATCGCGCAGAAAGGTAGAGGAAATTTTAAAAAGTAATGCTTATTCACTGACTGTTTTACGTGCCGGGATAGTTGTTGGCTCAGGAAGCGCATCCTTTGAAATAATCCGCGATATTGTAGAAAAACTACCGGTAATTGTTGCTCCCAAATGGCTTCTTACCCAAACACAACCGATTGCCATACGGGATGTAATTTCGTATTTACATGGTGTACTGTTTCAGGAAAAATGTCTGAACCAAACATTTGATATCGGGGGGCCGGAGATACTTACGTATAAAGAAATGATGATCCAATATGCCAAAGAACGAAAATTAAAAAGACCCTTTTATACCACTTCTTTGATTAGCCCGAAAGTTTCATCGTACTGGTTGTTTTTTATAACGTCGGTTTCATATAAACTGGCTATAAGTTTGGTAGAAAGTATGAAAACCGAAGTAATTTGCAGGAATAACGATTTGGAACAAATTCTTCAGGTAAAACCAATTACCTATCAGCAGGCACTAAAAAATGCATTTCAAAGAATAAAACAACATCTGGTTCTAAGCAGCTGGAAAGATTCAATAATCAGCAGCAGTCTGGGACTCTCTTTATCCGATTTTATTGAAGTTCCGCAATTCGGATGTTACAAAAACATCAAAAAATATAAAGTAGAGAACATCGATAGGGTCATCCAGAATATTTGGACCATAGGAGGAGAAAAAGGTTACTATTATGCCAACTGGCTCTGGAAAATCCGAGGTTTTTTTGACCAGATTGTTGGAGGTGTTGGATTAAAAAGGGGGCGAACTTCACCCAGAGAAATAAATCCGGGCGATGCACTCGATTTCTGGCGGGTTTTGTACGCCAGCCGTGAAAAACAGAGGCTTTTACTTTTTGCAGAAATGAAACTTCCGGGGGAAGCGTGGCTGGAATTTAAGATTGATGAACATAAGATGCTGCATCAAACAGCAACGTTCCGTCCACGCGGAATTTTGGGACGACTGTACTGGATTGCGACTTCCCCATTTCACTTTTTTATTTTTAACGGGATGATAAAAAATATTGCTGAAAACTAGTTTTTAAATCTTTAAAAAACACACTGAGAAATTGACTGTTTCCGATTGAATAAGTTACATTAGCCCGTCTAAAACAAATTTATGCAACGAAAAAATCTTACTGTAATTTTTCTGTCAACACTTATCGCAGTGATGGGTGTCGCAAGTATCACGCCGGCTTTTCCCTCCATCATTAAACATTTTGGAATTACTCCCATGCAAGTTACGCTGCTGATTACGGTTTTTACATTTCCAGGCATATTTTTGGCACCGGTAATTGGAGTTCTTGCAGATAATTTTGGCCGAAAAACGATCCTGATACCTTCTCTATTTCTTTTCGGGCTGGCCGGATTGGCATGTTTTTTCACCAAAAACTGGCATATTCTGCTGGTTCTGCGTTTTTTCCAGGGAATTGGAGCAGCGTCTCTCGGCATGTTGAATGTGACTTTAATCGGAGACCTTTTTAGCGGTCCGAAAAGGGGTGAAATAATGGGATACAACGCCAGTGTTTTAAGCATTGGCACAGCAACTTACCCGGCAGTTGGCGGCGCCCTTGCAATGGCCGGGTGGCAGTTTCCGTTTCTTTTGGCTTTGCTTGGAGTTCCGACTGCTTTCATGGTAATATTCTGGTTAAAAAATCCTGAACCCGATAAAAAACAAAACCTTGCTGATTATTTGAAAAGAACCTGGAAAAATGTCAATCAAAAAACAGTATGGGGACTTTTTATTCTGAACGTTCTTTTGTTTGTAATTTTATACGGAGCTTATCTTTCCTACTTTCCGCAACTGATGACTGAGAGGATGAACTCAAGTTCACTTCAAATCGGGCTGTTTATGTCGGGTTTTTCTGTTGTTACTGCCATAACTTCTTCCCAACTAAAAAGAATAAACAAAATTCTAAAACCTAAAGTACAGCTACAAATTGGCTTTACTTTGTATCTTGTTTCAATGCTCTTACTTTCCTTTGCCGATGAATGGTGGAAATTACTTTTCCCAATTGTTACCTTCGGAATGGCTCACGGTATGATTATTCCCGGAGTTCAAACTTTACTGGTAGGTTTTGCCCCGATTACAGAGCGTGCAGGTTTTATGTCGATAAACAGTATGGTTTTGCGGCTTGGGCAAACCACCGGACCAATTATAATCGGTTTTTTTTATGCTCTGGGAGGAACCGGAACAGCTTTTATTGGAGGTGCAATTGTAGCTGTAGTAATGTTAATAATTTCATTTACCATGCTAAAATTGTAAAAACTTCATTTCTTACGAAGGCAATTCAAAGCCTTTAACAAACAAAACTCAATATCATTTATCTTTTTTGAATCTAACGCAACCAAAACTACCAGCCAAACATCTTTTTCAAAATCAAACGGTTATGAAACCGCGCTATTACCTGCTGTTAAGCTTATTTATTTTCAGTTTCAGTTGCAACAAAGAAGATGACTTTTACAAAGATGTTGTTATAGAAACGGATAAAGAAAAATACAGTACAAAAGAGAACGTCCTGATTAAAGTTTCTAATAATTACGCAGACGAAATCAGTTACTATAAATGTAGTTCTTACGACGGGATTCCACCCTCGGTATTAAAATATAGTAATAATGAGTGGACCGGATTTTGGGGGCCAATTTGCAACGGATATTCCTCGTGGTGCTGTAATGGCCTCGACGCAAAGGAAATATACCTGGATACGTTGAATTTAAATTTTGAAAAAGGAATTTATAGAATTGAGTACAGCTTTATAATCAAACACGGAGAAGGGTACCATTCCTTTTATTCAAATGAGTTTCAAATCGAATGATTGCTTAACCTGATAAAGCACCGCCTCTGCAGACGATGCTTTTGAAAACAAGTTAGAAACAATTAGAAATCAAGTATTATTTTTCGGCCACAAGATGCAAATCGTCCACCGTTTTTACCAGCTGAATAAATTCTGAACGATATCCGTTATCATCTTCGCCTTTTGCATTTTTTGCCAATTTCACAATCGAATCGATGGATGTGTTTCCTTTGAATTCGGAATTTCGCAACAACATTCCGAAGGAAGCGACCGCAGCAGAAAAACGAAAATCATTGGATGTATTTTTCTCAATTTTGTTTGAGATGGCTTGTTCAAGCAGTTTACTTTTCCCGCCGTCCGGTTCTTTGTAACGTAATTTTATGGTAAGTAATTCATTATTGTACTTCCCGGAAACTGTTTTTGACTCCTGGTATTTTAATGGATTAACCGACGGAGTTGCACTGTTTGAACCTGCGGGAATAATTTCATACAGCGCTGTAACCGTGTGCCCGGCTCCCATTTCACCGGCATCTTTAGTGTCGTCGTTAAAATCTTCGTCGTTTAGCAAACGATTTTCATATCCAACCAGCCGATAAGATTTTACCTGTTTCGGATTAAATTCCAGCTGAAATTTTACATCTTTTGCAATGGTAAAAAGGGTTCCGCCAAACTCAGAAATAAATACTTTCCGCGCTTCCTGAATATTGTCGATATACGAATAATTTCCATTGCCTTTGTCTGCAATAACTTCCATTTTATCGTCTTTAATATTGCCGGTTCCAAAACCCAGTACCGACATAAAAATGCCGCTTTCACGCTCTTTTTCTACCAGCCTTTCCATTTCTGAAGTACTGGAAACGCCAACGTTAAAATCACCGTCGGTGGCCAAAATGATGCGGTTATTTCCACCTTCAATAAAATGATTACTGGCAATTTTATAAGCCAGTTTTAATCCTTCACCACCAGCCGTTGAACCTCCGGCATTTAATTGTTCCAATGCATCCAAAATCTCTTGCTTTTCATCACCCGGAGTAGAGTTTAATACTTTTCCGGCAGCACCTGCATAAACAACAATTGCCACACGATCTTCCGGTCGTAATTCATTTACCAGCATTGTAAAAGCCCGTTTTAACAAAGGCAATTTGTTATACGCATTCATCGAACCGGAAACATCAATCAGAAAAACCAGGTTCGAAGGAGGTAACTCACTCTTATCAATACTTTTTCCTTTTAAACCCACGTGCATTAAATAATGGTCTTCATTCCACGGACATGCTCCCAACTCAGTCGTTACGCTAAACGGCGTCTCTCCCGCAGGTTCCGGGTAATCGTAATGAAAATAGTTGATCATTTCTTCAATCCGAACGGCATCAACCGGCGGCAACTCTCCCTGATTAATATACCTCCGCACGTTGGAATACGACGCGTTGTCAACGTCAATTGAAAATGTAGAAAGCGGATTGGCCTTAGCATCTTTAAAACCATTTTCATGAATGGTGGAATAATTCTCCGTGTTCCAGTTGGGAGTTGGGCTCATTACGGCGCTCTTCATAAAACTGACACCTCTGATTTTTGTTCTTGGTTGCGCTCCGTAAGCAACTACAACACAATCTTCCAGTTCCATCATTGAAGATTTTAATTCAACATCGATTTTATCTTTTGAGCCAATTTTAACTTTCTCAGTTTCCATTCCGATGAATGAAAACACCAGGAATTTATCTTCAGGTTGAACCTCAATTTTGTAAAATCCCTGAATATCGGTTACGGTTCCCCGGTTGGTATTTTGAACCTGCACGGTCACACCCGGCAAAACATTCCCGGAGTCGTCTCTAACAGTCCCGGTAATTTCACGCGCTGAAATAAAGCCGGAAACTAAAATTGTTATTGCCAAAGCCAAGATTATTCTTTTCATGATTATCGTTTTTAAAATTTATTTACACAATCATGATGCAGGGCAAAATCAAATTCCATAAATTTTTTTTGATTTTTTTTCAAGGGTTGGGAGATTTGTAATCTCCCGAATAATTTGCGATTGCAAATCGCAAAACCCGAAAGTAAAAAAACGGGGTGGAACAAAAGGGTTCGGAGATTTGTAATCTCCGGATAAAAGCTGCGATTAAAAATCGCAGAACCCTTATTCTTTCATTCTAAAATTGTATTTTAAAATCAGAAACAACTCCCTATGAAAAAGAAAGAAGCATACAGAAACGCCCTTCCCCATTTTCAGCAACCCGGACAAGCTTATTTTGTAACGTGGATTTTAAAAGATGCGATTCCGCGTAAATCTCTCGCTATCTATACACAAAAACTCGAAATACTAAAATCGCAAATCAGCCTTCACAAAGAACAAAAACATGACAAAAAAATCATTGATGACTTAACGTTCCAATATCACCTGGCTACAAAAAAGTATAAAAAAGCGTTCGACGACCTATTAGCGGTCAAGAGCAAAAATTCGCCGATAAATTTATCTCATCCTGAAAATCTAAAAATAATAAAACAGGCACTCCTTTTCTGGGAGAATCAAAAACTAAAAAATTACACATATTCAATCATGCCCAACCATGTACATTGGGTTTTCGAATTAAAAGAGAAGGACACAAACGGGCAATCGGTTTATTTACAAGATGTTTTACAATCAGTTAAAAGGCACACAGCCCGGCAAATAAACAAACGGGAAGAACGACAAGGAACACTTTGGCAAAAAGAAAGTTTTGACACAACCATCCGCGATGAAAAAAATTTGTATAAAACAATTGAATACACTTTAAATAACCCTGTTCATGCCAAACTTGTAAAAAAAAGAGAAGATTGGCAGGGGAATGGATTTTTTGATTGGTAACACGCGTGTGGAGATTTGCAATTTTCACAAAAGACTTGCGATTACAAATCGCAAAACCCGAAAGTAAAAAAACGAGTTGGGACAAACGGGTTCGGAGATTTGTAATCTCCGGATAAAAGCTGCGATTGCAAATCGCAGAACCCGAAAGCAAGCCTGATTATTACCAAAATTCTAAAAATAATGTACTTTTAGCATGAAATCAAAAACATGCAGCTCAACCCTTTTCGTCATAAAAACAAAGAAAAATCCGAAGAAGAACTATTGGCGGATTATCTGGCAAACAAGGACATGAATGTTCTTGGAGAGCTGTATAAAAGATACATGCACCTGGTTTACGGAGTGTGCCTGAAATATTTTAAAGAACGGGAAAAATCGCAGGATGCGGTTATTCTGATTTTTGAAAAGTTACTTATTGAAATAGAAAAACACAAAATCCGTAATTTTAAAAGTTGGTTGTATGTAGTTGCCAAAAACCATTGTTTAATGGAACTGCGCAAAACAAAGGCAGGAAAAATAATTTCGATAGCTGACGAAAACGAAATGGCTGCTTTTATGGAAATTGAGCCGGAATTGCATCCTATCGACAGGGAAGCGGATGAAATAAATGAACAGGCCTTAAACGACTGTATTGAACGGCTAAAAAATGAACAGAAAAACTGTATTCGTTTGTTTTATTATGAAAACAAAAGTTATCGCGAAATTTGTATAATACTAGAACTGGAGGAAAAAAAAGTAAAAAGTTTTATTCAGAACGGGAAACGCAACCTTAAAATTTGTTTGGAAAGTAAAAATGCCCAAGAATAAAAAACATATCAGCAACGAAGATTTCCAACGGTATTTGAGCAATCAGATGACCGATGCAGAAAGAAATGCGTTTGAGCGTGAAATGCAAAAAAATCCGTTTGAAGCAGAAGCACTGGAAGGCATGCAGCAATTCTTGGCTGACGACATTCAGCAGGATTTAGACGAACTTTCCAAAAGAATTGCTCAAAAGAAAAAAAGAAATACGCCAATTTGGGCAGCGGCAGCAACTATCTTGTTGCTCATTTCGGTAGGAATTATCTGGTTCCAGTTAAGAGATACGTCGCCGCTTCCGGAAATGGCGGAAATAAAAACCACGGAAATTCAGCAAGAGAAAAGTACTCCTGAAAACGAAGAAATAAAAGCGCCCGGCCCGGAAGTACAAGAGCAAGGAAAAGGAAAAGCAAAAACAGAAGAATCTGTAAAAATCAAAGAATCAGAAAAAATAACTCCGCGCGCTGCAAAAACAGTTAAACCGATGGAAGATGAAATTTCATTGGAATTTGAAGATTCAAATGTTGAAGAAAGTTTTCCTCAGCAAGCTGTTAATGTTGCAAAATCAGAAGGAAAAAAAGTTGAAGAACCACCAAAGATGGCAGCAGCAAAAGTTGAAAAAAGTGCAGAACAGAAAAAAACTCCGGTCGTTATTCGCGGAGTAAGTAGTTTGAGAAGAACTTCGAAAGCGCCGGACAGTGATGCAGTTCAATTTTCACAAATAACAAATTCTGCGCTAAAAGCGGGAAAAGTGGTTCGCGGAAAAGTAATTTCTTTGGCTGACAGTTTGCCGCTCCCCGGTGCTGTTATTGCAGAAAAAGGAACCTCAAACGGTACCGTTTCCGGCATGGATGGAACTTTCACACTACAGCTAACAAATAAAAACGACAGTGCCCTGATTGCCAGCTTTATTGGAATGGAAAATACGGAATTTTATCCAACAAATGATTCTGTCATCATTGTGGGTTTAGAAGCTTCGCAGTTAGCACTTGATGAAGTTGTTGCAATTGGGTACGGCATCAGCAACGAACAACAGGAAACTAAAGATATTCAAAATGCGCGGCCTGATGAAGGAATGGCTGCTTTGAAAAAATATTTAAAAGAGAAGGCCATTTTACAGGAAAAATATTCATCAAAAAAAGAAGTAGTAAAAGTAAGGCTTTCAATAAACACAAGCGGCGAGATTAAAAACATTGAGAATAAAAACAACGCGGATTCCGAACTGTTTGAAAAAGCGAAGCAACTTATTTTTAACGGTCCAAAATGGAAGGCGAAAACCATTAATGGAATACCTGTTGAATCGGAACTGACTTTAAGAATCGTTTTCAAAAAAAACAAACAAAATGAATAAAAACATCATTGTAACCGGTGGAGCACAGGGAATTGGGAAAATTGTGTCGCAGGAATTGCTAAAAAATGAATATTCCGTTTCTGTTTTTGAAATAGACGATGAAGCCATTAAAGAGTTTCAATCGGAAGTAAACTCAACAAATATGGCTTTTTTCCGAACCGATGTTGCAGATGAAAAAAACGTTCAGCAATCCATTTCAGCGTCAAATAAAAAATTTGGAAATATATCGGGATTAATAAACAACGCTGCCATTCATGATAACAAACCCATGGTGGAACTCACTTTTGAAGCGTGGAATCGCGTAATCTCAGTAAACCTTTCGGGAACATTCTTGTGTGCAAAATATGCTGCACCTTTTCTCAAAAAAAGTAAAGGAAGTATTATCAATATGAGTTCAACCCGTGCTTTTCAGTCGGAGCCAAACACAGAAGCTTATTCTGCCAGCAAAGGAGGAATCTATTCTTTGACCCATGCACTGGCTATGAGTTTAGGGCCTGAAATCAGGGTGAATTCTATCAGCCCCGGTTGGATTGATGTTTCCGGAATTCGAAAAAAATCGGAAGCAAAAAAATATCAACAAACTGAAGAAGACAAAAAACAACATCCCGCAGGCCGTGTGGGAAATGCGAAAGATATTTCGAACATGGTTCTGTTTTTACTAAACCCGGAAAACAGTTTTATAACCGGACAGAATTTTATTGTCGATGGAGGAATGACGCAAAAAATGATTTACGTTTAATTTCAATTCTCAGCGCTGGAATGATCACTTATAATCAACCATTTTCCGTCTATATTCTGAATTACCAGGGTAAAATGCCCGGCTAAGTTTCCCATTTCCCGCGTTAATTCGTAACGACCAATTACAAAAACTGTTTTATCGTCAATCTTCGACATTCTTAGAATCTTAAAATGGGTTTCCCCCATTTCAGCTCGTGTCGGGTATCTTTTTTTATAATTTTCGAGCGTTCTTTGCCAACCGTAAGTCGGGCCATTTCCTCCCACAAACACCAGGCTATCCGAGTTCCAGTATGTTTCCATAAACTTTTCCAAATTGCCCGCGTTCCATGCATCAACCTGTTTTTTTAGCAAACTACTGATTTCAGCCCTGTCCTTCTTTTCCATTTTATCCTGGCCCAAACAGGAAATGACGATAAACAAACTTAAAATTACAACTGTTAATTTTTTCATAACATTAAAAATCAATAATTACGCTAAATTAGTAAACCAATCGAAAAACAAATGAAAATTAAATCAACGATTCAAATCAGTATCATTTTTTTGATCATGAGTTATAGTCAACCCGTAAAATCGCAAACAGAATTTGGTGTTTTTGCCGACTGCCAATACTGTGACTGTGAAACCCGGAACACACGTTTCTACAAAAACTCTCCTGATAAATTAAACGAATGTATCACCTTTTTTAATCAAAATGAAAATATCGAATTTGTAGTTGGTCTGGGAGATCTCATTGACAGAAATTTATCAAGTTACGAAACATTGATCCCTATTTTAAATCAATCAAAAAATGAAATTTTTCATGTCATCGGGAATCACGATTTGGAGGTTAACAATGAATTTCTGGAAAAAGTACCTGAAAAGCTTAACCTTTCAAAAACCTGGTATTCTTTTGTAAAAAACAGCTGGCGGTTTATCTTTTTAAATGGAAATGATATCACCTTTCATTCAAACAACCCTGAAATTGTGAATCAGGCTAAAAAAATTGTCAGTAAGATGAAAAACCAAAACAAGCCCAATTCGTTTGATTGGAACGGTGGAATCGGCGACGAACAGCTTGTCTGGATGGAAAGTCAACTTGAGGAGGCACAGACAAAGAATCAAAAAGTGATTTTATTTTGCCACTATCCACTACTGCCACTGGAAGCGCATACGCTTTGGAATTCGGAGGAAGTTTTAGCTATCCTCCAAAAATATAAATGTGTAAAATGTTGGATGAACGGACATAATCATGCGGGGAATTACATGCTTTGGGAAGGAATACACTTTTTAAATCTAACAGGAATGGTAGAAACAGAAAATACAAATTCATTTGCCATTGTAAAAATTGAAAATAATAATATCATAATTAACGGCTTTGGAAATGAGCCTGACCGGACGCTTCAAATTTATTAGAAAACACTCTGTATCAGATAAAAACTTTTCTTTGAAAAATACGTTTAAATATTAACTAAAATTCGATGACTCAAAAAACTTTATAAATTATTTCTAAAATAGAGAAAAGTCGTTAAATGACAGATGAAAATCAGCTTAAAATTTGAATACAAAATTACCCTGGCTTACCTGTTAATAGGTGGTCTGTGGATTCTTTTTTCTGACAAAATTCTCCACACATTTGCAAAAGATGCCGCATACCTTACTCAACTGCAAACATTAAAAGGATGGTTCTATGTAATTTTAACGGGAGTTTTGTTTTACATCCTTCTTAAACGGCATTTGGAAAGACTGCGTAAAGCTGAACAGGAGGCTAAAGAAAGTGACCGTTTAAAAACGTCGTTTTTGCAGAATATCTCACATGAAATTCGTACTCCTATGAACGGCATTATTGGCTTTGCCAGTTTGCTTGAGTTTGATGATTTGCCCGAAAACCAAAAGAAAGAATATATTAAAATAATTACAAAGTCATCAAAACAACTTCTTTCCATTGTAAATGATGTACTTGATATTTCGATGATTCAGTCAGGAAATATTAAGGTTAACGATGAAATTGTAAATATTAACGAATTGTTAGAAGACATTTACACCGTTTTCAGTCCACGGATTCCCTCTAAAGTAAAATTTATCCTGACCAAAGGCCTGGATAACAAGTCAGTTTTTGTGCTCACCGATCGTTCGAAATTAAGGCAGATTCTTATAAACCTGGTTAGCAATTCAATAAAATTTACTGAAAAGGGATACATCGAATTTGGTTATTACATCAAAAATAAAAAGCTAAAATTTTATGTTGAAGATACCGGGATAGGGATTAAGAGTGAGCTACACGAAAAGATTTTTGAACGTTTCCGGAAAGCAGACAATAATCTCATGAGATTATATGACGGTATTGGGCTGGGACTTGCAATTTGTAAAGGAAATATCGATTTGTTGCGCGGAGAAATTGGCCTGGATTCAAAAGAAGGAGTTGGCTCCAGGTTTTATTTTACAATTCCATATAAAACAAGAAACAGGGCTGTCGAATTAAATTCTTTGGAATCAGATTTTGTGGCCAATCCCAAAAACGAATCTTTGATTTTAGTTGTTGAAGACGATAAATCAAATTTACGATACGTAATGGAGATTCTGCGACGGGCACAAATTAATTATGCCGTTGCAAAAAATGGAAAAGAAGCCGTTGAAATTTGCAAAACAGAGAAAAACATTTTTATGGTTTTAATGGATTTAAAAATGCCGGTGATGGATGGTTACCAGGCAACCAAAAAAATAAAAGATATTCGCTCCGACCTTCCTGTTATTGCACAAACCGCTTTTGCGTTCGAGGAGGAAAAACAAAAGGTTCTGGAGTCCGGTTTTGATGATTATCTCTCCAAACCTTTTAATCGGAAAGAGTTGTTAAAAATTATAAAAGAGTATCAGCAGTTTAACTAATTTCCGAGATTTCTTATACTGCACATTCAAAATAGTTTTAACACAGCAATTTTCTCAACTTATTGGAATTTTGCTCGTTCATAAGAACAGTAAACATTAATTCTATTGTTATGAGTTGGAAAGAAAAAGAAAGATACCTTGAAAAAGAATTCACATTTTCAAACTTTGTGGAAGCAGTGAGGTTTGTGGATAAGATTGTTCCTATGGCTGAGGAGATAAATCATCACCCTGACATTTTGATTCACTCCTACAAAAAAGTGAAAATTATGCTTTTCACGCACAGCGAAAATAAAATTACAAATAAGGATTATTCGCTGGCGAAAAAAATCGACGAAATTTATTTAACTCCAACACAATTCTAATTACATTTAGCGTTTCTGAGAGTTTTCTGAACGCTTTAGAAACGAAACTTTATGAAATTATTTACGCTTGTTGTAATATTTTTCAGTTTGAAATCTATTGGACAAACACACGAACACGCTTTTGAAATTAATAAAAAACTAAGCCGCGGAATCAACTATGGGAACATGTTTGAAGCGCCAACCGAAACATTGTGGGGAAACCCGTGGCAGCCGGAATATGCATCGATGATTGCAGAATTGGGTTTTAATCACGTTCGGATTCCGATTCGTTGGGAACCCGAAGCAAGAAGTTCCCTGACTTCTCCCTACACAATTAAAACTTCATTCTTGAACCGGATAAAACAGGTCGTTGATTCAGCATTAAATAACGATTTGTTTGTGATAATAAACATGCATCACCACGATTCGTTGTATGCCTATCCCGACGCACAAAAAGAGCGTTTTCTGGCCCAATGGAAACAAATTTCTGAATTTTTTAAAGACTATTCGGATTCACTTCTTTTTGAAATATTAAATGAACCCCACGGAAATCTCACCGCTGATAAATGGAATAGTTTTTCAGGCGAGGCTCTGCAAACCATTCGAACAGATAATCCGGACAGAATTATTCTGATTGGCACCGCTGAATACGGCGGTCTCAGCGGACTTTCCAAACTCCAACTCCCCGATGATGAAAATATCATTGTTACCGTTCATTACTACAATCCGTTTTCATTTACCCACCAGGGCGCAAGCTGGGCTGGCAATGATGCCGACAGTTGGCTGGGAACAGAATGGACGGACACCAAAGATGAAAGAGATGTGATGCGGCAGGAATTTTCTTCCCTGGTAACATTTAGCCTGGAAAATTCAATTCCGGTTCATATCGGTGAATTTGGTGCATACAGTACGGCCGACATGACCTCGCGGGCAAAATGGACAACTTTTCTCGCCCGTTATTTTGAACAGCAAAGCTGGAGCTGGGCTTACTGGGAATTTAGTGCCGGATTTGGAATTTATAATCCCAATGCTGAAACGTACTATGAAAATTTAGTAAATGCGCTCCTTCACAATAAAATGCCGGAACCGGCGAGCTATAAAGGGACAACTGTTTATGCCTCCAATCTTGAAAACTCGATCGACAACTGGAATTTATACACACAGGGAACCGGTGATGCAGAACTCTCCAACGGCAACAATTCATTGGAAATAACCATTTCAAACGGAAGCACAGAAAGCTGGCACGTACAATTGGTTCGAGGGAATATTTCTTTGGAAAAAGGGAAAAAATACAGATTATCGTTTAAGGCAAAAGCGGATGCCGACCGGTCTTTTTCGCCCTATGTGGGGCAAAGTATTTCCCCATGGTCATCATACAGCGGCTATAACGCTTATACTGCGAGTGACAGTCTGCAAACATTTACAGTCATTTTCGACATGACAGAAAACGACGACCGGGCCCGCATTGTATTTGATTTGGGAAAATCTGATATCAATTTCTCAGTGACCGGTATTTTACTTGAAGAAATTGAGTTGGTTACAAGCTTGTCAGAGATAAAACCCACGCCGGAAGATATTGAGATTTATCCCAACCCGGTAACTGAAAACCTGATCGTTAACAACATAGGAAACTACACACAGATATTGATTTTTAATATCTCAGGAAAGCTCGTATTTCAAAAAGAGTTGGCTAAAAACTTAAATACTTTTAATATCAACAGTTTCAATTCCGGCGTGTATTTAGTTCAGCTTTGGCGGGAAAATCATCTTTTTCAAACAAAAATTATTAAAAACTAATTTTTACACGTTCAACGCCAAAAACATAAATTTAATTATTAGCTTTATATCCTCAAACTAAACCAGAGATAACACTATGAAAACCTTACCATTCCTCATTTTCTGTATTATTATAGAATTTTTTTCATCAGCACAAAATCAAAGTAATTTAAAAATGTTTTCCACCAATTCAGGAATCGAAAGCCAAAAAATTCGTACGCCGGATTTAAAATGGAAAAAAAAATCATGTAACTGGATTCCTGAAAGCACAAATTCTGATTTATCATCGGAAGAACTAAAATCAGCTCTCACTGAGAAACAGAAGCTAGATAGTATTATTTATGAAACCTACAATCAAAATGGCGATTTGATTGAATATATAAAAAACTCTTTCGAATATGACTCTGTTGGCAATCAAACCAGCAATACCTTATACCGCTGGAATGGCGAAATACAGGGTTGGGATAAATCAATCCGAATTGATTTTCTGCTTAATTCCGATGGTAAGGTGCTAAGTGAAACACACTATCAGTGGAATAATAACGAAGATAATTGGATGAATAATTACAAGTATGAGTACGATTATGATACGGAAAACAACTTGGTTTTGGATGCATATTATATCTGGGTGAGCACCTCAGAATCATGGAGGGGAGTAGAAAAGAAAGAATACAAATTTGATGCGGAAAAAAACCTCATATTGGACGCATCGTACGAGTGGGATATATATTCGGCTACATGGAAAGGAAAAGAAAAATATGAATGTAAATTCGACTCTTCCGGAAACAAAACGATGGAAGCTTATTTTACCTGGGATTATGTTTCAGTAACTCCAATTTTGTACGGATGGCTTAATCAATACGTTCATGAAAGCGTTTTTGATGAAAATAACAAACTCATATTGTTCACCCAAAGTCAATGGTCGCCCGACAGCACTGTTCTTTTAAAACAATCCAAAGAAGAGATAGAATACAACAGCAACGACAGCATAATATTTGATATAACTTACAATTGGGAACAACTGGAAAATTTATGGAAGGTAAACAGAAAGAAGGAGTATATTTATGAGCCGAATAAAACCGTTTATACAGAGTACGAACCACATTCTGATTCTCTGAGAATAATTGGGTTAAAAGAAACATATTACAACTCGAATAGTGATATTACTACTGAAACTGATTACTACAGATCTTACGAACTGGACAGTGTAATATTGAACGCAAAAACTGAATATACCTACTATCCTTCCGGCAACCTACCTTTTGAAACAAAAACATTCAGTTACAACATTGATTCCGAATCCTGGGTTCCGGTTAGCAAAACGGAGATTTCTGCTTATGATATTTATGGGAATCCAACCCAAATTATTTATTCATCTGACTGGGATACTGAAGCAGAAAATTGGTCATATATTTTTAAAGTCATTCATAATTATAATTCTAAAAACAAATTAACGGTATACAATACCTTTTTCCGGAATAACGATGCAAACGATTGGGTGGGAAAAGATAAAAAAGAATATTCATATGACGAATACGATAACTTAATTTTAGAAATTCAATATACATGGAATACTGCACAGAACGATTGGTCGGGGGATTTAAAGACAGAGTATATTTTTGACAACTCATACACCTCGGATGAATTGATTTTACCATATATGTTTTTCCCTAATGATTACCAATACATGCTCACAGAAATACGCAAATCTGCGTGGGAGCAGAACATAAATGATTGGAGATTTTTAAGTTCTTCAACTTACCATTATTCATCAGTGATAGTTGATGCTATAGATAAAAAGTCATATCGTAACATAGAACTTTATCCCAATCCGGTAACAGAAAACCTGATCGTTAACAACATAGGAAACTACACACAGATATTGATTTTTAATATTTCCGGAGAATTGATTTTACAAAAAGAACTGCAACAAAATGAAAGTATTTTTAACCTGGCAAACATAAAACCAGGGATGTACTTTGTTCAGTTGAGAAAAAATTCGGAAGTCTTTTCCACAAAAATCATTAAACAATAAATTTTATTTCTGTTTGTAAACTTTTACATAATCGATATAATATATCTGCGGGAAAATTGATTCATCAATTCCCTTTTGACCGCCCCATCCGCCTCCGATAGCGAGATTAATCAGCAAATAATGCGGTTTATCAAAAGGCCAGGTATCGTTGCCTGTATTTTCATTTTTAAAGCTGAAATACAGCGTATTATCTATGTAAAAATCCATGTGATCTTCAAACCACTCAAGGGCATACACATGAAAATCTTCATATGGTTTTTGAATTACAGTACTGTTTCCCTTGTTTGTTCCCAACACATGATTATACGATTTTGTATGAATATTTGCATGAATTACGTTCGGCTCAAAGCCGACATTTTCCATGATATCTATTTCGCCGCAAGCTGGCCATCCGGTTCCATTCTTAATACTTGTCCCCAGCATCCATATTGCCGGCCAGGTTCCACGTCCGGTAGGAAGCTTTGCCTTCACTTCCACCCTCCCGTATAAAATATTTCTTTTGCTATTGGTATTTATGCTTGCCGATGTAATTTCGTTCCCTTCAAAATTGTCTTTTCGGGCCTTGATAATCAAATTACCATTTTCAACACGTGCATTTTCAATTCTTCTTTCGGTATAGTACTGGGCCTCGTTATTCCGGATATGCCCCACTTCGTACGACCAGATATTTTTATCGGGTAATCCGTCGGTATCAAAATTATCCTCCCAAGCCAATTCCCACTTTGTATTTTTACTCTCAGCTTCAGAACCCAAATCTTGCGCGCGGGTCGTAATAAACATACAAAAACAAAGTAACAACATTAAAAATCTCATTTTCAATACATTTTGTGTTTTCTTCAAAGATAATTTTTTTAAGCGAATTTTAAATCTCGGTTAAATACGCTATAACTCAAACATATTCAACAAATGAACTGTTACTTTTGGCAACAAAGTAAAATGAATGGAAATACAGGTCTCAGCAAAAGCAAAAGCTTTAATTTTTGATTTAGACGGAACCTTATCTGATTCACTGCCGGTTCACGTAGAAACATGGAATCAGATTGGGGAAAAATACGGTTTTGAATTTGATACTCAGATTGTATACGAAATGACAGGTCGGCCAACCATCGAGTTTGCCAAACGGGTTGTTGAACAGTACAATCTTTCTGCAAATCCGGTTGACATTGTAAAACAAAAACAAACTTCTTTTTGGGAGCTTGCCCATTTATTGCGCCCGGTGGAGGAAGTAGTTACCATTGTAAAAAACTACCACGGAAAATTACCAATGGCCGTTGGAACAGGGGCCAGCAGGAAAAGCGCTGAAGTGCAGTTAAAAGCACTTGGAATAACTGAATATTTTGATACAATCGTTTCTGCCGACGACGTTACCAGCCATAAACCCAACCCGGATACTTTTCTGGAATGTGCCAGATTAATGAATATTGATCCGGAATTTTGCCAGGTTTTTGAAGATGGTGATTTGGGAATTACAGCTGCTAAAACAGCGGGAATGATGATTACCGACGTCCGCCCGTTTATTAATTACGGCGAATGGGTTCTTTCATAATTGCACTAAAAACGGTCTTACCGCTTTTCCTTATCATTTTTGCAGGATTAATTTTTTCGAAAACAAAAGCGGCCAGCGAAACCTGGGTTGATATTCTGAATAAATATGCCCTCTGGATTGGTTTCCCGGCTTTGGTCATTGCGTCGCTGATGAATTTGGAAGTGGAAGGAGAATCCTATTTAAAATTGATTTTGCTAAATTCAGCATACATCGTTATTTCCATGTTGCTGGCGTTTCCCGTTGCGCGAATATTCAAGCTTTCCAAACGAATGCGCAGTTCACTTTTTCTGGTTTTCTCTTTTGGCAATGTTGCCTACCTGGGAATTCCTGTTTTATTTAATGCATTTGGTACTGAAGTTTTACCGACCGCAGCCATCCTTTCGGCGGTTTATCTTTTTTGGCTTTTAACACTCGGAATTATCCTTATTGAATCGAACAGCGAAAAAGAGATTGACATAAAAAAAATCGGATTAAACCTGGCAAAAAATCCACTACTGATTTCCATCTTTATTGGTTTGCTGATTGTCTTTTTCAACCTCGAATTGCCTGTGATTTTTGAAGAAACAATTATTCTTTTTTCCGATTCCGTAACCGCAGTTGTACTATTCTCTCTTGGAATTTTTCTTGGTTTTAACAAAATCGGACACCCCAAAGAATGGATTCAGGTTTTTATTTTTGCAGTGCTTACAATGCTTGTTCTACCGTTTATTTATTACTTATCCATCAAACAGGCCGGACTGGATTCGATGCAGTTTGATGCTTCTATTCTGGATGCGTCAATGCCGCTTGGTGTGACTCCTTACGCGCTGGCGGTACAATACAAACTGGAAACAACAGTAATTGCAAGAATTGTGGTTTTGGCAACTTCCCTGTCTATTTTTACGATTCCGCTGTGGATGGTTGTTCTGAGTTAATTAAAAGTTTGTAGCTAAGTCCATTTTATCCAGTTTCCCAATCACAACAATTTCACTGTTATTTCGCGATATTATATCTTCACCTTCAAAAAGTTCGTAGCTTCCGCCTACTCCCTGCAAAACGAATTCAAACGCCTCATTTTCAAAACATAAAATTCCTTTTATCCGGTAAATTTCATTTTTATAAACATCTAAAGTATAGGAAAGCCAGTATTCAAATTCCGACTTATTTATTGGTTTTGAAAACACCATTGTTTGTGTCGAAATCCGGGAATGAAGTGATTTTTCTCCCTGAAAAGCGGGATAAAACTTCGGACGATATGTAACTTTCTCAAGTTCAAAATCCGCTGCAATTCCATATTTTGCAAACTGAATTTCGCTCATCGGATTTATCTGACGGACTTGCTTTTTCATTACTTCTTTTTCTTCCGAAAACTGTTTTTCAGTTTTATTCACCAAAACAAAATCGGCCACTGCAATTTGTTTGTATTTCAAATCCTTTTCATAATCGTTATGAAAATTCAAAGCGTCGAGCAGACAAATCGTTCCTTTAAACGAATAAAGCTCCTGCAATTTTTCATCCCTGAAAAACGGTCGGATAACCGATGCCGGATCGGCAACACCGGTGGTTTCAATTAGCAAATGTTCCACATTCTGAAAACGTTCGGCCAATTCCTGTAAAACCAATTCATATTCATCAGTAATGGTGCAACAAATACATCCTTCTTTCAACTCAAACATCTGGCTGGCTTCCACTCCTTTTATCAATTTCGTGTCGATTGCAATGTCGCCAAACTCATTTTCAACCAGTGCAAATTGTTTTTCAGAATATCGTTTCAGTAATGAATTTATAAATGTAGTTTTTCCTGAACCTAAAAAGCCGGTGATTACTGTAACTGCTATTTTTGAATTATTGTGCATACTGAACGTTCAAATTTTAAGTGAATAAAAAGCCACTTAAACTAAAAAAATGATTCACCTAGCCAAATACTCCAAACAGGTTTAAAATAACAATTACGAGTGCAAGAAGCAAAACATACCTCACATATTTCGCACCTCCTTTTACAGCAAAATTAGCACCCAACCATGCTCCGCCCATATTTCCCGCTGCAAGAATCAATCCGGCTGAAATATCAGCCTGTTTGTTGACAATAAAAATTCCGAGTGAAAAAACGGTATATATAAGAACAATAAATACTTTCAAAGCATTTGCTTTAACAAGATCCTGTCCACACCCGAGTACCAGGCCAGCCAATAGAAAAAAGCCAACACCCAGTTGAATAAAACCTCCATACAATCCAATAAAAAAGAAAATAATATACTGAAGCGAAGTAGGTTTTGCCAATGTTTGACCGGCTCTTTCCTTTACCCAAATTTCAGGCTTTGCAACCACCAGCAGAAACATAACGACCATTAAGCCTGCAATTATTTTTTTAAGCAGCAGCGGGTCTATCTCAACGGCAAACAAAGCACCGATTATTGAACCGGCTACTGCGGGAAGCGCAAGTTTATAGTCGGTTTTTAAGTTGAGTACTTTTTTTTGCCGAAATGTGTTTACAGCAATAACATTTTGAAGTAAAATGGCAATACGATTGGTACCGTTCGCAACATTGGCCGGAAGCCCCAAAAACATTAACAAGGGCAACGTTAGCATCGAACCACCTCCCGCAGTTGTGTTAATAAAACCAGCTGCCAACCCGGTACCGATAAGAGCAAGAATCATGTACCATTCCATAACGAAGCTAAAAAAATTGAATGTTTAAAGTTCAAAGTTAAAACCTACAGACATTTAAACTTTGAACCCGGGATACTTGAATTAATACGCAAACAGCGGGAATTCCTTCATTAAACTATGAACTTTTTCTCCCACCATTTTTAATGTTTTTTCATCTTCAATATTTGAAATAACATCATCAATCAACTGAACAACAACCGGCATTAAATCTTCTTTCACACCACGAGTTGTAATGGCCGGTGTTCCAACGCGTAATCCTGAAGTTTGGAAAGGAGACCGACTATCAAACGGAACCATGTTCTTGTTAACAGTGATTTCTGCTTTCACCAAAGTATTTTCAACCACTTTACCGGTTATTTCCGGGAATTTGGTCCGCAAATCAATCAACATCGAGTGATTGTCAGTTCCACCTGAAATAACTTTGTAACCCAAATCGATAAAAGCCTGCGCCATTACATCGGCATTCTTTTTCACCTGCTTTTGGTATTCTTTGAATTCAGGAGAAAGTGCTTCGCCAAAAGCAACCGCTTTCGCTGCAATTACATGTTCCAGCGGACCACCTTGTTGTCCCGGGAAAACAGCAGAATCGAGTAACGAAGACATCTTTCGAACTACACCTTTTGTTGTTGTTATTCCCCAGGGATTTTCAAAATCTTTACCTATCAAAATAATACCTCCACGCGGGCCACGCAAAGTTTTGTGTGTTGTAGAAGTAACAATATGTGCATGTTCCACTGGATTTCTCAATAAATCAGCAGCAATCAAACCGGCTGGATGTGCCATGTCGATCATCAAAATTGCACCAATTTTATCCGCGATTTCACGCATACGTTTGTAATCCCATTCGCGACTGTAAGCCGAAGCTCCGCCAATTATCAATTTTGGTTTGTGTTCCAGTGCCAATGCTTCCATTTCATCGTAATCAACCAAACCGGAATCTTCTTTTACTTTGTATGCAATCGGATTGTAAAGAATTCCCGAAGAGTTCACATGAGAGCCGTGAGAAAGGTGTCCTCCGTGCGACAAATCCAAACCAAGGAAAGTATCGCCTGGTTTTAAAACAACACTCAAAACAGCAGCATTGGCTTGTGCTCCTGAGTGCGGTTGCACGTTTGCCCACTCCGCATTATACAACTCTTTGAGACGGTCGATAGCGAGTTGCTCCGTCATATCTACAATTTGGCAACCTCCATAATAACGCTTTCCGGGGTAACCTTCTGCATATTTATTGGTCATTACCGACCCCATCGCTTCCAAAACCTGGTCGCTCACAAAGTTCTCTGAGGCAATTAATTCTATCCCGCTAAGCTGGCGTTCCCGTTCTTTTTGAATGATATCAAAAACCAAGGTATCTCTCTTCATTTTCGTCAATTCTTTTAATTAAGGAACAAAGGTAATACATTTTAAAAAGAGGCCTTTGTTGATAAAGTAAATAAAAACCCATTATTTTTGAACAATTAACAGTAAGTTGCCAGGCAACGTTTCTGACTCAAAGTTTTTTTATTATGAATAATACAAAACGACCCGATTTTTTAAGCGCTTTATGCATTCTTTCGTTTATTGGAAGCGGATTTGCATTTATAGCTTATTTTATTTCATCGCTTTTTTTTGAACAAGTTTCAGAACTGATAATAAAATATTCGTCCTGGCATTCTACTGAAACAATTTCGCCATTTTACTTTACTACTTTAATGGCCTTGTACGCAATTTCGTTGGCCGGTGCCATCAGAATCTGGAAATTTCATCGCGACGGAATTTTGATTTATTCCGCAGCGCAAATCCTTATTTTGTTGCTTCCGGTGTTTTGGATAAACGGCCAGGCGTTTTCAGTAACGAATCTAATTTTTACGGCTATTTTTATTTTGGGGTATGCTTTTAATTGGAGGAAGTTGGGATGAAAAGATCTTAAAATTAAAACTTAAACTAACTCGTAATTTGTGGGGCATTTTTCTTTATTTGGATTAGAATCGCCTTTTTATTTTCCCGTTCTTCTTCAAGATCGTAGTCATCCTGCAACCCCAACCAGAACTTAGGGGTTGTGCCAAAATAAGTTGCCAGTCTTAAAGCGGTATCTGCTGTTATTCTTCTTTTTCCTTTTATTATCTGAGAAATACGAGTTTGCGGAATATCCGTATCCTTTGCCAAACGATAAGCACTTATTGCCATTGGGCGTAAAAACTCCTCAAGCAATATTTCTCCTGGATGAACATTTGCTAACTTTTCCATTTTCAATCTCTTTTTAATGATAATCCAAAATTTCAACATCATGAGCATTATTGTCAATCCATCGAAAAACAACTCGCCACTGGTTATTAATTCGAATACTATAAAAATCTGATCCTTGTAATTTTTCAAGGCGATTTGAAGGAGGAATTCTCAAATCGGACCAATTTTGAGAGTTATTAATCATCCTTAATTTTCTCCGTCCTATCTGCTGAACTTCAATCGGTATTTTCTTAACCCGCTCCCCATTCCAAATTTTCCCGGTATCCTTTGAACCAAATGAAACAATCATAATGTCTTCAAACGTTACTAACGTCAAAGATAAGTATTTTGTAAAAATATTCAAATAAAAAAATAGCATCCCTTCAAGAGATGCTATCCTTAATATGCTTATAAAAAACTTCTATAATTCTTTTGTTACAGCCGGGCCTTTCCAGGGTTCAAGAACCAGCTGCAAATCTTTATCTTTTAAATCGGCAGGCAAATCAGACAAATCCAACTCAACTTGTTTTTGCTCGCCCGAAAATAAAGTGAAATAATTATCGCTGAAGAAAACCGGCAATACGAGTTCTCCGGTTTGTTTATCTACTACTTTTAAACGCGAAAAGAAAGCAGTCTCTTTTTCTGTATTTTTGACCGTTAAAAGCAATTTGTCGTCCCTTTTTTCTCCTAATTGAATGTCAGGTTGAACCTCTTCCAGTTTTTGCAAATCCTGCATATCGTTTGGTGAATTGGTCAACCAATAAAAATTCTCATCCACTATTTCTCCTTTTTTATTTTTCAGATAGAAACGGGCAAAATATAATCCGGCAGGCTTTTTCGCCAAATCCAGTTTGCCTGCTATTTTATATGAGTTGGCAGAAACATCCAAATTTAACTGTTGTGTATTTACTTTCTCACCATGCAGATTATAAAGTTCTGCTTCTACGCTCAAGCCGCTTTCGGCAACCATAGTTTGGTTCATCACACAAATGGCAGAATCATTTAAATTTAACTGCACATGCAAAGGAGCTGCTCCGTGCTGATAGCCATAAAATCCACCGGTTTGTTCCAGAAATACATCATAAAACTGGCCACGGAGAGAAGTCCATGGGTTTTGATTTTTCCATACCAGCATTCCGGTATAAAAACTCCACATCCCCGCATTAAAACCTTCCTGCAACGCGCGGTACTGTTCGTAATTCACAACTTGCGCCTTTTTACAGAAATCGTCAATTCCGGCAATCTCGCCAAAACGTTCAATATGATCGCCGTAACCAATGTACTTGTGATATTGCCAAACATTGTTTCCACGGTCGTTTACCGGTGGCGTTAAATCTTTTTCATCCATCATTTTTCGCATGGCTTCCACATTGGGTACTCCCACCGAACCAAGTTCCGGATTAAACGGATACGAACGAGTTACAAAAAAACGCAACGGATTCTGAATTCCGTATGGGCCGTCACCGACTCCGCCAATGGTATTTCGTAAAATACTGTCTGAAGTTGAATAGCTCACATAAAAACGGGTAGGATCTACATCCGGGAATATTTCGTTGTGAAGTTTAAAATCGATATCTGCCGGTGGTGGGAACTCATTTCCCCCGCAATACAAATACAAACTTGGATGGTTACGTAACATTTTTACCTGATCGATAACCGAACTAAAAAACAAAGAATGGTCGTCGGGATACGACTGACGCCGCGCCTGCGATTCTTTCTTTTTCGGGTCGAACCAGCAACCGTTACAGTCGCCGGTAATCCACAAGTCCTGCCACACCAAAATTCCGTATTTATCACACGCATTATAAAATTCCGGGCGTTCGGTAATGGAACCTCCCCAAACACGAATCATATTCATATTCATTTGTGCGTGCATACGAACTTCTGCATCGTAGCGCTCCGGAGTGAGACGCAACAACAAATCGGAGGAAATCCAGTTTCCTCCTTTTATAAAAACTTTCCGGCCGTTCACCATAAAAACACGTCCTCCTACTTTTTTATCAAAATAAGTGCCGGTTTCGCGAATTCCAAAATCAACAGCTTCTTCATCGGAGACAACATTCGCCTGTTCAAATTTCAATTTCAGGTGCTCCATATTTTGCTCCCCTACTCCGTTGGGCCACCACAATTTGGGATTTTTTATTTTTATCTCAGGAAAAGATACCGTTTGTGTTTCTCCTTTTTTTAAGGTAACCGGCACCGACCATTTTTCATCTCCCAACGACGCTACAAGATTTCCTTCTTGCTCTTCTTCCGAACTATTCACAAGCTCAGCAGAAATATCCAAAAATGCCGGGTCTTGTTTTTCACCAGGCAAACGCTTTCCGGGAACTCTTGTTTTTACAAAAGGAGCACGAATATCGATATCGCCAGTAATTTCCAGGGAAACTTTATCCCAAATTCCTGTATTTCTGTCGCGAACCGCACAAACCCAGTCCCAGCCGGGAGTGTATTGTTGTGTTACCGAACGGGCAATTACACCATCGCCCCCTTGTCCGCCATTGGCTTTTCCCACCGGACTTGGCGGCTCAACCAACACGGCCAGATTATTTTTCCCTGACTCATTCAGAAAAGGAGTTATCAGATATTTTTCACGCAAAAACATTCCTTCATGTGTGTCAAAGCTCACCCGTTTTCCATTCAGAAAAACATTGGCAGAATAATTTATTCCCCTGAATTTTAACCACACCTGCTGCCCCGGTTTTAAGTCGGGAACTTCAAATTCTTTTTGAAACCAAAAAGTGTAATACTCCGGGCCGGTTTCATAAATATCGGGAATCAACTCGTTGTTCATTCCATAAAAAGGATCCGGAACTTTTTTGTTGTGCAACAAAGTGGTTAACGCTGTTCCGGGAACCACTGCATCCATCCAATCGAAAAACTGAAAATCGGGTGAAGAAATCACCGTTCCATCTACAGGCAATTCACTTGCCCGTTTGGCTTTCCACCCCTCATTTAAACCAATTTCACTCTTTTGTGCCTTTGTTTGCGCCACTGAAAACAAAAGCCAACAAAATGTCAGCCCAACCACTAAAAAATTCTTCATATTTATTTATCATTTCACGATTTTCCATTTTTAGTAAAAATAATTCTTTGTATCACGCAAACCATAAAGAAATCCGGTTAAAAAAAATATCTCACAGAGATTTAATGGTGTCTTTAAAAAAATACGTAACCATCTGTTTTTCTTTCGGCCTATTTTTAATCGAACAAAAATTTTAAATGTTCAACAAACACTCATTTTCATAAATAGTTCTATTTTTATACCAACAAATTGTAAAACAAATCAGCCATGCCAATAAAAACTTACTTCCGTATTTTTCTGCTTTTAGGAATTATTTTTCAATTTTCGTGTACCAGAAATGAATTTATTTCTACACGAGAAACCATTGATTTAAGTGGAACATGGCAATTTGCGATGGATTCTGCGCAGGTTGGAATAGAAAAAAACTGGTTCTCGGAACTATTAACTGAAACGGTTCAACTACCGGGAACAATGGATGAAAATGACAAAGGTATCCCAAATAAAAATTACGACGAAACCATGAGATTGTCGCGTGAAAAAATGTATGAAGGATGGGCATGGTACCAAAAGGAAATAACGATTAACGAAAGCTGGAAAAGTAAAGAAATTTTCTTGACGCTCGAACGGACAAAACCCGCAAAAATTTGGATCGACGGACAATTCACAGGCGAAAACGCTACGATTTTGTCTCCTCAAAAATACAATCTCACCCCTGCTCTTACGCCAGGGAAACATGTATTGACCATTCTGGTAAATAACGGAAATGGTTCAGTTCCGAACGGAATAAAAGGCTCCCACTCCTGGACAGAACACACACAAACCAATTGGAATGGAATAATTGGTGAAATAAAACTGGAAGCAACAGAAAAAAACTATATCAGTTTACTTGCTGTCACGCCCGAGCTAAAAACCAAAGAAGCAGTTGTGGCCCTTCGAATATTTTCAAATGAAGCAGAAAGTCAGAAGGTAAAAGTTAAATTAAGAGCAGCTTCCTGGAACACACAGGAAAATCATAATGTTCCTGCTAAAAGTTATGAGGTCAATCTGAGTCCGGGACAAAATCGGATAGTATTAAAATATCCGGCTGGAGATAAAATGCAGCTTTGGAGTGAGTTCTCCCCCGCTCTTTACAAACTTTCAGCAGAACTGATTACAGAAAATGGAACCGACAATTTGCAGGCAAATTTTGGATTTCGCAATTTTTCCACATCGGGAACTCAATTTACAATCAATGGAACAACAACATTCTTAAGAGGCGAACACAATGCTTGTGTTTTCCCATTAACAGCTCACCCTCCCATGGATGTGGAGAGTTGGATCGAATTATTTCAAATTGCAAAGTCATACGGAATAAACCATTATCGTTATCATTCATGGACACCACCTGACGCCGCTTTTGCTGCTGCGGATATTGAGGGAATTTACATGCAGCCGGAAACACCGTTTTGGGGGAGTTTACGTGAAAATGATCCGTCGGGATTAAATGAATTTCTGTTAAACGAAGGTGAAAAAATTATTGAAAGTTATGGAAACCACGCCTCATTTGTCATGTTTGCCCTGGGAAATGAACTCAGTGGAAGCCTTGACCAAATGCAAAAAATGGTAAACCAACTCCGGCCACTCGCCCCGGAGAAACTGTTTGCTTATGGTTCAAATAATTACCTTGGCACCAGGGGCCAGGTTGAAGGAGAAGATTTTTTAGTCACCTGCCGGGTAGGAGCTGATACCGATACAAGCTACAGCACACACACACGCGCCTCATTTTCGTTTGCCGATGCTTACGATGGCGGATACATTAACGGAAGATACCCCTCTACCGATTTGAACTACGCCGGGGCCATCAGTAAATGTTCAGTTCCGGTTATCGGACACGAAATTGCACAGTATCAGGTGTATCCTAATTTCGATGAAATAAAAAAATATACAGGTGTACTAAAACCATGGAACCTGGAAATATTCAAAAAACGTTTGGAAGCCGCCGGAATGGCTGATCAGGCAAAGGATTTTTTCCGGGCATCGGGTGCGCTGAGCGCTTTGGGCTACCGGGCTGATATTGAAATGGCCATTCGTACCCCCGGATTTGGCGGATTCCAACTGCTCGATCTACAAGATTTTTCTGGCCAGGGGACTGCACTTGTAGGGCTGCTCGATGCATTTATGGATAGCAAAGGACTTATCACTCCCGAAGAATTCTCGCATTTCTCTAATAAAGTTGTGCCCCTTTTAATTACAGAAAAATATTGCTGGACAAACGGTGAAAATTTCTCCGCAAAAATACAGGTGGCCAACTATTCTGAATCTGATTTGGAAAACCAGAAACTGACATGGCAAATTATAAATGCAGATGGTGAAATTGTAGGAAGTGGTTCTGACAACAAATCAGTCCCACAGGGCGAAGTATTCAATTTTACAGAGGTAAAACAACCTCTCTCTGAATTAAAAGCACCTCAAAAACTCACGCTGCAAATAGTACTCGAAGAAACATCTTACCAAAACACTTACCCCATTTGGGTATATCCGGAAAACAAAAATATAAGTGTTCCTTCAGAAATATATATCTCAGAAAATATAGATGCACAAACCATAAGTCAGTTAAATTCAGGAGAAAAAGTGCTGCTGTTCCCCAACCATAAAAAATATGCGGCCTTTTCGGTTGGAGGGCTATTTACAACCGATTACTGGAATTATAAAATGTTTAAGGGAATCTCGGAAAACAATAACAAACCGGTTTCTCCGGGAACAATGGGAATTTTAACCAACCCTGAACATCCCTTATTTACGTCTTTCCCAACAGAGTTTCACAGCAACTGGCAATGGTGGCCCATTGTCAAAAAAAGCCGGCCGTTTATCCTCGATAATGCTCCGGATGGCTACAAACCTTTGGTTCAGGTGATTGATAATATTGAACGTAACCATAAACTGGGTTTGGTGTTTGAGTTTGCAGTGGGTGAAGGAAAATTGCTAATTTGCATGTCGGATTTAAAAGCCATTCAGGATAAACCGGAAGCGCGGCAGTTTTATAAAAGTATTTTGGAGTATATGGATTCAGACGATTTTCAGCCTGAAACAAAATTAACAGAACAGGAACTGAAAACGCTGTTTACATCTGTGCCTGCGGAACACAACATCCAGACCATCGGGAATATTTCATATGAATAAAAAATAATTTCGCCAGTTGCTTCGGAAGGCATTGCCTGAAATGAAAAACCTGAAATGCTATTCATATTAACATATTGTTTAGTTAAAGAGTTCCGGTTAAAAAAAAATCTTTTTAACTTTGTCCGAAAGGTTTAAAAATGATTAAAAGGGCAACAGCAGTTTATCATGTTTTAGTCGTCAGTATTTTGTTACTGGCTCATGCAGTTGTTCCACATATTCATTTTGATGATGAAATTGTAATTACAGGTTCGGTTGAACACCGAAATATAGAGAACTGCAAACACAATCACCATAAACACAGCGAAGAAGACAGCAGCGAAGCTGATTTCTGCTTACTAAAACAAGTTTATCTTGCCCGTTCAAACGACACAGAATCAGGAGACGAACTTCAGCAATGGCTAAAAGATCAACACGACAGTTCGGATGTTTTGTTTGCCATTTTGTATTTTTCTAAAGATTATTTTTTTACACCTCCAACCCAACCACCAATATTTTTTCACCTTAACTCGTTTTATTCCTATCTCGGAAACGGAAGTATAAATTCGCGCGGCTCACCCCTGGCCTAAAATCTCATTTCCTTTATTCAGAGTTCCCTGATATTCAAAGTCGAATATCTGGTAATATCTAGATTTTATTAAAACCAACAACCTGTTTGATTTTTGAACAGGGCCATTATACATATACAAACGTTTGAGAATGAAAAAAAAGTTACTGATAGCTGTAGTTGCAGCTTTTTATTTAGCCGCCTGCAGCAACCAAAATTCCCATTCATCCGATTCAGAACACAAACATGAAGCGGAACACGTTCACACTCACGAAGGTGAGGACGAACACGAACATCACCACCATACAGGGGCGCACGAAGAGCATGCTCATAACCATGAGACAGAAGCCGAACACTTTCACGAAGAAAGCGAACACCAGGGGCATAACCACGAAGCGCCTGCTGACCGCGAAGAAGCAGTGAATGAAGTTGAACATGAACATGAGGAGTTAAAATCATACATCACCGCTTACAGCGACACTTATGAAGTATTTGCTGAAGCCGATCCTTTTGTTGCCGGAGAAGAGGCGGATGTACTTGTACACTTTACAAATCTTTCCGATTTCTCACCATTAAAATCAGAGAAAATTAATATGCAAATGCTTGTTAATGGGAAAACACAAAATAAAACACTTGACAATCCGGTAAAAAAAGGAATGTACAACTTTACGATTAAACCCGCAGCTTCGGGGAAGGGGCAACTTATTTTTGCAGTTGAAAACGGTTCAGAAAATAAAAAAATAGTAGCCGATATTACTGTTTTTAAAGACGACGCAGAAGCACACGAAACTATTGAAGCGACCGCACCCGATAAAACAAATGCCACAGTGTTCACAAAAAGCCAGTCGTGGAAAATTGATTTTGCTACTGCCTTCCCAAAGACCGAACCTTTTGGACAGGTTATAAAAACTACAGCGCAGGTCCAGTCGGCCCCTAACGATGCGCAGGTTCTTACTGCAAAAACGAGTGGTATTGTTGTATTTGGAAACACTTCGGTTTTGCCGGGAAACAAAGTTTCAAAAGGACAAAACCTGTTTTCAATTTCGGGCAATAGTTTTGCAGAAAATAACTCGGGCGTTAAATTTTTAGAGGCCAAAAGCAACTTCGAAAAAGCAAAACTCGACTATGAAAGAATTCAGGGATTGGCTGAAGATAAAATTGTAACCAAAGCGCGCCTTCTGGAAGCCAAAAACGATTTTGAAAATGCAGAAGCTATTTACACAAACCTAAGCAAAAATTTCAGCGCTCTCGGACAAACAGTAAAAAGTCCGATGAAAGGGTTTATTCAGCATTTGTATGTCCGGAATGGTGAATTTGTCGAAGCAGGACAAGCTATTGCAATAGTTTCGCAAAACAAAAATTTGATGCTTTACGCTGAAGTTCAGTCAAAATATGCGGGCGATCTAGTATTCCTTAATTCCGCAAATATCTCGACTGCCAATCAGCAAAAAATGTATTCTTTGGAAGAATTGAATGGCAAAATTGTTTCCTGGGGCAAATCGGCCAATCAAAGCAACTACCTCATTCCGGTAAATATTCAGATTGAAGACAACGGAGAATTTTATCCAGGCAATTTTGTAAAAATCTACTTAAAAACGACGTCAGATCAACAAGCGCTGACAATCCCAAGTTCATCACTTTTGGAAGAGCAAGGCATCTATTACGCTTATGTTCAATTAACACCGGAACTATTTGAAAAGCGCGAAATCAAAACCGGGACTTCCGACGGATTAAAAACATCCGTGTTGGCAGGATTAAATCCCGGCGAAAGAATTGTTACAAAAGGGGCAGTTGTTATTAAACTTTCGCAAGCCTCCGGCGCATTAGATCCACATGCAGGTCATGTTCACTAAAATCTGACACTATGCTGAATAATATTATAAAGTTTTCTTTAAAGAACAAATATTTCATTCTGTTTAGTTCTGTGGTATTGGTTATTTTCGGAACTTACACGGCTCAAAATATGGACGTAGATGTATTTCCAGATCTAACCGCACCAACAGTTGTGATAATGACCGATGTTCACGGGATGGCTTCAGAGGAAGTGGAACGACTGGTTACATTTCCTATTGAAACTGCTGTTAACGGCGCAAATGACGTTCGCAGAGTGCGTTCTTCCTCATCGCAGGGATTTTCATTTGTTTGGGTCGATTTTGACTGGGGAACAGATGTATATAAAGCCCGGCAAATTGTAAGTGAAAAACTGATTCAGGTAACAGCTCAAATGCCTGTTGGTGCCGGGCAGCCCATTTTAGCGCCACAATCGAGTGTAATGGGCGAAATATTTTTTATTGGGATGCAGGCCGACAGCACCAGCATGATGGATTTGCGAACCATTGCAGAATGGAATGTAAAACCACTTATTCTTGCAACCGGAGGCGTTTCTCAGGTTACAATAATTGGTGGAGACCTGAAACAATTCCAGGTGTTGGTCGATCCGCAAAAGATGGGATATTACAAGGTATCATTGGAAGAACTGGCTGGCATCTGTAAGGGAATCAGTCAAAACTCGATGGGCGGTATAGTTCGTCAGTACGGAAATGAGTATGTCATTCGGGGGATAGCCCGAACTTTTGACCTGGAAGAACTGGGAAATTCATTTATCAAAACACGAAACGGAAAACCGGTTCGAATTCGCGATGTGGCTGAGGTAAAAATTGGAAGCGCGGTAAAAATGGGCTATGCATCGCACAACAGCAAACCTGCAATTATTGTATCCGTGTCAAAACAGCCACACGTAAATACACTGGAAGTTACAGAGCTGATTGAAAGAAATTTGGAAGAACTAAAAAACACGCTTCCCCCTGATGTACATCTGGATACCAAAATTTTTCGGCAGGCAGATTTTATCAATACTTCGGTAAACAACGTACAAAATGCGTTGATCGAGGGGGCAATTTTTGTAATTGTTATTCTTTTTATTTTCCTTGGAAGTTTCAGAACTACTATCATCTCTTTACTTGCCATTCCCTTGTCATTACTTGGAGCAATTATTGTGATGAAAGCCTTTGGACTAAATATTAATACCATGAGTTTAGGCGGAATGACCATTGCAATTGGCTCACTGGTTGACGATGCCATTATCGATGTGGAAAACGTTTACAAGAGATTAAGACAAAACCACCAAAAACCGCTAAACGAAAGAGAGTCATATTTCACTGTTGTTTTTGAAGCGTCAAAAGAAATCCGATCTTCAATATTAAATGCGACAATAATTATTATGGTGGCATTTCTTCCACTATTTTTTCTTTCGGGAATGGAAGGAAGAATGCTAAAACCACTTGGAATTGCTTTTACTGTATCGCTTTTTGTTTCGCTCGTTGTTGCAATGACACTAACTCCTTTACTATCAAAAATGATTTTGGCCAACAACAAATACCTGGCTAAAAACGAAAAAGAGAAGTGGCTGGTACGGAAACTAAGCGATTTATATGAGCGCTCGCTTACTTGGACCCTGAAACATAAAACCCTGGCCATTTCGTCCACTCTTGCTGTATTTGTAGTTGCAATAATTGCCTTTTCAACTCTCGGAAGAAGCTTTTTACCGGAATTCAATGAAGGTTCACTCACTTTATCGGTAGTAAGTAAACCCGGAATTTCGCTGGAAGAAAGCAATCGAATTGGCAACCTGGCAGAAGATGAGTTACTTGCCATACCTGAAGTTTTAACCACAGCGCGCCGAACCGGACGCGGAGAGCTTGATGAACACTCACAAACCACCAACAGCGCTGAAATAGATGTAAACTTTCAACTGGAAAAACGAAGTCAGGAAGAATTTTTGGCAGATGTGCGAATGACGCTGGCATCTATTCCCGGAATTGCATTTACCGTGGGGCAACCACTGGGGCATCGAATTGATCATATGCTTTCCGGAACACGGGCCAATATTGCCATAAAACTGTTCGGAAACAATTTAAACCGCATGTTTACAATCGGAAATGAAATCAGGAACACCATCATTGGTATTGAAGGACTCGTTGACGTAAATGTTCAACAACAAGTAGAAATACCACAAATTCAAATCCGCCCCGACAGGGATTTGCTTGCAAACTACGGAATTACAATTGAACAGTTTAATAAGTTTGTTGACATTGCATTCGCCGGGGCAAAAATGGGAGACATTTTTGAAGGGCAACAAAGTTTTGACCTTATTTTGAGACTCAACAAAGATTACACTGAATCCATCGAAGGTATCAAAAATGCGCTGATTGGTACCTGGGACGGGAAAAAAGTACCACTGGAAGAAGTAGCTGAAATAAAATCGGCAAGCGGTCCCAGTTCTATCAGCCGCGAAAACGTGCAGCGAAAACTTGTGATTTCGGCAAATGTAGCAGGACGCGATCTTCGCAGCGTGGTAGAGGACATTCAAAAAAATATAAATGCAAACATAGAACTTCCTGAAGGTTATCGTGTTGAATATGGCGGGCAGTTTGAAAGTGAAGCCAAAGCTTCCCGAACGCTCTTGCTGGCGTCGGTAATTTCAATTCTACTGATTTATCTTCTTCTATTTCAGGAATTCAGAAACTTTAAACTGGCAGGAATTATTTTGCTAAATCTTCCTCTGGCACTCATTGGTGGTATTTTTGCTATTTATTTTACTTCGGGAGTTTTGAGTATTCCTGCGATTATTGGATTTATCACTTTGTTTGGAATTGCAACCAGAAACGGAATACTTTTGATATCAAACTACCAAAAACTGCAAAAACAAGGTTTCTCACTAGCTGAAACGGTAATTAAAGGTTCAAGCGACCGGTTAAATGCTATTTTAATGACTGCGTTAACCGCTGCACTTGCATTAATTCCTTTGGCAATGAGAGGCCATCTTTCAGGAAATGAAATTCAAAGCCCTATGGCAAAAGTAATTTTAGCTGGATTATTAACATCTACATTACTTAACGTCTACATCATTCCCATTGTATTTGTTCTTTTAAATGGTCGCGGAAACGTTAAAACAGAAGAAGCATGAAAAAACAACTATTCATAATTGTCGCCCTGTTAATGGTAAATTGGGGGCTTTTCGCTCAGCAAAAAATAGAAGACGTGCTACAGGCAGTAGAACAAAACAATACTACATTGGCAGCTTTAAGAAAAAATGCCGACGCAGAAAAACTAAACAACCGTTCGGGAATTTTCCTGGAAAATCCGGAAGTAGAATATCACTACTTGTGGGTGGAGCCGGATGCTGTTGGCAACAGAACGGATGTGAGCATTTCTCAATCTTTCGATTTCCCAACCGTCTATAAATTCAGAAACAATATTTCGAATATAAAAAACGAACAAGTAGAACTTCAATTCGATAAACAAAAAAAAGACGTTCTGCTGGAAACGAGACTTACATGCAATGAACTTATATATACTAACGCAATGCACGCTGAACTTGATAAAAGGAAATTGCTCGCAGATAGTATTTTTGTTGCTTACAAGCAAAGATTTGATGCCGGAGAAACCAATATTCTGGAATACAATAAATCGCGTTTGAATAAATTATCGGCTGAAAAAGAACTGGAAGCCGTTGAGATTGAACAAAAAGCACTTCTCATTAAACTCCAAGGATTAAATGGGGGAAAGCCGCTTGACTTCAGTTTAAAACAATTTCCAATTTTAAATATTCCTTCTGATTTTGAAAAGTGGTATTTGGTAGCCGAACAAAAAAATCCAATGTTAAGCTGGCTAAAAAAAGAAGTTCAAATACGAGAAAACAAAATAAAACTTTCAAAAGCAGAACAGTTGCCTAAAATAAATACAGGCTACATGAGCGAAAAAAGAGATGCAGCACATTTTCAGGGTTTTATTATCGGTGTTACCATTCCTTTGTGGGAAAACATAAATACTGTAAAACATGCAAAAGCGGAGGCAGAAGCTCTACAAAGCGTCACCAGAGATAACAAATTGCGGTTTTACAACCTTTTAAAAGCAACACATCAAAAATTTATACAATTACAAGAAAATGTAGTGGAATATAAAAGTGGAATGGAAGATGTAAACAATGCGTCATTTTTGGAGAAAGCTTTAAATCACGGAGAAATTGGATTGATTGATTATATTCTCGAACTTTCTGTTTACAATGAAAGTATCGATAAAATTTTGGAAATGGAAAAGAAATTGAATGACGCTTTTGCAGAATTAAATCAATACATGTAAAAAATAAGTCATGCCCCACTCCCGTTTGGGGCATGGCTAAAAACAGTTTTGAAAGATTAAAGATTCATTCCGCCTGAAACTTCAATTCGTTGAGCGTTAATCCAGCGCCCTTCTTCGGTGCATAAAAAGGCAACTACGCCACCTATATCTTCAGGCAGGCCAACACGGCCCAGAGCAGTTAATCCTGCAATGTGAGTATTTATATCTTTGTTGTCCCGCACCAAACCTCCGCCAAAATCAGTTTCAATGGCTCCGGGTGCAACTACATTTGCAGCAATTCCACGTGGTCCCAATTCTTTGGCCAGATACTTTGTTAGCACTTCAATCGCTCCTTTTGCTGAACTGTAAACAGCGTAACCCGGCATTGCAAAACGTGCAAGTCCCGATGAAATGGTAATGATACGTCCGCCGTCATTAATAAAAGGCAAAGATTTTTGTGTTAAAAAGAACACTCCTTTATAATGAATATTCGTCATTTCATCAAACTGTTCTTCTGTTGTTTCGGCAAATTGTGCGTATAAACCGGTTCCGGCATTGTTAATCAGAAAATCGAAATTTTTGCTTCCTGTTTCTTCATTTAGGTAGTTGGTTACCACGCTTAAAAACTCATCAAACTCCTTAACATTGGCGGTATCCAGTTGAAACGCTGCTGCTTTTTGCCCTAACGACCGAATTTCAGTAACTACCTCATCTGCTTTCTGTTTGCTACTTTTGTACGTTAGTACAACATCGATTCCCTTTTTAGCAAGGCTAAGAGCCATTTCTCTTCCCAGCCCGCGACTACCACCTGTAACCAGTGCAATCTTACTTTTTGTTTCCATTGTTTAATTTTTATGATTTGATAAATACAAAGTTCAGACAAAAAGGGGAACAGCGCTTTGCAAACTTCAATCTTTTATTTGCAAAATTCAAATATCAGTTTTATGATCGAAACGACAACGGAGCAACTGAAGTTTGCTTTTTGAAAAAGTTGGAAAAATGGGCTACCTCCTCAAAGCCCAAACTGTATGCAATTTCGGAAATATTCCAGTCGGTTTGTTTAAGTAAAATTTTTGCCTCCTGTAAAACCCTCCCGCTGATAAACTCAGTAGTTGTTTTACCTGTATTTTCTTTTAAAACTTTGTTAAGATGGTTAGAGTGAACCGCCAACCTTTCTGCGTATTCCTTTGCTGATCGCAGCATTAATTTCTGATTGGGCGATTCAATGGGAAACTGACGCTCCAGCAATTCAACAAACAGTGAAACAATACGCGCAGAGGCAGTCTGACTATTTCGCAAAGCACTGGCTGGTTGCAGCTTTTGACCATAATGAATAAGCTCTAAAACATAATTACGCAACAAATCGTACTTGTACTCATAATCCGAAACAATCTCCTTTTTAATCTTTTTGAAAATATAACTGAGCTCTTCCACCTCTTCATCAGTAATTTCAAAAACAGGGTAACCACCCGACTTAAAAATCGGCAGTTCGTCTAAAACTACACCGCTTTTATTTTTAATCAGAAACGCATCGGTAAAAACACAAAATGCACCCGATTGATTTTCATCTTGCGGAATCCAGTGATAAGGTACTTTGGGAGTAGCAAACAACAGGGCATTATTTTTTATTTCAATTACCTTATCTGCATATTCAGCCCGGTTTTTTCCCTTAATCAGGCTGATTTTATAATAGGCCCGGCGATTGTATGGCATTGTATTTTTCTGCTTAAACTCTCTAATAGTTTCAGAAATGTCAAAAACATTAAAATGTCCAATCTCCTTGCCGATACCCGGCGGTAAAAGTGTATCGATATCCTTACCTGTAAAATTTGCAGCTTCCTCGTAGAATTCATCAAGCGAAGTGTTTCCGATGTCTTTCATGATTACAACCTAGTTTGTAAAAATCAAAGATACAAAATAAGACCAAAATATCCTTTTTGAAATTTGCAAATCATACGACACCGAGCTGTTCTTCGGCTATCAAATTTCAAACAAGTTGGTTTATTCCTGTTCCAGTACCGGCATCGATTTGTACCAGGAAACTACTTTTTGAGTCATCGACTGTGTAAGCTCCGGATGCTCCTCAGCCATGTTTTTGGTTTCGCCCGGGTCGTTTACAATGTTGTAGAGTTCCGGCCGGCTCCCATCGTAATCGCACAATAGCTTCCAATCGTTTTCACGTACAGCCAAATCCGGAAGATTTTCAAAACCATAATAATTCTTCCTATCGGGTGGCCGGCTATAAAAAATTGGCGAAGAATGCGATTTTTTTTCTTCACCCAGAATGGTTGTTAGAAGATTCTCTCCGTCGAAATCGATATTTTCAGGAGCTTTTGCTCCGGCCAACTCAAGCAGCGATGGTGTAATGTCGATAGCAGAAAGAAGTGATTCTTTATTGCGTGTTCCTGCTGCATTGTTATCGATAAATCCGGGTCCCCAAACAAAAAACGAAGAACGGATACCGCCTTCATACAAATGTGTTTTATACCCTTTTAACTCACCTGCTCTGCCCGCTCCCAGTTCCGGACCATTATCGGAGCAAAACAAAATCAAAGTATTGTCGCGCAGTCTTTCGTTCAACTGGACATACTCAAACAATTTTCCAAACTGTTTGTCCATCGCTTCCAAAACTGCCAGGTACAGTCCTCGTTTCCCCGCTTCTTTGGCAACTCCGTATTCCTCATAAGGCGGCCAGTAAGGACTGTGCACATCATCGGGCCAGATGTTTACATAAAATGGTTTCTGTGTACTGTCGGCTTTTTCCATAAACTGAATGGCCGCATCAATAAAGCCTGTAGTTATTTCAGAGCGTTGCATCCAAGTAAATGGTTCTCCCAGTATTTCAGCGCCTTCCCAAATTCGCCCTACTTTCCCTGTTTCGTCTATTGTAAGTGGCAACAATTTTGCTCCCATTCCTTCAAAATTGGTCAGCGATTCATCAAAGCCATATTCGGTAATTTGCGGTGCATTGGTAACATCCCGCTGTCCTCCCATGTGCCATTTTCCAAAATGTCCGGTTGTATAACCAGCTTCATGAAGACTTCTTGCCAACATTGGCGCTGAAGGATCTAACCAATTTGCAATGCCGCGCTCCTGATTTAACTCACGACGTGCCAGATAAGAAGTGATATTCCAACGCTGCGGATAAGTACCGGTTGAAATGGCCACACGAGAAGGCGAGCATATAGGTGAATTAACGTAAAACTGTTCAAAGGCAATTCCTTCCGAAGCCAGCTTATCTATATTTGGTGTTTGTACATCGGTATTTCCAAAACATGATAAATCAGCCCACCCCATGTCATCAATAAAAATTAATATAATATTTGGCTTCTTCTCTATTTTAGTTTTTGAGCATCCCAAAGTGAAAAGAAAGAAAAGAGAGAACGACAGCAGCAGTATCTTATTCATAACAAATACATTTTATTTCCAATTTTATTGCTTTTTAATACGGCGTTTTTTGGTTTTCCCACAAACTTAGATCTAATTTTTCAGGATTAAAATATTTTCGGGATTTTAGACTCCAACTACAAATAATCCGTCCAACGCTCGCAATTTTTTTAAAAGGAAACTTTAAATCTCATCCACTTATTATTCTTTGCCTTCCTGCATTTTTAAGTAGCCTTGTTATATTTTTCTTTATCCGCTTTGTAGCCGCAAAGCCTGCAACGATACGAATCGATCGCTATTTCATTTGAAGAAAATTCATTTACAGGTATTTTCTTGAAATCGGTCTCAACAAATATTTTATCAGAACCACACCTCACACAACTTTCAACTCTTCCAAAAAACTTGATAATCAACTTTTTCTACTTTACAACTATTAGTTCCAAGCCATTAGAAATCCCTTATTAAGATGTGTACTCTTTTTTATTCGTTTCTGCTAAGAGTTTAAAACTGAACTGCCCGGCCAGGGACATTTTGCTCAAAATACTTCTTAAAAAAAGAAAATCGGCTTGACGTTGACTGACTTCTCTTTTTTCGAACAAAATCAAAACGCAAAGGCGATTGTTTTTCCAGTTTGGCCAAAAATTCGGCGGAATAATGTTGTTCATTCATTCCTACCGATTCAATTATCATGGTTTCAATACTGCGATTCATCAGTTTAATAAATGTCTCAATTTGGGAACCTTTAAAACAATACATTTCATCCAATGCTTTTCGTCCAAAGTGAATGGTTTTATTTACAAATTTATCCAGATCGTAATCATTCCGGCGAGAAAAAATGGTTCTGGTTTGCGCTTCAGCATCCTCTTTTACATCCTGAATATCATCAAGTAACTGAAGATAAACCCCATATCCAAACAAAGCCCGTTCTTCATTTTCGGTCAATCTGCCGGCCACCAGGTAACCATCGGCCAAAACAGAGGCTCCTCCCTTTTCAAAACATATTTTTTGAATCTCGTTATCTGAAATTTCTGTTGTTCCGTTAAGTTGTAAACTGTTGGTTTGTCCCTGTTGAATAGCGTACAAACTTTCAAAAACTTTTGGAAATTCAGTTCTTGGAAATTGTTTTTCAAACATTTCAACCAGCTTAAAAAGCTGCAACTCCGTAAAACTTTGCGCCAACACCACTTCCCCATGCAATCGCCGGTTAAAACGGACACTGAAATATTGCTTCTCTTCGGCAGAAATATTTGGATCGTCGAGCAAATTATCGCTGTACGGATAAATCATACTGTAACCAAAAACAGATGGAGTAATATCCACCGGGATATCCATCATCAGCTGAATTCCATTCATAATCCAAACATTTCGCATTCCCTGATAAATATTCTCGGGCGAAAGTTCCGGACCAAATTCACGGGCCTTGTAAAAAAAATCTCTGCTTACATTTTTAAATTTATCGGAAAGAATGATTTCCAGGTGTTCCTGGTCAAAATCAAAAACGGTTTGAAGAAACGATTTAAAAACCGGAAAAAATGTTTGGGAAGGATCACTCCTCCGCAATTCTTCCACTTTACGTTTTGATTTTAATCCGTTTATCTTTTGCTGAAAATCAGAAAAATGCTGTTCACGTATTTTCTGCTCATTTGACGAATATGTTTTTTCAAAAGCGGGGAAATCAACCGGGCTTTCATTCCAGATGTTTTCAAAATGACTGATATAATTTTTAACCGATAGCATAATAAATGTGGTTTAAGGTAAAAATAACCAATCAATACGAAAACCATTTATTTTTTAGATGAACGAAAGCAATTTAAGGGGCAAAAAAAGGTATTTGACAGGGAAACAAAAAAAGGGCTTTTAATGCCCTTTAAAAATATTGAATGTTTTTATCTTCTATGCGATATTTGTGTAAACAGCCTGAACATCATCATCTTCTTCCAGTTTATCAAGCATCTTTTCTATCTCTTCCAGTTGTTCTTCCGAGAATTCAACCGGATCGTTCGCAAAACGTTTCAGGTTGGCTTTTTTCACTTCTATATTTAAATTGTCAAGTGCATGTGCCATATCTCCAAAACTGGTATAATCGGCGTAGGTATAGTATTCCCCTTCGTTTTCCTCAATCTCTTCCAATCCGGCGTCAATCAATTCAAGTTCCAGTTCTTCCACATCCATACCTTCCGGTTTTTCAAACTCAAAAACTGCTTTTCTTGAAAACATAAATTCAAGCGACCCGGTTGGCACCAAACCTCCGCCAGCTTTGTTAAAATAACTTTTTACATTGGCAACCGTACGGGTTGTATTATCGGTGGCACATTCCACAAAAACCAAAACTCCGTGCGGACCTTTTCCCTCGTAGTTTACTTCTGAATAATTTGCCGCATCCTTTCCCGATGCTCTTTTTATCGCTGCATCGATGTTTGATTTTGGCATGTTTTGCGCCTTTGCATTTAAGATAGCTGTACGCAAAGTAGCATTCAAATCCGGGTCGGCCCCTCCTTCCTTGGCTGCAATGGTAATTTTTTTCGAGAGTTTAGGAAAAATTCTCGACATTTTGTCCCAGCGTTTCTCTTTCGCTGCCCGGCGATATTCAAATGCTCTTCCCATGTTTCAGATTTTATTATTGAAATTTTTCCGCGAAAATAAAAAACAGAAACGATAAAAACCAAAGTACAAATCACAAAATTCAAAAAAATAGCTCTTATTCTTTGTATGATTTAATTTTAATCTTCCCGGGTTTACATACTTTTTCTTCTTTTTTTACTTTGGCCCCGCATTTTTTACATTCGTATTTTGGATTTTCCTTGTCTTTAAAGTCTTTTATTTTACAGGCAACTTTCCCCATATCTATAACTGTTACTGTTGTTCACGGTGAATAAGAACAACGCTTACGGGGTAATTGTTTTGTATATATTCAGCTAGTTTTTCAGCGGAGTAAACCGAACGATGCTGGCCACCGGTACAGCCAAAATTTATTGACAAATGTGAAAAACCTCTTTCCAAATACACTTTCACCGTTTGATCAACCAAAGCCTTTACTGAATCAAGAAAAATATTGACTTCCGATTTCTCTTCCAAAAACTTTTGTACTTCCAAATCTTTGCCGGTAAGTTGTTTGTATTCCTGGTGGCGCCCCGGATTATTGATAGCTCTGCAGTCAAAAACAAAACCGCCACCATTGCCTGAAGGATCGGCAGGAATCCCTTTTTTATAGGAAAAACTTGTGATGCGAATCGTTAAATTACTTTTTATCTGCCCAATTTCTTTTAAAACCTCCGATTTTGTAAGCAACTTTAATACTTTGGTCAGCTCAGGAATTTCAACAGGTAAATCAAGGTCTTCCAGTAAAAATTCAAGGTTTTTTAATGCATAAGGAATACTTTTTAGAAAATGCTCTTTCTTTTCATAAAAACCCCGAAAACCATAAGCCCCCATCGCTTGCATGATACGAATCAAAACAAATCCCCGAAAATATGCCGTAAACTCCTTTTTATTCACAGGGAGATATTTCTGCAATTCTTCAAGGTAAAAGTCAAAAAGCTCTTTACGCACACTTTGCGGAATATCTGCTTTTCCGTCGTACAAAAGAGAAGCTAAATCATACTGCAGCGCGCCACGTCTTCCTCCCTGGTAATCGATAAAAAATACTTTACTATCTTTCAACATAACGTTACGCGACTGAAAATCACGATACAAAAAATAGTTTGAATCTGCGCTGAGCAAATATTCACTAAAAGTCTGAAAATCGTCTTCAAGAGCTTGTTCGTCAAAAGGAATTTGTGCCAGTTTCAAAAAATAGTACTTAAAATAATTCAAGTCCCACATCATACTCTGACTGTCGAAGGCAGCCCGCGGGTAACAAACTGAATAATCCAATTCTTTTCCGGCAACCACCTGCAGTTTGGGGAGAACCTTTAAAACCTTTTTATATTCGGAAATAATATTTTTTGAAAATCCTTCGGATTCACGGGTTTTACTTAAAAAATCAAATAGAGTGGTATCTCCCAAATCTCTGAGAAGATATTTCTTAAGATCGGAACTTACGGCATAAATTTCGGGAACCGGCAAATCCTTTGTCAAAAAATGATTTGTAAACGAAAGAAAGGCAGTGTTTTCCTTTACATCGGAGTTAAAAGCGCCGATTACTGTTCTGTTTTTATTTTGCAAACGGCAATATTCGCGATAGGAACCCGACGGCGGCAACATTTCAAAAGTTTCCACCTTTTCATTAAAGTGATGTTCAAAAAGTTGAATTATTTCGTTTTTATCTGATGTTTTCAAATGCTAAAATTTAAAAGATTAAACGTATTTTTATGCTTTCTGCAAAATTATGGCAAAAATCAAAAATATCTATTTTTTAAGGATACTTCGAAATTTATTGGTATTGATTGGTATTTTCTTCTCTTTATGTTTACTACTTGCGTTTACAACTCTTCCATTTTGGGGATTCCATTGGCTGGGAACAAGCAAGTCAGAGTTAAAGGAGGAACCCAAAACCATTGTTTTACTTGGTGGTGGCGGAATGCCCAGTGAGTCGAACCTAATGCGCAGCTGGTATGTTGAAAAGGCTGCTAAAAGTTTCCCGAAAGCCGGCATTGTAATTGCTATGCCCGGTGATCTGGCAGATAGTTTAAGTACGCCTGTTTTAATGCAAAAAGAATTGGAACTGAGGGGAGTTAAAAACATACGCATTTCATTTGAAGATAAAGGAACCAACACCCGGGCGCAGGCGATGAATTGCCAAAGAATAATTAAAATGCAAAACCCTGTATTACTGGTATCATCGCCGGAACATATGCGGCGTGCTGTGCTTTGTTTCAGAAAAGCAGGTTTTGAAAAAGTGAATGCACTTCCGGCTTTTGAAAATGCAACCGAGGCCGATCTTTCGTTTAAAGATGATGAACTGGGTGGAAACAAATTGTTTGTACCCGATGTGGGACAAAGTATCTCGGTGCGCTATCAGCTCTGGAACCATTTGAAATATGAAATTCTGATTGCACGCGAGTTTGCAGCTCTCACGTATTATAAGCTGAGGGGCTGGATTTAAATTTTAAACTGAACACTCTTTATTTCCAGTTTACATTTTATTTCAGGTAATATTTTTCTTCAGCAAACAAATCGTCTATCTCTTTCTTTTATTATATCTGCCATATAAATAGAAAAAGAGGGAGATAACCGGCAGACCAGTCGCTCCCTCAAAAAATATTGCGTATTATTCTAATGAATCAGTCTGTTATTCAACCGTAACTATCGGGCAGTTTACCAGTGCAACACCGGTTCCTAAAATATTTGCACTCATGGCGCTCATCCAGTTACTTACCATATCAAAATCGGCGTTATCATATACATTCACATTCCATAATGGTGAATACATATCATCTTCCGGAATGGTTTGAACCACATTATGTGTTTGATCGGTTCCCATTTCGGTTACAAAACCTGAAGGAGGGCCACCGCCTTCCATGTCCGGATTGATATTGAAAGTAACCAAAATGTCGGACACAGGAGCATTGGGGTGTCCCTCATCAGGCAACTCGACCGTTAAAGTCTTTTCAGAAAAATCGAAATAAGTAACAACCATATCTTTGTACCACCCGCGAATTAAACCATTTGTATTTTCAGGTTTGTAGCGCAGTTCCGCTGTTGAACCATCGGGAACCACCGGGCAGTTTACAATCAGGTTTGTTCGCTCATTTGGATATCCCATTGCCGTCAACTCAGCCAGGCTTGTAACAGTATTTGCCCTGTAATAATCAGGGACTGTAACTTTATGAACATGCCAGAAATCACTATATCCTTCGTCTCCCGGGATAACATCAATAATATTCAACTGTCCTTCTACCGGTGTCGATTCCCCTTCCTTAAACAAAACATAAATAGGTGCTGATTTTAGCGGCATCACGTCAAAATTATAGTACTGTACTTTTTCTCCGTTTGGCCCCAGACCTTTTGTAATAAAGGGCCCCTGGTCAAAATTAACTGGTTCATTTGCTGCCGGTAAACCATTCATATCGTCCCGAACCATGAGATGTCCGGCCTCTGCGCTAAACCGGTCGATAGAAGCTTTTGAAGCCATATCCGGGTCCACAGGTAAATTCCCTTCTTCCACAGAAACAACAGGGCAATTTACGAGTGCTACCCCCATTGCCAATACATTTGCGTTCGAAGCACTCATCCAGTCGTAAACCATATTAAAATCCATGTTGTCATAAACATCCACGTCCCACAGTGGAGAATAACCTGCATCGGTTGGAATAGTTTGAACAACATTATGGGTTTGCATGGTCATCCCTTCAGTTACAAAACCCGATGGCGGGCCACCACCTTCCATATCAGGATTAATGTTGAATGTGACCAGAATATCTGAAACCGGAACATCAGGCTGGCCACTTGATGGCAAATCAACTGTTAACATCTTTTCTTCGAAAGTGAAATAGAAAACCAGTTTTCCTTTATACCAGCCATTTATTAAACCTTTAGGTTCGCTGGAATTAAAACGCATGGAAGCTGTTGATCCTTCAGGAACCACCGGACAATTAACAACAATATTTGTACGTTCCACCGGATAGTCCATGTCCGTTATCTCCTGAATACTGGTAATCGTATTGGCGACATAATCCGTTGGTACAGTTACTTTATTAACATGCCAGAAATCGTTGTAGCCCTCATCGCCCGGAATTACATCGATAATGTTTAATTGTCCCGAGACAGGAGAGCTTTCTCCTTCCCTGAAAAGAGCATAAATAGGAGCTGCTTTTACAGGTTGAATATCGAAATTGTAATATTTAACAACTTCGCCTCCCGGTCCTATTCCCTGGGTAATAAACGGTCCCTGATCAAAATCAATCGCCTGATTTGATTCCGGAAGACCGTTGGATCCATCCCGAACCATTAAATGTCCTGCTTCTGCACTAAATCTGTCAATCACTGCTTTTTCTGCCGTGTTTGGATCTACCGGCGTTGGCCCCGGCTCGGGCATCATGTCATCGTCTTTCTCACAGGCTGCGAATACAGCCAAAAATCCAATTAGTGTGATAAATAATTTCATTTTCATGGTAATACTATTTTGGTTACGATTCAAAGATCCGCCTAAAGTATCACACAAGTATCACAAAAGCTTCAAGCTTTTATAAAGTTTTAACAACTGAATTTCAAACTATTACACAACAACAAAAAAAAAAGAGAAGACCTCAAAGTCTTCTCTTTATCAAATAAACTCGACAAATTACGTTATGCAATTTGAGCTACCGGCAAGTGAAAAGAAAATGTGGTTCCCTTTCCGAATTGGCTAAACACCTTTATATCGGAATGATGCAACTCCATAATCTTTTTTACAATAGCAAGTCCCAAACCGGTGCTTTCGGTATGTTCCCGTCCCTTATAGTAACGTTCAAAAATATGCGGAATATCTTCCTGTTTTATGCCCTGTCCGGAATCTGAAATTTGCACGCTTACTTTCCCAACTTCTTCAGTATTTACTTCAATGTTTATTGTGTCTCCCTCCTCGCAAAATTTAATTGCATTGTCAATAAGATTTTGTAAAGCACGTTCAAGCAGCGAAATATCAGCTTCCACGAGCGGCAAATCTTTTGATAAAACCGTATTGATACTGACTCCTTTTTTCTGTGAAATTATACGATATTTGTTGGCAATGTCATAAATCAACTCAGCAATCACAAATGTTTCCATTTCCGGTTTTATTTGATTTGATTCCAATTTAGAAAGTTCAAATAATTCAGAGACCAGCTTTTTTAAACGTTCACTACTTTTAACAATCGTTTTCAAGTAGCGTTCTCTGTCTTCTTTTAAAATATCATCTTTTTTTAGCAGAAGGGTTTCAGCGTATCCCTGAATGGATGCCACGGGTGTCCGCAAATCGTGAGACACATTGCTTATCAATTCTTTACGGAGTGTATCAACTCCTTTTAATTCTTCAATATTTTTTTCTATTGTTTCAGCCATTTCATTAAAAACCAAACCAATCTTATCCAACTCATTTTTATCTTTTACCGGAATTCTTGTATTGTACTGTCCGGAACGAAATTTTTGGATTCCACTGGTAATAACATTTAGTTTTTTTGTTAAAAACCAAAAAGCAACGAGCCCCATAAAAGCGGTTACGATTAAAATGACTACAACCGAACGAATAGAAAGCCCCAGAATATAACTCCCGATAACGAGATGCGAAGCCGAAATGTATTCCTGACTGGCCAGAACGATATATAAATATCCAAGTAGCTGATCATCCTCTGTAATCCGGGCCGCCGAAAATATTTTAGATTCCCCCGGGTTGCGCGGGTCATTGCCATAAATCACTGATTGTTTACGATCATTTAAAAAATTCCGAATGGGAACAAGTGAAACTTTTTCGAGCTTTACATCCTTCTCCGGAACTACATAGCTCAGAATTGTACCTTCTTTGTCCAGTAAATATACTTCTACAGTAGGATTAATCACCATCATTGAATGCATGATATCAGCCAGTGCTTCCTCATTAATGCTATCCTTAACCATCGGCGTAATAACATCCAGCATATTGCTTGCCAACTCGCGGTTCAGTTTTTGATTCACTTCTTCTGAATAATTGCTTGCCGCCTGCACCGAAATATACAATGCGATGGCTGCAAAAACGCCCAGAACCGATAGAAATATAGCCGATACCTGCCAGAAAAGCCGGCTAAAAACCCGCGGTCTATCTGTTTCTCTGTTGTTTTTATTTGTACTCATTTTTCCAAAAATTAATTTTCCCTGAATTTATATCCTACTCCCCAGGTGGTCAAAATGTATTCGGGCTGATTTAAATTGGTTTCAATTTTTGTTCGCAACCGATTGATGTGGGAATTTACGGTGTGCTCAAATCCTTCAAATTCATACCCCCACACCTGATTGAGGAGCGACATTCGGGTAAACGTTTTTCCGGGATTTGAAGCAAGCAACACCAAAAGGTCAAATTCTTTTGGAGAAAGTTCAATTCTTTTTTTATCAATTTCAACAATTCGCATCCCCACGTTTATAAAGAGTTCCCCGCTTTTTATCTGTTTGTCGTTGTCTTCTTGTGGTTGTTTTGAAATTTCCACACGACGAAGCACTGCTTTTACACGGGCAATTAGTTCGCGGACACTAAACGGTTTTGTTATATAATCGTCGGCACCAATTTCAAGACCCAACACCTTGTCTATTTCCTCCGATTTGGAAGTCAGCATTAAAATCGGTGTATTAATTTTTTCCTGCCTGACTTTTTTACAAATTTCAAACCCGTCGACAAACGGAAGACGAATGTCAAGCAAAATAAATTTATAAGTATTATTTAAGGCCTTTAACAGTCCTGTTTTTCCGTCAAAAGCCTTGTCAACTTCAAAATTCATATCTGATATGTGAATCGATATCAATTCGGAAATGTCTTTGTCGTCTTCAATGATGAGAACCTTTTCCATTTTGTTTTTTCAAGTTTAACATTACAAATGTATGTTCAGTTCATCACAGAAGTATCACAAAATGGTAAAAGTTCCTAAACAAAAGTAATATATGAAGTAGTCAGGGGATTTAAACAAAATTCAATATTAAACAAAACCGGAAATCATATAAAGGATATAAATTCAATTATTTTATTTGATCACAATATTCTTTTAACCAACTGCTTCCTTTTAAATAATCCAATTTCTCCAAAAATTTTTCAGATCTTCTGAGTGTTTTTTGAAAATTTCTTGGACTCCGACTATAGTTAAAAAAGCCATGTGTTTGCCTGCGATATCCTTTTAAAATACACTTATTACCTTCTTGTTTCATAGCCTGTTTAAAGCGAACCACATTTTCATAGGGAACGGTGGTATCATTTTTACCATGCATAATAAGAGTAGGGGGTACGCCCGTTGAAATATTATGAACAGGTGAAAGAGCAAACTCCCGGCCATCCATTTTTTCCTGACCATATCCTTTTTTTCCTGTGTCAACCACGGGGTTAAAAAGAATCAAAGCCTTTGGAACCGGCGAAACTGATAAGTCATCGGTGGATTCATTGACTTTATCGATAATTGCTGTGCAGGCCGCCAAATGTCCACCGGCAGAGCCTCCTCCGGCAACAATCTTACTTGTATCGACCCCCAACTCATCAGCATGTATTTTTATATATCGCATTGCCGAACGTGCATCTTTCACGCTTTCAAAAGGTGAGGTTTTATGCCGGTTTTTTGTGCGGTAATCCGGGCAAATAGCAACCATGCCTCTTGATGCGTAATACCGGGCCTGCAATTGAAAATGACTGGGATCTCCACTAACCCATCCTCCTCCAAAAAACAGAACAATGGCAGGCAATTTTATCTCACTCAGTTTTGTTGGTCTGTAAATTACCATTTCTAACTGGTGACCGTCTACCTGTTTATAAACTAAAACTGATTTTTCTACCTCAAAATGTTGTGCTTTTAGCTGAAATGATGTTAAAAAAAGAACAAAAAATCCTATTGCTAATTTCTTCATTTATAATTCAATTATTAATACTGTTTCTTTATCGTCCCTGATGATATCAACCGAAATTCGTTGCCCTGCTTCAAGTGCTTGCAGGCGGTTCATATAATCGTAAATATTTCCAACTTTTTTCCCCTCTATGGCAGTGATAATATCTCCTTTTTTCATCCCTCCCTTATCAGCAGGTTTTCCTTTACTGACGGCATCAATTCGCATTCCTCGTTTTTCAAGCCCTGCATAGTCAGGCATGATTCCCAATGTAACTTTAAACCTGCCTCCACGACTGCGTTGAAATTTTGCCCCGGCTTCCTGAAAATTTAAAGCATCGTCCCGGGAAGAAATTTCCTTTATGAGGGAATACGAATATTCAACCAGCTTTCTTTCTCCTTCATAATTAATAAACTGAGGATCGTCGTTTGGTGTATGGTAATCGGAATGCGCTCCAGTTGAAATAAAAAACACCGGAATATTCTGTAAATAAAAAGAAGCATGATCAGAAGGCCCAACCCCTTCTTCAGAAAAAGCAAGTTCAAAACCATTGTTCAACTCTTTTAATAAATCTTCAGCTTCTTTTGAAGTTCCGGTTCCTCCGATACTTATTGCATTTGTGGTGGTATCAAGTCTTCCTACCATATCGAAATTAAACATAGCCTTCATTTTTTCCGTTTCAACAGGCGGATCTGCGGTAAAAGCCTTAGACCCTACCAAGCCCATCTCTTCAGCCCCGAAAGCTGCAAATATGATGCTTCGTTTGTTTTCTCCGGTTGCAGCCAGCTTCTCAGCGAGTTCAATTACAGCAGCTACCCCCGATGCGTTATCATCGGCTCCGTTGTGAACAGCAATTGTATCTATGGCACGCGAACCGGACCCCGGCCCGCCCATTCCCAAATGGTCGAAATGTGCACCAACCACAATATATTCGCCTTTTAAATTTTCGTCTCTTCCGGGAAGGATAGCTACCACATTTTGCGATTGTGTTTCTTTAAGCCGGATATTTACAATTGCTTTTACCTTTGTTTCTGTTTCCAGTTGGACCGATTTGTTTTCATCCAACATCTGTGTTTCAAGGGATTTGATAGTTTCTCCTTTCCCCGCCAGAATTTTATCGGCGACTGCACGTGTAACCTGAATAACCGGGATGGAATATCTGCTGCTGTTCTTATCAAAAAACAACGACGAAAGTTCATCATTCTCACTAAAAGAGGGGCCTGCCACCAAAATTAAACCGGCGGCATTTTTATCTGAAGCTGTCAATGCTTTTGCACGTTCAGAAGAAAACTCAACAAAAGGGCTTTGCGGATTATCCATATCGGGGTCGCCCTGTAAAACCATTACCCATTTACCTTTGGCATTGATACCAGCAAAGTCATTCCACCTCAACGTATCTTTATCAATATCTATCCCATATCCTGCAAAAATAACAGGCGCCTCAACTTCAGTATTTGCAGAAAAAGCGAAGGGCAAATAATCACTTTCAACTTCAAACGAAATTTCATTAACAGAAAAAGTATTTCCCGCACCCACTTCCGCTGAAGTTACAAGGCTAAACTTTTGAAAACCATTATCAAATAACAAGTCCAGCCCCGCATTTTCAAATTTTGTGCGAATAAATTCTGCAGCAAGACGATCTCCTTCATCCCCTGTTTTCCTGCCTTTTAAAGAATCAGATGCAAGATATTCTATATTTGTTTTTAAATCTTCAACTGTTATATCGGGATTATATTTCTTGCCGCATGAAACAACTGCTAATACAAGAAGAATAATGACTATATTTTTCATTTGTGTTCAATTTATATTCTTGTTTCACTACAGAGAATCATAAAACTGTTTATAAAATGAGCCTGTAATATTACGCATTAATCACGATTTAAAAAAAGGAGTTGTGTATATTTACGGGCTTAATATAATTTGGCTTGGCCTTGATAGATTTTGGAACAAAATACTGGTTTATATTTTTGCCGTTTATAATTGTTACTGCTGCAGTATTGGTAGTTGTTCTTTATTATAAAAACACAAACAATAAAGAATTAACTAAAAATCAGATACGTATACTGAGTGTATTGCGTTTTATTTCGGCTTTTTTAATTGCATTTTTATTGTTGTCTCCTTTTATAAAAAACCTAAAAAAAATTGTTCAGAATCCGATAATCATTACCGCGTGGGATAATTCTGCATCTATGATTTCAGTGCCGGATTCCGGCCGGATAAAAAATGAAATTAATAACACCCGGCAACAAATTTCTGATGAATTGGGGAATTCCTACAGCATTGTAAGTTATGCTTTTGGTGAAAATACAAGATTAACAAGCGAACCGGATTTTGAAGATAAAAATTCAAATTACAGCGAACTGATTTCAACCATAAACAACAATCATTTTAATGAAAATATTGGCGCAGTTGTTATTGCAGGTGACGGAATATACAACCGGGGAAAAAATCCTGTAAACCTTGCTGATGAGATAAATTACCCGGTTTATACCATTGGCTTAGGTGATACACTTGAGACGACAGATGCCCGAATCGAAAACATCAGGGTAAACCGAACAGCATTCTCCGGAAACCGCTTTCCGGTAGAAGTTGAAACCTATTTTTCAAAATTGAGAAATATATCACTCAGGTTAACAGTATACGAAGATAAAACCGAAGTTACAGAAAAGGTTATCACTCCGGTCAACGATGATTATTTTGTTATGCAGGAATTTATTCTGGAGGCTGGCTCACCCGGGTTAAAACACTTTTCGGTACAAATAGAATACGCAGAAGAAGAAAAAAATACAGACAACAATAAATCGGATTTTGTTATAAATGTATTGGAAAACAAACAAAAAATTCTGATTCTTTCTGACGGGCCACACCCCGATATCGGGGCAATAAAAAACACTCTCGATTTGCAGCAAACCTATGAAGTCTCTGTTTTTACTAACGAGCCTTATCCGTCTAATCTGGAAAACTTTAACCTTATCATTTTAAATCAGTTGCCAAGCGCATCAAAATCAGCTGCAACCATCATCAGCAAGGCTGAGGAAAACCGGTTGCCTCTTTTGTTTATTGTGGGAAATAAAACCTTTTTACCGCAGCTAAATGCATTGGACCAGGGAGCGAAGGTTACACCGCTGGCCAGTTCAGGGGAGGAAGTGCAGGCAACAATAAACCCCGGATATCGCATTTTCACGCTGAGTGAAGAACTAACAGAAATAGCCCGACGTTTTCCTCCGCTGCTCGCCCCTTTTGCAGATTATGAAATAAATCCTGAGTTCTCCACACTTTTCTACCAAAAAATTAAAAATATTGAAACAGCCAAACCACTCATTATAACGGGAAATATAAATGGAAGAAAAAGCGGTTTTATTTTTGGTGAAGGTCTTTGGCGCTGGCGACTGTATAACTATTATTTTGAACAAAGCCAGGCACAGTTTAATGAACTGATAAACCAACTTGTTCAGTATCTCGCATTACGCGAAAATGAAGATAATTTTATTATAAATTTCCAACCGGTTTATGCAGAAACCGAAGAGGTTATTTTCAGGGCGGAAGTATACAATGAATCGTATGAAAAAATTACAACTGAAGAGGTCAAAATCAAAATTCTAAACGAAGCCGGCGAGGAATTTGATTTTACTTTTGACGAGCAAAACGACAACTATTTTTTAAATGCGGGACACCTCCCGGAGGGGGATTACTCCTTTAACGCAGAGGTAAATATTGGTAACGAAACATTTACAGAAACGGGTAGTTTTACTGTAATTGCTGTAAATATTGAAAACACATTGAGTAAAGCAAATCATCAGGTCCTTTATCAACTTGCCGGATTAAGTGGTGGGAAATTTTATCATCCCGGGCAAACTTCTCAGTTGGTCAGCGATATAAAAAACAACCAGAAACTAAAACCATCTGTCTATTTTCAGGAAATGATAAATGAACTGCTAAACCTGCGATGGCTGTTTGCTGTTGTACTAATACTATTGAGCGTGGAATGGTTTTTGAGGAAATATTGGGGTATTTATTAAAAGGTTTCATGAGCATATGGAACAACAATTAAAAAGAGCACTAAAATTTATTTCAATAATAATTTTTGCAGTCACTTTTGTTTCGTGTGTAACGACACAAAATCTGACCATTGAAATTCCGCAACCCGGAAGCAAGGAACTTCCTGCCAACATAAGGAGTTTAACAATAGTAAACCGGACAATGGATGATCAATATCAAAATCTTGAGTCCGATTCTCTGCAAAATATATTTTTCAGAAAACAGTTTAATCTCGATACTACGATTTATGATTTGCAGGCTGTTGATACAACCATGAAAGCATTGGGTGAACTATTATTTGAGTCGGGAAGGTACGATTATGTTATTCCGGTCGATCGTTTTCTCGACTTCAGAAAAAACTCGTTTCTAAGTTATGAGATGTCGTGGGAAGAGGTTAAAAACTTGTGTAAGACATACAATACCGATGCAGTTTTATCCATGGACTACTATAAAACTACACTTGAAACTGATTACGGTAGGGAAACATTTTATGATCCGGTAAGCGACAACTATTTTGAAGCGTCCGCTGCACAAATGCAAATCAACTATGAGGTTATGTTTCGCGTTTACGATCCGGAGCAAGAAAAAGTAATTATGCGCGAATTTTTGCGGGACACATTAATTTGGGAAGATGCGGATATTAATGCAAGGCAACTTTTTGGCCATTTTACACCGGTAAAGCAAGCTTTAACAGAAGCCGGAATCGCAATTGCACTCGATCTTTCCGATAAAATAAGTACCCAGTGGCGGAGCGAAAGAAGAACCTACTTTTCCTCAGGCCCGGATGAGTTGGAACATGGCGCAAGTTTGGCTAAAAACGGAGAATGGGAAGCAGCCGTCGCTGTGTGGCAGGAGTTGGAAAATAGCAGCGATTCAAAATCAATAAAAAGTAAAGCACAGTTTAATATTGCAGTAGCATACGAAATATTGGGAGATATAGATCAGGCTGTCGCATGGGCGGTAAAATCATATGAAACAATGTTCAGGTCGCAAACTTATACCTATTTGGAAACACTTCAGAAAAGGAAAAATGAACTTAAAAAATTAAAGCCATGAACCGATTTATCCTACTCACCTTTACCATTGCCATTTTCTCTTCGTGCACCGTTTACAAAGAATATCCGATTGATATTTATAAACCCGGCGATATCCCGGTACCTTCTGATGCCCAAAGTGTAGTTTTGGTTTACCGAAATTTCAAATATCCGGCTGATACACTTCAACGTTATTACAAAGATGACTACCAGCTTCGAAAAGCCCGCACAAATCCGGATAAACTCGATAGTGTTCTGGTTACCGCATGTTTGAGTGAATTAGCCAAGAACCTGAAAACAAAAAATGCTTTTGCTGATATTAAAATCATGCCTTATCATTCTTTTAAAAGACATTCGGGAAGCAAACTCCCTCCGCTAAATTTTGATCTGGTCAAACAAATTACAGAAACAACTCAAGCCGATTTGTTGATTTCGCTGGAAACATTCTCGTATTTTTTCTCTGAATACTCAGAAAGTTACGAATCGCCAAAATCGAACGAAGTGATTACTGCAAATGTTTGGGCAGTGTTTGACCCGGCTCGGGAAAACCTGGTGGAAAGAAAAGCGTTAATCGACACGGTTTTTTGGAACGGATACGATGAAAGCGGAAATTACAACAAAAATTATCAATTGCCTCCACGCGAAACAGCATTGAGAATTGCGTCGCAATTAAGTGGGGAAAATTACTCGAAACGCTTTTTTGCATCGTGGCAAACCGTAAAAAGGATGTATTCCATACCACCACTCCCCGACTTTGAACAGGCGGCTAATTATATTAGTGAAGGAGATTGGGACAAGGCTATTCCTTTGTGGGAAAAATATGCTTCAGACAATAACGGCAAACTGGCAATAAACGCCCGTTATAATTTAGCATTGGCCTACGAAATGAAAGATGATATCGAAATGGCCTCCCGTTGGGCAAATGCAGCTCAAAACCTGGCAGTTGAATACCGGAATAAAGAAGATTTGAAAATGATACTTTTGTATCAGAATATATTAAAACAAAGAAAAAAAGACATTGCTAAACTAAATAGCCAAAACTAAATGAGACCAAACCTGTATTTTCTGCTCCTAATCCTTACGTTAGGAGCATTACAAGGTTGTAACACACTTTACAATTACAGTATGATTGATATTGAAGTGGTTGAACCGGGAAAACTTATTCTTCCTGAAAAATATTCAACCGCAGCCATCCGGTACAACAATATCATGGATTCTTATTATTTAAACAACAGTACTTATTATATAAATTCGGAGGCTCACGTCGATACCACAAAATTAGATAGTCTGGCTGCCAAAATTTATTTTAACTCTGCTATTGAAAATCTGAATAAACAAATTTATTTCGATTCCATTATTGAATTAAGCGAGAATGGCAACTCGCAGTATTATATTATTGATTCCCTGGTTCACCTTCCTGAAGCTGACACGTCAAAATTAGAAGAATATGTTTTGTATCCTTCTGTCTTATTGCTAAGTCAAATAGCAAGACAGAACCTGACCGGAGGAAAAGAAAAACAAACTGCTAAAATATTGGACCCAAAACTTGGATTATATACCACAGAAGATCTAAAAGAAATTGCGGATTCAACAGATGCCGATTTGCTTATTTCACTTGACTATTTTTCTTCCATCGATGTTGAACTTGTGCAAAAGCTGCCAACAAATCATTACTATGGTAATACCTCAGTTTACGGAGTTGGATTATGGAACTTCTATAATTTAAGAACCTTTAAATCTGCTTTTTTTTACGACCAGCTTGATACTTTAACGTGGGACAGTCAGGAAGAAATTAAAGCATATGTAGAAAAAAATCTTCCGCCACGAAGAGATGCTGTATTAAACGCAGCTGATGTAATGGGAATCAGACTGGCTGAAAAACTTATTCCTCATTGGATTACAGTACAAAGGCTTTATTACATTTCGGGGCATGTAGAACTACAAAAAACAAAACAGTTGGTAGAAGAGGGGAAATGGCTCGAGGCTGCTGAAATATGGAAAGCCAATGTAAATAATCCCAACAAAAAAATCGCAGCAAAATCAATGTATAACCTCGGCGTTGCCTGTGAAATGCAGGGTGATTTGGAAGCTGCTATAGACTGGATTGTGAGGTCTTTTCAGGTATTTGGAAACAAAAATGAGTTTCACTACCTCAATTGTATAGACTACATAAATATACTTGGCCAAAGAAAATTAAATTTTAAACTCATTAATCAGCAACTGGATCATACTTTATAAAAAATAGCCGAATCTTTTTCAAAATCCGACTATTTATCTGAAATGATGCAATTAATGGTTTCTTAATTCAGTTCGACCATTACAACCGATTTAGCGGGCATTTTTACAGTTAACGAATTACCGTTTACTTTTACGTCTTTAAATTCTTTTAAAGAGACTTCTTCTTTTTTCCCAAAATCGTTGTATGAGTTTATTTTATCCCCGGTTACTATACTTCCTGTTACAAAAGATAATTTTTCTGTTCCGCGCATTTCACAAAGAACTTCCTTACTGTTGTGTGGGTCCAGGTTACTAATGGTTATATGTATTTTTCCGTCGGCAGCTTTAGATGCTGTTGTCGAGAGCGCCGGAACCGATTCTTCTTCGTAGGTATAGTTATCACAAGTTACGTCAGAAGGCAAAAGCGTTGCATCGTGATGAACTTTATACATTTTAAAGACATAATACGAAGGTGTTTTTACCATTTCCCCGTCCTGTGTTAAAATCATTGCCTGCAACACATTTACGGTTTGCGCGATATTGGCCATTTTAACCCTTCTGCAATATTTATTGAACAAATCGAGGTTTACCGATGCTACCATTGCATCGCGAAGGGTATTTTGCTGATACAAAAAGCCCGGATTGGTTCCCGGCTCAACATCATGCCAGTTCCCCCATTCGTCTACAATCAGACCGACCCTGTTTCGTGGATCGTACTTATCCATTATTGTTATATGATTCCGAAGCAACTCGTCCATAAAAAGGGTTTTATCCATGGTGGTAAAATACTCCTTTTCGTCGAACTGAGTAGCCGAACCTTTTTGTCTCCATGTGTGACAAACGGTATAATAATGAAGCGAAATTCCCTGAAAACTTCCCCCGGGATTTCCGTTTTTCATTAAAGTTTCCATCCAGTTATAATCGTCAACGTTAGGACCACATGCTACTTTGTACAAACGATTTTCACCGTAGTTCTTTGTAAAGGTTGAAAACCGGCGCATGTTATCGGCATAAAACTGGGCTGTCATATTTCCGCCACAGCCCCAGCTTTCATTTCCAACACCCCAGTATTTCACACCCCAGGGCTCTTCTCTGCCGTTTGCCTTTCTCAAATCAGTCATTGGACTTACATTACCTGAATTCAAATATTCAACCCACTGTGACATCTCTTGCGGAGTTCCGCTTCCAAGATTTCCGCATATCACAGGTTCACAATCCAACTGGCTGCAAAGCTCTAAAAACTCATGTGTCCCAAAACTGTTATCTTCGGTTACACCTCCCCAATGCGTATTAATCATGGTGGGGCGTTCATCACGCGGGCCAATTCCATCCATCCAGTGATATTCATCGGCAAAACAGCCGCCAGGCCAACGTAAATTTGGAATGCCAATTTCTTTTAATGCTTCAACTACATCATTTCTTATCCCATTTGTGTTCGGAATATTTGAATCTTCGCCCACCCAGTAACCGCCATAAATGCAGTGCCCCAGGTGCTCGGAAAAGTGACCGTAAATATCTTTACTGATGGTTTCTTTTCCCAGATCAGTATTTACAACGATTTTGTTCTGTGCTGTTGCAAAAAAAGAGACCAGTACTAGAAATCCGCCTAAAATTTTTTTGAAATACATCTTATTGGTTTTATGGTTCATTAAGTTTTATTTTTAAACGAACATAGTGAATAAAAAGATAATTTCAAAAAAAAACGTAAATATGACACTCATTATTCAAAAAAACAAAGCCTATTCGTATCGAACTATAAATCAATACGCAACACAAACACGTAAATCAAAAAAATGGAAATCGGATTATTAAGAAAAGGAGTCTTCCGAGTTAATCAAGCAGTCTGATTCCATCTGACTTAAACTCAATCATTCGCTTTTTATACAGATTTCCCAGGGCCTTTTTAAAGTTCTTTTTACTAATTCCAAGCATGGCTTGAATCATTTCGGGAGAAGATTTATCAGTAAGCGCAATAAATCCCCGGTTTTCATTTAAAACATCCAATATTTTTTGAGAAATAGAATCAATTTTCTCGTAACCGGGTTTTTCAAGAAGTAAATCAATTTTATCGTCTTCCCTGATCTTATTTATATATCCGGTAACTCTCTGTCCTGTTGAAAGGGGAATAAAAACCTGATTTTTATAAAGAATCCCCCAATGTTCGTTGTTAACAATTGCTTTGTATCCCAAATCGGTTTCTTCAACAATGGTCAATTGTACCTTTTCGCCCTGGTTATATTCCGGCGGTGTATTATCCAAAAACTTGTTAAGTTTTGCGGAGGCAGCAATTCTGTTGGTTAGTAAATCGACAAATAAGTAAACCAAATAATATTTCCCCACTTCCATTTTATTTTTTTGCTCGCTGAATGGCACGAGTAAATCTTTGGGAAGCCCCCAATCTAAAAAAGCTCCAAACCGACTTGTTGCCACTGCTTTTAAATATGCAAATTCCCCCACTTTTGCCAAGGGATTTTCTGTGGTTGCTACCAATCTGTCTTCCGAATCGGAATATACAAATACAACGGCCTCATTGTTTTCACGAATCTCTTTGGTAGCAAACTTTTGAGGCATTAATATTTCCCCCAGGTTTTCTCCGTCAAGATATAACCCATTGTCTGTTTCCCTGACAACTTTTAGCGTATTGATTTTTCCTATTTCAGCCAAGATGAATTTTATTTACCGTTTTTTACTTCAACTTATTTAAAACTTTGTTTGAAACTTTAAAAACTGTTCCATGTCTGGTACCCTCAGGAAAGTTGATCATTTCTGAAATATCTTCCCAGTTTTCCATATCGTCAGAACGAATAGCGCCCATATTATGGTCTGTATATTTATCGAAATAAACAATCCAATATTGCCCAATTTTTACGGAAGTGGGTCCTTCCGCCCAATAATCACCTGTTATTGGCTCCGATGCACGGCTGTATCCTTCTGCTAATTTCTTGCTGGTCGCAATTCTTATATTTTTTTCCGGTGGTGTTCGGGTTTCATTTTTTAGAAAAAGTACATATTTATTTTTTGCTTTAATCAATGTTCCATCTATCACATTAAACCCTTGATCATAAAGAAGCTTTGTATCGCTGAAATTCTTGAAATCCTCTGTAACAACGCAATACATTCTATGATTATACCCGGAGTCTCCTCCCGACTCTGTTTCAGGAAATCTTCCGGGAATTGTGGTTGACCAGAAAATCAAATATTGTTTTGAATCACCATCATAAAAAACTTCGGGAGCCCAACAATTTCTTGCCGTTGGTTCGTGTTCCATTACAGGAATATATTTTTGTTCTGACCAATGAACTAAATCTTCAGAGGACGCATATCCTATTCCTTTTTCGCCCCAACTTACAGTCCAAACCATATGAAACTTACCATCCGGGCCGGAAATGATACAAGGATCACGCATTAGTTTATCTATACCTACCTGAGGTGTTAAAAAGGATTGATTGTTTTTTAATGCATCCCATTTTAATCCATCGTAACTGTAGGCCAGGTGTAATCCGTCCTCGCCATTTCCCATAAAATACGAAAACATGTATACATCATTGCTTTTCTGTGCACTAGCAACATTCAAAAAAAACAGAAACGCAAAAGCAATAAATATTTCTTTTAAAGTCATCTTTATTTACTTTTTCTATCCCCCAGAACGTTTCGCTTTGTATCCTTCTTTGTGAAGTATTTCAATCACTTTTGAGCAAAAATCTCCCTGAATTAATATCTCGCCATCTTTTGCACTTCCTCCTACGCCACATTTTGTTTTCAATAATTTTCCCAAATCTTTTAAATCATCAGTGGAACCAACAAAACCGGAAATAAGTGTTACACTTTTACCTTTCCTTTTTTTTCGGTCTAATGATACTTTCAGATTTTGCTGTTGAGGTGGAAGAGTTTCCTGCTCCTCATTTTTTTCATTTTCATATTGAAAATCAGGATTTGTAGAAAACACAACTCCCAATCTTTCTTTCCAGTCGTTTGCCATAAACTATCTCCAAATTATTAACAAGCTGCCGGTTATATAAGCAACTATCCACCAACCATAGGCAATTTTTGAATATAAAAGAAGTTTTTTACCTACGAGTGCATTTATATTTTCTCTGTAATAAATCCGCCAAATAAAAATAACATCTATCAACATCACCAGAAGCGCTGAATATCCCAAAAATCCATGCAAAGTAAAACCCGGATTTTTAGCCCCCACAATCATAAAAATAGTTGCGACAATATCAAGCACCACTCCCAAAGTTAGAAACCATAAAACTCCTGGTGATACCATTTTAAACCGTTGCAAAGATATACTTCCTATTCCATACGAAAGCAGCGAAAGGGTGATTATAAACGCACCGGTAATGGAAATTGAATTCATAATTTTTATATGCAACGCAAAAATTTATTCATCAGCTCAATCACGCATCAAATATAAAAAAAATGTTTAAACTCTGTCTGGTACAAAAAACAATATTCATTTGACTATCAACTATCTAAGCTCATTCAATTTAGAATTAAACCAGATAATTAATAAAAGCGCAACATTTTCGTTTTTCCTTTAGTTATTTACTTGCCGTTCTGTCAGGCTTAAGTATCTTTAGGGGCTAAAGTCTAAACCAAGTTAAACATTGCACCAATGTGCAAAATTTCAAAAATTAAAAAATCATGAAATCAATCTTTTTGCTCTTGACGGGCATTTTTCTGGTAACTTCGTTAAACGCCCAACACGACTGGGAAAACGAGCAAATTATTGGCATTAACAAAGAAAGTGCCCATAATTACTTTGTACCATTTAAAAATTTGAAAGAAGCAACTTCTGATGTTTTGGTAGCATCGCCCTATGTGGTAGATTTAAACGGGAAATGGAAATTTAACTGGGTAAAACATCCGGATCTTCGACCGACTGACTTTTACAAGCCCGATTTTGATATTTCGTACTGGGATGAGATAGATGTTCCCTCAAACTGGCAAACCCGTGGATACGGCGTACCAATTTATACCAATATCAGGTATCCTTTTACAAAAAATCCACCCAAAGTTATGGATCCGGCGCCTGAAAATTTTACTGCTCATTCAAATCCCAATCCGGTAGGTTCCTACAGACGGACTTTTGAAATACCGGCAGAATGGGATGGCCGTGAAGTACTGATTCATTTTGCCGGTGTAAAAAGTGCTTTTTATATTTGGGTAAACGGCCGGAAGGTTGGTTACAGCCAGGGAAGTATGACTCCAGCGGAGTTCGATATCACCCAATATCTGGTTGAAGGAGAAAACATACTTGCGGTTGAAGTTTACCGCTGGAGCGACGGGAGTTATCTTGAAGACCAGGATTTCTGGCGCTTAAGTGGCATTTACCGCGACGTATTTTTATATTCTGTTCCAAAACTTCATTTGTGGGATTTTGGTTTAAAATCAACTTTTAACGACGATATGACGGAAGCAAAGGTTGATATTTCCATGAAATTCAGAAATTTTGGAAGTCGTGGTTCTGCAAGCTGCGATATTTATCTTGCCAAATTTGGTAAAATCCCGGAAGAGCAGGATAAAGTTGCAACTGTTTCAGCTCAAAATGTGTCTTCAAAAAAACTGTCGGAAATCAGTGAAAAAATTACCGTTAACAATCCAAAACTGTGGTCAGCAGAGGAACCAAATCTCTACCAGATATTTTTTGTATTAAAAGACGCTTCAGGAAAAGTAACCGAAGTACTGTCTAACCATTATGGTTTCAGAAAAATTGAAATAAAAGACCAGCAGGTTTGGGTGAATGGGAAAAGTGTCCTTTTTAAAGGTGTAAACCGGCACGAACATGATCCATTTAACGGACGATATGTGGGACTGGACATGATGATTCGGGACATTGAACTTTTTAAACAATTCAACATCAACACAGTACGAACCTGTCACTATCCTGACCACCCCGATTTTTACAAATTATGTGACATTTACGGGATTTATGTTATTGACGAGGCAAACGTTGAATCGCACGGAATGGGCTATGGAGAAGAATCTCTGGGCCACGATGTCAGGTGGCAAAAAGCACATGTTGATCGCGTTGTAAGCATGGTGGAAAGAGATAAAAATCATCCATCGATAATTATCTGGTCTTTGGGTAACGAAGCAGGACCGGGAGTAAATTTTGCTGCCTGTGCCGATGCAATAAAAGAACGTGATACTGAACGTCCGGTTCATTATGAAAGATACAACGAAGTTGCCGATATTGAATCAGTTATGTACCCAAGTGTGGAATGGCTGGATGAAACAGGGGCAAAAGACAACCCTAAGCCATTTATTATGTGCGAATATGCCCATGCCATGGGTAATGCGGTTGGAAACCTCAAAGAATACTGGGATGTTATTGAAAATCACAAACGACTAATTGGAGGCTGCATTTGGGATTGGGTTGACCAGGGTTTAGCCAAACCGGTACCCGGAAAAGAAGGAGAATACTTTTTTGCTTATGGTGGCGATTATAATGATTTCCCTAATGATGGAAACTTCTGTATCAACGGACTAACTACTCCCGACAGACAGATTACACCAAAAATGGAGGAGGTAAAAAAGGTGTATCAATATGTTGGCTTTGAACCGGTTGATCTTTTGAATGGCAAAATAAAAATTACCAACAAATATCAATTTTATAATCTCAGTGCCTTTAACCTGGCTTACCAGTTGGAATGTGACGGAAAAGTTATTCAGGCTAACGGAATGCATTCTTTTGATTTGGCGCCTGGCGATTCAAAAACTGTTACAATCCCGATTAAAAAACCTGAACCAAATCCAGGCAGCGAATATTTTCTAAAAGTATTGTTCTCAACAAAAACTGATGAGATTTGGGCCAAACAGGGACATACAGTCGCATGGGAACAGTTTAAGATGCCTTACATGGTTCCTGCAGTTGCTGCTGCGACTGAGGAATTACCCCAGGTGAAAGTGACGGAAGATGACTTTGACATCACGGTTTCAGGAAAATACTTTGATCTTGTTTTTGGAAAGGAAATAGGAACCATTACCGACTTAAGTTACTACAACCAGAAGTTATTAACGTCCGAAAAAGAAATTCATCGTTCATTCAGACGAAGAAATGAGCCGCCTGCTCCTCCAACAATAACATACAATGCGGTTGGAGGTCCAATGCTCAATATCTTCAGGGCGCCGGTTGATAACGACAGAGCTTTCTCCAGATTTTGGATGAATGAAGAACTGTGGAACCTGTCAACAGAAGTCCAAAGTATTTCTGTTGAAAATATTAACTCTTCGACAGTAGAAATTAAAGTTGAAGCGAAATCATCAGCACCAAAAGGATTTTCAGTTTTAACCAACACAACTTTTACCGTTTACGGAAATGGTTTTATTGATGTTAAATCAACTTTTACTCCGGATGAAACCGAATGGCCACTACCCAAACTGGGCTATATTATCAATCTTCCTGAAGGATTTGAAAATGTTGAATATTTTGGAGCCGGTCCGTTTGAAAACTATGTCGACCGCAAACATGCTGCTGCAATCAGCAAATACGAAACTACAGTTGACGATATGTTTGTTCCCTACGTAAGAACGCAGGATTGTGGAAACAGAAGCGATGTACGATGGGTTACTGTTACAGACCGAACAGGAAAGGGAATTATGATAAAAGCAAAAAATGTGATGGATTTCAGCGCGCTTCATTATACTCCTGTGGATTTGGACAAAGCCAATCATCCGTATGAACTAATAAAACGGAAAGAAACAATTCTTTCGATTGATGTGGCTCATAACGGACTAGGCGGAGCAAGTTGCGGCCCGCCGCCAATGGACAGATACCTGCTAAAAACTGAAAAAACAGAATTTAACTACAGCATCAGACCTTACATGCCACTTCTCGGCAATACTGCGGAGTTGGCAAAATAATTGTTCTCACTTGTAATCGGAAAAGAGCAGTGTAAAACGAAAACACTGCTCTTTTCTTTATTAACGCGGTATAAAACCAGTGACTTATTTCCACAAATTGCGGACAATCAGGGACAGTATTTTTGGGCATTTTTTGCAGGAAAAATTGAATCTCATTTAAAAAGCGTGTTTTTAAAAGGAAAAAATTCATCGAACAATTCTGGCACATTCTTCGTTTTCATAACTTCAAAAATGTATTTAAAATGAAAAAAATTGTTTATTTCGCATTTGCGGTTTTACTGACGGCATGTTCAACTGTTCCATTAACAAACAGGCAACAGTTTATTGCAATCCCATCTTCTGAAATGTTATCTCTGAGTAATGAAAACTATGATACTGTATTAAAAGAATCGACCTTGTCGAAAAATACTTCTTATAAAAATGCAGTGACCAGAGTTGGAAAACGTATTTCAACGGCAGTTGAAGAATATCTCCATCAGATTGGACGTGGAGAATTGATTAACGGATATGAATGGGAATTTAATGTTATTCAGGACGAAACGATGAATGCCTGGTGTATGCCGGGAGGAAAAATTGCTTTTTACGAAGGAATTATGCCAATTTGTAAAGACGACGCCGGAATCGCCGTAGTGATGGCGCACGAAGTTGCACATGCAGTGGCCAAACACAGTAACGAAAGACTAACTCAGCAAATGGCTCTTCAAATGGGAGGAATGGCTTTGTCGCAGGCGCTGGAAGAAAAAAGAGAAGAAACCCAGAACCTGGTTATGACTGCATTTGGTGTGGGAACGCAACTGGGTGTAATATTGCCTTACAGCAGAAGTCATGAAAGTGAAGCCGATGAATTGGGTTTATATTTTATGGCAATGGCCGGCTATAATCCAACAGAGGCACCTTTGTTTTGGGAAAGAATGAAAGCGGAGGGTCAAAGCGGAGGGCCTGAGTTTTTGTCGACACACCCCAACCCTGAAAACAGAATAAGCGATTTGGAAAAGATTATGCCAAAAGCACTTGAATACTACAAAAACAACTAATATGAGCTTACACTGAAATATCGTATCATTTCTGCAAAAGTGGCGATAGATTTATACTATTTTTATTGCCATTGAGTTATTTATTTAGTTTTGTATTATAAAACATGGCAACAAAAAAGACCAGCAATACACGTTCAACAAAAAAAACTTCTTCACGAACAAAACAAAAAGCGGGTAGAAGAAAAATACTTCCTATTGTATTAAAATCAGCGGGTGCGCTGATGTTGTTGGGAATTATTTTTTTCTTACTGGTATTTCTAGGTATACTGGGCCCTGTTCCTTCATCCTATCAGCTCAAACAGATAAGCACACCTGTTGCTTCTGAAGTTTATTCGGCCGATGGAAAAGTTCTTGGCCGGTATTATGTTGAAAACAGAAGTAATGTAAGGTTTGAGGCCATATCTCCAAACGTTATAAATGCCCTGATTGCAACTGAAGACGCCCGTTTTTACGAACATCGTGGAATTGATGAAATTGCCTTGTTGCGCGTTCTTGTAAAATCCATACTTCTTCAGGATAAAAGCGCCGGTGGGGGAAGTACGCTTAGCCAGCAAATTGCAAAAAATCTTTTCCCCCGTGAAGAACTTGGCCCGTTTTCTATGCCTGTAAACAAACTTCGTGAAGCTATCATCGCTTACCGCCTTGAGCGTATTTATTCAAAACAGGAAATTCTTGCCATGTACCTGAATACGGTCCCATTCTCCGAAAATATTTATGGAATTGAAGTGGCTGCCGAACGATTTTTCTCAAAAAAACCCGCCAATCTTGAACTTCATGAAGCAGCTGTTTTAGTCGGATTATTAAAGGCAAACAACTATTATAATCCCAGAAAATATCCTGAACATGCATTAAACAGAAGAAATCTGGTCATAGACCAAATGGCAAAGTATGAATATATCACAAATGAACAAGCCGAAAAATACAAAGCAAAACCGCTTGAAATTAAGTACAGAGTGATTTCATACAACCAGGGTCCGGCTCCATACTTTCTGGAAATGTTAAAGCCCCAGCTTCTGGAATGGTGTAAAAATAATACCAACGAAAAAGGTGAAAATTATAATTTATATACCGATGGATTAAAAATAAAAACTACAATTGACTATAATCTCCAGTACTATGCCCAGCAGTCGGTTAAAGAATACATGAAAAACCTCCAAAAGGTTTTTGATAACCACTGGAAGTCGAGAGATATTTTTAGAGAAAATCCGGAAATAATCAGAAGTGCAATAAGAAGAATTGAAAAGGAAAACGGGAACTCAAATATTGATATAGACAAAGCTCTGGCCAGCTACAACAAAGAAATTACAACCAGCCTTTTTACCTGGGATGATTTAAAAGAAATTCAAACAACAAGACTTGATTCACTAAAACATTATCTGAAGCTGTTAAACGCCGGTTTTATTGCCATTGAACCTCAAAATGGTGATTTAAAAGCCTGGGTGGGAGGTATCGATTTTCGTTTCTTTAAATATGACCATGTTAAAGCTGCCCGACAAACAGGCTCCACATTTAAACCTTTTGTATATCTGGCAGCGCTGGAAACAGGGTTGTCGCCTGATCGGTATTTTGAAAACAAGTTTACAGTTTATGAAGATTATGACAACTGGGCTCCCCGGAATTCGCACGAAGAATACCAGGGGTATTACACAATGAAAGGTGCCCTTGCCCAGTCAATAAACACCATTTCAGTTGATGTGTTGCTTGAAACAGGTGTTTCTAATGTAATCGATGTGGCTGAAAATCTCGGAATCTCCGCCGACTTGCCACAAACCCCCAGTTTGGCGCTGGGAGTAGCGTCAATTTCGTTAAAAGAAATTGTGGAAGCGTATGCAGGAATTGTAAATGACGGAAGTCCGGTTCAGGCACATTATCTTCTTGAAATTCTGGATAACAACGGAAATACACTTGAAACCTATGGTTACCCGGGTTATAAAAAATCCAGGGTGTCACCGGAAAATTGCCGTGCTGTTATCAATATGATGGAAGCTGTTGTTGAAGACGGAACCGGAAAGGGAATACGAACGGTGTACCACATTCCCGGAGATTTTGCCGGCAAAACAGGTACAACGCAAAACAATTCAGACGGTTGGTTTATAGGAATAACCCCCAACCTGGTTACAGGGTGTTGGGTTGGCGCCGATGATCCCCGGGTACATTTCAGAACAACAACCTACGGACAGGGTGCATACATGGCTTTGCCCATTGTGGGAAAATTTTTCTATAAAACGTATCGCGACCAAAAGTTTGCTTCTCTGAAATACAGTACATTTAAACAGCCGGAACCGGAACTGCTTGCAATGTTGGATGAGCCTCAATACAAGGAAATTCTTGAGGCAGATAAAAAATTCTTTGATCTGGCTAAAATTTTTGGTGGGAAAGATGATGCCGGGCTAAAAGAAAGAAAAGAAAAGAGTGTAGAAGAGAAAAAAGCGAGACCACTTTGGAACGCAATTAAAAGTATATTTAAGAAAAAGAAATAGAAAAGCTGTTAAAAATAACAGCTTTATCCTTTCTTTTAAAAATGGCTTACGATGAGCTAAAATGTGTATTCTATTCCAAAATTTAAAAACGACTTGCTATACTTTTTATCATTATCCGATACAAATTCTTTGAAATAATAATTATACCCCGGTGTTAAAGTAAACCCTAAATATTTGTTCAATTTATATTTTACTATAACGGAAAAATTTGCTCCTGTATTTGCATCAGGGTACTGGTCGGTAATAACGGTATATTTGTTCAAAGTATTGGTTCCGTCTGTTTTATAAGTTCTGCTTTGATCTCCAACAATAAATTCACTTATGAAACCGGGAGAGGCAAAAAGCTGGAATTTATTTCCGTTGAGCAACAGAAAATCAAAATTTAAATTCAGATTTAAAGCATTCAGTTTTGTATCTGTTTTGTCAAACCCCGAATAAGTATCAGACCAGTTAAACTGGTATTTCATCTCTGAGTAGCGAAATTCCAGACGGGGCCGGAATCTTTCCGTTACAAAAACAGAAAAATATGTTCCCGCCGAAAAATGAAGATCTCCTTCTGAATATAAAAAATCGTATTTATCCGGAGTTAATCGATACCCGTTAGACATTTGTCCTATCCCCGCATTAAATCCAAAATACACTTTCGACTTTTCGCTTTCCTGACCAAAATTTAACAAACTGATAAGCATAAAAATAACAAAAACACTAATAGTTTTATTCATGACATTTAATTGCATTATATATTTCGAAACCGAAAGTAGAGATTTGAAGGGGAAGAAATAATTATATTAGACGAATCGAAATCTTTTATAGATACAGAGTTCAATTTAACTGAAATTAATAGACCATAAAAACAAAATTCCGGAGCAAAAAGCCCCGGAACTCAGTTTTTTCAAATGTTTCACGAATATTATAAATCGAAATATTGTAGTATGTGCATTCTGTAATTAGAAAATATAGACATTTACGCTCTGAAGAAACAAGCTTAAAAACGAGTTTCACACAGTTTACCGTAAATAATCGACAATTTTACAATCACTAAATTGTTTTTAAAACCTCCCACACAAAAGCCCTCACACCCACTTCAAGATTAATATCATCCATCTTTTTTATTTTTTCGAGAAGAATATCTACTTTTTCATCGGGAACAATGGTAAGAATAGCAGAATTTAATTCGGGCCAGGTGTGAGTTCCCATTCGTGGTTCGCCGGTTTCACTGCCACGCCCCATTACATCACTCCACCATGTATATCCTCTTATTTCCAATTTATCCAACATATATTCTACTCTTTCGGTATTTGCCTGGTTAAAGACAATAAATACAGCTTTCATTTTTTTAAAAATTTACTTGTCCATAAATACAAAGTGTTTCCTAATCTTCTCTTTCTTTTTGCGTTCGCCTTTACTTGCCAACACGGCGTACATGGTTGGAACAATAATCATTGTTACCAGTGTGGATACAATCAACCCTCCGATAACAGTAATCCCCATCGGGCGCCAAATCTCAGCGCCTTCTCCCGTGCTCATAGCCAAAGGCAACATACCAAGAATCGTTGTCATGGCAGTCATCAAAACAGGGCGCAACCTCGACTTACCTGACATAGCAATGGCTTCATACAATTCGTAGCCACGGTCACGCATCAGGTTTATATAGTCAACCAACACAATACCGTTTTTAACTACAATACCAATAAGCAGGACAGCTCCCAACGCCGCCACCACACTTAATGTTGTATGTGTTATAAGAAGAGCATAAATTACACCGGTAAAAGCAAAAGGAATAGAGAACATAATGATAAAAGGCATTCTCAAAGACTCAAACTGAGAGGCCATTACAATATAAACCAAAATTAAACTTAAAACCATCAACATGACCAAATCCGTAAACGACTCCTGCTGGTCTTCATAGGCACCGCCAACTGTTGTTAATATTTCCTGAGGCTGTTGTACTTCGGCCAACTCCGCTTTTATATTGGCTGCAAGCACACCCAGCGGGACTTTGTCAGGGAGAGCAGAGATGGTAACTACTCTTTCTCTTCTTTTATGATCAATACTCGGTGGCGACCAGTACTCTTCTACTTTACCCACCTCTTTTAACTTTATTTTCTGGCCGGCAGGAGTCATCAAAGTCAGCTCTTCAATATCTGAAATAGAATTTCTGTAATCTTCTTTTAGCCTAATTTTAATATCGTACTCCTCCCCTTCTTCTTTAAAATAAGATGGAGTTAAACCATTAACCCTGTTCCGAACAAATGTTGAAACCTGTGCTGTAGAAAGTCCGTGTTCTGCAAGTTTATCTTTATCCAGAACGACCTGGAGTTCGGGCTTATCGTTTTTCCGGCTAATGATAACCTCTTTTGCTCCTTCTGTTCCGCGCAAACGTTCCAGCACTTTTTCAGCGTAAGCGTTTGTCACATCAAAATTGTACCCGTAAATTTCAACATCTACAGTATTGGAGCCCCCCAACATTTGAGTTGAGGTAGAGATAGAAGCAGTTACAATTTCGGGGAACAGAGCCATTTGTTCTCTAAAATCATCGGCAATTTCAAAAACCGACCTTTCCCGCTCTTCAATATCTTTTAAAGCCAGTGTTAAGTTTATGATGTTTGAACCGGTAGTACTAAACATGGAAAGAAAACCTCCTTCATCGTCGGAACCGGAAGAAGAAGAAATAAGCGTAACCTCAGGATACCTTTCATTAATTAGCTGTTCCAGCTTTCTGGTTACCTGTGTTGTTTCTTCCACTCTTAAACCCGATTGCAACTCAATCGCTGCCGACATTCGGCTTTCATCCGATTCCGGCATAAAATCGGTTCCGATAAATCGGGCAAGAAAGAGGGAAGATACAAAAATCGCCAGTGTAAAAATAATAACAACAGTTTTGAACTTCAGTAATTTTCTCAAACTAAGTTCATAAAAACTGTCGAGCTTATCCATCCACTTCTCAATGGTATTTTCGTAACTTAATTTTCTCCTTTTCTTTTTTGCACTTAACCTTAAAAACTTTGATGCGAGCATCGGAGTAAGCGAAATTGCTGCAATCGTTGAAGTTACAACAGTGATAGTCACAATCCAGCCCAACTGGTTAAACAGTACACCTGTCATTCCGGTAACCAACGTCAGTGGAAAAAACACGGCAACAACAACAAGTGTAGTAACAATTACCGAAAGCCAAACTTCATTTGTTGCGTAAATGGCCGACTCGCGCGGACTACTGCCACGTTCAACATGCCTGGTAATGTTCTCAAGTACCACAATCGCATCGTCAACCACCATACCAATCGCAATGGAAAGTGAGGTTAATGAAATTACATTTAGCGAACTTCCTGTGAGATAGAGATACACAAAAGCCACAATCAACGATATTGGAATCGTTAAAACAATAATAAATGTTGCCCGCCAGCGTCCGAGGAAAAACAAAACCACGAAAATTACAAATATCATCGCCCACATCAAGGTTTGCGAAAGATTGCTTATAGAACCTTTAATAAATTTTGAAGAATCAAAGATTTCCTCAATTTTTACATCGGGTGGTAAAGTAGTTGTTAACTCTTCCAGATTTGCTTTTATATCGCGCGCAACCTTTACAGTATTCGCTCCCGACTGTTTCATTACAAACATCCGGACTCCGCTTTCACCGTTTATTTTTTCTTCGAGTGTTACATCTTTCAACGTGTCGCGCACTGTTGCAACATCGTGCACATAAACAGTTCGCCCGTCATAGTTGGCTACAACCAGATTTTTTAAACGCTCACTTTCGTTAAATTCTCCCTGAACGCGAATCTGATAATCCATTTTTCCCATTTTCACATTTCCCAATGGAAGGTTCATATTTTCTGCAGAAATAACACTTCCAAGTTGTTCGATGGTCAAATTGTAAGCATCCAGTCGTTGCGGGTCAACATCAACATAAATCATTCGTTTGGGTGTTCCAACCATTGAAACCGAGCCGACACCGTTTACACGATTTAAAGGATTTATAATTTTCTCATCGATCAGTTTCTCAAGACCAGGATAACTTTCCTCTGCGGTAATTGCATAAAAAAGTATAGGCATCATACTGGTATTGAATTTAAAAATAGTTGGGCGGTCACATCCTTCGGGTAAGTTGTCAAATACCCGGTCAATCACATCTCTGATGTCGTTTGTAGCTTCATCAAGATTTGATTCCCATTCAAATTCAAGTGAGATAACAGATAAATTATCAGATGAAACCGAGGTTATTTCTTTTAATTTATCAACCGAATTTAAAGCATCCTCCAAAACCTTGGTTATATTGGCTTCGATATCTGATGCATTTGCTCCCGGATAGGAAGTCATTACCGAAATATAAGGCGGTTCCATATCCGGATACAAATCAATTGGTATGTTTATGAGAGAAAATATGCCCATTACAACAACAGCCACAAAAATCATCAATGTGGTTATGGGCTTATTTACTGCACTTTTATATATACTCATAATTTGATTCTTTTTTTAATAATTATCGTTGATTGGGTTAACAAAAATTAATTAACCACTTCTATCTCAACCCCGTCAAGAAGTCGGGCCTGCCCGTTTACAATTACTTTATCACCAACTTTTAATTCATTGGAAATAACTTCAACCTTATCATCAAATCGTTTCCCCAACTCAACTTCAATACGTTTCGCTTTTCCGTTCTCATTAACAAAGAGGTAACGAACATTGGATCCCTGCATTTTTAATACAGCAACAGCCGGCAAAACAAGTGCATTTGTCTCTTCCAAATCAATTGAAATCCGGCTAAACATCCCCGGTCGAAGTAAATTTTTAGAGTTATCAATACTTACTTCAACATCAAAAGATCGGCTTTGCGGATTAATGGTGGGATAAATACGGTAGATTTTTCCACTGAATTCCATATCCGGGTAGACATCAACTCTAATTTTTGCCTCCATGCCTTTTTTTACATTTGGAAAATATTTTTCCGAAATACTTACAATTGCTTTCAATTTGTCTATCTGAATCAAAGAAACGATTGCCGCCTTTCCAACGCTTGCAATCGGAGACCCAGAATACATTTCGCCATTTTCAAAATATTTGCCTGAAATAACTCCGGAGAAAGGCGCTGTAATGGTTGTATTATCGGCCAAATGTTTCACATTTTTTTGAGCAACTTCGTATTGTGCTTCCATCTGATCGTACTGTTGCTGGGCAATGCTTCCTACTTTACGCAGTGTATCCAATCGCGAAAAATCGGTTTGTAAATTATTCATTTGAATTTTTGATTGAAGTAACTGAGTATCATCCATCTTAATCAAAACCTGATCTTTACTCACCTTATCTCCTATTTCAACCGGAATTGATTCTATTTTCCCGGGCGAAGCTGGTGCCAAATGCACTTCTTCAAAAGGTTCAAATGTTGAGCTGTATTCAATTGAACGGGAAATTTCTTCTTCAGTAAGTATCGTTTCCCGCACAACTTCCTTTTTGGCTTTTTGAACCCCTTCCGAAGTATTTTCTGCAGGCTTTTCTGTGCAGGAGAATAAAACTGCCGGCAACGCAAAAAGCATAGTTGTATAAATGTTTAATCGTCTCATTATTATAGTTTTTTTAATTGTTTACTATTCCCGTTAGCGTATTTAACTCGTTTTGAGCTCTTAAAACTTCCAGCATCGAAGTCAGGTAATCCGACTCCGCATTCAGGTAATTATTATCTGCGGTTGTGAGTTCAAGACTGGAGATAACACCCTGCTCATATTTGGTTTTTAAGCTTTTATAAACTTCACGCGAAACCTCTACATTCTTTTTTTGCGTTTCAAAACTTTCTATTGCGCTCAAAAGATTAAATTTCAGCTGTTTGTACTGAATTGACAATTGGTCTTCAAGCATCGCTTTGTTGTTTTTGGCCGTTTCAAGATCAATTTTTGCCTGCCGCACTTTCGCCCTTCTCTCTCCGCTTGAAAAAACAGGGATATTCATTTGTAGACCAACCATGTGTGCCGGCGACATATCAAATGCGGGTTTCAGAATTTTGTAGGTGTAATTGTAATAGCCGGAAACAGTTGGCAAATAAGCAGCTTTTTGCAAATCAACCTGTTTTTCCGACATATCCTCCTGTACATTCATCAATTGATAATCGATGTTTTGAACAATATCAAAAGAGCCTTCCACTGCCGGATTCAAATTGGTATCTCCCATAATATCTCCCAGCTTTTCTGTGAGTTCCAGTTCTGTATCTGCAGAAACTCCCAATTGCAGACGCAACATGTTTTGCGTCATTTCGTATTGACGTTCAGCTGATTTTAAAGCGTTGCTTAACGAGTTCACCTGAACAGACAACTGGTCGAGCTCGACTTTTTCCATCATTCCTACCGAGACCATGGGTTCAGTTTTTTTGTAGATCTCCCGGAGATTTTCCATATTGGCTTCCAGGATTTTTAAGGACTCCCCGGAAACCAGCACCAAATAATAACTCTCAATCACCTGGCTAACGATATCCTGTTCTGTTTTTTCCAGGTTTTTTTCTGTCATTTTCTGGTATAATTTTGCTGTTTGAATACCCACAATGTAACTTCCGTTAAAAATCAACTGACCTACCTGCAAATTAAAGTTGCTGGTTGGTTTAATCGGGATTTTTGATGCGGGTGCATTTTCGTCAAACTGAATGCTAATTTCCGCCCCAAGCGAGTTTGAATAGTCGGTTGTTGCATTAACCTGTGGTAATCCGGAGGCGATGGCTTCCCGCAGCTGTTCCTGCGATTGCACAACAGAAAGCCCCGAATTTTTAACCGTTTTGTTAAAATTCAAAGCATACTCTTTGGCCGCTTCAATATCAAGCGTTAACTTCTCCTGGGCATAAACCCCATGGAAAAGCAAGAGCCCGAGAATGAAGAAAGTAATCTGTTTTCGTTTCATATAAACTAATTTTAATTGTTTGTCAACTTTTGGATAACTATTTTTTGGTTTTCTATTTCAGATGGAGAAGTGTTTCGTAATTCTGTTCCAAAATTTCATGTCCTTTCATTGTGGTAATCCCCCGAATGTCATTTAAAATCATTTTATACATTTTCTGAACAGAGGGAGAACCAACATAATCGAAATCGGACTCAGAATTAAGAATGGAAATCTTTAACATTTGATTAAAAAAAGCGCATCGGATATCGGTGTCCTCTATAATCATCCCTTCTTTAATTCCCTTTTTAAGGCAATTTTCAAACGTTTTAAAAAGCTTGTTATCCCGAAACTCAATTATTTTACGGTACTCTGAATTGTGGTACTTCTTCAGATCGTGTACATAAGACGGATTTGTTTTACCCACCATCTTCAAGGTGTATAACGCTATCGTGCAGAGACTTTTGAATACATCATCCTCTTGTTCAATTTTTGACAATATATCGTCAA